>CAUJIO010000021.1 GCA_963205315.1 Pseudomonadota bacterium | reverse complement strand
TGTCCTCTTCCTCCGTCGCGAGATACGTCTTGAGACATTGATCGAGCTCGACCCAATCTCCGATCGCTTGTCCGACCAGCGTCTCGAGTTTCGTGCGCGCCTGCTTGATCGACCACACGCGCCGTGCCTTGACGACGTGTGTCACCTTGACGGTGCGCCGCCTGAGATCGGCGTACGCCTTGAGAAGATCGTAGATCTCGGCCGTCCATTGCACGTCGCTGACGGTCGATACCCGCTCCGGCATGCCGCGCTCGAACACGTCGCGCCCGAGACGCTTGCGCGTCATCAGTTCTCCGATCGCGTTGCGCATCGCCTCGAGCCGCATGAGACGGAAGGCGAGCCGCTGCGCCATCTCGTCGGCCGAAGGCTCGTCGCCGGTTTCCTTCTCGCGCGGCAGGATGAGCTTCGACTTGAGGAACGTCAGCCACGCCGCCATCACCAGATAGTCGGCGGCCAGTTCGAGCTGCAACTTCCGCGCCTTCTCGATGAATTCAAGATATTGCTCGGCAAGCTTCAGGATCGAAATTTGCTTAAGGTCAATCTTGTGGTGTCGCGCAAGTTCGAGCAACAGGTCGAGCGGGCCTTCAAAGCCATCGACATCGATGATCAGCGCGCCGGTATCGTCAGAAGCGGCCTCGGCAGGCGAAACCCGCACCGGCGCCTCGCCATCAGGCCACGGCTGTCCGGCCTCAGCCTCTCCGGCCGGCACTTTTGCCGCTTGCACCTGTTCAGTCTCGGGTTCGCTCACTGAGGCATCGTCCTCTCTCCGTCATCGCCTTGATACCAAGGGATGGGGGATGATTCGCCGTCATGACACAACTTATCCCCAGATTCACCGGGAAACGATCATTTCGTAGTCCGCCAGCGCAACCGCCTCGTCAAATGGCTGAGGCCGGCGCTGGATCCTCAAGGCTGCCCTCGCCCGCTGCAACGACTCACCCCTGAGAGCGCCTGCCGCCGCGGCAACCTCCTGCATCTCCGCCATTTCGCCGTTGCAGTGCAGAACAACATCGCAGCCCGCATCCAGCGCCCGGCGGGTTTTTTCGGCATAGCTGCCGGACAGCGCCTTCATCGACAAGTCGTCGGTCATCAGCAGCCCGCCAAACCCGATCTGCCGTCGGATGATGTCGGAGATGACCGTTCTCGACAACGTGGCGGGATTGTCCGGGTCAAGGTCCGTGTAGACGACATGCGCGGTCATCGCCATCGGCGCATCGGCCATGGCAGCAAAGGGCGGAAAATCCACGGCCTCCAGGTCTGCCCGGCTGGCACTGACGACCGGCAATTCCATGTGGCTGTCGGCCCTCGCCCGGCCGTGGCCTGGAATATGCTTCATCACCGGCATGACCCCGCCGTCCACGAAGCCCGCCGCATGCGCGCGTGCCAATGACATGATCTGCCCGATGCGGTTGGAGTAGGCCCGGCTGCCAATGATCTCATGCGCGTCGGGTTGCGGCACGTCGAGAACCGGAACACAATTGGCGGTGATGCCACTGGCGATCAGGTCCTGCGCCATCATCCGTCCCACATGACGGGCGGTGCGCAATGCCGCCAGCGGGTTCTCGGTATAAAGCGCGCCATAGGCTCTTGCCGGCGGATAGCGCCGCCAGGCGTTGTTTGGTGGCCCCAGCCGCTGCACCCGCCCGCCCTCCTGGTCAATGAAGACCGGAGCGTTCTTGCGGCCAACGGCCGCGCGGAACGCGTCGGTGAGCGCCTTGAGCTGATCGGGTGTTTCACAATTGCGCCGGAAGAGAATCAGGCCCCAGGGATTGGTTTTGATAAAAAACTGGCGCTCGGCTTCGGACAGCGCGGGACCTGCGCAGCCGGATATGAAAGCGGAAATCAACGTCATGGGAGTGTCTTGAGGACCCGTCTCTTGGATCTGGCTTTATTGCGATCTGACGAGGCAATCGCGCTCGCCCGCCTGGAACAGGGCGCTGCAGACCTGCGTTGCCTCGGCGCGGGACTTCACCGGACCAAGTCCGAGTTGATAGCGGTTGCTGCCGCCGACCTTGGTCTGGGCAATGCGCTGCGGCAGTCCTCCCACCGCATCCGGATGCTGGCTTTTGATCCGGCTATACTCGGATTGTGCTTCGGCCTCGCTGGTGAAGCTCGCCAGCTGCACGACGTAGCCGGACCCGCCGGCGGGCTTTGCTTGTGGAGCGGGCGAAGGTTTCGGCGCAGGAGCCGGGGCTGGCGCGGGCTCGGCCTTGGGCTGCACGGCGGCAACCTGCGTCTCCTGCTGCGGCGCGGCCACCTGGGCTGGCGACTCTGCGCTGCCGTCGGAGCCTGAGAACAGGTCGAACAACGTTTTCTTCTTGCTCGGAGCAACAGGCGCATCAGGTTGCGGCGCCGGCGCACTCGCTGCAACTTCCCCACCCTGCGAAGGTGACGCAGGTTGCGACGGCGGTACCAGCACCACGGGCTCGGCACCCAGCTCGTCGGACTTCGGTGCAGCAGCTTCCTTCTTCTTGGTGACGGTTTTGGTTTCTTTCTTCTTTACTGGCTTGGCAGCGGGCGCTTCGACTCCGACCGCCGGTTTTGAAGGTGCGGCCGCAGGCTCCGCGACATTCCCGTCATCTGATGCAAGTGCCGCCCCATCGGTGGATTTTTCCGGGGGCGGCAAGAGTGCAGTCGTAGATGTCTCAGTCACGGTCGCCGCCGGTTGAGGCGGCGCCGTTGATCCTTGTTCTGGCACCGCGGGTTGCGGCTGCGCGGCGGCCACTGCGATCTTTTCCATGCCTGTCTTGTCGAGACTACCCTGCTGGTCGTTGCCGGGTGGCGGCGGCAACGGCAGTGGTGCCGTTTCATCGGTTGCTGGAGCGGCAGCGCCATCAGCCGGAGCCGCCGTCGCGGGCGCATCAGGAGATGGAATCTGCGATGCAGCCGGCGCTTCCGCGGCGGGTTGATCGGCAGTGGCAGGCTGCACCGGAATTTCTTCCGTGGGCATGACGGAATCGCCGGTCACTTCCTGATCGCCAACGATGCGGTCATAGATCTGCTTCTTCTTTGCAGCTGCGGCAGGTGCCTGGCCCTGAGAGTCGGTGGGCTGCTCGGGTGCCGTCTTGGCCGGATCCTGTGGTGCCTCGACCACCGGAACGCTTTCGCTGTTCGTTGTGCCACTCGTTCCCGTCGCCACGGGCTTCAGCCTTGCACTGTAGTACCATACGGCAGCACCGGTAATCAGCGCGGCCGCCAGCAGGCCGAGCAGAAGCAGCCAAGGCCCGCTCGAGCGGCGCTGATCCTCTTCGTAGCCAACTTCGCTTTCACGATAGGCGTTCTGATAGTCGCGCGCGCTGGCGCGCTGCCGCGGCGTTGTCTCTTCCTCGAACACCTCGTCGGGTTCTTCCTCCGCCGGGCGCGGGCGCCCACGCGTCGCAACGGGCGGCCGGCTCAGGCGCGGTGCGGGGCGCGGATCATCTTCAAAGACCTCAGGCGGATAAGCCCGCGAGTCAGCCGGGCGCGCATAGGGATCGGCCGGGGGCGGACGCCGCACCGGCGGACGTGCAGCACCATATGCGGGCGGTTCGCCGCCATAGCTGCGGGGCGGTGGAGGCGTCAGCCGCGGCTGCGGCGCATATCCGGTCGCAGGGTCGATGGGACGGTAGGGCGGGACCGCCGCACGGCCACCCGGAGCCGCGGTGGGGCGCAGGAAGGGCGGCTGGCCACGCTCGCTGCCAAGCGCCGGACGCGGCGGGACGCTGCCAGAGAGTGCGGGACGCGGCGGTACAGGCGCCTCGACGCGTGGTTCGGAGCGCGGCGGGGCCTCGTCTTCGGCAAAACTGAATTTCGGGCGCGATGCCGTCGTCGCAGCTGGAGCGGCGGGCCGGGCCGGCGGCGTGGCACGCGGCGGAACATTGAGGGTCGGCGCCGTTGCCGGCGCAGCCACTTTGGCTTCCGCGCGTTCGCGCGCCGCTTGCACGCGTTGTTCGGCCAAGCGCTCGGCGGCAGCACGTTGCGCGCGCAGCTTCTCGGCCAATGCATCCTGCACGTTGCTTTCGGCCAGACGCGGCGTTGGCCGCGCGGCGGCCTCAGTTGGAGCGGCAGCCGTTGGCCCTGCCGGGGCACGCGCTGGCGCGCGCGGCGCCATGGGCGCAGGCCTGGTCACCGGCTGTGGTGTGCGCGGCGCAGCTTTGGCCGTGCCGGCAGACGGAGCCTGGATTTGCGGTTCTGCTCGGAACTCTTCGGACAGCTTGGGCATGTCCTTGGCACCTATGCCGAGGCGCTCCCGCCAGTTCCGCTTGTCGGCACCCGCGCCGTTGGTGGAGTTTTGATCCATCTGACCCTTATCGCCCTTACATCTCTTCGGCGGGCCTTACCCCGAGGATCCGAAGGCCATTTGCCAACACATACCGAATTGCACGCAAGAATGCGAGACGTGTTGTGGTGATGTCTACATCATCCCGCAAAATAAATCGCAATTGCGGCGAGTCTTTGCCCTTGTTCCACAAAGAGTGGAAATCGCCAGCGAGGTCAAAAAGATAGAAGGCTACGCGATGGGGTTCATGGGCTTGCGCTGCAGCCTCCACGAGACGCGGATATTCGGCCAGCCGCCGGATCAGCCCCAGTTCGGCTTCATCAGTCAACAGACTGAAATCAACTTTCCCCGGAGCGATTCCCTCTTCCGTCGCTGTGCGGAGGACCGAGCAGGTGCGGGCGTGTGCGTACTGCACATAGAACACCGGATTGTCCTTGGACTGTTCCGTCACCTTGGCGAAGTCAAAGTCGAGCGGCGCCTCGTTCTTGCGAAAAAGCATCATGAACCGCACGACGTCGGGACCGACCTCGTCCACCACGTCGCGCAAGGTCACGAACTCGCCCGCGCGTTTCGACATTCTCACCGGTTCGCCGGCACGGTAAAGCTTCACCAGCTGGCACAGCCGCACGATGACGTCGACGGCGCCCTTGCCGGCAAGTGCAGCTGCAACCGCCTCGAGCCGTTTCACGTAGCCGCCGTGATCGGCACCCAGCACATAGATCAGTTCCTTGTAGCCGCGGCGGATCTTGTTGCGGCTGTAGGCGACGTCGGAGGCGAAATAAGTGAACGACCCGTCCGACTTCAGCAGCGGCCGGTCGATGTCGTCGCCGAAATCGGTGGCGCGGAACAGTGTCTGCTCGCGGTCTTCCCAGTCCTCCGGCACTTCGCCCTTGGGCGGCGGCAGGCTGCCCTGGTAGACATGGCCGGCGGCCCGCAACTCGGCAATCGTCTCGGCGACTTCGCCCGACTCATGCAGCGACTTCTCCGAGAAGAACACCTCCTGCTTGATGTTCAGCGCCGCGAGATCATCGCGGATCATATCCATCATCATGCGCATGGACGTGGTTCGCACGACGGGCAGCCAATCCTCTTCCGGCATGTCCAGCAGGGCTCGGCCATGCTCGGCCGCCAGCGCTTTCCCCACCGGCTTCAGATAGTCGCCCGGATAGAGGCCGGCCGGAATCTCGGTGATCGCCTCGCCCAGCGCCTCGCGGTAACGCAAATAGGCCGAGCGCGACAGCACATCGACCTGCGCGCCCGCGTCATTGATGTAGTATTCGCGGGTAACGTCATAGCCCGACTCGGTCAGCAACTGCGCCAGCGCGTCGCCGAACACCGCACCGCGCACATGTCCCACATGCAACGGGCCGGTGGGATTGGCCGAGACGTACTCGACGTTGGCCTTGGCCCCGCCGCCCAACTTGGATTGTCCGTAGGCTGATGCTTCCGCCAGCACTGCCGCCAGGAGGCGCGGCCAGACGGCGGCCTGAAGACGCAAGTTGATGAACCCCGGTCCGGCGATCTCGACGGCGGCAATGTCGGCATGGCGGCGCAGTTCAGTTGCAATCGCCTCGGCCACGGCGCGCGGCGGCTTGCCGAACTGCTTGTTCAGCACCATTGCGGCATTGGTTGAAATATCGCCATGCGCGGAATCGCGAGGCGGTTCTGCCGTCACCTTGGCAAAGTCGACCGGCGCTGCCACGCCCTGTCCGGCAGCCGCGGCGTGCACAGCCTCGCGGATCACCTGCAGGAATTCGGAAAACAGGTTCATGTCTTGTACTAAACTGTTGAATTAAAGCCCTTGATTGGCCCCTACCGGAAAAGCGGATCGAGGTCAAACAAGCGTTTGTGCTGATCCAGCGCATAGCGGTCGGTCATGCCGGCAATGAAATCGCACACTTGCCTGGCATACCTCGCCCTGTCGTCGGTCAGAGCGGCTGCCCGCCAGTTCTGGGGCAGCAATGTTGCATCTTCCAAATAGGCTTCAAATAAGTCTCGGACCACCCGCCTCGCCCGGTTCATGATATTCTCGACCCGTTCATGACGATACATGCGTTCGTTGAGAAATCTCTGCAGGACGCGATTCTGCTCGCGCAACTGGGCGCTGAAGCCTGCCAGCTCCTGCCCCAGGGCCCGCACATCCGCCGCCGATTTCGGCTTCAGTGATTTTGCCCGCCGGCCGGTTTCGGTAATCACGTCGCTTACCATGTGCGACATCACCCGGCGAACTGTCTCATGCACAGTGCGGTGATGATCGAGATCGGGAAAAAGCTTCAGCACCTGAGCCAATGCCTCTCCGGCCAAAGGGACGTCGCCCAGATCGATCAGGCCGAAGAGCCCGGCCCGCAGGCCGTCGTCAATGTCATGGGCATTATAGGCGATATCGTCAGAGATCGCCGCCACCTGCGCCTCGGCCGAGGCATAGGACGACAATTCGAGGTCATGGGTTCCCGAATATTCGACAATCGCCTCCGGCAATCCGCCCTCGCGATAGCGGCCCACGGGATCGCCTTCCGCGTTGACCAGCGGGCCGTTGTGCTTCACAAGCCCTTCCAGCGTCTCCCAGGTGAGATTGAGCCCGTCAAACTGCGCATAGTGCCGCTCCAGCTTGGTTAGGACCCGCAATGACTGGGCATTGTGATCGAACCCGCCATAAGGCCGCATCAGGGCGTCAAGCTCGCGCTCACCGGCGTGACCGAAGGGCGTATGCCCAAGATCATGCGCCAGCGACAGCGCCTCCGCCAGATCCTCGTCCAGCCCCAACGCCCGGGCAATCGAGCGCGCCACCTGCGCGACCTCGATCGTATGGGTCAGGCGGGTGCGAAAATGATCGCCTTCGTGATAGACGAACACCTGGGTCTTGTCCTTGAGCCGCCGGAACGCCTGGGCATGAATAATGCGATCCCTGTCCCGCGCAAAAGCTGTGCGATTTGTGGCCTCTGGTTCTGCCTCCACGCGGCCCCGGCTCTCATCGGGACGTGAGGCATAAGGCGCCGTAAACCTGTGCATGGGAGAATCCGTTGACAACCTCAAACTTCGCCCCAACATACACGATCATGACAGCGTCCATCACCATTACCGACAGGGCGGCTTCGCGTATTCGCGAAATCGTGGCGAAAGAACCCGGCAAGGCGGCACTGCGCATTGCTGTCAATGGCGGCGGCTGCTCCGGCTTTCAGTATGAGTTCAATCTCGCGGATGCAATTGCCGACGATGATCTGGTGATCGAGAGCGGTGGCGCCAAGGCGCTGGTCGACCCTGTGAGCCAGGGCTTCCTCGCTGGATCGCAAATTGATTTTGTCGATGACCTGATGGGCCAATCCTTTCGCATCACCAATCCCAACGCCACCTCTTCCTGTGGCTGCGGAACCAGCTTCTCGATCTGAGTTTCAGTTTTCCCGGGTTGATTCGCGTGGCGCTGTAGCGTTGCGGGACGGCAATGCAGGCCGGCTCTTGCGGGCGAGTTCCTCAACCGTCTTGCTCCCCGCATTGGCGCCGTCAAACACGGCACGCGCCGCTTCGACCTGCATCCGGTTGGCAATCGCCCATTGGCCAAGGGCCTTGATGGGCGCGATCAGCGTCATCCCAAGCGGCGTCAATTCGTAGTCGACACGCGGTGGTATGCTGGGCGTCACCGTCCGCGTGACCAGGCCATCCCGCTCGAGACCGCGCAGCGTGAGCGACAGCATCCGCTGCGAAATTGCACTCACCGCCCGGCGCATCTCGCTGAACCGCATCGGGCCATCCGACAGCAGCCGAACGATATAGACCGTCCACTTGTCGCCGACCCGCGCCAGCACATCTGCGACGGCACGGCAGCTGTCGGTATCATGGCTGTTACCCGGTTCCATTGATGTGCCTCCTTGTGCGGATTCTGACGGTTACCTAAATAGCCTCGGTAACACTAAGTTACCCAGTTACAGATTGCAACTGGCTTCGAGATATTCAACTGTTTGAGGATGACGGCCATGAAGGCGCTTTGGACCCCTGTGAAGATCGGCAAGCTCAACCTGAACCATCGCCTGGGCCTTGCTCCCATGACGAGGAGCCGCGCCAAGCCGGACGGCACGCCCGGCGGTCTTGCCGCCGAATATTATGCCCAGCGCGCGTCTTTGGGACTGCTGATATCGGAAGGCACGCAGCCTTCCGATGATGGCCAGGGCTACACGACGACCCCCGGCATCTATACCGACGCGCATGTCGCGGGATGGCGCAAGGTGGCGGACGCCGTCCACAACGCCGGTGGCCATCTCTACATTCAGCTGATGCATGCGGGACGCATTTCTCATCCCGACAACACACCACATCACCGCCAGCCGGTCGGACCGTCGGCGATCTCCGCCGAACAGCCAATGTTCACGCCATCCGGCATGCAGACGACGCCGGTGCCGCGCGCCCTGACGACGGCCGAAGTCAAGCAGACGGTAAAGAATTTTGCCTATGCCGCACGGCGCGCCATCGAGGCGGGGGCCGACGGTGTCGAAATCCACGGCGCCAATGGCTATCTGATCGAGCAGTTCATCGCCCCCAATGCCAACACCCGCACCGATGAATATGGCGGCTCGCTTGAAAATCGCGCCCGCTTCGCCATCGAAGTTGTTCAAGCTGTGGCAAGCGAAATCGGTGCCGACCGCACCGGCATCCGCCTCTCTCCCTTGAGCACCTCGGGCGGCCTGGTCGAGGGCCCGGAAGCGCCGGCACTCTACCGCTACCTCGTCGGTGAACTGAACAAGCTGAACTTGGCCTATCTCCACATCCTGCACACCGGTGACGAGACGCTGCTGCAGGACATCCGGAAAGCCTGGACGCATCCGCTGCTGGTCAATCGCCCCGGCGCTCAGCCCGAGAACCTCCACAGGGATCTCGAAATCGGTCTCGCGGATCTGGTTCCGGTCGGCCAGCTGGGCCTTGCCAATCCCGATCTGGTGGCGCGCCTCAAGACCAACGCCCCGCTCAACGCCGCAGACCGCGCCACCTTCTTCGGCGGGGGTGAAGCAGGCTACACCGACTATCCGGTCCTTGCAGCCTAGTGACAGGCTGCGGAGCGGCGAGCACATCCGTCATGGTGCAACTGCATCATGACGGAAGATGCTTCACGGCTTCTCCTGCCAAGCGGCGTGGGCGTGCAAGACTTCTCCCTTGCAGTGGGCATTGGCGCCCGCCATCATGGCGGCCATGAAAATCGCCACGTGGAATGTTAATTCGATCAAGGCCCGGCTGGAAAATACCTTGGCCTGGTTGAAAGGCTCCAGTCCGGACATCGTCTGCCTGCAGGAGTTGAAATGTGAGGACACGGGCTTTCCCTCCCAGGCCTTCGAAGACCTTGGCTACAACGTTCTCACCCATGGCCAGAAGACTTACAACGGCGTCGCCCTCCTCTCGAAGATGAAGGGAGAGGATGTGCGGCGGGGACTTCCCGGCGAGCCGGAAGACACGCAGGCTCGTTACATCGAGGCAGTCTTTACTGCCGGCTCGCACACGGTCCGCGTTGCCTCGATCTATTTGCCCAACGGAAATCCACCGGACACTGACAAATTCACATATAAACTGCGCTGGATGGATCGCCTCCACGATCATGCCGGCGAGCTGCTGCAGCTGGAGGAGCCGTTGGTTCTGGCCGGCGACTACAACGTCATTCCGACAAGCCTCGATGCGCGCTTCCCCGAGGCATGGACCGCAGACGCGCTATTCCGGCCTGAATCCAGAGCGAAGTTCCGCCGCCTTGTGAACCTCGGCCTGACCGATGCCGTGCGCCAGATCCATGGCGATGAGCCGGGCCTCTATACGTTCTGGGATTATCAGGCCGGAGCCTGGCAGAAGAACAATGGCATCCGCATCGACCACCTGCTGCTGAGCCCGCAAGCTGCCGACCTTCTGGCATCCGCGCAAATCGACAAGCAAGTCCGCGAATGGGACAAGCCCTCCGACCACGTGCCGGTCATCATCACCCTGAAATGAAAACCCCGCGGTGCCGGAGCACCGCGGGGGATCAATCAGGACGCAACTGACAGTCGGAAAATTACTTCGGGGCCTTGACGCCGAAAGCGGCGAAGCTGGCTTCGAACGGCTTGAAAGCTTCCTTGGCGGTGTTCATGTACAGCTCATTGAACTTCGTCATCTGAGCGACCAGCGTGTCGTAGCTTTCCTTTGCGAAAGCCTGCTGAACTTCCAGGACCTTGTCGATCGACTTCACAGCGCTGACCTTCTCGAAGGTCGCGGTGCTCTTCTCGAACGACTTGCGCGAGAAATCGGCAGCTTCCTGCGCCATGGCCTGAAGGCCTTTGGTCAGAGCGTTAGACGAGGCAACATAAGCCTCAAAACCGTCTTTGCCGAACGACTGGAATTCTTCAAAAGACTTCATCATGTGCGTATCTCCATTGGCCGCCGTTTCTGATGCACCAAATATGTGCACTGCAACATGAAAGTCAAGATGATTTTGCGTTGCAGCAGGATCATCCTTTGGTATGGAGCGATTCACGCCCTGATTTACCCGCTGCTAACAATCCTTGGTCCAATGTGAGCAGGGGATAGCGGGTGGGGCCGGACGGGCAGCGATGGCCGTTCGCGGGTTATTGTGTTATTTGACCGGGACGCCGGTCAACGAGTGGAGTGGGCATGCAGTTTCTGGGTTTCTGGCGCAGTGCTTTTGCGCCGCGGTCGTCTGCAACGGCGTGGCGGGCGATGGCATGCATCGTCGTCACTGCAATGCTCTTCGGAATCTTCGCACCCGCAGCACAGGCCAACCCCAAATTTGCCGCTGTCACAGTCGATGCCCGCAATGGCAAACTGCTCTACTCCGAGAATGTCGACGCAATCCGCCATCCCGCCTCCCTGACCAAGATGATGACGCTCTACGTCCTGTTCGAGGACCTCAAGGCAGGCAAGATCAAGCTCAACACACCCATCCGCATTTCGGCCCGCGCCGCCTCGATGGCACCCTCCAAGCTCGGCGTCCGTCCGGGAAAGTCAATTACTGTTGAAACCGCCATCCGCGCCCTCGTGGTGAAGTCCGCCAACGATGTTGCCGCCGCCGTGGCCGAAAATCTTGGCGGCACAGAGTCAGCATTTGCCAAACGCATGACCCGCACGGCCCGTGCCATCGGCATGAGCAAATCCACGTTTGTCAACGCGTCCGGTCTGCCCAACCCCGCCCAGATCACCACCGCCCGGGACATGGCCACCCTGGGCCTCCGCCTGATGCGCGATTTCCCGCAATATTATCCGTATTTCCGCACCCAGAGCTTTGTCTTCAACGGCCGCACCATCCGCGGGCACAATCGCTTGCTTGGCAAGTTCGAAGGCACCGATGGCATCAAGACCGGTTACATCAACGCCTCCGGCTTCAATCTTGTCACCTCGGTCAAGCGTGGCGACAAGCGCCTCGTGGGCGTCGTGCTAGGTGGCACGTCGGGAGGCTCCCGCGACGCCTACATGAAGACCATGCTCAGCAGGTTCTTCGGAAAGGCATCAACGGGCCGCACCATCGCTGCCATGGCGGGTTCGTCCAAGGGTGCCATCAATCCGGTTGGCAACGAAGCCGCCGAAGAACCAGACGTCAAGGTCGCCCATGCCGGCGCAGCGAAACGTCCCAAATCCTCGATCTTCGGCAGCAAGAAGAAGCCCGAGCCTGAATCGGCCGTGGACCCTGACGTGACCGAACAGCAAGTCGTCGAAGCGATGCAGGCAAATGCGCCGGAAGAAGGCGACACCGACGAAGAAGCCACCGCCGGGGCACCGCAATCAGATCCGGGTCAAACCATACAGCAGGTCGCCGTCCCTGCTCCCAAAGCACAAGCGGAAACCGCCGCGCCTGATAATTCCACGCCGCCCAAGCCGACGGTGGTGGAGGCCGAACTCGTGGATCCAAACCTGCCCGCCAAGCTGCCCTTCGCTGTGAAGACGCCAGAACAGCAGGCCGCGGATTCCGAGCAGGTCGCCTCACTGCCGGCCGAGGCAGACGACTGGTCGATCCAGATTGGCGACTATGCGTCGAAGAAAGACGCTCAGGCCCGCCTGCAACAGCTTCGCAAGAAGTTGCCTGCTGTACTCGACGGAAAGACCGCACAGACCGTCGCGGTTCAGAACGGCAGCAAGGTCACCTACCGGGCCCGCTTCATCGGCTTTGATCAGGAAAGCGCCAAGACGGCCTGCAAGCACGTGGCGAAGAACAAAGCGCCCTGTCAGGTTCAAGGGCCCACCTGATCAACTGGTAGCCTGCAGCAGGAATTCCTTTGCCTCGTTGATCTTCGCCGCGAGATAGTCCGAGCCCCCAAGATCGGGATGAGCCCCCTTCATCAGGCGGCGATGTGCCGCGCGAATGTCATCGACGGTGGCGCCCGGCTTCAAACCGAGAATGGCCAGCGCCTCCGCCTCGTTCATCTTGCTATTGGGTGCTGCGGCAGCGGAGGTCTGGTTCCCACTCCACTGTGTCCGCCATTCCGGCCGCACCCGGCTGATCCATGCCTCGAAAAGCGCCCGGCTCTGGTCGGGGGCCGCTGCGCACTGCGCGTGGAGCCGCTGCGCCTCGGCCAGCGTCAGGCTCGCCAGCTTTCGGCCCTTGAATGGCCCGGACACGACTTCGCCGCCCATCGTGCCCGAGTCATGATCGAGTTCCATGGCCAGCACGCTGGTGGCCACCCGCGATGTTTGCCCCGCCGACTTTCGGCCAAAGCCAAATCCATTGGGAAATGCCATCTGCTGGCCCATCAGGCCCAAGCCCAGCACGAACAGCGGCATGGCGATATTCATGGCCCCGCGCAGCGCCAGAAAGCCGGAGAAGGCGATGAGCACGCCGCCGGCCACCTTGCGCGACAAGCCTCGCACCTGTGCCGGCTGGGCGTTGGCAAAGCTCTTGACCAGGTACCAGCCCCCGATCACGATCACCAACCCGATCAGAAAATTACCCATCGTCCCGCTCAGCCCGCCTTTTCAAGTTAGTCATTTCAACTGTTCGAGCAGGTGCGTCACCGCACCGCCGCGCTTGGCCGAGTGGTCGGCGAGTGCCGCAAATCCACCGGCCGCATAGACTGCAACGGCGGCCAACAGCTCCTGCAGTACCTTGGCGGAATTTTCTCCGAAGCGGAAATAGGCTCCGCGCGTCAGCCGCGCAATCTCGCGGAAGCCGGACTCTGCCGTGGTGTTCCGCCCCTCCTGGAACATGAAAACCGGTACGCCAAGAATCCCGATTTCGCCAGCCACCTGCGCCAGCTGGTCGATGTTCTCTTCCATAGCGTCGCCGATATAGACACAGGCGTTGACCTTGCCCGCCACCGCCTCGTTGCGCACATGTTTCAACACCCGCAGGATTTGCGTATTGCCGCCCATGCAGCGAATGCCGGCCATCAGCCGCGCCAGGGATTGCGTGTCGGAACTCCATTTCGACGCACGGCACTCGTCGAAGCCCCGGAAATATACGAGCTGCACGTCAAGCCCGCCGATCTTGCCGGTTTCCTCAAACATCTCGCTCTGGATCGCGAGTGCCCGATCCCAGCTGGGCTGCCGGCTCAGTGTGGCGTCCATTGCCAGCACCAGCCGTCCACGCCGGCCGGAGGGCGCAGGAGGCGGCATGGCGCGCACATCGGCCAGAAATCTGTCGACGTCATCGCTGGGCGAGGGCGCGGCGTTTCCGGCAGGTTTGATCGATTTGCCCATCGCCCTTATGGACACGCGGAGGCATCAAACAGGCTGAGGTCGGCCAGCTTGCCCGCCAGCGCGAAATTGCCATAGTCGAGCACCAGGCCGGTGGCGACGCCATTCTCGTAGAGGTCGAAGCTGACCTGGTAGTCGGGGGTATCCTGATTCTTGGTGGGCGAGAAATAGCTCACGGTGACAGGCCAGGCCGAGAGGCTCTTCAGCCCTGCAGCCATGGGGTTCTGCGAATCACGCGCAATCGATCCCGGAAGCTTGGTCTTGCCGACGAACGTAATGGCTCTGAAGGTCGTGTCGCCATCCGATCCATCGAAAATCAGGCTTGAATCGCGCCCGCCGCCGCTTTCGCCCAGCGCCATCAGTTTCAACTGGTGCTGCATCGGCAGCAAGGCATCAGCCGCGACAGTGAAGGTTTTGGACTCTGTCGATGTCACTTCTCCCTGCCCCTCTTGCCCGAGCACCGGCCGCGACATTTTCAGTTTGGTGTTTTCCTTCACGTCACCGTTGACCAGCTCTTTCACCTGATGCCGGAATTCCAGCGAGCCCGGCCCTTCATATGTGGTGCTTTGCGTGTCGATCAGGGTGGCCGCGCCCTCATCCGGCCGGTACTTGGCAACCATGCGGAAACTCACCGTGTAGCCCTCGCAGCTCGATCCCTGCAGTTCGAAGGCCAGCCGGCCGTTGACGGATTGCAGATTGCCGCTGTCGCCCGCCCGCAACAAAGACAGGTCATAGATCGCCCGGTGCGGCGCCAGCGTGACGGCCTCGGCCTGTCCGGCACCCAGCACACATATGACGAAGAGCGGCAATGCGTATTTCAACCTTGAATCTCCTTGGCACCGGTGGTGCAATGCGCCACACACGTCTGACCATAACATAATCATTGAACATCAAGAGGCAAAGATGGCGGCAGCCGGGCCGGATAAGCCCCGTATCCTTGTGACGCGGAAAATGATGCCGGACGTGGAACGCCGCATTGCGGAACAGTTTCGCGCCACGCTCAATCCCGACGACACGCCGCTGAGCACCGCCGAAATTCTGGCGCAGGCCGCCGGCCACGATGCGATCCTGCTCACGTCGTTTGACAAGCTGGGGCCGGATTTCATTCCGTCACTGCCGCCGTCGATTCGCATTATCGCCACCCATTCGGTAGGCTACGACCACCTCAGCATTCCGCAGGCCAAGGCCAAGGGCATCGCCGTCACCAACACGCCGGGCGTACTGACCGATGCCACCGCCGATATCGCCATGCTGTTGGTTCTCGGTGCGGCGCGCGGCGCCTCCTGGGGCGATCGCATGGTGCGTGAAAACCGCTGGGGCGCGACCACACTGATATCGCCGATGGGTTTCGACGTGACGGGCAAGCGGCTTGGCATCCTGGGCATGGGCCGCATCGGTCAGGCCGTGGCCCGCCGTGCCAGGGGCTTCGGCATGGAACTGCATTATCATTCGCGCAGGCCCGTGGCGCCATCGGACGATTGCGGTGCGTGCTATCACTCAAGCTTCGAGTCGATGTTACCGCACTGCGACTTCCTCTCCATCAACTGCGCGTCAACGCCAGAAACCCGCGGCATCGTCAATGCCCGTACGATTGCCCTGATGCCCGACAACGCCATCGTCGTGAATTCGGCGCGTGGCGACATTGTCGATGACGAGGCGCTGATTGCCGCGCTCGGCAGCGGCAAGCTTGCAGCCGCCGGCCTCGATGTGTTCAAGGGTGAGCCCAACATCGATCCGCGCTACCGTTCATTGGAAAACGTCTTCCTGCTGCCCCACATCGGCAGTGCCACGCCCGGCACGCGCAGTGCCATGGGCCACAAGTGCATCGACAACCTCGCTCAATTCTTTTCGGGCCAGCGGCCCACCGACCTACTCACAGGAGAATGAAATGGGAAAGATAGATCAACGCCTCGCAGAACTCGGCATCACCCTGCCGGAGGCCGCCAAACCCGTCGCCAATTATGTGCCGTGGGTGCGCACCGGCAACCTCGTCTTCATCTCCGGCCAGGGCCCGATGGACAATGGCAAGATCACGCTCCAGGGCCATCTCGGCAATGACATCTCGCTCGAGGATGGCATCAAGTCGGCCCGCCTCTGCGCCATCAACGTCGTTGCCCAGTTGAAGGACGCGTGCGGCGGCGATCTCGACCGGGTGAAGCGCGTCGTCAAGCTGCTCGGCTTTGTCAATGCCACGGCGGATTTCAAGGATCACCCCAAGGTCATCAACGGTGCCTCGGACCTGATGGTCGAAATCTTCGGCGACAAGGGCCGCCACGCCCGCTCTGCCGTCGCAGCGCCGTCACTTCCCTTCGGCATTTCAACCGAAGTCGAGGCCATCATCGAGATCGAGTGAGAATGCCACAATCTACCCGTGACATTTCATGGCTCACCGCGCGGCCCATTGCGCATCGCGGTTTGCATGACCGCGACAGGGGCGTGATCGAGAATACCGCCAGCGCCTTTGCGGCCGCCATCGACGGCAATTATGCCATCGAATGCGATCTGCAATTGACCAGGGACGGCGAAGCTGTCGTCTTCCATGACGAGGTTCTCGACCGGCTCACCACATCGACCGGCTGGGTGAAGGACCTGACCGTTCCGCAGATGAAAGCCCTCGCCATCCGGGGGTCTTCCGATCACGTTCAAACCTTGACGGAACTGCTGTCACAGGTGGCAGGCCGCGTGCCGCTGGTGATCGAAATCAAGACCCATTGGGATGGCGACGAGCGCCTGACGCTCAAGGCGATCGACGTCCTGAGAACCTATCAAGGTCCTTACTGCATCATGTCCTTCGACCCGGATGTCCTGCGGACACTCCACAGGCACGCGCCTGAAATCTTGCGCGGCTTCGTTGCCGACGGCGGTTTCGACGATTACTACGACATGCTGCCGCTCGCCCGCCGCCAGGAATTGCGGACCTTCTCGCATATGCCGCAGTCTCGGCCGGACTTCATTTCCTACCGCTATGACGCCCTGCCCTGGGCACCGGTCAAGGCCTTCCGTGATGCCGGCAATCCCGTCATTACCTGGACCATCCGGACACCACAGCAGGAAGCCATGGCGCGCCGCCATTCCGATCAGGTCACATTCGAGCGGTATCGCGCCTGAATGCTGAAGGCGGTCACCAGTGTCCGAGCCATCGCCAAGGAAGACTGGGACCGCCTTGCCAATCCGCCCGGCACCGAGTTCAATCCGCTCGTCAGCCATGACTTTTTCCGTTGCCTCGAGGAGTCCGGCTGTGCCGTGGCCCGCGAGGGCTGGGCGCCGCGCCATCTTGTGTTGGAAGAAATGGGCCGCATCACAGGCCTGGTGCCTTGCTTCCGCAAAAGCCATTCCTATGGCGAGTATGTTTTCGATCATGGCTGGGCAGACGCTTTCTCAAGAGCGGGTGGGCGCTATTATCCCAAGCTCCAGGTCTCGGTGCCCTTCTCTCCCGTCACCGGCCCGCGCCTCTTCGCCGCCGATCTGAAAACCAGAAAGACTCTGGCCCAAGGCCTCATTGCTCTGTGTGCGGAGGAAAAAGCCTCGTCCGTCCACATTACCTTCATGCCCGAAGCCGACTGGCGGGATCTGGGCGGCGGTCCCTGGTTAAGGCGCACCGACATCCAGTTCCACTGGCATAACAAGGGTTATGGCAGCTTCGATGAATTCATCGCCTCATTGTCTTCTCAGAAGCGCAAGAACATCCGCAAGGAGCGGGCGTCGCCCGCTGCCGCTGGGATCACCATGCTGGCCCTGACGGGCAAGGATATCGAGGAGCGCCACTGGGACGCCTTCTATGAATTCTACATGGACACCGGCGCTCGCAAATGGGGCCAGCCCTATCTCAACCGCAGCTTCTTCAGCCTCATCGGTGCCTCGATGTCCGAGCACATTCTGCTGGTGATGGCTGAGCGCGGCGGCCGGCTGATTGCCGGCGCACTGAACTTCATCGGGAGTCAGGCACTCTATGGCCGCAACTGGGGCGCCATCGAGCATCATCCCAATCTGCATTTCGAGACCTGTTATTATCAGGCGATCGACTTCGCCATAGCCCGCAAGCTGGCCCGCGTCGAGGCCGGTGCCCAAGGCGCCCACAAGCTCGCTCGTGGCTATCTCCCGCAGAAGACCTATAGCTTGCATTATCTCGCCCATCCCGGCCTGTCGCGCGCCGTGGCGGACTATCTTGAAGCCGAGCGCCAGGGCGTCGACCATGAGCAGCAGGCTCTGGCCGGGCATTCGCCGTTCCGGCGCGAAACTGATGACTGAAGAGGACCGATCATGAACTACGATACGAACAACATTTTCGCCAAGATCCTGCGCGGCGAGATTCCCTGTCACAAGGTCTATGAGGACGACGCGGTGCTGGCCTTCATGGATGTCATGCCGCAGGCCGATGGCCACACTCTGGTTATTCCGAAAGCTCCATCCCGCAACCTGCTGGATGCCGATCCGGCCACATTCGAGCCGCTCATGGTGGCGGTGCAGAAAGTGGCGCTTGCCGTGCGCAGGGCCTTCAAGGCCGAAGGCATTCTCATCAAGCAGTTCAACGAACCCGCCGCGGGCCAGACCGTGTTCCACCTTCACGTCCACATCCTGCCGCGCAGCGAGGGCCTCGAGCTTCGCCCGCATACCGGCAAGATGGCGGACCACGCGGTGCTGGCCCAGCACGCCGGGCTGATCCGCACCGCATTGGGGGATTGACAAGGATCAAGGAGCGGGCGCCCCGATAGCGGCTAGTGTTTTCCCATAACGAGGAGACAGTAGATGAATCACAAGCACCGCAAAATTCTGCACAGCCTGTTCAGCCATCCATTGCCGAGCAACATCCACCTGCATGAGGTGGAGCCCGTCTTCAAGGAACTGGGCGCTGAACTCTCTCATTCCGGTCATGGCCGGCTGATGGTCAACATGAACGGCCAGACCGCAACCTTCCACGGCGCCGACCACGGCCTGTCGAAGGACGAAGTGCACAACATGAAGAAATTCATTGAGTCCTGCGGCGTCGAACCATCCCGCGACTATCCGCTCTGATCGGCGGTTTGGTTCCTCCCCAACTCGAAGGCCGGGTTCGTACCCGGCCTTTTTCTTGTGATCATCGCCGCTCAAAATGAAAAGGCCCGGTTCGTCACCGGGCCTTTGTCTGTGTCTGCGCTCGGACGGCCTACTCGGCGGCGGAAGGTTCCGTCGCCGTGACCGGCTCTTCGAGGCCAACGAGGTAGACCAACCCGTCAGGCGCTAACTTGGCTGTAAATTTTATGACGTTATCAAGAGTCCTTTAACACAGTCGCGATCTACTGCCTGCGCTTCAAGGTAGGTAAAGTCTCGTGGACGGCAACCGCAGCGACATGACTATTTACTGGGCCTCTGTGTTTGCAGCCTCGGTTGTATTGCTCGGCATCGCCGCATTCGCCGGAAAACCTTCACCGGAAACCGAGAATGCCGGTCTGCCTGCCATCGTTGTGACATTGTGCAGCGGCGTGAGAGCACTTCACCTGCACGTCTTCGCCATTCCTGGCGCAATCCTCGGCATCGGAACCAGTCTCAATACGCCAGATCTGCGCGCTGCTGCCCGCTGGATCATGGGTGGAATGGCCGTGATCTTGTTGGCGCCGTTTGTTCTTCTGATGTGGCAAACTCACCTCATGATCGCGCCGGGGCTGGCTGCCACGCCAATGAGCACGGCCGATGGAACCGGCCTTCCGGGCGGGTATGGTGCCGAAGCATTCTCCGTCATTGGCTATGTGCTCGGGATGACGATATCGCTCCTGGTCAGTTTCCTGTACATGGCGACACCCCTTGGTCTGGTAGCCGCCAGCCTGCTCGTGTGCATTCAATTTGTGCTCGATCGCCTTGAGGGTACCCCCTGGCCCTGGCAGGCACAAACCACGAACAGCGGCGAATGGCTTTATGAGATCGGCGCGGGGGCAATCCTCGTAGTGGTGACATTTTTCGTCGTGTCACGAAGCCTGGTTACGTCACAGGATGCGCAGCACCCCGCCGATACACGACCAGCGGATGTCATGGAATCACCGCCAGAACCCGCTCACGGGGTGCCTCCTCGATGATGAAAGAGGGCTGCCCAATCATGCAACATCGCCACGAATCGCCGAACGCATCTTTTTCCGGGTCATGCCCGTCACCTGCAAGAGTTGAAAGGACGATGTGAAGCCCATGTCATTTGGTAAGCGCGGACTGCCTCCACCTGCTTCGCCAGGCTTAACCAGAAACACAACAGCGCCAAGCGACGATCAGAAGTCCCCGCCGGTCAAGGCAAGCCGGCTCCTCATCATCGGTGGGTTGCTCGCTGTTTCCTGTGTGGTTGGCTGGGGCGTCAACAGCGCCACCCATTTCGTGCTCGGAAACTACGTCGAGGGCCAGTGGGCCAACCGCGGCAGCCTGCCGTTTGACAAGCTGATAAGTAAGATTGACGACATTCTGGTTGAGGAGACTGACAAGGTCGAACTCGCGGTGCATCAGAAGTGCCGCGGCATCGCCATGGCGAAGCTTGAGGTTCCCCCAAAGCGTAAGCAGGAGTTGCTGCGGGACTGGGCGCGTATCGGCAACGAAGATCGCGTGCAACGGGTCGCCGATTATGTCGCCTGCACAATGTCGGATACGCCGTCGCGGTTCTGCAATGCTCCGGCACGTGGGCGCCTTTTCGCATATATCCAAGGCTACTACGAGGTTCAGGCGCACCAGCGGCGCGTCAATGAAGAGGACCGCATTTACAATCCTGCGGACGCGATCGAGGCCGCCAAGGCCTACCCAAAAGACCTTTTGACCAAAACAGATTCCCGCATCGCGGCAGGAATCGCACAGCTGACGTCACAGGGCTATGTCGCGCGCGACGAACTGCTGGGCCAGTTGGCGAAACCTGCTGTAGCCCCTGTAACAGAGTTGCTGCAGGGCGCTGAGGACGTCGCGTCGCGCTGCCCTTCGGCTGCGTAAACTCAACCAGGATACGGAATAAAAAACCCGGCGTCGTGGCGACGCCGGGTTTCTTCATGCGATATTGGGCGGCTTACTCCGCCGCAGGCAGCTCCGCCGCCTTGGCCTGCTCTTCGAGGATCATCGTGTCGCGCTTGTCGGCAACCTGACGGAGCCTCGACAGCATGCCACCGGTACCGGCCGGGATCAGGCGGCCGACGATGACGTTTTCCTTCAGGCCTTCCAGCGTGTCGATCTTGCCGATGATCGAGGCTTCGGTGAGTACACGCGTGGTTTCCTGGAACGAGGCCGCCGAGATGAACGAGCGGGTC
>CAUJIO010000020.1 GCA_963205315.1 Pseudomonadota bacterium | reverse complement strand
TCCGTGCCCGCGGCGGCCTCGACATAGCGATCATGGCGGAGGGCCATGTTGTGTCCGAGTTCGTGTGCCAGAGAGACTGTCCCAACGCATGCGGCGTTCATCACTGAAAATCCGTAGGCAGAACTTGAGCCGGTGTTGACCCAGGCAATGCCACAATAGCCGGTGCGGGCAGTATACATTGTGACGAGGTCGGCACCGAGAGAAGTCCGCAGGTTGCGAATGGTCGAGAAATTATAGATCGTGCCCGAGGTGATGTCGCGCAGCGGCTGCACCGAATCCGTATAGAGCTTCTCGTTGTAGCCGCTGCTGACAGCTGTGACTCCAACCAGCGTCAGCTTGATCGGCACGCCACTGTTGACAAAGCCGGTGTTGGCAATGGCGACGTCGAGCGAGATCTTGTCGGCCGGCAGTCCACCGAGTGCGGTGTATCCCTGGGCCGTGTAGGCCGCGAGGATTTTGACCTGTGCAGGATTGGTTGTCGTGGGCGTGGTTGTCGTCGTTGTAGTGGTCGTTGTCGTTGTTGTCGTGCCACCTCCGGTGCTGCCCTTTTTCGTCTTCGGTGCCGCAGACACCTCGACATGAACATCATTCGGATAGGCTTCGTTGTCGATCTCGCGGACGCGATGTTCGTTGCCGCGACCAGTCGGTTCGATCAAGACGGTCTTGCCACTGACCTCAATCGAGCCAGTGATTTTGCCGTTGTTGACAACGAGGATGCCATAACCGCCGGATCCGGCCGCCCCGGTCCACACCACGCCACCCGCAAGGGCCGAGTCAACTTGCTTCATCTTCAGCGTTACGCCGAGGTCTTTGAACAGCTGCAAGTCGACCTGACCCGAAAGGCGTGCCGAAACCTGTGCCCGGTCTGCGGCCTTGTCCGCGCCGGGCGGCAGGATCGCCGAGGCGATCGCCGCAGCATTCACATTGACGAGGCGTTTGCGCTTGATTGTCTTGTCGGTCTTGAGCTTCTGCTCGATCGCAGGCGGCTCTTGCGCGTCAGTTGATTTAAGCAAGTCTGCGGCCTGGACGACTGACGCAAACGCGGCGATACAGCCGATTGATGCTCCCAGTGTTGCAGCCCGGATGAATGCACGGCGAAGAACATTATTCATGTGATCCCCTCAAAGGCGCGTCCCCGAGGGTCCGATACATCACTCGGACGGTTAATCAACCGTTAATCCCTCTACATCCCAAGGATGTATTTGCAAGGTCACATCAACCCGATTTCTAAGCTTCCGAAAAACCACAGATAACTTGGCGAACCCGCCGCAGCGGAATACCGTCCGGCTGCGACAAGAAAATTTTCAATCAAACGATCTGCCGATCCTTTCGTGGCTCAAGATGAGAGTTGCTTTCATGTTCCGGACGAAATGATTCGCGAGCCCACAATGGGTGGTACCCGGCTTTGAGCGCATCGAGGACCTTCTTACGGTTGAGCATGCGAGCCTGTGGCTCAACTGGCTGCAGCTTTCTGTGCAGACAAGAGATGCGCACCCAGCGCCAGCACGCTGGCTCCCGCCATGAACCAGAACACGGCGAAGGGCCAATGACCCTGAAGGCTGCCGACGAGCTGTGAGGCGGCAGCACCGCAGGCCATCTGGCTGAAGCCTGACCAGCCGGCGGCGGCACCTGTCAGCCGCGGGTCGACGCTGATGGCGCCCGCCGTGCCGTTGGGAATGGTAAGGCCGTTGCCAAGAGCGGCAAGGCACATGGGCAGGAACAAGGTCGCCGGTGACAACATGCCGGTGATGGCGGCGGCAAAGCACAGCAAGCCGCCAGCCGTGGTGATCGCGCAGCCCGTCATGATCATACGGTCAATTCCCAGGCGCCGCGTGAATCGTCCAGACACGAAATTGCCCAGCATGTAGCCCGCCGAGATGGTGACGAACCATGCGCCATATTCCATTGGCGTGCGCTTCAGCACATCCATCATGATGTGGGGTGCGCCGCCGAGGAACGCGAAGAATACGGCGGAGGTGAAGGCCAGAACCAAGGTATAGCCACGGAAGCGGGGAAGGGCGAAGAGCCGGGCGGCTCCTGAAATGAGACCCATGCCGGTTCCGGCATTGTTTCGTGTCACATGGGTTTCGGGCAGGAAGCGCCAGGCGGCAGCGAGAACGATGGCGCCCAGACCTGCGAGCAGCCAGAAGTCCCAGCGCCAGCCAAGGTGCTGGTCGAGCAGGCCGCCCAATGCGGGAGCAATCATCGGGGCAACGACGAAGGCCATGGTGATATAGGAGATGACGCTGGCCGATGTTTCGCGGTCGAAGACATCGCGCACCATGGCTCGGGCCAGCACGATGCCGGCGGCACCGCCCAGGGCCTGAAGCAAGCGGGCTGCAATCAGCACTTCGATCGTCGGCGCCACCGCCGCCATGAGACTGGCAGCGACAAAGACTGCAAGCCCACCCAGCAGCATCGGGCGCCGGCCGACACGGTCCGACATCGGGCCATAGACAAGCTGGCATACTGCCATGCCGATGAGATAGAGCGTGAGGGTCAGCTGCACCACGCCGTAGGTCACGCCGAATTCAAGTTGCAGCCCGGGCATCGACGGCATGAAGATATTGAGCGCCAGCGGACCCACGGCGCTGATGGCGATGAGAATGGCGTAGGATGGGCGAACGGGTTCGGCGGCAGCGAAGGTCATGCCACGTCGTAACGCAGCCGCTGCCAAAGCCATAGCAAAATGCTAGTGAGTCTGGCATGACACGGACGCATGAAACACGCCGTTGCAATTATCGCCGCCGTCTTGTGCCACACCGGTCTTGCGTTTGCCGCAGAGACGCTGATCCGTGCCGATGAACCGGATATCAAGTTCGCCTATGCCCTTGGCAAGCAGGTGAACGTGCGGTTTTCCGACACCCTTGTCAAAGGCCGGTTGCCCAAGGCCGATTACGAGGGTCTGGTGGTGAGCGAAACCCCTGACGGCAAGATATGCCTGTTCGGGCGGGAGCAGGGGATCGACCCCGATCAACCGGCGCTGCAGGGAATAGGCCGCAGCGATGCTGGCGATATCTGTGTCCCGCGGGCCGACGTGACCTTGCGGGTTGAGGCACAGGCGGTCGACGGTGCGCCGCCGGTGCCATTCTATTCCACCGTCAAATCATCCTGTGCCTGGGTGTGGAAGACCGGACGCGGCATCGGACTGTGGACCGAGGATTGCAAGTTCGACACCGGCCGGTGGAATATCGCCTATGACGAGGCCGCCGATACGTTTTCGCTGCAAGTCAATGGCGGCGACCCTTACGCGGTGGTGCGGCAGTTTCGCGAGGAAGGTGGGCCCGAGGCCTTGTTGCCAGGCCTAAAGGCCCAGGGACTGGTGCTCGACGATCCGGAATGCCTTTTTGTTCAGTCCACGGATAAAAACGCCCCTGAAGGCTGGACGATCTGGGACGTTGAGCCCACCGGCAAGCGCAAGACGGCTTTCGAGGCCTTGCCCGGCGACGAGGTTCCGGAGCCACCCTGCGGCGATCTTGGAATGGCCGTCGACTTCGCGGGCTTCTTCATGGTGCACCGGGATTTTCCGGACCGGATTCTCTACGTCAATCTCGGACAGGATGGAACAATGTTCGACCTGGGATCATTGACGCTAACAAAGTAACTTCCACACCATCAACCGCAACTGCCGCATCGGAGAGGCCGGGGATTTCAACTGTCGCTGCCCGCACGGCGCGAAACGCCTGCCACGATCGGACAACAAAGATTCGGACCATCGAATGCCCTCTCTGACATCGCCGTATATCCTACCCATCATCCTGCTGCTGGGATCGAATGTCTTCATGACCTTCGCCTGGTATGGCCATCTTAACTACACCAGCAAGCCCTTGTGGATGGCAGTGATGACGAGCTGGGGGATCGCGCTCGCCGAGTACTGGCTGGCGGTGCCGGCCAACCGCATCGGCTATCAGGTCTATTCGGCGGCCGAGCTCAAGACGATGCAGGAGGTCATCACCTTTGCCGTCTTCTCGGTTTTCTCGGTGTTCTTCCTCAAGCAGGCAATCACCGTGAATCATCTCATCGGCTTTGCGTTCATCGCGGCTGGCGCGTTCTTCGTGTTCCGCGCATGAACTACCGTCACGCCTATCATGCCGGAAACCATGCCGACGTGCTGAAGCACATCGGCCTGACGCGCGTGATCGAACACATGAAGAAGAAGGACAAGCCCTTCCGCGCGATCGATGCGCATGGCGGCATCGGCATTTACGATCTCGCAGGCATCGAAGCCGGCAAGACCGGAGAATGGGAAGGCGGAATCGCCAAACTCGCGGAGCCCCTGGCCCGCGACGTCGAGGCCCTGATCGCTCCGTATCGCAAGGTACTTCATGATCTCAATCCGGGTGGCGGCTTGCGGTTCTATCCCGGTTCGCCCGAATTGGCGCTGCGGCTGATGCGCGGTAACGACCGGTTGATCGCCAATGAGCTGCACCCCGAGGACGCGGTGCTGCTGGAGCGTCACCTGATGCGCGACGGGCGCGCGCGCGTCACATCGGTTGACGCCGATGTGTGCATCAAGGCCAACCTGCCACCGCCGGAGCGGCGGGGCGTGATCCTGATCGATCCGCCCTATGAGGCCAAGACGGAGACGGAACGGGCGCTCCGCATGCTCAAGCATGGATTGCGGCGTTTCGCGCAAGGCGTCTTCATGCTGTGGTATCCGTTGAAAAAGGATCCTGTCGGCGAGGTGCTGACATCCGGTGCGCAGGCCATGGGCGTGGCGGCGACCCTCAAAGTCGAACTACGGGTGCGCGAGGCCTTCGCCGGGGGTGGCCTGGCCGGGTCCGGCCTGTTGATCCTCAATACGCCGTGGCAGCTCGATCAGGATCTGCGGCTGATCGTTCCAGCGTTGGCAGAACGGTTGGGCCTCGGAACATGGGGGCACGCAACCATCGACTGGCTGGTGCCCCCGGTCTAGCGCATTGGGCGGGCAAGTGGAATCACTTGCCACGCGAAAAAATGCGCCAGATTCAAAGCGATCGAGCAACTTGCCGGCGCTCAACTGAGCGCCGGTTGCTCTAGCAACGATCAGTTGGCGGCGATGGCCGCGGCGAGATCCTTGTATTCTTCGCAGGTGGTGCCGCAGCGGTTGCCGATCTCGTTCAGCTGCAACTGGGCCAAGTCCTTGCGTCCAGCGGCGACATAGCCTTCGCCCAGATATTCGCGGGCAAGAACGAAGTTCGGGTCGATGGCCAGGGCCTTGTTGTAATAGGTTATACCGATCTCGAGCCGGCCAGCCTTGCGGTGGCTGTAACCCGTGTAGTTCAGCACGCGCGGGTCCTGCTGGTTCTGGACCAGTGCCAGAACGTCGATCGCCCAGTCATACTGGCCCTGTTTGGCGAGCGCGCGGCCCTGCTGGTAGAGGTCCTCGTCCGAAATGATACCGGATTGCTTCTTCACGCACTTCTTGCTGGCCTTGTCCCAGATCTCGCCCTTCTTGCAATTCTTGTTGGCGGGCGAGGCATCGGTGTTGTTACCGCCGCTGCCGGCGGCAAAAGCGCCTGCGGACAAAGCGAGGGTGGCGGCGAAGGCTGCGGTCATCAATTTCATCATATCTTCCTCCTGTGTGAATGCCCGGTTGAATACGATACGCCTGGGCTGACGGACGCATTCCAACATAGATTATCAAACGCACATGTTCCCTGAGGAACGCGGTTCCTGAAAACCGCAGATGAACGCCACATAAACACCACGTTCAAGCGCGGCTCAGCCGCAATCGGTCATAACTCCGCCATCGATGCAACACGAACGCATCAACAACAGGAGAGTATCATGACGACCATCGCTTCCAAGACTTTTCTTTCGGCACTCGCCGTTTCCGCCATCGCCGGCATCGCCATGATGGCCCAGACCGGTTCCGCTTCCGCCCGGAGTGTCACATCCTGCGAAGGCACCGACCGCCGCTCGGTGATCGAGTGCTGCCAGACTCTGGTGAAGCGCAAGGGTATGCCGATGTGGATGAAGCAGTCTGGCCGCAATTGTTCCTCATCAACGGTATGCCGTGGCGGCGGCAGCGGCAATCAGCCGACCACCCATGCCGTGGCGCCTGTAAACAAGTGCTGGGTCAAATATATGCCGCGTGACCGCGACGGCGGAAACGATGGCCACGACAACCCGGGCAAGGGCCGCGACACGCCCAATGGCAACCCGAATGGCAATCCCACTGGCGGCAGCACAAACGGCAACACCAAGCCGTAACGGCGCTGGTTTTCGGACCGGAGACGAGGTGTCTCCGGGCCTGCCTCAGTCTGGTGTCCACTCGTAGATCCAGGCGACCTTCTTCATCATCAGCCCGCTGCCGCCCAGTTTAAGGGCGGCATTGCGGGCCAGCGCCGTCAGTCCCGTGGCGTGATAGATCTGGCCCAGCTTGCGCGACTCCGCCTGGATGCGGCTGGTGCGCTGGCGTCTCACGCCGGCAAATCGCTCGAAGGACGAGGCACCTGCGGCGCCTTTCGCCATGTGGGCCAGCGTTGCCGCATCCTCCAGCGCCATGACGGCGCCCTGCGCGAGGTAGGGCAGGGTGGCGTGGGCGGCATCGCCGATCAGCATGAGATTGTCTTTCGACCAGCGCGGCAGCTCGGGGAGATCTGCCCCCTGCCAGCGCAACCATGAGGCGGGCGTTCCCAGCAGGGCCGCCAGATCATCGGATGCGCAGGGGAAGCCCAGTAGGACTTCGCGGCTGGCTGCCATTTCGCCCCAACCGGGGGTCCCGGGCCCTGCATCAATCGCGGCGACGATATTGAAGTTCCGCCAGTTGCTGACCGGATAGTGAACGACGTGGCCGCGCGGGCAGAGCCACAGGGTGACGCAATCAGCCTCGATCTCCGGCGGAACGGCCTTCAAGGGGACCAGGGCGCGAAATATGGCATGGCCGCGGAAGACGGGTTCGACTGTGCCGCAGACCTTCCGGCGCAGGATCGACCGGATGCCGTCAGCGGCAACAATGGCCTGACCGGTGGCAGGGGCTCCGGTGGCGAATTCAAGCATGGCCTTGCCGTGGCCCGTCGTCGCGCCCAGCACCTTGCGGCCGGTGTTGAGTTCAATGGCCGGGTGCCTGAGCGCCGTGGCAAGCAGGCCGGACAGCAGATCGGACCGGTGGCAGACACGGTATGGGGCACCAAATTGCTGCTCGAATGATTTGCCGAGCCTGATGCGCTGGAGGAGGGCGCCCGATACTCCATCGCGGACGTGGATCTCGGAGGGGATCACACAATGAGGTTCAACCGCCTCCCAGGCGCCCAACGCCTTGAGGGCGCGAACACCATTGGGGGACATCTGCAAACCGGCGCCGACTTCCTCAAAGTTTTCAGCTTGTTCGAACAGGCGCACGCCGTGCCCGGCCGCGCAGAGGCCCAACGCGGCGCCCAGCCCGGCGATGCCGCCGCCGGCCACGAGATAGGGAAGAGTACTCATGGGCTGAGCCTTTGCCACAGATCAGCCCCAACGTTGATGCGGCGGATTGTGGCTTGCGGGCAAGCGCCCGTGGTCCTAGAGAAACCCCGCATTTCGAAAGGGTTTCCGCCATGGGCTTCATCTCCGACGCTTTGAACCGCATCCAGCCGTCCGCCACCATTGCCATCTCCAACAAGGCGATGGCGCTGAAGGCCGAGGGCAAGGACGTGATCGGCCTGGCGGCGGGCGAGCCGGATTTCGATACGCCCGACAACATCAAGGACGCGGCCATCGCCGCCATCAAGGCTGGCAAGACCAAGTACACCGCCGTCGACGGTATCCCCGAACTGAAGAAGGCGATCTGCGCCAAGTTCAAGCGCGAGAACAATCTCGACTACAAGCCGTCGCAGGTGTCGGTCGGCACCGGCGGCAAGCAGGTTCTGTTCAACGCGCTGATGGCAACCGTGAACCCCGGTGACGAGGTCATTGTGCCCGCCCCCTATTGGGTCAGCTATCCCGATATCGTCATGCTGGCAGGCGGCAAGCCGGTGTTCGTCGACTGCACGCTGGAGCATGGTTTCAAGCTGCAAGCTGCGGACCTCGAAAAGGCCATCACGCCCAAGACCAAGTGGCTGATCCTCAACTCGCCGTCCAACCCGTCAGGCGCTGCCTATTCGCGCGCCGAATTGCAGGCCATCACCGATGTGCTGGTGAAGCATCCGCATGTCTGGCTGCTCACCGACGACATGTATGAGCATCTTGTCTATGACGACTTCGAGTTCGTCACTGCCGCCCAGATCGAGCCGAAGCTCTATGACCGCACGCTGACCATGAACGGCGTGTCGAAGTCCTATTGCATGACCGGCTGGCGCATCGGCTACGGGGCAGGTCCGGAAGTTCTCATCAAGGCAATGTCGAAGCTGCAATCGCAGTCGACGTCGAATCCGTCGTCAATCGCCCAGTGGGCGGCCGTCGAGGCGCTGAATGGCCCACAGGATTTCATTCCGCGCAACAACGAGGTGTTCAAGGCCAGGCGCGATCTCGTGGTGTCGATGCTGAACCAGGCCAAGGGCATTTCATGTCCGACGCCGGAGGGCGCCTTCTATGTCTATCCGTCATGCAAGGGCACCATCGGCAAGACGGCACCGTCGGGCAACGTGATCAAGACCGACGAAGATTTCGTGACGGAGCTTCTGGCAGCGGAAGGGGTTGCGGCCGTTCATGGCGCGGCGTTCGGAATGTCGCCCTTCTTCCGCATTTCCTATGCTACAGCAACCGAAGTCCTCGAAGACGCGTGCAATCGCATCCAGCGCTTCTGCGGCAACCTCAGATAAGGAAAACTCCAATGATGTACGATGCTTCGGTTCCGGTTCTCACGCATTTTCTCAAAGGCCTTTCAGCCCTTCTCAAGAAGGCGGAAGCACATTGCGATGCGAGGAAGATCGATCACAACGCCATCCTGCAGGCCCGCCTGTTTCCGGACATGTTCCACTTCACCCGCCAGGTGCAGCTGGTCACGGATTTCGCCAAGGGTGCGAGTGCCCGCCTTGCAGGCGTTGCGGTTCCAAGCTTTGCCGACGAAGAGAAGACCTTCGCCGAGCTTCAGGCCCGCATCACCAAGACGATCGATTTCCTCGGTACACTGACGAAAGTGCAATTTGCCGATGCCGCGACGCGCAACATCACGCTGAAGGTGGGCGGCAACGACATGAGTTTCGCAGGCGGCGAATACCTCGTCGGCTATGCCATGCCGAACTTCTATTTCCATCTCAGCACGGCCTACAACCTGCTGCGCCACAATGGCGTGGAGCTCGGCAAGCGCGACTTCATGGGCCGCGCATAGGCTGACCGGCCAACATGGCCTGGATGATCGTCAGCGAAGATTCTCCCCAGGGCCCGGTGCTCCGCAAGGACCGGGCCCTGATGGATGCACATTGGGACTATGAGCAGTCGATAAAGGACAAGATCCTGTGCGCGGGCAGTCTGCGTGACGATGATGGCGTGACACCGGTCGGGAGTCTTCTGGTTCTCGATGTCGCCAGCCGCGCAGAGGCGATGGCGCTTTTAGACGCCGACCCGGCCACCATTGCCGGCTTGCGCACCAATGTCATCGTGCGGCGCTGGAACATGGCGATATTTGCCGGCGAAGTCTGCGACTAGCGCGGCCTCAGCTCATCCTTGCTTTTTGTCTTGATGGTATCCCGGAACCTTGGGTGCCCTTGCGCGTTTCGTCCTCACAATCAACGAGGAGAGAATCACGATGTACAAGACCGCATTGGCCGCGATCGTATCGCTTGGAGTGCTTTCCGTTCCGGTGCTGGCGAAGAGCGGCGTCAAGACGGGCGTCCTCGATTGCGATGTTTCGGCGGGCGTCGGCATGATCATCGGATCGTCCAAGACGGTGCATTGTACCTTCAAGAAGGGCAATGGTTCGGTCGAACACTACGAAGGCAAGCTTGGCAAGCTGGGTGTCGACATTGGTGTGACCAATGAGGCATCGATGGCGTGGATCGTCTTCGCGCCGGGCAAGGTCGGCAAGGGGGCTCTGGCGGGGTCCTATACGGGTGCTACGGCTGAAGCGACTGTCGTCGCCGGACTCGGCGCAAATGTTCTGGTTGGCGGCTTTGAAAAATCGATCAATCTTCAGCCTGTCAGCGTCAGCGGCAAGACCGGCCTCAATGTCGCAGCCGGGCTTGCCAGCCTGTCGCTCGACTACGCCGACTGATTTCGCACGCCCATTCGAATCTTGCGTCCTCCCGCAGGCAATATTGCCGCGGGGGGATGATTTTTTTAAAGGAATCGAATTCTCCCAACCGTCCAAATCCGGTCATAATCGAGGCCATAAGGAGCATTGACGGACAACGAATTCAACGCAGGGATACCATATGAAGAAGATCATCACGGCCTCACTCATCACGCTCGGCTTGCTGGCTGTTCCGGCTGCGGCAAAGTCCGGGGTCAAGGTGGGGATCTTGACCTGCCATGTCGAAGGTGGCGTCGGCTATATCATCGGCTCTTCGAAGAAAGTCGATTGCGCCTACAAACCCGCAGGCGGCGGTCACGTCGAACATTATGAAGGCCGCATCGGCAAACTGGGCGTCGACATCGGCGTTACCGCCGACACGGTCATCGGCTGGGCAGTGTTTGCGCCGGGCAAGATCAAGCACGGGGCGCTCAAGGGCAGCTACGGCGGGGTCTCGGCAGAAGCGACCGTCATCGGCGGCCTCGGCGCCAATGTGCTGATCGGCGGGTTCCGCAAGACCATCAACCTGCAGCCAATCAGTATTCAGGCGCAGACGGGTCTCAATGTCGCGGCCGGCATCGGCAGCCTGCATCTCGAGTCGGCTGACTGACGCTTCCATTCTCCTCATGTTGCTCAGGGGCCTGGTGTGAACCGGGCCCTTTTGCTTTTCGCTTGCCGAGGCTTGCAATCGGAGTCAGTCTTGCCGTGGTGGAACCGCCCCGCGTGGTGCCCACGACATAAGAAGGGCGGTCCTTCGACGCACATTGAGTTGAGCAGTCAAAGGAGGATTGGCCATGGAACAACCCAACGGCAGAAGAGCGGCGGGCGCGCGGTGCATTGCACTTGTGGGCCCCTATCTCAGTGGCAAGACCACGCTTCTGGAAGCGATCCTGTTTCAGACCGGCGCCATTCAGCGCCAGGGCAAGGTGTCCGACAAATCCACCGTCGGCGATGCCGCCCCCGAAGCCCGTGCCCACGGCATGAGCGTCGAACTCAATGCCGCCACCACAACCTATCTGGGTGACAGCTACACGTTCCTCGATTGTCCCGGCTCCATCGAATTTGCGCAGGACCAGCGTGCCGCGCTGCATGGCTGCGATCTCGCCGTCGTCGTCTGCGAGGCGGATGACAAGAAGGCGCCCGCCCTGCAACTGATCCTGAAGCAGCTCGACGAGATCGGCCTGCCGCGACTGCTGTTCATCAACAAGGTCGACAAGTCCGATTCTTCACCGCGCGACGTTCTCGACTGGTTACAACCCGCAAGCTCGACACCGCTGATCCTGCGGCAATTGCCGATCATGAAAGGCTCGATCGTCACAGGCTTCGTCGACCTCGCGCTCGAACGCGCCTTCATCTATCAGGAGCATCTGGAGAGCAAGTTCATCGACATGCCGGCCGATATCGCAGCGCTGGAAAAGTCCGAGCGCTTCGCCATGTTGGAAAAGCTCGCCGATCATGACGACGAGCTGATGGAGCAATTACTCTCCGATATGGAGCCGCCACGCGATCGCGTCTTCACCGATCTGGCGCGCGAGTTGGCCGAGGGTCTGATCACGCCGGTGCTGTTTGGTTCAGCCGAACACGGCACGGGCATCGAACGCCTGCTGAAGGCGCTGCGGCATGAGGCACCGGGTATTGCCGACACGGCGAAGCGGTTGGGACTGAAGCCCAATGGCACGTCCGCCCTGGTGCTGAAGACCTTCCATACCGCACACGGCGGCAAGCTGTCGGTGTCACGCATACTTTCAGGTGAAGTCGTCGATGGCACTGTGTTTTATGGCGGCAAGGGCCAGGATGCGCGGACGGCGGGCATTTTCACACTGATGGGATCGACGCCCAACAAGGTGGCCAAGGCGCAGTCCGGCGATACGGTCGCGCTGGGGCGGCTCGACACCGTGGCCACGGGTGAAACGCTTTCGACCGTGAAGGGAAACACGGCGCAACTGGTGAAGCTTTCGCCCACCCCAGGTGTCTACGGCCTTGCAATCGCCGTGTCCGACCGGAAAGACGAAGTGAAGCTGACGAGCGCCATTGCCAAGCTGGTCGAGGAAGACCCCTCGCTGTCGCTCGAGCACAATACCGATACGCACGAAATGGTGCTGTGGGGGCAGGGTGAGATGCATCTGCGCGTGGCGCTCGAAAAGCTCGAGGGCAAGTTCGGCGTGCATGCGCAGGCCAAGCCGCGGCGCATCGCTTACAAGGAGACGATCCGCAAGGCGACCCAGGTACGCGGCCGCCACAAGAAGCAGTCAGGCGGGCATGGCCAGTTCGGCGATGTGGTTGTCGAGATATCGCCACTGCCGCGAGGCTCGGGCTTCGTCTTCTCGGACACCATCACCGGCGGCGTGGTACCGAAACAATATATTCCGGCCGTCGAGCAAGGCGTCCGCGAGTGGATGGGGCACGGGCCTTTGGGATTTACCGTGGTGGACTTTTCGGTGAACCTGTCGGACGGATCGTATCATGACGTCGATTCCTCCGAAATGGCGTTCAAGACGGCGGCGCGCATTGCCATGACCGAGGGCATGCCGAACTGCTCCCCGGTGCTGCTGGAGCCCATCGCCGGAGTGGAGATCCATGTGCCGAGCGAAGCGACATCGCGCGTCAACCAGATCGTGACCGGCCATCGGGGCCAATTGCTTGGTTTCGACGGGCGTGACGGCTGGCCGGGTTGGGACACGGTGAAGGCCCACATGCCGGAGTCCGAGATAAGTTCGCTCATCATCGAGCTGCGTTCGGCAACGGCTGGTGTCGGTACCTTTACGTTCGAACTCGATCACATGGCGGAACTGTCAGGACGCGCTGCCGATCTGGTTGTGCAGTCCCGAAAGGCGGAGGCCGCGTGACCTGGCTTTCCCCTCCCTCGCAAGGGGGAGGGGAATTTCTATCGCATCGCCATCGCCTTGCCCGGCGACATCCAGAAGGGCGGCAGCCAGGCTGCGAGATTGCTCAGGGGTAGTACCTCTGGCTTCAGCTTGATGCCGAGCGTGTCCATCATGAAGCCGCGGCGCGCGGCGATGCGGCTCCAGGCTTCCGGATACTGCTGTTGCAGTTCGCTGCGCAGGCTCTCGTCCGCCAGAGCGATGCCGTCCTCGATGTTGCTGGTGAAATAGTCCGTGCCCGTTGCGGGGATGATGTCGCATTGCAGCGCCATGCCTGACGCGAGCTTTTGAGTGCTGCCCTTCCTGATCGGCGAATGCACCCATTCATCGAGGTGGATGAGGTGACCCGGATTGAGGCCGATGCCGAAGAACGGAGCTCCCAGACGCGACATGACCGCCTCGTAGATGTCGCCGCCCGTGACGCCAATTCCGACGGTTTCATACCAGGCGGCGGCGGCTTCGAAATATGGTGCCACAAGTTTCTCGACATAGTCACGGATGCCCGCGGGCAGATCGGCAGCGCTGGCCGCCATGAAGCCGGCCCGGCAATTGAGGGCGCCCATGAGGCCGTGGCCGACGACGATCGGATCGCCCGCTTCGATGACGCGTGACGATGGGCTGGGGAGGCCGTACTTCGCCCGGGGACCCGAACACATGTTGATGTGGATCGACTGCATCGAGCCGTCGAGCATCATGTTGCGGCAGGCGTCGTACTCGGTCATGCCCGGCTTCACATTGAGGATGAAGCGGCGGATGGCGGAGGACGATTTTGTCGATGCATATTCAAAGCAGGCAATCTGGCTGGCTTCGTTGATGACGCGCAAGCCGTTGACCGGATTCATGAAGATCTGTGCGGCGTTGCTGACCTCGCCAAAGCGGCGCAGGGCCTCGACGAGATAATGCGGAGTCTCGAACCAATGGGGATCGAAGGCGCCATCTTCGGTCTCATAGCCTTTCCAGCCGGCAAGGCCGATGCGCAGGCCGGAATCGAACTTCAAATCCTGCAGTACGCGCATCAGTGTCTGGCTGCGATCGCGCGGCTGACCCATCAGGCTCAACGGTTGCCACAAGACGCGATTGAAATCGCCGGCCGCCGTCTCGGCATAGGGATAGCCTTCGTTGCCGGCGAGCAGCGTGGGTTTGCCGTCGGGCGGCACGATCAGCAGCGCTTCCTCGAAACGGGGGTCGTAGCCGCAGGCCCAGGAGATATTGGCGACATGCTCGCGGTCGCCATAGATCACCATGAAGTCGAGCCCGCGCTCGCTCATGCGGGCCCGCAGGCGATCAAGCCTCGCCGCATAGATGGCACGGTTGAGTGAAGGCTCGAAGACCGCCCCGCCGAAATCAGGTGGCTTGACGTCCTTCAGAATGGATCGCCGCATGATATCCCCCGCAAAACGCGACAATAGCAGTCTGGCGTCCGCCGTAAAGGCGCGCTGTTGTGGCCGCCTGAGGCCCGCCTTGCCGAACATGCGGGCATCGGTGACCCGTTCACGCAAGTTTTAACTGACTAATTGGCGCGCCCGATGCTATTTTGGTTGCTGGGGGTCTTCGACAGGAGGAGTGCGATGGCGATACGTATCGGCACAGGAGACGACGACGTCCTCAGGGGGACGTTGAAGGATGACATCATCCGTGGCCTCGGCGGCGACGATGCGATTGATGGCAGAGCTGGCAACGACATCATTATCGGCGGCAAAGGCGATGATCTGTCGCTTCGCGGCGGTTCCGGCAATGATATGTTTGTATTCTCAACGGGCGACGGTACAGACCAGATCCAGGACTACGAGCTCGGCAAGGACGGTCTCGACGTCGATCGTACGACGTTTGGCATTGACGATCTGCAAGACGTGCAGATTGGCGGCAAAAATCATGACAGCGATCACGATGGCAACTTCGTGCGCGAAACCTCGGCCAACGGCAAGCCCGAGACGATCCTGATCTTTGGCGTCGACAATGGATTTCAGGAAGTGGACATCATCGGCATCACGCTGAAGCAGCTAATTGCCGATATCAAGAATCATCCGGACCACTACAGCTTCTTTTAGCGGGCTGCTGAAAAACACGGATACAGACTTCCCCCGCCCTTCGAAGCCCGCGCCGTGCGAGCCTGAGGGTGAGGGAAGTCGTTGAAATTCCCCATGCCGAGTTAGCCGGAGCTCAGGCGTGCAGCCAGTCGGCGCCGGTCATGTCCGACTCGTATACCCAGGTCGCGGTCGGGACGTTATACCGGTAGGTGCCATCGTTCGTGGCGAAGGTCAGAGCCGCGTAAACATGATCCTTGCCGTCGGGAGCATCGGCCCAGATCGAGTAATCGGAGCCATCGTAGCGGAGCTTCAGTTCGTCCCAGCTGCAGTCGTAGACAATGATGTCCCAATCCGGTCCACCATAGATCACGTCCCGGCCGGCGCCGGCAAAGATGATGTCTTCACCGGTTCCGCCATCGATCCAGTCGCGGCCCGCACCGCCAATGAGCACGTCGACCCCATTGCCGCCCGTCAGAAAATCGCCGCCGCTGCTACCGATGAGTTTGTCGTTTCCGCCTTTGCCGTGAAGGTTATCGGCGCCACCGAGGCCCACGAGCACGTTGGCTCGCGCATCGCCATCGAGGATATCGGCGCTGTGTGATCCAAAGACGTTCTCGATGCCGCGAAGCGTGTCACCGCTGGCGTCGCCGCCTTCACCGGTGCCGGACTTGAGATCAATGGCAATGCCGAAGGTGGAGGTGCGATAGCTCGCCATGTCACGGCCGTCACCACCTCGCAAAATGTCAGGTCCGGTGCCGCCGGTCAGCGTGTCGTTGCCTGCGCCGCCATCGATAATGTCCTGACCGGCACCGCCATTCAGCACGTCGTTGCCACCGTTGCTCCAGATCCTGTCGTTGCTCGAGAGCAGGGCTGCCTGCAACGCGCTGGCGGCCTCGCCGGATGCTGGCGCCGTCAGCAGCGGCTCGAGTGCCGTGATGGTGATCGACAGGCCGGTCAGATGATCGACATAGGCCCCAGAGGAATCATAGTGACTGATGGCGGTAATGGTTCCAGCCGTGAAATGCCCTGCGATGTCATCCCACACCAGGCCGGAACCGGAGTAATAGGTCTTGCTGCCGTCCGGATTAAGAAGGCCAAACTGATCGGCCTGCCGGTAGAGAAAACGTCCCGCAAGGTTGCCACCTGCCTGTGCCGCAAAGAGACCGAGATCCGGTCCGCGGTAGTGATACTTTGCCATCGAGTGTATGTCCTGTTTCAGATTGCAACACGAGATTGTGGGAGCGTCCCCTGGGGGACCAAATTGCAAGTCTTCGGCCACTGGCGGGTCCAGCATCTCCAAGACGTGATCGCAGCTTGATTTGCCCGCGTATTGGCATCGGCCTATGCCTGAAGTTCTGAAGAGGAGGCGTCCACCATGTTCATCAAGCGCGTCAATGGTTGGAAAATCCCAGAGTCCCGCGTCACGCCGGAAAGCGTGTTCCTGAACCGCCGGTCGATGATGGCTGCTGTCGCGGCGGGCGGGGCCATGATGGCGCTGGGAGGTCCAGCGAAAGCCGAGGATGATCCCTCGGCGGGGCTCTATCCGGCAAAGGCCAATCCGGCCTTCACCGACGCAGGCCGCGCCGTGACCGATGCCGGCTACAATACGACCTTCAACAACTATTATGAATTCGGCTCGTCAAAGCGCATTGCCGAGGCAGCCGAGAAATTGCCCATCCGGCCCTGGCAGATCGTCATCGACGGCGAGGTGGAGAAGCCGCTGACGCTCGACATCGACGGGTTGTTGAAGCAGGTGACGCTCGAGGAGCGGATTTACCGTCATCGCTGCGTCGAGGCCTGGTCGATGGTGGTGCCATGGACAGGCTTCCCGGTGAAGCGTCTGGTCGAGATCGCCAAGCCGACGTCCAATGCCAAATATCTGCGCTTCGAGACGTTCAACAGGCCGGACGTCGCTTCAGGCCAGGAGGCCGGCCTGTTCACCTCCTACCCATGGCCCTATATCGAGGGGATCACCATGGCCGAAGCCATGAACGAGTTGCCGTTGATGGTGACAGGGGCCTATGGCAAGCCGGTGGCCAAGAGCATGGGCGCTCCCCTGCGCCTGCATCTGCCGTGGAAATATGGGTTCAAGTCGATCAAGGGCATCGTCCGGATCAGTTTCACCGCTGAGCGGCCCGTGAGTTTTTGGGAGACGCTGGGGCCTTCGGAATATGGTTTCTGGGCAAATGTGAATCCGGAGGTTGCGCATCCGCGCTGGAGTCAGGCCACCGAACAGGTGCTCGACAGCGGTGAACGCATTCCAACCGTTCTCTATAATGGTTACGGCGAGCAGGTGGCTTCGCTCTATGCTGGACTCGAAGCGGAAAAACTCTACATGTGACGCCAAAAAAGAAAGACCGGTCGCGGGGGACCGGCCTTCGAGTTGCCCGTGCCCCCAGAGTTGGGGGCTAGCCTCCCGGACCTCTCAGGGGAAGAGGCGGACGAGGATCAACAAGCCACGTTGCAAAGGGGAGGGAGCAACGCTGGCATCATTCCGCGCCGGTCACGCGGCGAGTCACAGAATGCAAGGAGACGGCGTTTGCAACAAGTTGCAGAAGCTCATGGTAGCCATGCTGACTCTACATGCCGCTTCTCGCACGGCAACGACATCATCGACAGCAAAGCGGCTCAATTGCACTTTGATATAAATTCCGGCGGCAATGCTGCGGTTGACCGCGACATTACCTTGCTGGTGTTAACTCAGAAGCTCCACTCTTTCGCCTTGGCGACGAGGAAGTCACGGAAGACGGTGACGCGCTTGGTGTCCTTCAGCTCTTCCGGATAGACAAAGTAAGTGTCGAACTCCGGAGTCTCGACCGGCAGGTCGATCTGCACCAGGCCTGACTCCTCTGGCACGATGTAATCGGCGAGCGAGGCCAGGCCCATGCCGGCTTGCACGGCGCGGCGCTGGCCATAGGCATTGTTGACGCGCAGGGCCACGGGGCGGGGATCGCCCTCGGGGCGGCCGACATGTTCGAGCCAGTTCACAGTTGTCAGATAACCGGGCGCTTGTCCAAAGGTGACGATCTTGTGCTTGTCGAGATCCTCGATCGATTTCGGAATGCCGTTCTTCTTCAAGTACTCCGCCGAAGCGTAGAGGTGATGATGGACGGTGAAGAGCTTGCGCTGGATGAGATCGGGCTGTGTCGGGCGGCGCAGGCGCACCGCGACGTCGGCCTCGCGCATCGAGAGGTCAAGCTCGCGATCATCGAGCAGCAGCGTCACGGCGATCTGCGGATAGATTTCCGAGAATTCCTTGAGACGCGGCGTGAGCCAGATGGAGCCCAGGCCGACAGTCGTGGTGATGCGCAATTCGCCCGAGGGCTTTTCCTTGGAGTCCATCAGCCTGGTTTGGGCGGCAGTCAGCTTGGTGAAAACCTCATGCGCGGTGCGGTACAGCATCTCGCCCTGTTCGGTGAGGATCAAGCCGCGCGCATGGCGATGGAAGAGGGGAACGTTGAGTGCGTCTTCCAGCGCGCTGATCTGGCGGCTGACCGCCGATTGCGACAGGCCCAGTTCATGGCCCGCGTGGGTGAAGCTTCCTGCGTCCGCCACGGCATGGAAGATTCGAAGCTTGTCCCAGTCCATCACACTACTCAGCGGCATGACGAACCTCCTCGCGTGTGTGCAGCCAACGTTCGGCTTCGAGTGCCGCCATGCAACCCATTCCCGCAGCCGTGACGGCCTGCCGGTAGATATCGTCGGTGACGTCGCCCGCGGCGAAGACGCCTTCGATCGCCGTCTGCGTCGAGCGCGGCTCGGTGATGAGGTAGCCGCCTTGCTTGAATGGCAATTGTCCATCGAAGAGTTCGGTCGCCGGCTTGTGGCCGATGGCGATGAAGATGCCGTCGACGGCGATGTCCTCCGTCGCACCGGTCTTGACGTTCTTCAGGCGGGCATGCGTCACGCTGCGGGGATTGTCCGTACCCAGAACATCAGCGAGGGCCGTGTCCCACATCACCTTGATCTTCGGATTCGCAAACAAACGGTTCTGCAGGATCCGCTCTGCCTTGAACTCGTTGCGGCGGTGGACGACGATCACCTCACTGGCGAAATTGGTCAGGAAGAGCGCTTCCTCGACAGCGGTATTGCCGCCGCCGACCACGACGACGCGCTTGTTGCGGTAGAAGAAGCCGTCGCATGTCGCGCAGGCCGAGACACCAAAGCCGCGGAATGCCTGTTCGGAGGGCAGGTCCAGCCACTTGGCCTGTGCGCCGGTGCAAATGATCAGCGCATCGCAGGTATATTCCTGGCCCGAGTCTCCCTTGAGCCAGATCGGCCTGGCGGTGAGCTTCACGTCGGTGATGGTATCAGACACGACCTCGGTGCCGACATGCGCGGCCTGGGCCTGCATCTGCTCCATGAGCCAAGGGCCCTGGATGACATCGGCGAAGCCCGGATAGTTCTCGACATCGGTTGTGATGGTCAGTTGCCCGCCCGGCTGGATGCCTTGCACCAGCAAAGGCTTCAGCATGGCGCGGGCAGCATAGATGGCAGCGGTATAACCTGCAGGACCTGATCCAAGGATCAAGACCCGCGCGTGACGGGCGGACATGTCAAACTCCGGGTTGCTATGAGAAATTAACATAGCTCATTTCCGGGCCGCTTCAAGCCCGCTACAAGGTCTTGTGAACAGTTCGCTCCTCAGGCGCATCCTGAAGTGTGCCGAGAGGACGTTGCGGCATGCAGGTCTGCAAATTGTGCAGTGCAAGATCAGCGCAAATGTCGACGAAGGGCCGGGGACGGCCGAACAGATAGCCCTGCAGCAGTTCGCAGCCTTCGGCCCGCAGCAGGGCGGCCTGGTGCTCGCTCTCGATGCCTTCAGCCACGACATCCATGCCAAGATCGGCCGCCAGCCGGATGATGGCGCGGATGATGGCCGTATTGGCTGGCTTGGACTCGATCCCCGCGACGAAGGACCGGTCGATCTTCACTTTCGAAAAGGCATAGCGCTGCAAGTAGCTGAGCGAACTGTAGCCGGTGCCAAAATCATCGAGTGCCAGTTTGACGCCGAGAGCGGTGAGATCATCCATGACGCGCGTGGCGATGGACTGGCTCGTCATCAAGACGTTTTCCGTTACCTCCAGGACCAGCCGCGACGCATTCAGCCCGGTATCGCCCAGGGCACGCTTCACCTGTTCCACGATGCCGGAAGAGCGAAACTGGCTGGGCGAGACATTGACGGCGATGGAAATATGGCCGGGCAGGGCAACCGCCTGCTGGCAGGCCCGGCGAATGGCCCAGTTGCCGAGTTCGGTCATGAGGCCTGCGTCCTCGGCGATGCCGATGAACTGGTCGGGCGGCAGGAAACCGCGGCGCGGATGGTTCCAGCGCATCAACGCTTCGTAGCCGAGCACGCTGCCGGTCTTCGCCGCGACGATCGGCTGATAATAGAGTTCCAGCGCATCGGCGGGGATTGCCGAGCGCAGGTCGGCCTCGAGCGCCTTGTGCTGCTGCAGCCGCAGTTTCATGGCATGATCAAAAATGCAGGCATTGTTCCTGCCATTGGTCTTCACATGATACAGGGCGATATCGGCATTGTTGAGCAGCTCTTCCGTCGTGGCGGCATGGGCCGGGAAGATCGCAACGCCCACGCTGGCGCCGACAATGGCATTGTGTCCCTCGATCTCGATCGGCTCGCGCATGGCCCTGACGATGTCCGCGCACTTCATGTCAGCCTGCATCGATGCGGATGCCCCCGGCGTGATGATCGCAAACTCATCTCCGCCGAGCCTCGCCACAGTGGCCGCCGGACCTGCCAGTTTTCGCAGGCGCTGGGCGACCGTTGACAGTACAGCGTCCCCGGCGCCGTGGCCCAGCGCATCATTGACATCCTTGAACTTGTCGAGATCGACAATGAACAGCACGCAGGCACCATTGGCATCCCGGGTGATGGCGTTCAGGGTATTGAGGAAATGGAAGCGGCTGGCGGCCCCGGTCAATTGATCGGTGTTTGCCTGTTGCTCCACCGCGGCCAGTCCCTCGACCCGCTCGGTTGCGTCCTGGATGGTGCCTTCGATGTAGATGGGAACACCGGCCTTGTTGCGCACATACCAGGCGTTCTCGGTGATCCAGCGTTTCTCGCGTGTGCGATGGCGATAGACTTCCGACACCAGATCGCGCACCTCGCCAGTTGTCGTCAGCAAGTGCTGAAACAGTTTCGTGCGATCAGGGTCGACATACCAGTTGCCGCCACTCTGCTTCACGGCGGTCCGGTACTGCTGCTCGGACTCATAGCCGTTGAACGCGACGAGGGCGCGGTTGGCGCGCAGCGGCGTCCCATCCGGCTTGTCGCGATAGATGCCGCACACGGCATTCTCGAACAGGCTCAGATATTCCGATTCCGCCAGATGCAGGCTCTCTTCACGGCGGAAGTTTGCAGTAACGTCCTCGACGAGAATGGTTGTCCCGCCATCGGCGCGCGGTTCGATGTGCAGGTCGAACACGTCGCCTCCCGGGCGATAGAGCGTGGCGGTGCGACCGGAGCCACTGACGGTAAAGTCTGCTTCGAGAAGTTCCGCGGTCAGGCGGCGGAGGTCGAGGCTCTGGCCAATGAGGCCATCGGGCAGGCGAAAGAATTCTGCGGCACGTGCATTACACAACTGAACGGTGCCAGTCGCGTCCACCAGGACGATGCCCTGATTTATGGTATCCAGCGTGGCGCGGAGGTCTGCCATGGCGGCGGAGTGTTCGCGGTCGACGAGGCGCTTGTCGCACTGCGCGGCGGCCTGATGAGCGCAGGCAACAAGTTTCAGCAATGCATCGCGCACCGGCGGAGGCGGTTCAGCCTGTGGCCCGGACCGTTGCTTTGACCTGGTGGCGCGAAAATAAATCAAGATGAGTGATTCGCCGTTCTGCGCGATGCCTGTTGGGAAATGGCTATGATTGATGCTCCGCGCTCGGATCTGACGCCCACCTTGGTCGCGTCAAGTTTTGCGCTATCCGCTTTACGATTGAATTAACTCTGGACGAAACATTGGAGACGCCGACCAACCTGTCGCCACGCGGGTTGGGACTTGCTATCACGCAGAACCATGACTCTCTCCTTCAACCTTGATGCCACCGACTGGAAGATCCTTCGGGAACTTCAGCGTGATGGCCGCATCACCAATGTCGATCTGGCAGGACGTGTCGGCCTGTCGCCGCCACCTTGCCTGCGGCGGGTGCAGGCGCTGGAGCGGGCAGGGGTGATCTCCGGCTACCGGGCCCTGCTCGACGCGGGGGTACTGGGCTTCGATGTAAGAATGTTCGCTTTCGTGGGGCTGAAGCGACAGGCCGACAGTGAACTGAGGGGGTTCGAGGCTTTGGTGGCGCAATGGCCGCTGGTGCGCGAGGCTTATGCCATTTCAGGCGAAGCCGATTTTCTGCTCAAGTGCGTGGCGCGCGATCTGAATGCTCTCCAGGATTTCATCATCCGCGACCTGACCGCCGCGCCCAATGTCGAGAACGTCAAGACCACGTTGATCCTGCGCGTGTCGAAATACGAACCCGGAGTGCCGATCCCGTGACCGTCCCTGTTGCTGCCTCATCCCGTTCCGGCTGGTTCAGCCTGATCTCGTCGACGCTCACTGCCGTGGTGGTGGGCTTTGCCTCGACGATCCTCGTCATCATGGAGGCGGCGCGTGCCGTGGGGGCGACGCCCTCGCAACAGGCGTCATGGGCCGCCGCGCTTTGCATCGGCATGGCAATCACCACCTTCATCTTGTCGTGGCGCTACAGGATGCCGATCATTACCGCATGGTCGACGCCAGGAGCCGTGCTGATCGCGACGGGTGCTACCGGCGTTACCTATTCCAATGCGCTTGGCGCCTTTGTCGTCGCGGGCGTGCTGATGGTGGTGGCGGGGCTGATCAAACCCTTGGAAAAGGCCATCGAGAAAATCCCGGCTCCGATTGCCGCCGCGATGCTGGCGGGCGTTCTGCTGCGTTACACTCTTGGCGTTCCGGGTGCTGCCATGGCGATGCCGCTGTTCGTGCTTCCGCTGATCGTCGCATTCTTTGCACTGCGCATGTCATGGCCGCTGTTCGCGGTGCCGGTCATCGTCGTGCTGGGGGTTGCGATGGCGGCACTGGGCGGTGGCTTCGCCGAGAGTTGCTGCAGTTTCGGCCTCACCGCGCTGCAATGGACGACGCCCACATTCGACATCCAAACCATGCTGTCGATTGGCGTGCCGCTGTTTCTCGTGACAATGGCTTCCCAGAACCTTCCCGGTTTCGCGGTGCTGCGCGCATCCGGCTATCAGCCGCCGGTGCAGCCGTCGCTGCTGGTCACCGGACTGGGTTCCGCATTGATGGCGCCTTTCGGCAGTCATGCCATCAACCTGGCGGCAATCACCGCCTCGATTGTGACCGGCCCGGATTGCCATCCTGACCCCGCGAAGCGCTGGCTGGTGGCCTGGCCCTATCTTGTTCTCTACGGCCTCATCGGATTGATGGCCGCCAGCTTTGTCGAGATTCTCGGGGCGCTGCCGAAGGAGCTGATCACGGCGATCGCGGGGCTGGCCCTGTTCTCGCCGTTGATGGGTGGCGTCACTGCCATGATGCGCGAGCCCAGGGACATCGAAAGTGCCCTGGTGTGTTTTCTGGTCACCGCCAGCGGGCTGACGATCGCCGGTGTGGGCTCGGCATTCTGGGGGCTGGTCGCGGGGCTGGTGCTGTTCGGGGTCAGGCATTTGAAGGAGATGCGGCGGGGGTGAGAGATCCGGCCGCCGCTTTTTGCCGTTTCAGGATCATGAAGCCGCTGCTAGTCCTGTCATTCCTGATCCTGTTTTTTGCGAGTGTTCCCGCCATGGCCGAGACGACTGCATATGATTTCACGCTGACCGGCATCGACGGCAAGCCCCTGCCGCTGGCGCAGTTCAAGGGACACCCGGTGCTGGTGGTGAATACCGCGTCGGAATGCGGGTACACGCTGCAGTACGAGGGGCTCGAGGAACTGTATCAGGCCTACAAGGACAAGGGGCTCGTGGTGTTGGGAGTGCCGTCGAACGATTTCGGTGCGCAGGAGCCGGGGACTGCTCAGGAGATCGCTACATTCTGCAAGATCAACTACGGCGTCACCTTTCCGCTGGCCGAAAAGACGGTGGTCAAGGGTAGCGCGGCGGACGCGTTCTACGTCTGGGCCGGCGAACAGGCGGGCCCAGAAGGGCAACCGAAGTGGAACTTTCATAAATACCTGATCGGGGCGGATGGCCGGTTCATCGGCTGGTTCTCGACACAGGCAAAGCCCATGGGGCCGAAGATCAAGTCAGCCGTCGAAGCCGCACTGAGCAGCACGAAATAAGATGCCAAACAGAAAACCGCAGGGCGTTGCCACCCTGCGGGTCGTCATTTGAGGCGCAGAACTAGAGTGCCGCAGCGAGTTCTGCTGCGACGTCTCCCGCGGTCTTGCCAGACGTTGTGAGGCTGGCGGCGAGATCGGGGTTGGTGGCCAGAAGCCGTTCATTGACCTTCGCGATCACCTCGGCCGTCAGCGGCTTGTTGGCCGCGTCAGCAAGGGCAGCGGCCACTTCTGCGGCGGTTGGGGCTGTCGTACCTTCAGCAGGGTTGAGGTAGCTGTTCAGCAGACCGGCATAGACCTTGGCCACTTTGCCGATGGCGGAGTTGGGAGACGCCTTGGCAAGCGCCTTGGGCGACGCGTGCAGGAAGCCATTGAGCTTGCCGTAGACCGACGCGTTGGTCTTCTCGGCCTTGGCGGCCGCAGCCTGGGCCTTGCCGGCGTTCGATTTGGTGCTGCCCTGGCTGGTGCCGGACTTGCCCTGGCCCCCGGCGTTGGAGTTGCCATTGCCGCCGGAGTTGCCGTGGCTGCCGCTATTGCCGCCGCCATTGCCCCCTCCGTTACCGCCGCCATTGCCGCCCTTGTCGGCAAAGGCGGGAGCACCGGCCAGAGACAGTCCGAGCAGAGCGGCGGCGGAAAGCCGCGCGAATGTCGAGATGTTGAATTTTGTCATGGTTTGAAATCTCCTACGACGAGTTGGCAAATGCCGTCGTTGGAGCTTTTTCACCAGGCGAGATGACAAAAGACCTACAAAAAACCGTGCAATTTGAACATAGCGGTCAAACTCTGCACAATGACTCACAAAAATGCGCGGCCCTGCAACCGCACCGTGACGGCGCTCAGCGCCACGCGACCTTGGCGATTTCGTAAGACTTGCCGCCACCCGGCGTGTTCACTTCCACGGAGTCACCCAGCTTCTTGCCGATGATGGCGCGGGCGATGGGCGAGGCAACCGAGATCTTGCCCTTCTTCACGTCGGCTTCAAACTCGCCGACGATCTGGTAAGAGGTCGTGCCCTCGGTTTCCTCATCGATCAGCGTGACGCGGGCGCCGAACTTCACGGTGTCGCCTGAAAGCTTGGTGATATCGATGATTTCGGCGCGCGAAAGCTTGTCTTCAAGCTCGGCGACGCGGGCCTCGGTCCAGCCCTGCTGTTCCTTGGCCGCATGATACTCGGCATTTTCCGACAGGTCGCCGTGCGAGCGAGCTTCCTCGATGGCCTTGATGATGCGCGGACGCTCCACGGTCTTGAGGTGTTTCACCTCTTCCATCATGGTTGCGTGGCCTTCGGCAGTCATTGGCACTTTTTCCATCGGTCTCGTCCAATAATTTCCAGTTCTTTTCAAATCTCCGGCCGCAAGGCCCGAGATTAACGCTTGTCCGTGTCGCGGAAAAACGGCGCCCGGCCATACGGAAATACGCATGAGGCCGGGCGAGAACAGAAGATGGCCCAAATCGCCCCAAATTTCAAGGGGGAGGGGGTGGCGGTGCCGAATCGGCGCTCAACTCCGCCGGGTGAGCGTGGAAATTCCGGATTTCGGCGAGCAGCAAATCGGTCATCGGCTGGCGCGGCTCACGCGCCGTCAGCATCAGATAATCCACGATCGGGAGTTCAGGCAGTCCGTCACCCGATACCCGGCACAGACCCTCCGGCAGTTCGCTGGCTTCGGGTAAGGCCATCACGGCCACTCCGGCCTGGACCAGAGCAGCCAGGCCGCTTGTCGATGCGGAGCGCGCGGCAATGCGGTGCCTGCGGCCGCTGATCTCGACAGCCCGTTGAACCCTGCTGCTGTAAAGGCATTCCGTAAGCCAGGGCGGCAGCCATTCGCATTCCCTGGTGGAGAGGGCCACCGGCAAGACCTCTTGCAAGTGCTGCTTGTGGACGACGGAAGAGACCCAGCACATGCGTTCTTGCCGGAGCAATTCGGCCGGCCATTGCCTGGGTTCCAGCCCCTCCTTGAGAATGGCAAGGTCGAGCTCGCCGGTCTTGAGCTTCATGGACACGGCGCAGGAGGCACCGCTCATCATCTCGACTTCGACGTCGGGTGCACGATCCGCGAATGCGCGGAGAATCCCGGAGAGGGCCCGGACCGGAAACTCGGTGTCGACGCCAATCCTGACGCTGCCGGTTGCCGTGGCGCGGCGCAAGTCATTCAGGATGCCATCGTTCATGGCGAGGATGTCACGCGCCCGGACGAGCAAGGCCTGACCCTGAGAGCTGAGTTCAACGCTGCCGCCCTTGCCCCGGTCAACCAGCTTCTGCTCCAGGACCGTTTCAAGCCGCTGCATTTGCAGGGACACGGCTGACTGGGTGCGGCCCACGCGCTCGGCGGCACGGGTAAAGCTCTTTTCCTCGGCAATCGCCACGAAGGTCCGCAGCAGATCAAGATCAAGGCTGAGAGGCAGGGCCATGGGAATGAGGATCACTCATAAGCAAGATTAAAGCAACTCGTTTCCCTTTATCGGCCGCTGCCGTCATTCTCGGACCATCGAAGACAGCAACACAGCACCTCAACCAAGGAGAACGAAGATGGCCAAAATCCTCAGCAATTCCTTCTCGACCACAACCCTGGCTTCCAGCCTCCAGCATCTCATCGCGTTTTTCCGGTCGGCATTTTCGGATTTCGGCGCGCGTTCCGCAGCTGGCACGCGGTCATTGTCCAGCCGGCTTCGCTATGACCTCGGCGAACTGGACATCAATCCTGATTGCATTCGCGCCGAGGACGTCAGCCACCGTGGCAACTTCGAGCGCGAGGTGATGCGCCGGAGCTTCTAGCTTTGCAACCAACCAAATCTTCAAAAACAGGAGACTGAACATGCGCAGATATATGATTGAACGTTCGCTGCCAGGCGTGGGTGGGCTAACGGCGCAGCAATTGTGCGAGGCGGCGGCCAAGAGCAACGCGGCTCTGGCCGAACTGTCGCCCTAAGTGCAATGGATCGAGTCCTACGTTTCGGCAGACGGCACGCACTGCGTCTACCTCGCCACCAACGAGGACGTCATTCGCCGCCATGCCGAACTCTCAGGCTTTCCGGCAAACAAGATCACCGAGATCAAGACCATGATCGACCCGACGACGGCACACGCTCCCGCCTGACATCGAGAGACAGCGAACGGTCCGCTTCTTGATCCTGTGCGGACCGGCATTTTTGAATCAGCCGGGGACGCGATCCATGTACAGGCCAACAGATGTCGTTTCGTCAGAAGACCAGCTCCGCCAGATTCATCCGGAGTCCTTCGAGAGCCAGACGCGCAAAGTGATCAACTTCATCGATCCGTTGTGCCGTATCTGGATCGAACGCTCTCCCTTCGTATCCATCGCCACGGTCAATGCTGCCGGGCAAGTGGATGTGTCGCCCAAGGGCGATCCGCCGGGCTTCATTAAGGTGCTCGATGAGAAGACGCTCGCGATCCCGGACCGGCCCGGAAATTTTCGTTTCGACACATTCGTCAACATCATTGAAACGGGCCGCATCGGTCTCTGCTTCATCATTCCGAAGCGCTCGGAGGTCATGCGGGTCAACGGATCAGCACAGGTCGTACAAGACGCGCCGTTGATGGCGCAGATGGCCATCAATGGCCGGGTCCCGCCGCTGGCCATTCTGGTGCGGGTCGAGGAGGCTTTCTATCATTGCGGGAAGGCGATGATCCGGTCAGGCATGTGGCGGCCCGAGAGCTGGGCCGATGTCGGCGACACACCGACCTATGCCGAAGCATTGATCACCCACGGCAAACTGGACCGCACCCTGGATGATATGGAAGACGGCATCCGGCGGAACGAGATCGAGCGGTTATATTAGCGAGCCGGGCCTCGCTGGGCCGCCGGATTTCGGCCGGCGGCCAGAGGCGCGAGCCCAGGCCGGAGTCAGAAATAATCCTGCAGCGGTTTGACGTCGAGCTTGCCTTCGCGCTGGGCGGTGATGGCCTTGGTGACAGCGAGGATGCCGGGGAGCGTGGTGTAGTAGGGCACCTTCTGCATCAGCGCGGTCTGGCGGATTGGCTTCGAGTCCGACTGCGACGAGCGCGTTTCGGTGGTGTTCAAGACCAGCTGGATCTCGCCGTTCTTGATGGCGTCCACCACATGCGGGCGGCCTTCCAGCACTTTGTTGATCTTGGTGGAGGGAACACCCTTTTCCTCGAAATAGCGCTGGGTGCCGCCGGTCGCCACGAGTTTGAAGCCCATGTCGATCAGCTTCTTCATGGCGGGGAGGATCTTGGCCTTGTCGGCATCCTTGACCGAGATGAATACCGTGCCCGCCTGCGGCATGCGCATGCCGGCTCCCAGCTGGCTCTTGGCGAAGGCCATGTCGTAGGTCGTGTCGAGGCCCATGACTTCGCCAGTGGAGCGCATTTCGGGTCCCAGCAGCACGTCCACTCCGGGGAAACGGTTGAAGGGGAAAACCGCTTCCTTTACAGCCACATGCGAAAGCTTCTTCTGTTTCAGCTTGAAGCTTGAGAGCTGCTCGCCCGCCATGACGCGGGCGGCGATCTTGGCGACGGGCAGGCCGATCACCTTGGCGACGAAGGGCACGGTACGCGAGGCGCGCGGATTGACTTCCAGCACGTAGACCTCGTCATCCTTGATGGCGAACTGCACGTTCATCAGACCCACGACATTCAGGGCCAGCGCCATGACTTTCGCCTGGCGCTCCATTTCGGCGATGACCGGGCCCTTGAGCGAATAGGGCGGCAGGGAGCAGGCGGAGTCGCCGGAGTGGATGCCGGCTTCTTCGATGTGTTCCATGACGCCGGCGATGAAGACATCCTTGCCGTCGCAGATGGCATCGACGTCGACTTCGGTGGCATTCGACAGATAGCTGTCGATCAGCACGGGCGAGTCGCCCGACACGACGACGGCCTCGGTGATGTAGCGTTGCAGTTGCGCGTCGTCGCGGACGATTTCCATGGCGCGGCCACCCAGCACATAGGACGGGCGGATGACGACGGGGAAGCCGATGCGCTTGGCGATCTTCTTGGCCTGTTCGCCGGAATAGGCGATGCCGTTCTCCGGCTGGCGCAGCTTCAGCTTCTTCAGGAGTTTCGAGAAGCGGTCGCGGTCTTCGGCGAGATCGATGGCATCGGGAGTCGTGCCGAGGATCGGCACCCCGGCCTTTTCGAGGGCGGCTGCGAGCTTCAGCGGGGTCTGGCCGCCGAACTGCACGATGACGCCCTTCAGTGTGCCCTTCGACTGCTCGGTATGGATGATTTCCAGCACGTCCTCGGCGGTCAGCGGCTCGAAGTAGAGGCGGTCGGAGGTGTCGTAGTCGGTCGAAACGGTTTCCGGGTTGCAGTTGACCATGATCGATTCATAGCCCGCGTCATGCAGCGCGAAGCAGGCATGGCAGCAGCAATAGTCGAACTCGATGCCCTGGCCGATGCGGTTGGGTCCGCCACCAAGAATGATGATTTTCTGGCGGTCGGAAGGACGCGCCTCGTTCTCGGCATCATAGGTCGAATACATGTAGGCGGTGGGCGAGGCGAATTCGGCGGCGCACGTGTCGATGCGCTTGTAAACGGGGCGGACGTGGAGCTTGTGGCGGTAGCTCCGCACCTTGTCCTCGGTGAGGCCGACGAGTTCTGCAAGGCGTGTGTCCGAGAAGCCCATGGATTTGAGCTTCTTCAGATTGGTGGCATCCTTCGGCAGGCCGCGTTCCTTGATCTTCTGCTCGGTGGCGACGATTTCCTGGATCTGGCGCAGGAACCACGGCTCGTATTTGCAGGACTCGAACACTTGCGGAACCGTCGCGCCAAGGCGGAAGGCCTGGGCAATCTTCAGGATACGATCGGGCGTCGGCGTGCCAAGGGCGGCGCGGATGGCATTCTTGTCGTCGCCTTCGCCGGCCCCGGCGATTTCGATTTCGTTGAAACCGGTGAGGCCGGTTTCGAGGCCGCGCAGCGCCTTCTGCATCGATTCCTGGAAGGAGCGGCCAATCGCCATCACCTCACCCACCGACTTCATGGCGGTGGTCAGGGTGTTTGAGGCGCCGGGGAATTTCTCGAAGGCAAAGCGCGGGATCTTGGTGACGACGTAATCAATCGTCGGCTCGAAGGCGGCGGGCGTGGCGCCGCCGGTGATGTCGTTGGCGAGTTCGTCCAACGTGTAGCCGACGGCGAGCTTGGCCGCGACCTTGGCAATCGGGAAGCCGGTGGCTTTGGAGGCCAGCGCGGAAGAGCGCGAGACGCGCGGGTTCATCTCGATGACCACGAGGCGGCCATCGGCGGGATTGACGCCGAACTGCACGTTGGAGCCGCCGGTCTCGATGCCGATTTCGCGCAGCACCGCAATCGAGGCGTTGCGCATGATCTGGTATTCCTTGTCGGTCAGCGTCAGCGCCGGCGCGACGGTGATCGAATCACCGGTGTGAACGCCCATCGGATCGACGTTCTCGATCGAGCAGATGATGATGCAATTGTCCGCCGTGTCGCGGACCACTTCCATCTCGTATTCCTTCCAGCCCAGAACCGATTCCTCGATGAGAACTTCGGCGGTGGGCGAGGCGTCGAGGCCCTTCTCGACGATGTCGAAGAATTCCTCGCGATTGTAGGCGATGCCGCCGCCGGTGCCGCCCAGCGTGAAGGAGGGGCGGATGATGCAGGGCAGGCCCACTTCCAGCATGGCCTCGAAGGCTTCGACCATGGCGCGGTTGCGGTATTTGCGCAGGCGCTGCGGTTCCTCGTTGGCCCAGTTCTTCTCGAAGGCGGTGATGTCGCCACCTTCGGCCTTCAGCCGCGCCATTTCGCGGGCGTGGAAATCCTTGTCGCCATCCTTGGCAGCAGACGCGTTGGCCAGCATGGATTTTGGCGTGTCGAGGCCGATCTTCTTCATCGCCTCGCGGAACAGCTCGCGGTCTTCCGCCTTGTCGATGGCCTCGGCCTTGGCGCCGATCAGCTCGACGTCGAATTTCTCGAGCACGCCCATCTTGTTGAGCGAGAGTGCGGTGTTGAGCGCCGTCTGGCCGCCCATGGTGGGCAGGATTGCCAGCTTGTCATCGGGACGGAGCGCGCGTTCCTTTTCGATGATGCGGGCGACGACATCCGGGGTAATCGGCTCGATATAGGTGGCATCGGCCAGATCCGGATCGGTCATGATCGTGGCCGGGTTCGAATTGACCAGGATGATGCGGTAGCCTTCGGCCTTCAAGGCCTTGCAGGCCTGTGTTCCGGAATAGTCGAACTCGCAGGCCTGGCCGATGATGATCGGTCCCGCCCCGATGATGAGGATGGATTTGATGTCTGTACGCTTGGGCATGTGGGGAAACCTGAATTTTGGTCTCACTACACAATGGCAACGGGGATTCCAAGCGAAACCGCCAGCAGGATAAACTTCCCACAGATCCCTGCTGGCCCAAGCTTGTTAGAATACTTCCACAAAGATATTGTAGGCGCAGTCGGCGCTGGCACTCCCGTCGTCGTCCTTTTCGTATTGAACCGATGCCAGGAAAGGCGAATTGGCAGTTACCGCAGAAATCCATGTCGCGGTAAACGGCACCTGTTGAAAAGCCGAATCAGCTCCAATCACGATCGGAATTGAAAACCGGGCATCCATCGAATCGTCAGCGGGTATATTAATATCGGTAAGGGATCTGACCTTGATTCGATACGTACCCTTCAGGACGCCATGCACAAAGCAGCTTCCCGTTACGCGGAACACCGCATAGCCGCTGACGGGCGAATAGAGCAGGGGGGAGTTTGCCACCTGGCCACTGTCCGCCATGGTTGAATCGAGTGCGGAATGGTATTGCCCGTAGAGCCACATTGGTGGCCTAGCTCCAGGACCCTCGGGGCCTTGCGGCCCGACCGGGCCTGTTGCTCCTGTTGAGCCTTTGGGACCAGCCGGACCCGTAGCGCCCGCTGGTCCTGCCGCGCCAGTGCTTCCCGTATCGCCCTTTGGACCTGCCGGGCCTTGTACGCCCGCAGCGCCTTGCGGGCCTGCGGGGCCCGCCTGCCCGGTATCGCCCCTGGCGACGAAGCGTTCCCATTCGGGCGTGGCGAGTGTCGGCAGCTTGCCCGTGGTGGGAGCCAGTGCGCGCCAGCTTGAACCCTGATTGGTGACAACGTCATCGACGGCATAGGCAGCGGTTGCCGTCCATTCGCCGCGCGGGTTGACGCCCTTAGGTCCGCAAAAGGCGATCACAGCTGTTGTGGTGGCGGTTTCGCCAACCACCTGCAGGTCGACGATGCAATCCGGCGGCAGGTAGGTCAGCGAGAAGGAAAACTTGTCATTGGCATCATCGATGGCCGCGCCGAACTTGCCGTCCAGCTTGATCTTGGCTCCTGTGGTGCTCGAGCCCGTAACCACCAGTTTGCCGCCAACGATCTTGGCGGAGTCGACCGTTACCGCCGCATGAGCAGCGGAGCAAAGTCCCATAGCAAGGGAAACCGAAACCCGAACAGATGCTCTGCGGTACATGGGACGGAATCCTCACAATCCAACACCACAACGCTAGGCAACGTCCGGTTTCAATGTCATCATTCATTTGAATGAGACGCAAAAAATATCCTTCTTGACCAATATGGAGAATGCAGAAAAAACTTGTTTCATAAGTGCTTAGGGGAGCGAACATGGACTACGACACAATCGTCGGCTCAATCTATGACTGTGCCGCCAATCCAGAACTCTGGCCTTCCACCCTTGTTGCGATCCGCGATCATTTGCGCTCTGATTTCGTCATGGCCGGGTTTGCCGACATGTCGCCACTCGACCAGCAACAGTCGCCGACCTTTGTTTTTCACAACAGCCCCTGGGACGTGGAATGGTTGATGCGGTTGGAAAAACTGCTGCCGATCGTACCTAAATACGAGCTGGCGATGCAGGTCGATGTCGACAATTGCTGGACGCAGATGCAACACATGAGCGAGGACGAATTCCGCCAGACCGAATTCTACCGCGCATGGGTCCAGCCGAAGCGGCTGCGTGATTGTTTGATGATGCCTTATCTGAAGCGCAGCAAAATCATGGGGCTAGTCTCGACGGCGCGGCACGAGGACAACGGACTGTTCGAAGCCGAACATCGCGTGCTGATGGAGCGCATTTCTCCGCATCTGCGCCGGGCCATGGCCATCAACGACATTGTCGACAAAGGGCGCCTGGCAACAGCGCTGTATCGCAGCGTCATTGACAGCATGCTTGCGCCTGTTCTGGTTATCGGACTGGGACGCAAGCTGGTGTTCGCCAACGAGGCGGGATCGGCACTGTTGTCAAAGGGCGATCTTCTGCAGCTGCAGGGTGGCGCCGTGTTTGAACGGCGCTCGGGGCGGGGCATCTCGGCACTCGAGGCGGCGCTCGAACGGGCGATCAAAGGCGATAGCGCTGTTGGCATCGCGGGAATTGGTGTGCCGCTTGTCGGAAAAGATGGCAGACGTGCCGCCGCCTACGTGTTGCCGATTGCGGGAAAGGATCTGCGTGGTGACCTTGGGCAAGGCTATGCCGCCGTGTTCGTGGCCCAGCGGGGCGAGCAGCAGCCGATCCTGCTGGAAGTCTTGCGGACAATCTTCGATCTCACGCCAGCCGAGGCCCGGGTCGCGGCGCTTGTGGCGCAAGGTGAAAGTCCGGCTGCAATTGCCGATGTTGTCGGCGTTTCGGTTCATACGGTGCGAACGCATCTTGCGCGATGCTTCGCCAAGACCGGTGCTCAGGACCAGCCTTCATTGGGTGCGCTGGTCAACGGGCTGTTGCCGCCTGTTGGCGTCTGATGCCTTCAAAAAAAACGCGAAATGACGGATGACGCCGCCGGGAAAACAGTTGGAGACGGCTGCGCTCCCCGCCATTTCGCTAGAAAGAGGAAACGAGGGTTCAGAATCCTCTGACGGTCCAACGCTATGATTTGCCGGGTGCGCCTGTCGTCATCCGTTTCAGTGAGATGATGGAGAAATTGAGCTGTGTTTCTGGAACGATCACACGTCGATGCAGCGGCTGGCGTTGCAGGGGTCGACGGTGATGCGGCCGGGAAGCGGCCAGGCCTGATTTTTTTCGATCACCGTGATGTTGGCGGGGTCTGCCACGGCGGTGGCCGGAGCGTGGCTGCTGGCCCCGGCGAAGGCGCCGGCCGACAGGAACATGACACTCAGGATCAGCGATGTGGTCAGGGTCTTCATTTTTCTCTCTCCTTCAAAGAGAACGCTCAGTGTGGATTAAAGTTGCATCTCGTGGCTGGAACAGGTGCTGAATGCGGCATTCATCTGGCGTTTAGAATTCGTTAGGAAAAGCGGGCCCCGGGGGAGGACCGGGGCCCTTGAGTTGCGGGCGGTATCGTTTGCAGGGGATGGGCCGCCCTTGGGGATCTGCTAGCTTCGGACGTCGGAACAATCCTCGACACCGCAGGCTTCGACGACCAGCGGCCCGACCAGCGGGAACGCCTGGTTCTTCTCGACGACGGTGACGTTGCGCGGGTTCGATTCGAAAGCGGTGCGCTGATCGGGGGCAATCGCGGCGATGGCGCTGGCGGCGGAGCCCGCAACAATCAGCAGAAAGAGTGTATAGCGTTTCATCTGACGTCTCCCGGAGACGCCGGTGTTTCCCGGCTGTCTCGATATGGTGATTTAATACGCCGATGCCGCTCACAAGACTGTAACGCAGGTCACACCATCGTGTGACTCTGAAATTATTGTTTCAGGCGGCTCGGCGCCCGGCGAGAGGCGTTTCAGGAATGTTGCCCGAAAAAAAGCCCCGAGACTGTGCTCGGGGCTTCAGGTGCAGGCAGCGTTTGCAGGGGATGGGGGGAAGTACTGCCTGGGGATAGGGAAGAGATCGTGACCGGAGTGCGAAACTTCAAGCTCTGAGAGGGGGCTGGTTAGAGCGCTTCGCCCCGCACTCCGGTCTTGTCTGGCGTCACCGCCCGACAAATTCAGTTGGTCGCGTCGGAACAATCCTCCACAGCACATTGCTCGACGACGATGGGGCCCATCACCGGGAAGGGGCTGTTTTTGGCAACGACGGTGACGTTGGCCGGGTCCGACGGAGCAGGGGCGGTGAGGGGCTGCACTGCAGCGATCGCTGTGGCCGTTGTGGCAAGGATTGCCAGGGCGAAGAGTGTGTAGCGGATCATGATGCAGCGTCCCTCTGTGGTGTCTCGATGTTGAGGCCACATTAGAAGGGGCAGGTGGAACCCAGACTGAATGCGCCGTTCATCTGAGGTTTAACTAGAGGCTGAGTCGTCCAGCTCTGGGACGGATGTGTTACGGATTTGTGGGAAGCTGTGGCTGAGTTATGGCAATTACGGCAACTGCCATAATTGGGCGCCAAAAAGAGTTGTCCCAGAAAACACAAGGGCCGCGCTCCCGGAGGAGGCGGCCCTGAAATTCGGCAATGTTGGGAGGTAGCGCTTACTGCGGGCCGCGGGGACCGCGCATCGGGGCGCCTTCGACCTTCTTCGGCATTGGCAGCAGGCCTTCGCGCTGCAGCTTCTTGCGCTGCAGCTTGCGGGCGCGGCGTACGGCTTCCGCCTTCTCGCGGGCCTTCTTCTCCGATGGCTTCTCGTAAGCGCCGCGCAGCTTCATCTCGCGGAAAATGCCCTCGCGCTGCATCTTTTTCTTGAGCGCCTTCAGGGCCTGATCGACATTGTTGTCACGAACTACAACTTGCAAGTGATACCTCTGGGATCGGAAGAAAGGTTTAGTTTGGGTATTGAGGCCCTCAGCGGGCTTCAGACGTGGCGGCGGGTTAGCACAGGTTTTCAGGCCTGTCGAGGGGTCAGGCGGTTAAAGTGGCCCATTTTCCGGCCCCGGCGGGCTTCCGACTTGCCATAGAGGTGAATCCGGACGTCCGGTTCAGCTGCCAGTGCCTGCCAGCGCCCGGCGTCGTCACCAAGCAGATTGGTCATGACCACGTCGCAGTGGCGCTCAGCCGAGCCCAGCGGCCACCGGCAGATGGCGCGGATGTGCTGCTCGAACTGCGACACGCAGCAGGCATCCATGGTCCAATGGCCGGAATTGTGGACGCGCGGCGCAATCTCGTTGACGGTCAGCTGCTCTCCCGAGACGAACATCTCGATGCCGATGACGCCGACGTAGCCGAGTGCTGCGATGATGCGCCCACCAATGGTCCGGGCCTCTTCGGCCACACTGGGGCAGATGTCGGCAGGAACCGTGGAGGTCTTGAGGATGTGGTGCTCGTGGTGGTTCTCCGGCACGTCGAAGACGGCAATCGATCCGTCCCAACTGCGCGCCGCAATGACGGAGACTTCCTTGTCGAAGCGGACGAAGCCTTCAAGAATGGCCGGAGACTGGCCGATTTCGGCAAAGGCGGCAGCCGCCGATGTGTCGCTGTCGATGCGGGTCTGGCCCTTGCCGTCATAGCCGAAACGCCTGGTCTTGAGAATCGAGGGCCGGCCGATGGTGCCCAGAGCCGTTTCGAGGCTTTCGATGTCATCCACGGCAGCAAATGGCGCGACGGGCACGCCGAGGCTGGCTATAAATGTCTTCTCGGTGACGCGGTCCTGCGCGGTTTCGAGAGCAAAGACACCGGGCGCCACAGGGACACGCGTTGCGAGGAAGGCCGCTGTGGCCGCCGGCACGTTCTCGAACTCATAGGTGACGACGTCCACCGCAGCCGCAAATGCAGCCAGCGCCTCGGTATCGCTATAAGCGGCCAGGGTATGGGCGGCAGAGACCTGAAAGGCCGGGCTGTCGGCTTCGGGCGCGAAGATGTGGCACTTGATGCCGAGCGGTGCGGCGGCGAGAGTCAGCATGCGGGCAAGCTGACCTCCGCCGAGGATGCCGACGGTGGAGCCGGGGGGCAGGGCCGTTTGAATGGTTCTCACGACTCGTCCTTCGGGCTTGTGGCGACGCTGGCCGTCTGTTCGGCGCGCCAGGCGTCGAGTCGCGCAGCCAGAGCTTCATCCGACAGTGACAGGACGCTGGCGGCGAGGAGTGCGGCATTGATGGCGCCGGGCTTGCCGATGGCCAGCGTTCCGACCGGGATGCCGCCTGGCATCTGGACGATCGACAGCAGAGAATCCTGTCCCGACAGGGCCTTCGATTCCACCGGCACGCCGAACACCGGCAGGCTGGTCATGGCGGCCGTCATGCCGGGCAGATGGGCGGCACCGCCGGCGCCGGCGATGATCACCTTGAAGCCTTCCGCCCTCGCCGTGGTGGCGAAGTCATACAGCCGCTGCGGCGTCCGGTGGGCTGAGACGATGCGGTCGTCGTGGGCGATGCCGAGAGCATCGAGCGTGGCGGCGGCGTGTCTCATGGTCGCCCAGTCTGATTGGCTGCCCATGATGATGGCGACGGGTGGAGTCTTGGCTGATGATGCGGCGGTCACGTTGGAAATTCGGTCCTCAGGCAATGATGTCGGGGATCAGCATATTCTCGATCTGCTGGATCTTGTCCTTGATGTCGAGTTTCATTTTCTTCAGGCGGCGCAATTGCAACTGATCGCTCGTTCCGGTTTGCTCGAGCGACACAATGGCCGTGTCGAGATCACGATGCTGCTGAATGAGAAGTTGCAGTTGCGTGCGCAATTGCAGCTCCTGAAGCATGTCCAGCTTTGGCATCGGCGGCAGTCCCCCGGAGTCTCACATAAAGATTTTGTAATTCTTCACTAATGCCCTTTTCAAGGGTTCGACAAGCCCCCAAGTCTATGTCATCATCAAACGGTCATATAGACCAGAGGGAGGATCGCATGAGTCTTCAAGCGCACCTTGGTGAACTTTACGCAAAGCATAAGGCTCTTGAGCTCGAGCTTGCGGAAGCCATCAATCACCCGGCGTCAAGCGATGCTGAAATCGCTGAACTCAAGCGCAAGAAACTCAAGCTGAAAGACGAGATTTCCAGGCTGGAACGCCAACAGGCGGCCTGAAGCTCCTAAGCCGTCTTCCGGATTTTCTGACACAGCCGCAGGCAGACGCTCCAGCACGTTTTGGAGCAGCTGCCGATGTGGAGAACCATCAGAATCCGGGTGGGCGCTGCGTGTGCCAGGTAGTGGCATCCTGATAGGCATGTGATGCTCTCAGGACCATGCGATCATCGAACATGCGGCCGATCAGATGCAGGCCTGCGGGCAGGCCCGCCTTGGTGAAGCCGCATGGTACGCTGGCTGCAGGCTGCTGCGTGAGGTTGAAGGGGTAGCTGAAGGGTGTCCAGTTCACCCATTTGCCGGTTTGGTCGACAGCGGCAGGCGAGAGCAATCCGGCGTCGAAAGCAGGAATGGGCAGCGTCGGCGTGACCAGCAGGTCGTAGTTTTCCATGAACTGCCGCATTTGCGAGCCGAGCAATCCGCGTTGCTTCACCGCATCGGCATAGTCATCGAGAGAAATCGACATGGATTGCTCGACGACGTCGGCCAGCGCGGGATCGAGAAGCTTCTTCTTTTCCGCCGGCAGATGGCCGAGCGCGGCGCGGGCGCCAGACCACCACAGGATCCTGAAGATCTGGGCCGGATCCTCGAAGCCGGGATCAACACGTTCGACAGTGGCGCCGAGGCGTTCCAGCACGCGCACGGCGTCATCGACAAGACCGGCGATTTCCGGATCGACATCGACGTAACCGAGCGCCGGGCTGTAGGCAATGCGCAGGCCCTTGATGCCCTTCTTCATCTTCGCAGTATAATCGCTGCCATCGTAGGGCAGGGAATGCCAGTCGCGGGCGTCGGGCTGGCTGATGACGTTCAGCATCAGGGCCGCGTCTTCCACCGTCCGCGTCATCGGGCCGACATGCGCGACAGTGCCAAACGGCGACAGCGGATAGGCCGGCACGCGGCCAAAGGACGGCTTCAAGCCAAAGATGCCGGTGAAGCCGGCCGGAATGCGGATCGAGCCGCCGCCATCGGTGCCAAGCGTCAACGGAGCGTAACCGGCAGAGGCGGCCGCGGAGGATCCGCCCGACGAACCGCCCGGCGTCTTGCTCACATCCCACGGATTGCGGGTGATGCCGGTGAGAGGTGAATCGGTGACGCCCTTCCAGCCGAATTCCGGGGTGGTCGTGGATCCCAAGAACACTGCGCCGCATTCGCGCAGGCGGGCGACACTCGGCGCATCCTGATCCCAGGCCTGATCTGGACTGACGGTCTTCGAGCCACGCAAGGTGGGCCAGCCGCGCACCAGCAGCAAATCCTTGACGAGGGCCGGTACGCCATCGACCGGGCCTTGCGGCTCGCCCTTCAGCCAGCGCTTCTCGCTTGATCTTGCGGCTTCGAGCGCCTCGGCCTTCCGGACTTCGACCATGGCGTTGAGTGCCGGTTCGTGCTTCTCGATCTGCGCAAAGCAGGCCTTTGCAACATCAACCGGCGAGAACTTCTTCTTGGCGTAACCCTTGATCAGCTTGGCTGCGGATTTCCAGTTGAGATCGCTCACGGTGGCGTACTCCGTCAGATGTCGTGAAGTCGAAGACCGGTTTCAGCCGGCGGCGCGGGCCTGTTTCAGCGCATCGCGATATTGCGGCAGCAGGTCGGCGTTGGTGGCGAGGATGTTGCCGGTTTCCATCGGATCGCGTTCGCCGTCGGGATCGCTGACGAAGCCTCCGGCTTCCTTGACCAGCAGAATGCCGGCGGCGATGTCCCACTTGTTGAGGTTCCGGCAGATCATGGCGTCGAAGCGGCCGGCGGCAACATAGCCAAGCGAGAGTGCTGCCGAGCCCGGCCCGCGAATGCCGACGACCTTGCCCTGGAAGACCGAGATTTCGGCGCGCGACAGAGCATGTTCCTTGCCACCACGATGCGGAATCTCATAGCTCAGCAGCGTGTCGTGGATATCGCGGCGCTGGGCGACGCGCAGGCGCCGGTTGTTGAGGAAAGCGCCGCCGCCCTTCTCGGCCATGAACATTTCGTCCGACACCGGATTATAGGTGATGGCGGCGACGAGTTCCCCCTTGCGCTCGAGGGCAATGGTGATCGCAAAGAACGGCACCGAATGCATGAAGTTCATCGTGCCGTCGATGGGATCGATGATGAAGCGGTGATCGGGATCGGTCCCCGCCACCGTTCCTGTTTCTTCGGTGAGGAACGCGTAACCCGGGCGCACTTTCGCCAGTTCTTCGCGCAGGATCTTGTCGCACCGCTTGTCGGCGGCGGTGACATAGTCGCCCGGCGCCTTCAGGGAAACCTGAAGATTGGCGAGTTCGCCATAATCGCGCTGAACGGCGCGCGCTGCCTTGCGGACAGCGGCGGTCATAACGGTGAGAACGGGTGACGACACGGTGGCACTTCCCTGGAAATCTGGTGTGGGCGCGGGAGATAGCAGGATTGCCCGAGGAGGGGAAGCGCCGGCGCCTGCGGGCGCTTCACCTCTTATCCTGTCACTTCGTTTGCTTGAGCGGAGATCGCGTCAGGCCGCGTCGAAGGCACTGTGCTATTTCAGTTCGGCCGTGGTTTCGTCAGTGTCGCGGTCGTAGTGGAGCGTGATTTCGGAAACATTGCAGAGGTTGACGCTCTGCCAGACGGTTGCGGGATAGTCCTCGGCCCAATCGACCTTCAGGTCCCACTTGCAGCTGTCGGGATCGCCGGTGAAGGAGATCTCGACGGCCGTGCCGTCGTCGAGCGCGTCTTCGCCCATGTTGACCTCGCCCCACTGGTCACTGCCTGCCGGACTCATCTGCACTGAGGCGATATCATAGCCGGTGGCGTTTCCAAGTTTGAAATCGAGGCCGCTGGCCATGGCGGGCCCTGCAACCGAGAGGCTCAGAACGGCCAAGGCCTTCCATCCGAATGCGCGCATGCTCCTGCTGTCTCCCACTGTAATTTCTTTCTGGATTGTTGGGGAAGAAGAGTAGATGGCGATACGTTAACGAAGCATGCGCCGGCTGGAGCTTCAGCGTGAGAATATCGCCGCTGGACGGCACTTCGGGCGCGGGTTACTAACCCACGCGACACTCATCCAAAGCAGGGGCTGCAGTACTGGACAGGATCCTCCATATTCACGCCGGCGTGGTGAAAAGCGGATCGACCACGATCCAGAAGTTTCTTGAAGACAACCGTGATGCCGTGGCGGAGGCCGGCCTGTTCATACCGCTTACCGGCACCATCCAGCATGCGCACAATCATCGCAGCCTTGTCGCGGCCTTCTCGCCGCAGAAGAACGGCAATCGACTGCTGGGACCATTGCGGCGCGAGTTCCGGCAGGCAGGTTTGCCACCACGCGCATTGCTGACGGCCGAGAATTTCTCGCTGCGATTTCCCGAAACCGGTTACGTGGACAAGCTCGCGCAATATTGGACTGAGCTCGGCTATGACCTTCATGTCGCCGCCTATCTGCGCGCGCAGCCCGGTGCCATCAATTCGCGCTATTGCCAGAACCTGAAGCACTGGACGCATGCGATGACGATGACGGAGTTCGCCGCCGCCGAAATCCAGTCCGGGCGGCACGACTACTCATCGCTGTTCGCCGAGGTCGTCGATCATTCCGGCATTGCCACCAGTTTCCGGCCCTTTTCGCGCCGCATCCTGCAAACGGGCCTGGTGGCCGATTTCCTTCAGGTGATCGGCGTTGCCGAACCGCGGCCGGGCGCCTTTGCCGAGACTGGCAATTTCAACCGCTCGCCCGGTGCCAAGACCGTGGCCGCACTGCTGGCGCTGCGGCGCTGGACCTGGGCCGAGCTGCCGCATCTGACAGGCCGGGAGCTGTCGCCCTTGACGACGCCGCTGATCAAGATCGCCGACGGGATGGGCTGGAACGACCGGCCGTTCTATGGTGTCGATGCCGATTTGCACCGCTCGATCGTGGCTCACTTTGCCGACAGCAACGAACGCATGGCGCGGCGTGCGTGGAACTGTTCCTGGCGCAACCACTTTGCCGATGAGGAAGAGGTGGCGCGCCCGCTCAGTGTCTTCGATCCTCAGTCGGCAGAGGGCCCAGAGCGCGACGAATGGAACGAGTTCGTCGCGCAGGCCAAGGACATGATCCACCACTTCACCAGTGAAAAGGTGCCGTCAGCTACTGACTCCGGGCAGGACGGGATCGAAGACGAGGGCTGAGCGGTTTACTTGACCTCGATCGTTTCCTTCAGCTTGTCGATGCCAAGGATGTCGAGCGCCAGCTTCTCATAGAACGTCTCGCTGGTGCCGCGGCGAACCTTGTGCAGGAAGTATTTCTCGAAGCCGATCTTGGCGCCGTGCACCCATTTTCCGGACGAGGACCAGTTGACATTCCGTGGCGGGATCTGCGGCTGGGCGACAAAAGCGACGCCGGAGTCGCCGAAGTCGGCGAGGCAGACGGCGTTCCATGTCGCCTGGTGGCGCGGTTCCTCGCCACGAAGCAGGACGCCGATGTTCTGAGCGGTCGCCGTCACCATCGACTCGATCATGAAGCCGGTCTTCGGCACGCCGCACGGAACCGGCGTGGGGCCTGTCGGAGGGATGGCAACGCATACCCCGACTGCAAAGATGTTCGGATATTTGGGATTGCGCTGGAACTTGTCGATGAGGGTGAAGCCGCGCGGGTTGGAAAGTCCCTCGATGCCGCGCAGTGGCGCCACGCCGCGGAAGGCCGGCAGCATCATCGCAAAGCCGAAGGGCAGTTCCTTCTCGGCTTTCGCCGTGCCGTCATCGGCTATCTCTTCGACCGTCACCTTGCCGGCCTCGAACTTCTTCACGCGCGTGCTCGTCATCCACTTGATGTGATGGCTGCGCATCTCACTCTCGAGCAGGCCCTTGGTGTCGCCCACGCCATCAAGGCCAAGGTGGCCGATGTAGGGTTCCGCCGTCACGAAGGTCATGGGAACCTTGTCACGAATCTTGCGGCGGCGCAGTTCGGTTTCAAGGATGAAGAGGAACTCGTAGGCCGGGCCGAAGCAGGACGCGCCCTGCACAGCGCCCACGACGATGGGGCCAGGATTTTTGCAGAACGCCTCGAAAGCCTCGGCCGCCTTTTCGGCATGCGATACGTGGCATACCGATTGCGTGTGGCCCTGCGGTCCGAAACCTTCAATCTCGTCGAAGGCGAGGTCCGGGCCGGTGGCGTTGATCAGGTAGTCGTAATCGACGGCTGAACCATCGGCGAGCTCGATGCGGTTGTTGGCCGGATCGAGCTTGGCCGCTGCCACGGGCTTGAAGGCAATGCCTTTCTTCGCGAGGATTGGCGCCAGATCGACTTCAATGTCGGCGGGCTTGCGCCAGCCAACCGCGACCCACGGATTGGAGGGCACGAAGTGATACTTCGGATCACGGGTGACGACGGTTAGCGTATCGCCCGGGCGCAGCTTTTCCTTCATCTCGTAGGCCATGAGGGTGCCTCCCAGTCCGGCACCGAGGACGACGACATGAGCCATGATTACACTCCCATTGGTTCTGTTGGTGTTTGATCGGCAGGCACGTCTGGTTCGGTCTGCGGCTTGCGATAGCGCAGCACCAAATAGATGGCGGGGATCACCAGCACGGTGAGCAGCGTCGAGGATGCGAGCCCGAAGAGCAGCGAGATGGCGAGACCCTGAAAGATCGGATCGGTCAGAATGACCGCTGCGCCAATCATTGCGGCGATCGCCGTAAGGAGGATCGGCTTGAAGCGGATGGCACCGGCTTCGAGCAGCACGTCACGCAAGTCGGTACCGGGCGTGTGCGCATGCTTGACGAAATCGACAAGCAGGATCGAGTTGCGCACGATGATGCCGGCGAGCGCGATAAAGCCGATCATCGAGGTTGCGGTGAAGGCCGCATGAAATATCCAGTGGCCGATCATGATGCCGATCAGGGTGAGGGGGATCGGCGTCAGGATTACCAGCGGCACCTTGAACGATCCGAACTGCGCCACGACCAGAATGTAGATGGCAAGCAGCGCCACCATGAAGGCGCCGCCCATATCGCGGAAGGTCACCCAGGTAACCTCCCATTCGCCGTCCCACAGGAGAATCGGCTTTGCATCATCCACCGGCTGGCCATGCAGCGCGATGATGGGCTTCTCAAGCCCGGTCCAGTCCATGGCATCCAGCACCTTGCCGACCTCGATCATGCCATAGACCGGAGCTTCGAAGGCGCCCGCCAGCTCAGCCGTGACCATCTCGGCAGGCTTGCCGTTGTGACGGAAGACCGGGAACGACGAGAGCTCGCGCTTGACGCTGACAACGTCGCCAAGCTCAACCACGCCGCGGCCGCCGGGCAGCGCATTGGCGGGAACCGGCGTCGACAACGCGCGCTCGCCGATGACCTTGTCCGACTTTGGCAGGCCGAGCGTGATGGGAATTGGCTGGCGGCCGCCGCCACGGTGCGAGTAGCCAACGGTGTTCTGGGCGTAGAGGCTTTGAAGCGTGTCGTAGACGTCGCCTTCCTCCACTTTCTGGTATTCGAGATTGTCCTGGTCGATGGCCAGGCGGATGCGGGGCATCTGGCGGCCATAGCTGTCGTCGATGTCGACGATGAAGGGCACCTTGGCGAAGGCCTCGCGGACCTTTGCTGCCGACGCGCGGCGGATCTCGGGGGTGGGCCCATAGATTTCGGCCAGGAGCGTTGCCAGCACCGGCGGGCCGGGCGGGGGCTCCACGACCTTGAGGACGGTACCTTCGGGGATCTCAAGTGCCTTCAGCTTGTCGCGGAGCTCGAGAGCGATTTCGTGGCTGCTGCGGTCGCGCTCGCCCTTTTCGGCCAGCGTGATCTGCACGTCGCCCAGCTCCGCTGAATTGCGGATATAGGAGTGGCGTACGAGGCCATTGAAGTTGAAGGGTGCCGGCTCACCGGCATAGGTTTGCACCGCGTGAACCTCTGGCATCGACAACGCCACTTGCGCCGCTTCGCTCAGCACGCGGCTGGTGACTTCGACCGACGAGCCTTCTGGCAGATCAGCGACGATCTGCAGTTCCGACTTGTTGTCGAAGGGCAGCAACTTCACCGTTACGTCCTTGGTGTAGAAGAGGACGAGCGAGGCGAGGGTTGCCACGCCGACGAGCATCAGAAACAGCCACGACCGGGCCTTGGACTTGAGGATGGGCCGCGCCACCGCCAGATAAATGCGTCCCAGCACACCACCATTGGCGGCGCCGTGGCCGGCATGTGCCTCGTGATGTGCGCTGCCGCCGAATTTCATCATCAGCCACGGCGTCACGATCACGGCGACGAAAAACGAGAAGATCATCGCGGCCGACGCATTGGCCGGGATGGGGCTCATGTAGGGGCCCATCATGCCGGAAACGAACAGCATAGGCAGAAGAGCTGCAACCACTGTCAGCGTGGCGACGATGGTGGGATTGCCGACTTCGGCGACCGCATCAATTGCAGCGGCGGCACGCGTGCGTCCGTCCCTCATCGCCCAATGCCGGGCGATGTTCTCGATGACCACGATGGCGTCGTCGACGAGAATGCCGATCGAAAAAATCAGTGCGAACAGGCTGACGCGGTTCAGCGTGTAGCCCATGATGCGCGCCGCGAACAGCGTGAGCATGATGGTCGAGGGGATGACGATGGCGACGACCAACGCCTCGCGCCAGCCGATTGCGATGCCGACGAGAATGACGATCGATATGGTGGCGAGGCCCAGATGGAACAGAAGCTCATTGGCTTTCTCGTTGGCTGTCTGGCCGTAGTTCCGTGTCACCATGACGTCGAGGTCGGTGGGAACGATGCTGCCCTTGAGCTGCTCCAGGCGCTGGGTGATGCGTTCGGCGATGACCACGGCATTGGTGCCGGGGCGCTTGGCAAGCGCCACCGAAACAGCCGGGACGGACACGATGCCATCGTCCTTCTTCAGCACATTGGAAACGCGCGACTCAGCGCTATCGGCTGACAGCATGACGGTGGCGACGTCGCGGACGTAAACGGGCCTGCCATCGCGCGCCGAGATCAGGATGTTGGCAATGTCGGAGGGCGATTGCAGCGTCTGTCCGCCCTGCAGCGAAATCTGCTGGCCGCCGTCGCGCACCTGTCCCGCCTCGAAGGAGCGGTTGGCACCTGAAATCTTGCCGGCCAGTTGCTGCAGAGTGATGCCATAGAGCGACAGGCGCTCAGGGTCGGGCGCGATGCGGATTTCCTCCGGCTGATTGCCGGAAATGTAGGTGAGGCCGATGTCGTCGAGTTTCGCCAGTTCGACCTGCAACTCACGCGCCACGCGGCTGACACCGTTGGCGGTCCAGTGGGCGGCGGCCTCAAGCTTCGGAGACAGGGTGAGGACGACGATGGCGACGTCGTCGATGCCGCGTCCGACGATCAGCGGTTCGGGGATTCCACGCGGAATGCGATCGATATTGGCTCTGATCTTCTCATGCACGCGCAAGACCGCGGCATCCGAACTGGTGCCGACGAGAAAGCGCGCGGTGACCATGACCTTGTCGTCGCGCGACTGCGAATAGACGTGCTCGACGCCGTCAATGCTCTTGATGATGGTTTCGAGAGGTTCGGTGACGAGCTTCACAGCGTCTTCGGCCCTGAGCCCATTGGCCTGCACCATGATGTCGACCATGGGAACCGAAATCTGCGGCTCTTCCTCACGCGGCAGGGTGATCAGTGCCACGAGCCCGACGGCCAGTGCCGCCAGCAGGAACAGTGGCGTCAGCGGAGACTGGATGAAGGTACGCGTGAGGCGTCCGGCTATTCCGAGAGTCATGGCTGGACAACCTTGTCGCCGGGTGCGAGGCCCGACAGGATCTCGACGGACCTCTGTCCATTTTCCTCGAAGCTGGCACCAATGATCACCGGCACGTCGACTTCGCCGGTGGCGGAGGCGACGCGGACGTAATCGATGCCGTAGCGGTTCACCACTGCGGCCTCAGGAACGGTGATCACCTTGCGGCTGGCGACCGGAATCCAGACGCGTGTGCGTTCGCCCACGAAGAAGTCGCCCAGGCCCTCGACTTCGACATCGGCCAGCACGCGGCCGCCATCGATCTCGGGATAGACCTTTACGACCTTGCCCGTGCCGACCGGATCGGTGCCTTCAAGGCTGGTCATGCCGCGGCTGCCGACAATCACGCTGTCGCCCACCTTGATATGGGCAGCGTGGCGCTCGGGCAGCGACAAGCGGAGAAAATAGCCGCCGCCGGCAATGCGGGCGACGGTCTCGCCCGGCATGACAACAGAGCCCTTGGTGAGTGGCACGCTGAGGACGCGGCCCGGTGCCGGAGCGATGACTTCGCCCTCGCTCTGTTGCTGTTCGAGCACGGCGCGGTCGGCGCGCGATGCGGCGATCTGATTGGTGAGAACGTCCACCTGGGTCTGCAACTGGTCAACTCTCGTCTTGGCGACGACGCCGCCCTGCAAGAGTTTCGTGGCGCGGGCGAGTTCCGTTGTGGCGTTTCCAAGTTCGGCCTGCAGCGCCTGTATTCTCGCATCGACAGCAGCGAGCTGCAGGGCGAGCTTGTCGTCAACCACGACGGCCATCACATCGCCCGCTTTCACGGCGCTGCCTTCCTCAACCGTGAGCGACACGATGGTGCCGCCGATGCGGGCGCGGGCAGGGACCACATCGCGGCTCTCCACCTGGGCGAAGACGGCTTTCAGGTCGGGGCGATCGGTCACATTGGCGGACAGTGCCGCAAGCGGACCGGCCAAGCACAGCAGTGCGATTGCTCCGGACAGTGCCACAATGTGCTTCATTGACAACCCCTCATATAGCTCATAGCATTCATATATTCGTATATTAGAAGATTATCAAATATGAATCCACGTACCCTCGAAGAATCTGCAGAACGGGCCAGCGCCTTTCTCAAGTCGCTGGGAAATGCACACCGGCTTCGCATCCTATGCTTCATCATGGAGCAGGAGCGCCCGGTGGGAGATCTGGCTGAAGCCGCCGGCCTCAGCCAGAGTGGGGTGTCGCAACATCTGGCGCGGATGCGGCAGGAAGGCCTGATCACCTCCCGGCGCGAGGGCCAGACGGTCTATTACCAACTGGCCGACCGCAACGTCCGGCGCATGCTGAAGTTGCTCGAGAGCATGTTTTGCACTCCGACGTAATTCTCAGCGGAACGCGTTTCCGCAGCTGAGGCCCATCGACTTGAAAATCTTTGCGGCCGGGCAGAAACCGGTGAAGGAAGCCTGCAGCAAGTTCAGCCCGACAAAGGCCGTCAGCAGCCAGAACCACGGGGAAACATAGTGCGTGAGGGCGATCGACAGCAGAATCATCACACCCGCAAATGCCATAACGGCGCGATCAACATTCATGTTCTTGACCTTTCAACTCTGTGAATTGGAGTAACGCTAGACGATCGCGACCTGGTCGCCCTTGATCTCGATCAATTAGATTAGTATATTCTAATATACAAGAATTGCAATGATCCTTTGAAATTTTCAGGCACAAATGCCGATTGGCAGCAATAGCTGACAGGTGAGCGACATGGTCCCGCGCAGTGCATCAACGGTCAGCAACGAGGTCCAGGCGTCCGAGCGGCTGAACCAGAGCTGCTTTTGCATCACGCTCGACCGCGAGGCCTTGTGCGGCGCCCTTGAGCGCGAAGCGAACGACCCCGGTTTCTGCCGCGCTCATGTGCGGCCACGGCACAACCTGTTCTCGAACGTGCCGGTGTTTCTGGCGGCGTCGGACATTCTCGCGATGAAGCGGGTGGTGGCGGCGATTCATGAGATCAGCGGCCTGCCGGCCTATCAGCAGCAGGTCCTCTCCTGGGCGCCGGCCATTGCCCATGCCGACCACGGACCCGCCGGGGCCTTCATGGGATATGATTTCCATCTCGATGAGCAGGGTGCGCGGCTGATCGAGGTGAACACCAATGCCGGAGGGGCCTTTCTCAATGCCTTGCTGGCGCGGGCGCAACAGGCCTGTTGCGCGGAGATGGAGCGGGCTCCGGATCTGCCGGGCGCTGCCGATTTCAACGCCGCCGCCGTCACGATGTTCGAGGCTGAATGGAAGCTTGCCGGCAAAGGGAGGCCACTTGCCCGCATCGCCATTGTCGACGACGAACCGGACAAGCAATTCCTCTATCCGGAATTCATCCTCGCACGGCAGGTCCTGAAGCAGGCGGGTATCGATGCGGTGATTGCCGATCCGGCCAGCCTGGAGTTGTCGCCGCATGGCCTCCTGCATCAGGGAGATGTGATCGATCTCGTCTACAACCGCCTGGTCGATTTCGCGCTTGCCATGCCGGAACACGAGGCGCTGCGGCGGGCTTACGAAAGCGGTGCTGTGGCGGTGACGCCCAATCCGCGCAATCACGCGCTGCTGGCTGACAAGCGCAATCTGATCCTGCTGTCAGACCCCGCGGCCCTGGCAGCCATGAATGTTCCGGCCGGCCTGCGGGAGGCGCTGAGAGCCGTGCCGCGCACGGTTCTGGTGACGCCCGCCAGTGCCGATGACCTGTGGCAGAAGCGCAAGCACCTGTTCTTCAAGCCGGCCAGCGGCCATGGCAGCAAGGCTGTCTATCGCGGAGACAAGCTGACGCGCGGCGTATGGCAGGAGATCGTCGAGGGCACTTATGTGGCCCAGGAGTTTGCCACACCCGGTGAACGCCGGATGCTGGTCGACGGCGTCGAGACCTCGCGCAAGATGGACGTGCGCCTCTACGCCTATGGCAGGGAGACGCTGCTCATCGCTGCTAGGCTGTATCAGGGACAGGCCACGAATTTCCGCACGCCCGGCGGCGGTTTCGCGCCGGTCTTCGAGATCGGCGCGGTGGAGCGTGGCATCTGCAAGGCCGGTTGCTGACCTCAGGCCGAGAGATAATCCCGGCTGGCGCGCAGCGACGAGACGATGGTTGAATCCTTGTGCACTTCGGCGGCGAAAGGCTCGAAGGAGAACACGCCAGCATAACCTGCGGCAGCCAGCTTCCGCATCTGTCCGATATTGTCGATCATGTCGGCGGCATCGACCAGAACGCGGTGCGGGTCGCGCATCGTGGCGGCGGTCTGCTTGCGATCGGTCACGCCGGAAATGTGAACGAGGCCAGTGCGGGCGGGGAACATTTCGGTTTCGCCGGCGACGAAGTGATGGAACGTGTCGTGCACCAGCGAGTAGGTGGACGCCGTGCCGGTGGCGTCGATGGCGGCGACCGCTTCGGACTTCAGCCGCAGCGAGCATTCGGCGAAGCCCAACGGCTCGACCAGGCCCTTGAGGCCATGGGCGTTGAGGATCGGCGCCAGCGACGTCAGCGCCTCGCGCAAGCCGGCGAGGCGTTCGGCGGTCGCGGGCGTGAAGGCGGTATCGTTGACCGGGCAGAGGACAAGGGCCTTGGCACCCGCCGCCGCCGCATAGGCCGCGAGTTCTTGCGCCTCGGCAGCGCGCTGGGCTGACCACTGGTTGAAGCGCTGCAGGGCGTTGACGGAAACGATGGTGATCCCGCGCGCCGCCGCCCAGCCCTTGATCTGCGCTGCAGTGCCCAGGTCCATCCGCGCTGTGGCGATGTCATTGCGGATCTCGACGCCGGAGATGCCGAGCGAGCCGGCCAGATCGAAGAAGGCCTCGTAGCCGAGATTTGGAGCCACCATGTGGTTGAGGGCGAAATTCATGGGAGAGGGGTCCTTGTTGGTTTGGCGCCGTTAAGCACAGTGGGGAGGGTTTGGGTAGGTGGGGGGGGGGTGAGAGCATACGAAAGAGGGACGTTGAATGAAATGGAAAACACTACAGAATTGTGGAGATAGCAAAGCTATTCTGGTCGGAGAAATGCGGTGCAAACTCAAAACCAGATGTATGGTTGGGACATTGCCGGTTCGTGTCTGCTGACCGCCAGCCTGCAACTGGTGTTTCAATAAACCTGCATCAGTGCAGAGCCGGCCTCCCTGTGATCAACTTGAACCGGAAACCCTGAAAGCCTATCGGGCATCTTTCCACTCCAAATTTCTCCCAACCCTGCGCATCATTGAGCATAACGAACCTCGTCCAAGCAGGACTTGAGTTCAGAATAGCCGGAATGGCTTTCGATGCCGGCAATTGACTCAAGTCAAACCAGCTCGGAACTTCCAAGTCCACAGTTTACATAACGACGGCTTCCGTCGAATGCGTACGAATGGCGGATGGCGAAGCGTTTCGCGACGATCCAAGCGATCCTCGATACCCAGAAGACAAAGATCGTCCGCACCGCCTCCGATCCCGTTCCGGCCTGGCGTGCTGAAAACGCCGCGATCGGTGAAAGCCAGCCATCCTTCCCGGCGGTCGCGTAGGGGGTGGACGTAGGACCGGGATATCCGCCATCTCCGGCCGGCGAAACCGCGAGCCCGACTGGCAGGCTCCCGATGGGTTCGCCGCCATTCCCGACGCCGCGCTCGATCCGCGTCACCGTGCGGTGTCTCCGGGGATGCCTTCATTCCGCAGTCCGCGCGGGCGGCTGCGTTAACCCAACCGGTCTCGCCGCCCGCGCTGGCTCCAAGGCCGCCCGTGCACTAACATTCAAATGGACCACTCGTTGGAGGCTGATCAGTGTGCGGGCTCTTCCGCGGCGAACTGGTCGAGACACAATGGTCTGTTATCCCAGTCGACGTAGCGCTTCCAGCGGTTGGGTGTGGATGTCATGTTCAGGTCCTTCCGGCTGGTGCGGTTATCTGCGGCCTATCTCTGGGCGGTTTGCCAGTGAGGGTGGTAGGCGGGCTCGTCGTTCGAGGGTGCAAGAGGCGTTCGGCCGAGGAGGTGGTCCGCCCCCGTTTCGCCGATCAGTAGCGAGGGCGCATTGATGTTGCCCATGGTGAGGAGCGGAATGATGGAGGAGTCGATCACCCGCAGTCCCTCGAGGCCGATGACGCGGCAGTGCGGATCGACGACGGCCATCGAATCTGACGGCGAGCCCATGCGGCACGTACCGCACGGGTGATAGGCGCTCTCGGTCTTGTCGCGAATATATGCGTCGATCTCCTCATCCGACTGTACCTGCCTGCCGGGCCTGATCTCTTCGCCCGCGAAGGGCTGCATGGCGGGCATGGACATCACCTCGCGAATCAGCCTGATGCCGGCCCGCATTTCTTCCGAGTCCTGCTCGTCATCCATGAAGTTGTAGAGGATCGCCGGCGCCACCCGGGGGTCGGCTGAGCGCGTCCTTACATAGCCGCGGGAGCGCGGCCTGCTCACCGCGCACAGCACCTGAAATCCATGCCCCGAGGCGGTGGACTTTCCGTCATACTGGATCGCGCCCGGCAGGAAGTGATATTCGATGTTGGGATAGCTGACGCCGGCCTTGTGGCGGATGAAGGCACAGGCCTCGAAGTGGTTGGTGGCGCCGAGACCCTTCCGGAAGAGCAGCCACTGAAGCCCGATCAATCCTTTCGAAAGTAGGTTCATGTGCCTGTTGAGCGTGACGGGCTGCTTGCATTGCCACTGGATGTGAACCTCCGGGTGGTCCTGCAGGTTTTCGCCGACTCCCGGCAGGCTGTGGTGAACCTCGATCCCGAGCTGCTTCAGGCGCAGGGGATCGCCGATCCCCGAGAGATGCAGCAGCTTGGGGGAGTTGATGGAACTGGCCGCGAGGATGACCTCCCGCTGTGCCCGGGCGACCCGCACCAAACCCCCCTGCGAAAACTCGACGCCCGTCGCGCGGCTTCCCTCCATCAGCACGCGATGCGCAAGCGCGCCGGTCTCGAGGCGCACGTTCCCGGTGGCGAGCGCTGGCCGCAGATAGGCCGAGGCCGCCGACCACCGCTTGCCCTGGTAGACGGTGCGCTCCATCGATCCGAAGCCCTCGCCGTTGGAACCGTTGTAATCCTCGGTATGCTGATAGCCTGCCTCGACACCGGCGCGGATGAAGGCGGCATAGAGCGGGTTCCGTCCGTCGCCCCGCGTGACATGCAGCGGGCCCGACCTGCCGCGCCAGCCCTCCTCGCCCCCGTGCGACCTTTCCATTCTCTTGAAATAGGGCTGCACGTCACGAAAGGCCCAGCCCTTGGCGCCTAGCTTCTCCCATTGGTCGTAGTCACCGGCATGGCCGCGCACATAGACCATGCCGTTGACCGAGGAGGACCCACCCACCACCTTGCCGCGCGGGCAGATGAGCCGCCGTCCATTCAGATGCGGCTCGGGCTCCGACATGAAGCCCCAATCATAGCGCTTCATGTTCATCGGATAGGATAGGGCCGCGGGCATCTGGATGAAGGGGCCCCAGTCGCTGCCTCCGAATTCCAGCACGAGAACCTTGTACTTTCCCGTTTCTGCGATGCGATAGGCTAGGGCTGAACCGGCCGAGCCCGAGCCCACGATGACGTAATCGCACTCGATGTCCGGCGATCCTCTGCGCCTGCCTGCTTCGCTCATCCTGCCTCGCTCGCTCCGCGCCCCGCAAATGCCACTGGCGGCTGCCGGGCTAAGTAGAGGTGATGGGGTGAAGTCTATACATTGCAGCAGGGGCGGTCCATCGCCGAACTTCCTTCTTAACCTACGGCCACGGGTGCGGAGACATTCAGGCGCGGAATGCTCGCGTGCCGAAATTGGATTGCGAGTGCGGGCCGAACCTCTCACTGCTCTAACGAAAATTCAGCAGGGACGTATGCATGACCATGGGTGAAGCTGGAATAGAAGCCGCGGCAGGTGCGGTGCGAGAGGCAGCCGCCAGCCATGTAATGATCGGCGTCACCGACATCGACGGTGTGATCCGCGGCAAGTATCTTGAAAAGGAGAAGCTGCTGTCGGCCCTCGTCGGGGGCACGGCGATGTGCCGGGTCGTCTTCGGCTGGGACTCGCGCGACCGGCTGTACACGACGCCCTACACAGGATGGTTCAACGGCTTTCCTGACGATGGCCTGCGGATCGTACCTGAAAGCCTGCGGTTCCTGCCCGAGGGTGGCACGCCCTTTCTGCTGGCGGAATTCACCGGGGACGGCGCGAGGATCTGCCCGCGCAACCTGGCCGGCCGCGTGTTGGCGCGCGCCGGCAGTATGGGACTGAATGTGAAGGGCGGCTTCGAATATGAATTCTATGGCTTCCGGGAGACGGTGGAGTCGGCGCGCGCCAAGGACTTCCGCAACCTCGCGCCGCTCACGCCGACGACCGGGGGCTATTCGGTGCTGCGGTCCAGTGTGCATTCAGACTTCTTCCTCGGCATGCTCGACCTCTCCCGCACGCTGAAGACACCGATCGAAAGCCTGCACCCGGAAGCGGGTGAAGGCGCACTCGAATACGCCTTGAGCCCGTCAGAGGGGATCGACAGCGCAGACCGCGCGGCGATCTTCAAGACCTTCAGCAAAGCCTGGGCGCAGCGCAACGGCATCCTGCTGAGCTATATGGCCAAGCCGGTCGCCGATTTGCCGGGCTGCGGCGGGCATCTGCACCTCTCGTTGTGGGATGAAGACGGCAACGCGCTGTTCCATGACGCCGGAAGCCGCGGCGGGCTGTCGAAGACCGGACGCGCCTTCGTGGCGGGCCAGCAGAAATACATGGCCGAGCTGCTGTCGATGACCGCACCCACCATCAACGCCTTCACACGGCTGACACCTGGCTACTGGGCGCCGACGGCTGCCACGTGGGGTTACGACAACCGCACCTGCGCCTTGCGCGTGGTGGGCTCATCCCCCAAGTCGATCAGGGTCGAGTATCGGGTCACCTCCGCAGACGCCAATCCTTACCTCGTCCTCTCTGCCGCGCTGGCTTCCGGTCTCGCCGGCATCGAGGAAGGTCTCGAACCTCATGAAGCCACGGACGGCAACGCCTATGATCAGGTTGCGGGAGAGGACCTGCGCCTGCCGCGGACGCTTCACGAAGCGGCAGGCCGCCTGCGCGCGTCCGCCATGGCGCGGGACTGGTTCGGGCCTGACTTCGTCGAGCATTTCGCCCTTAGCCGCGAGGCCGAAGAGCAGTCCTTCCGCCGGCACGTGACCGACTGGGAACTCGAACGCTATATGGAAATCATCTGAGCCACCTTTTCAACACGCAACGGATCTGCTCCCGCATGTCAAGGAACACACCACAAGCCGTCTGGAACTACCCGACCAAGATCTACGTAGGCGCAGGCTGTTTCTCAAGCCTCGCCGAATACTGCGCGGCGCTCGGTATGAAGCGTCCGCTGATCGTCACCGATGCGGGCCTAGCGGGCCACCCCATGATCGCGAGCGCACGCCGCATGTTGGAGGCCGCCGGCATCGACAGCGCGCTGTTCGCCGATGTTCAGGGAAATCCCGTCCACGCCAACCTTCTGGCTGGCAACAAGGTGTTCCTCGCCGGCCAGCATGACGGGGTTGTGGCGATCGGGGGTGGTTCGGGGCTGGACATCGCGAAGCTCATCGCGGTGATGGCAAGGCAGACCATCCCCGTCTGGGATCTCGAGGACATCGGCGACTGGTGGACACGGGCGGACGCCAGTGCCATCGCGCCGGTGCTCGCGGTGCCGACGACGGCAGGCACGGGCTCCGAGGTGGGGCGCTGCGCAGTCATCACCAATGAGGAGACGGAAGAGAAGAAGATCATCTTCCATCCCAGTATGATGCCTGAGCTGGTGATCGCCGATCCGGAGCTCATGGCGGGCCTTCCTCCCCACCTGACCGCCGCCACCGGCATGGACGCGCTGACGCACTGTTTCGAGACCTTCTGCGTGGACGCCTTCCACCCCATGGCCGATGGGATCGCCTTGGAGGGGCTGCGGCTCATCAAGGCCTTTCTTCCGAAGGCCGTGGCCGATGGCCAGGACATGGAAGCCCGCACCATGATGATGGCGGCGGCGCTGATGGGCGGCGTGTCATTCCAGAAGGGCTTGGGCGCGGTCCATTCGCTGGCCCATCCGCTTGGCGCGATGTACGGCGTCCACCACGGGCTGACGAATGCCGTTCTGCTTCCATATGTGATGATGTTCAATCGCCCGACCATCGAGGAGAAGGCGGAACGCGTTGCGCGGACGCTCGGGGTCGGCAGCACCTTCGACGACCTGCTGCAGTGGGTTCTGGATTTTCGCCGGAAACTAGGCGTTCCGCACAGCCTCTCCGGCCTGGGCATTGGCCTTGATCGCGCCGACGCGGTCGCAGTCAAGGCACAGGCGGACCCTTCGACATCCGCCAACCCGCGCAAGACCACGCCTGAGGACATGAAGAAGATCTTCGCTGCCGCAGTTGCCGGCAATCTCGCCATAGCCTGATGGACAAAGCCACGCCCCCTCAGCGGGGGCGTGGCCGGGCCGTTTTCTCACGCGCCGAGATAGGCTCTGATGACCTCGGGGTTGCCGAGAAGGTCCGCCGACTTCCCGCTCAGGGTCACGGAGCCGGTCTCCAGCACGAAGCCCCTGTCGGCAAGCTTCAGCGCGAGATGCGCGTTCTGCTCGACGAGAACGATCGAGAGCCCCGACTGCTTGAGCGTGGTGATGATCGCCGCGATCTCGTCGACAATGATCGGGGCAAGGCCCAGTGAGGGCTCGTCCATGAGGATCACCCGCGGCCTTGCCATCATGGCCCGGCCGATGGCCACCATCTGCTGCTGGCCGCCGCTCAGTTGCCCGGCCAGCTGGTTGCACTTCTGTTTCAGGATGGGGAAGTGCTCGTAGACCCACGCCAATCCCTCGGCGATCACCTTGCTGTCTCGGATGAGGTAGGCGCCCAGCCGCAGATTGTCCTGGACGCTCATGAGCTTGAACATGCGGCGGCCTTCCGGCACATGGGAGATGCCTCGTGCGACGATGTCTGACGGGCTGCGTCGCGTGATGTCGGCGCCATCGTAGAGGATTTCACCGGCGCTCGGACGCACGAGGCCGGATATGGCCTTGAGGATCGACGTTTTTCCCGCGCCGTTGGCGCCGATCAGCGTGACGATCTCGCCCTTGCCGAGCTGCAGGCTGACGCCCTTCACCGCTTCGATCTTGTCGTAGTGGACCCGGATGTTCCTGATCTCAAGAAGCATCGGCGGCGCTCCCCAGATAGGCCTTGTGCACCGCCGTGTTCCTCAGGATCTCCTCGGGGCTTCCCTCGGCTATTTTGGTGCCGAAGTTGAGCACCGTGATCTGGTCGCAGATTCCCATGATCACCTTCATGTCGTGCTCGATGAGGATGATGCTCGTGCCATTCCCACGGATGCGCCGTATCAGGTCGCTCATCGAGCGGGTCTCGGCAGTGTTCATGCCCGCGCACGGCTCGTCCAGCATGAGCATCTGGGGCTCGGAGGCGAGCGCAACGGCGATGCCGACGGCACGCTGCAGCCCGTGGGGCAGGTTGGCGGCGGTTTCGTCCGCGAGGCCGCCCAGTCCCACGAAGTCGAGGATTTCCCGCGCCCTGCGCTCGTTGTCTGCCTCATTCTGCCGTGTGCGCGGGGTGCCGAGCAGCGCCCCCCAGAAACTGTAGCCGGAGCGGAGGTGGCAACCGGCCATGACGTTCTTGAGCACCGAGAAGGACTTGAACAGCGTCACGTGCTGGAAGGTACGGGCCAAGCCCTGTGCTACGATCTCGTTGGGCTTGAGGCCGCTGACGACATGGTCGCGGACGCGGATCTCGCCCGAACTCGGATAACGGCCGCTCACGGCGTTGAAGAAGGTGGTCTTGCCCGCGCCGTTGGGGCCGATGAGCCCGCGGATTTCACCTTCACCAACGGTGAGGCTCAGGTTGTCGATCGCCGTGACGCCGCCGAACCTGACGGTCAGATTGCGTGTTTCCAGAAGATGCATGCGTGTACTCACGACGATTTTCTTCCCCGCAGCGCACGGCGGATCCTGCCCGGGATCGTCTCCAGTCCGCCAGGCAGCAGGAGGACGGTGGCGATCAGGATAACGCCGAAGAGGATGACGCGAAATGGGCCCGTGGCTCTCAGCGTCTCGTCAATGACGGTGAGCGAGATCGCCCCCACCACCGGACCTCCGACCGTCGTGAGCCCGCCCACGATGATATGCACCAGCGCGAACTCCGACTTCCAGATATCGAAGGACTTCGGGCTGATGAAGGTTTGGTAGTGGGCGTAGAGAGCGCCAGTGACCGCCGCGAAGACGCAAGCGATCGTGAAGCCGATGACCTTGTGCTTGAAGACGTTGATGCCGATGTGCTCCGCGAGAAGCTCATTCTCGCTGATGCTCCAGTGGATCATTCCAGTGCGCGAATCGTTGATGCGGTAGATGCAGAGCACGATGATGGCGCAGATCACGACAGCCAAGTAGTAGTAGGCGATCCGGTCAGCAAAATTTATCTGGATGGGGCCGAGGTCGATGGTCGGAGGAAGGATGTCGAAGACGCCGTTCCACCCTCCGGTCAGGCCGTCGAAATAGGCGATGGTGCGCTTGATCACTTCACCCACGGACCAGCTTGCCATGAAGAAGTAGACGGCGCGTGTCCGCATGAGCGGCAAGCTGATGGCCACGGCCGCGGCGCCTGCGAGAATTGCGCCCAGCGGCATGCCGATCCACATCGGCCAGCCCAGCTTCGTCAACAGCAAGGCCGAAGTGTAGGCGCCAATCGCCATGAAACCCGCATGAGCGAAGGAGACCAGTCCCAGAGACCATATGAGCCACATGCTGGCGGCCAGCGCCACGTTGAACGCGATCGTGATGCCGACATGCAGGAGATAGTTGTCGAAGCTCACGGCGGCGGGGTAGGCCAGGGTGAACGCGAAGAGCGCGGCCCAAGCATACCGGTTCAAGGAAGGGGGCGCGGCATTTCCTTTGCCGTCGGCCTGCGCAGCGGCAGTTCCTTGCTCAACCTTCATGGTTCAAGTCCATTGCTGACCGAAGAGACCTGAGGGTCTGAACACCAGGATCAGGAAGATCACGACGAAACTCATGATGATAGCGATGTCGGCGCTGATGACGGTGGTGACCACGCTGTCGATCATGCCCAGGATGATGCCGCCGACGAGCGCCCCTGGAATGCTTCCGAGGCCGCCCATGATCACGATCATGAAGGCCTTGATGGTAGCAACGAAGCCCATCGTGGGAACGATCGACAGCAGCGTGCCCATCAGGCAGCCCGCAATGGCCGCGAGCGCACTGCCCAGGCCGAAGGCCACCCAGTGGATCTGGCGTGTCCTGATTCCCTGCAGAGCGCTCGTCTCGGGATCTTCGGACACCGCCCTGATCGCCATGCCCGTTCGCGTCTTCTGGAGAAACAGCCAGAGGCCAACCACGAGGCTCGCGGAGACGATCGAAATCACGATCCGCTCATAGGAGAGGAAGCCGCCCATGACGAGGATCCCGCCGGTGGCGAATTTCGGTATTCCCTTCACCGTCGTCCCGAAGATGATCTGGCCGCCACTTGAGAAGATGAAGATAAGACCCATGCCGATGGCCAGCGAATACAGGATGTTCCTGCCATGCACGGCCTGAAACAGGGTCTGCTGCAGGATTGCACCGAGGACGAAGATCACGCTGGCGCTCGCCGCCACACCCAGCCAGTAGGGAAGGCCCCACTTGGCCGTCCAGTAATAGAGAAAGAATGCGCCGAGCATGTACATCTCCCCATGCCCGTATTGGACGATGCGCATGACGCCGAATATGAGGGTGAGCCCGATGGCGATCAGGGCGTACATGAGTCCGAGGCTCAGTCCCGTGACGAGCATCTGGGGAATTTCATCGAACGACAAGAATTGTCCTCCCAAAAATGGAATTTGCTGCGCTCCGAGGTCCCGCCCTGCATCGTGAGATGCAGGACGGTAAATGGGCGCAGCAGGGGACTCGCCTCCCTCAGTAGTCGGCCGGAAGAGCCGGAAAGCGAACGTCGGCGAGGCGTGCCTTGCCATTTTCGATCAGCGTCGTGTAGCAGTCATAAACGCCCTGGCGCTTGACGCCAAAGGACTTCTCGCCGGCCCAGGCGACCTTGCCGCAATAGGTGTCCTCGAGGACCACGTTGCCGAGCGCCTCGGCCACCGCCTTCGGATCATCCGCCGTGCCCGCCGCCTCGAAGGCGGCCTTCAGGGAGTAGATCCACCAGGAATAGTTGCCGGCAAGCGCGTTGAAGTCGCCGAAGCGCTTCATGAACCGGTCCCGGATCGCGACCTGGGAAGGTGTCGTCGGATCGACATTGGTTACGGGAAGTACGACGTCGGTTGCCAGTTCGCCGACCACTTCCAGGATCGTCTTGGTTTCGGACGCTGCCGGCGAGGCGATCGGGCCCTTGTAACCCAGTTCGCGCGCCGCCTTCACGATGCTGCCGGTAATGCCCGGAGGCGTAGGGCTGGTGACGATGAAATCAGGGGTGGTGCGCAGGGTCTTGGCCACGATCGGATAGAAGTCCGTGTCCTCCCAGTTGAAGTATTCGGAACCCTTGTCCTCGATACTGTAATACTTCATCAGGCGCTGATAGGAATAGTTGCAGTCCTTCCCGTCCTGGTCGTCCGGCCCGATGAAGGCGGCCGACTTGAGACTGTCCTTGCCGTAATGCTCCTGCATGAAGGGGATGTAGGCAAAGCCCTGCTCATAGTCCGACATCTCGGCGCGGAAATGCAGCGGATAGTCTTTGCCGAACAGCTTGAGATAGCCCCAGCAGGCGACGATCGAGAGCACGCCGGCCGGCTCGGTGACCTGCAGCATGCCGACCGTGCTGGCGGCGGCCTGGCTATAGACGTACTTGACCTTGTCCTGCTCGACGAGGCGCAACGTGGCGGCACGCGCGTCCGCAGTCTCACCCTTCGTGTCATAGTTGATGATCTCGAGCATGTGCGGCTCGCCGTTGATGACGACGCCGCCTGCTTCGTTGATCACCGCCGCGCCGTCCACGAAGCCCTGCATGGTGGAAATGCCCCAGTAAGCCACCGGCCCCGACAGCGGAACCGCACCCCCGATCTTGATGGTCTTGGGCGCGGAGAAGGCGCGTCCAGAAATGATGGCGGGTGCGGACAGGCCTATCAGCGATGCAGCGCCAGCCTTGAGAGCCGTTCTGCGGGACGGCCGCCATGAGGAACGAGGCGCCGCCATGTTGCTCTTTGCTTCCATGATGCATTATCTCCCAGACTTTTGTTATCACGATTTCATATTTGTAACGCCGTTATCGCTGCTATCCAATTTCGGCACGAGTCATCCTGCTCCTGTCAGGCCACCCCCGCGGCAGGGGAGGCACGAATGCCGGCGCCCTAGCGTGGCCTTGCCGCAGCTCCGGGTGCCGTACGCCCGTTGCGCTGCCTTGCCGCCCCACGCGCGCGCGTCAGCGTCTCAGACGGCAATTCCCCGAACATCGCTCGATAATCGCGCGCGAAATAGCCGAAGTGCCAAAACCCCCAGCGGGTGGCGGTTTCCGTCACCGAGGCAGCCGTGGCGATCTCGCGGCGCACTTCGCTCAGGCGCAGCGCACGCAAGAAGGTCAGCGGGCTCATGTCGAGGGTGTTCGCGACCGCGTTCTGTATGGTGCGCCGCGAGAGGTTCAATTGTAACGTGAGTTCGGCCACCGTCAGCGGGCAATCGGGATTGTCGATCACGCTTTCGCGGATTTGGCTGATGATCGCCCAGTGGCTACCGCCCGGCTGGCCCCGCGGATCGCGTGCGCTGGTGGTGTCGATATCGTCAATTACCGAGCCGAGGAATTGCCGCTGCATCGCCTTCAGGTGGTTCTGCGACGGCATCGAGCCGCCTCCAGGGCCGCCCGACTGGAACATCGACCTGAATAACCTGGCGAGCCCATCGGCTTGGCATGGATCGAGCCTGATCACCTTCCTGCGGGCGTGGAGGCGGCTTTCGAGCGCTTGCGCCAGTTCGACGGCATCCGAGGTCAGCTCCGCGACGTCGAGTTCTACGCCGAGGAAGATGAAATCGCGCGGCGAGATGAACTCGAAGCCGCCTGCACCGGAAAACACGATCAGGTCGCTTGCTTGGGCCCTCTCTCCGCACATGCTGCAATTGCCGGATGCGCGGGCGGCGATGCCGAACCCGAGGCGCATCCCCGCGATCTGTCCTGACTGATAAACGGACTGGTTCATCTTCTCGACAAACAGGTGCATGCCGGGCAAGCCGAGCATGCTCACGCCACCCCTGAAGGCCCCGCTCGAGAGCTGCGAATAACTCTGGTTCCACTTATCCAGCAGACCGGCCTGCGCATGTATGTCCTCGCATTCGGAGCTGGACCACACTGTCTGCGCGGAAACGTCCACCTCCTTGCTGGTGAACCCTTCTTTCATTCCTGATGCTCCACTCGCCGGGAAATGGCAAACTGCTGCAACCTCCGGCGCTCTCCCTTGGCGACACAGCAAGTAATGCATGGCCCTCAACACCCGTCAAGGTTTGGGCACAGAGTGCGTTCCGTGTGGCTTCATGCTGGAGTGTCTCATGCGGGCATCAACCACTTCCTCCGCAGCATTCGCCGGGTGCGGCGCCTAAATTGAACAGACCTGCCTGTCGGATATTGGATCACAGCCGCCCACCAGGACCCCATTCGCCGTTGATTCGATAACCTGCGCGTGCCCCATCACCTCCTCAAGGCGAACTGCGTTGGTGGGATATGTAGTGGTAGGTCGATGTGTCTACCGACAGAATACGGCAAACCCTGCGCATCGACACGTCCCATTCACTGCAAACCTTGTCCACCAGCTCGCGCTTGCGGACAGGCCTCAGGTTCTTCGGCGCAGCACGTCCTGAAGCATCGCTTTGTCTAGTGACTGATCTGCTACGAGCTTCTTGAACTTCGCATTCTCGTCCTCGAGCTGCTTCATTGTCCGTCGTCAGATAATTTGAGATTGATGGCTTTATGATCGAAGAGAGGATCTGGGGCATCTGGTTTGATGCTCTTTGGCAGGACCGGTAGTGCCAGTTCATCACGTCGGGCGCGGAACGATTTGGTCGACTATCAAGAGGAAATTCCGCGCAACCTTTCGGACCGCCGCCGCAACAGCTCGGTGCCCACCAGCAGACAAATTGAAAGCACGACCTGAAAAGTGGCGGCTGCTGTGATGGTGGGGCTGATCTGCTCACGTATGCCGCTGAACATCTGCTTCGGAAGGGTGCGCTGCTCCGCACTTGCGAGGAAAAGCGCCACGACAACCTCGTCGAACGAGGTTACGAATGCGAACAGCGCTCCGGTGACGACACCGGGAATGATGAGCGGCAGGATCACCTTCTGGAATGTGAAGGCGGGTGTGGCCCCCAGGCCCTGCGCTGCCCGCTGGAGCGTCCAGTCGAAGCCCGTGAGCGTCGAGGTCACCGTGATCACTACGAATGGTGTGGCAAGGGCGGTGTGCGCCAGCACGAGCCCCGTGAATGTTCCGATCAGGTTCAGGTATCCGTAGAACATGAAGACGGCCACTGCGACGATGATGACAGGCACAATCATCGGCAATAGGAGCAGGCCGAATATCACGGTTCGAAACGGCAATTTGGCCCGTGCCAGGCCAAGCGCCGCCATTGTGCCAAGCATGGTCGCGAGCAGGGTGACGGTGACTGCAAGCTTCAGACTGAGAAACAGCGATCCAATCCAGCGCTCATTGGTGAAGAAGTCGCGATACCACTGAAGGGACAAGCCCGGCATCGGGTAGCTGAAATAGGGTTCGGCGTTGAAAGACAGCGGCATGACGGCGAGAATGGGCGCAATGAGGAATGCCAGCACCAGGGCCGTGAACAGCCAGCCTGCATAGAACAGAAGCTTCTCGACAGGCGTTGCATATGAAGCAGGCTTCAGCATTGCATCATCCCAGCTTCACCTTGTCGATGCCGACGAGGCGATTGTAGACGAAGAAAAGCACCAGCGTGGCAATCAGTAGTATGGCGCTCAGTGCGCTTGCCTTGCCCCAATTGTTCTCCTGGTTCATCGCAGATGCAATGACGCCGCTCACCATCTGATCGCTGGCGCCGCCCACCAGGGCAGGCGTGATGTAATATCCAAGGCAGAGGATGAAGGTCAGAAGGCAGCCGGCGCCTATTCCCGGCAAGGTCATGGGAAGGTAGATACGGAAGAACGAATAGAAGGGCCCACCGCCCAGAGATCGTGCAGCCCGCACATAGTTGGGCGAGATACCCTTCATCACCGCGTAGATCGGCAGCAATGTGAATGGCAGCTGGATGTGCACCATTGCTGTGACCGTGCCAAAGCGGCTGAAAATGAGCTTCCACGGTCCATCCGAAAGATTCAGATACTGGATGAAGTCGTTGACCGGACCATTGTCCTGAAGCAGCACGAACCACGCCGTTGTCCGGACCAGCAGCGACGTCCAGAACGGCACGAGGACGAAAATCAGCAATATGCTTGCCAGCTTCATCGGCGCGTGAGCCAGCATCATGGCCACCGGATAGGCCAGCAACAGTGTGATCACTGTGACGAGAGCGCTGATGTAGAATGTCCGACCCAGAACGGTCAGGTAGATGGCCTGAGACTTGGCTACGGACGTCACGTTGCCATCCGCATCCCGCTCCAGATCGAGCGACCTCAATACATAGTAGTCCGTGACGGGCTGTGCGGCCTGCTTGATCTTGGTCCAGATCAGCTTGTCTCCCCACAGCTTGTCAGCTGAGATGAGTTTTTCCTTGAAGGGTGCCTCGGTAATGGCTGCAGCCTTGTTCGTGCTGGAAATGACCTTGCTGCGCACGCCCGGAATTTCGTAGTTCAGCCGCTTTCCGACGAATGCGGCTGTATTGTCCTCCTTGACCTTTTTCAGATCCTGGACGAGTGCAGCGAATGCGGCTTCGTCGGGCAGGTCTTTGCCGTCCCAATCTTTCAGGGCGGCGGCCGTGCGGGGGAGGGTGTCGGCAATGCTGGGATCATAAACGGCTTTCGTCAGCAGAAGCACGACGGGCGCCGCGAAGGTCACGAGAATGAAAAGCAGCAGCGGCAAAATGAGCAGCGTTGCACGAATATGCCCCTTGCGCTCTGAAGCGGCCAGCTGCCGTTTTAGCTCGATACCGTTCGCTGCTGATTGAAGCATTGTCTGTAGCGAAGAAGGGCGCGGGAGACATTCTCCCGCGCTCCTGGCTTCTTACTGCGCCACCCAGACATTGAAGCGTTCGCGCAACGTGTCGAGGTTGTCTGCCCAGAACGTTGCGTTGATGATGAAGCCGTTCTTCATGTTTTCCGGATTGGTTGGCAGATCCGGAAGGATTTTGGGGTTTGTGTTTGCGATCGCTGCCTTGTTGCCAGGACCGTAGGAAATGTAGTTGGTCTGGTCTGCCTGCCTGTCCGCACGGCCTGCGAAGGCAATGAAGCGATAGGCCGCATCACGGTTCTTCGAACCCTTCACCACGTTCCAGCCCTGCCAATCGAGCGCCTGATGATCCCACATCACCGCAAACGGCTTCTTGTCTTCGGTTGCAGCCTTGTAGATTCGGCCGTTCCAAGCTGACGTAAGCGTTACCTGTCCATCCGCCAGCAATTGCGGCGGTTGCGCACCAGCTTCCCACCACACGACGTCCTTCTTGATGGTGTCGAGCTTGGCAAATGCGCGGTCGACACCCTCTGGTGTGGACAGCACGTTGTAGACTTCGTTCACGGCAACGCCGTCCGCAATCAACGCCCACTCAAGATTGACGAACGGGCTCTTCTGAAGCCCGCGTTTTCCAGGATATTTTTCAAGGTCGAAGAAAGCAGCGACTGACGTGGGCGCTTCCTTCACCTTGGTGGTGTCATAGGCCAGAACCGTGGCATAGAGGATGCTGGGCACTACGCAGTCGCTGGCATCCGCGCTGATGAAATCCTCACGCTTCAATCCCAGCTTGTCCCAGTCGATCTTCTCGACGATGCCTTCGGCGCAGGCGGCAATGGTGGTCATCGAGTCATTTTCCACCACGTCCCATGTGACGTTGTTGGACTCGACCATGGCGCGGATCTTGGCGATCTCGCCGTTGAATTCTTCCTCGATGACCTTGTCGCCGGTCTCCTTCATAAAGGGCTCGAAGAAGGCCTTGCGGACGCTATCTTGATACGAGCCGCCCCAGGACACGACCGTGACGCTGTCTGCAGCCCACGCTGGCAGTGTGAGGGCGGCGATGATGAAGGCTGATGAAAGAAGCTTGGCTCTCATTACATACTCCCTGTGATTATCTGCCTTGTCGAACCGTGCAAACACAGTTTCCGAACCTGGATGGCACGTCCATAACTCATGCATAAAAGGCTATTTTTAAATCATCTGCAATAGAATCGATCAGCCGGTGTCAGACGAATGACGCATAGCTGAGCAGTGATCTCTACACTGCATTATGCAACCTGAAAGGGCGTGCATGGCATTGGTGAGTGGTGATGAACGCAGATACGTGGGAAGAAATGTTGCCGTATCCACGGCCATGTTCCGGCACCCGGTGCCGGTCTACTTCGCAGAGGAGCTGGCAGCCACCATGCCGGACCGATGGTGATAAGCTGTAAGGGTCTTTTCCGCCAGGTCCCGTGTTCTGTTCAGGCGCATGTGCCAAAGTTTATCCGCCGCCATGCCAAAGGAGATTGAAGACCAATCTCGCTACTATGCTTCACGCAGGCTCTCGCAATAGCCGACAAAGCCGCAGTCGTAAGGGTCATGGCAGTGGCTTCCGGTGCCGCTCTCGGGCTCCTTGCGCTTCGATGCGACGGTCCGCGCCGTGGCGATCCATTCCTCGACTTCCTTTGCGCGCCCGAACACGTCCTTGGTCAGGTCGTTCTCGACCAGCAGGCCCTTGTAGTCGCCGCCGCCCGGATAGACCCACTTCGTATCGAGATGAGCGAGTGCCAGTTCGGCGAGCGGGAGGCCGGCTTTCCGGGCCACATAGACCTGGACGGCGCAATCGTCCTGGTAATAGTCCTTGACCGAGCCCGAGGCCTTCACATCGACCATCTGCAGCACGCCCGCCACGACCATGCTGGGCCTCGTGGTAAAGCTGTCGCTGGCTGCCGACAGTGTTTCGGGCTCCCAGCAGGATTTCGCCCCTGAACGGGCGCTGAAGGGTGCACTGCAGGATGCAATTCGGCTGGCCGGCCTTGGCCATACCCCGGAGCTGGGCAGCTGACAGATTGGACGGACCCGATTCGTGAATCACCGGAAGGATGGCCTCGACCCGGTCTTTCGATCGGAGCCGAGGCCAAGAAACCGGCCGAAGGGCAACCGGGGGGTTGGGGTGATGTGGCCGGTTCCCTGTCAATCCTCGGCATCAAGGAAAGTTCCTCTCCGCTTCAGGCAACGCCTAACCCATGATTATCCGGGGTATCGGACGTTCTGACTCGGCTGGCGCGGGTCCATCAGCGCCTTGATCGCGTGCGAGCCGTGGGAATTCTTGGCTCCACAAGCGGTGCACCGAAACCGGTTCTCGATCTTCGGAATAGGCGTCGTCGGCCGCATTGGGAGGGCGCCGCAATCGAGCTCCGCGCGATGGCCGCAGACGCACCAAACCAGCAGCAATCGGCCAATCCGGGCACAGTCGGCAATGGTGACGGGTCCTGGTGGCATCTGCTTGCTCTATGCTTACACACTGTCGCGGAGCGATCTGGCAAAATCCGAAATTATCTAGGAATTTCAAATGGCTGGGGGACTAGGATTCGAACCTAGACTAGCGGAGTCAGAGTCCGCGGTCCTACCGTTAGACGATCCCCCAACGGGTTCGGCCGAGCGGCTAGATAGCCGCAGCGGACCGGATGCGCAAGCCTCTTGTCGCGGGTTTGTGCGTCAGGTGCGGAACTGGCGGATGAGGCTGGCGAGGCTCTGCTGCTGGCCGGGAGCGCCGGCGGGCGGCGGGGCAGGCGGAGGAGGTGCCGCGCCGCGCTGCGGCGCCTGCTGGCCGAAGCCATGAGCGGCGGTTCCGGGTTGGGGGACGGCGCGGCGCAGCTGCGGCTGGGCCTGAGGGGCCACGGGCGGCGGCACCGGCGCCTGCGGGGCCGCTGCCTGGTGCGGCGGCGCCTCGTAATTCAGTGAATCGGGATTGTGGCTCTGGGCGCGCCAGCGGATGACGATGTCGTGCAGGTAGTTGTCGTCCGGCAATTCCTTCGCCCAAGACTTGGTGAAGGAGGCCGTGTTGCTCTTGGGCCAGCTGTCGGCGGGCAGCATGTCGAACTTGATGCGGGTGGGGAGTGCGACACCTTCGCCGAAGGTGATGGCCTCGCCGGTGCCCATGGTGGGCATGAATTCGAGCAGGCTGGCGGCGGCATCGGAAATGCCGGCGCGCAGGATGTCCTGGTCGCGCTCGTTGGTGAGGCGCATCGAGAAGATGGTATTGCACTGCGACAGGATGGTGGGATCGAGTTCGGCCGGGCGCTGCGTCACCATGCAGAGCGACACGCCGTATTTGCGGCCTTCCTTGGCGATGCGGCTGATGGCGCGCTTGGTCGGTTCGAAGCCCAGCGTCTTGTCGATCGGCACATAGCGGTGCGCTTCCTCGCAGACGAAGGTGATGGGGATCTGGCCGGCACTCCACACACCGAAATCAAAGGCCAAGCGGGCGAGCACGGAGACGACGACGTTGATGATTTCGGAGGGCAGGCCTCCGAGCTCGAGGATGGCGATGGGCTTGCCGGCGACGGGAATGCGGAACAGGCGGGCGAGCACCGCCGCCATGGTATCCTGCACGGTGAGCGAGCCGAACATGAAGGCGTAGCGCGGATCGCGGGTGATGGTTTCGATGCGGGCCTTCAGACGCTTGTAGGGCGCCAGTTCGCCACGCAGTTCGAGCTTGCCGATATATTCCTCGAGGATGCCGGTGAGGTCCGAGGTGCGATAGGGGATCGGCGTGTCGACGCCGATGTTGGTGGGATCGGACAATTCGCGGCCGCGGACGATGCCGTTGCGGTCACGGCGCTGGTTGTTCATGTAGCGCATCTTGGCGAGCGGGATGAGCTCGCGCAGCACTTCTGTATCCGCCTCGCGGTTCGACTGCTGGCCGATGAGGATCTCGACGATCTCCTCGAAGTTCAGCAGCCAGAACGGCAGGTTCATGTTGTCCGGGGTGATGACCTCGGCATATTCCTGGAAGGCGTTGGTGTATTCGCGGTGCACGTCGAGCAGCAGGATGTGGGCCTGCGGGTTCTTCTCGAGGATGCGGCGCAGGATCAGCGCGACGGTGCAGCTCTTGCCGGTGCCGGTGGTGCCGAGGATGGCGAAATGCTTGCCCAGCATCTCGTCGATCTTGATCATCGCCGGGATGGTCGAATCCTGGGTGATGTGGCCGACGCGGATGGCGGTCTCGGCGTCGCAGGCATAGGCTTTTTCGAGTTCATGCTTCGAGGCGCGGAAGACGATGTCGCCGAGCGAGGGATAGCAGGAAATACCGCGGCGGAATCCCACCGGACTTCCCATCTCGTCCTTCGGCAATTCGCCGATGAACTCGACCTCGATGATGCGCAGTTCCTTGTCGTCCTTGGAATGCGACGGCATGGGCGAGGACAGGGCCGAAACCATGCAGAGCGAGATCGACTTCTGGGTGTCGACCTTCAGCAGCGTGCCGATTTCGGGTGACTTGAGATGGCTGCTGTTGTCCTCGGCATCGATCAGGATCACGGCGTGGGCACCAGTCACGGCGACGATGCGGCCAACACGTTCCACGGACTGGGACCGTGCGGCGGTGCTGGGCGGCGGTGTCACTTGCTGGCGATACATTGGGCGTTCAATCTCTTAATGGATGTGAGGTTCTGCCAGGGGTGTGCCGTCGGCCGCCGGCAGGATGATCGAGACGCGGGTGCCCGCACCCTTTTGCGAGTCGATGCGTAGGTCGCCGCCATGCAGGCGGGCGAGCGCATAGGCGATGGGAAGGCCAAGTCCGGTGCCTTCGTGCCGCTTGTTGAAGGCGGTATCGATCTGGCCAAAAGGCCGCATGGCGGTTTCGACTTCGGCGGGCGACATCCCCACACCGGTATCGGTGACCGAGATGACTGCGTAGCCCTGCTGCAGCATCTGGGCCTCGACGCGGATGCGGCCGTTCTCGGGCGTGAACTTCACGGCGTTGCCGAGCAGGTTGATGAGGATCTGCTTCAGCCGCAGCGAATCGCCCATGATCCGCGGCAGGTTGGCCGGAACGCTGGATTCGACGGTGATGGCCTTTTCCCGCGCCTTGGCCTCGATGATGAGCAGGCAGGAGGACAGAACCGGGGCCAGATCGATTGGTTCGCGGTCAACCGAAAGTTTGCCGGCCTGAATCTTGGAAACGTCAAGAATGCCGTTGATGAGCGCCAGCAGATGCTCCGCCGCCTGCTTGATGTAACCCGAGTACTGGTGGACCTTTTCCGGCGAGGTCACCGTCTGGGTGTGCAGCATGTCGGAAAAGCCGATAATGGCATTGAGGGGCGTTCGCAGTTCGTGGCTCATGTTGGCGATGAATTCCGACTTGGCCTTCGAGGCCAGTTCGGCATCGACCTTGGCGGCATGGAGCGCGATCGCCTGCTTTTTCTGGGTCACTGCAACGCCAAGATGGTCCGAGAATTCGCCGATCAGCGAACCTTCCTTGAACCATTTCGGACCGAATGTACGCATACTTACCCCTGCCTTGCCTTCTACATAGGCAGTAACGTCTCAATGTCGGGTTAACACCTAAGGCCGCATTCGCCTTGCATATTTGCTTTGTTCCGGGGCTTTGAACCTGTTACATTCCCATTAACGCAATGATTGTCGGATGACCGCCGCCGCTCCGTGCCCTGAGGGCCGTTGAGTGCCGGGAATCCGTGAAAGGTTTTGACGACGTGGACGCGACCAATCGGTCGGGTTGGCATCGTTCGAGGCGGAAGCCAGGTTCGAACGGTCCATCCGCACAGCAGCAACATGCCCCCGCCAAGCATGATGCGGGCTCGCTTTATGGTGCCCTGGATCTGGGAACCAACAACTGTCGCTTGCTCATCGCCACGCCGGCTGGAAACGGGTTTTCCGTGGTCGATGCCTTTTCGCGCATCGTGCGGCTGGGTGAAAAACTGCAGCAGACGGGACGATTGAGCGACGACGCCATGAGCCGCACGATCGATGCGCTCAGGGTCTGTGCCAACAAGCTGAAATGGCGGCAGGTCACCAAGGTACGGCTGGTGGCGACGGAAGCCTGCCGCATGGCGGAAAACGGGCCGGATTTCATCGCCCGGGTGCGCAACGAAACGGGCCTGGGCCTCGAGATCATCGACCGCGAGACGGAGGCCGGGCTTGCCGCCGTGGGGGCCGAGCCTCTTGTCGACCGCCAGGCCGAGACGGCGCTGGTCTTCGATATCGGAGGCGGTTCGACCGAGGTCCTGTGGATGCGGCGCAACGGTGCGCGCTTCGACACCGTGGCGTGGACATCGCTGGCGGCGGGTGTCGTGACAATCTCGGAACAGTTCGGCGGCGGCGTTGACGTGACTCCGGCGTCGTTCGAAGCGATGCGCAATTACCTGAGGCCGATGCTGCAGGAGTTTGCGGCGCGCGTGTCGGCCGCCAATGGCGGATTGCCGCCGGTTCCGTCTCACCTGCTGGGCACGTCCGGCACGGTGACGACCATTGCCGGCGTGCAGCTGGGCCTGCCGCGCTACGACCGCTCGCGTGTCGATGGCTGCTGGCTGCGCAACGACGACATTGGCGCCGTGACGCACCGGCTGCTGCACATGACCTATGAAGAGCGCGCCGCCAACCCTTGCATCGGCAAGGAGCGGGCTGACCTCGTTCTGGCGGGCTGTGCGATCCTCGAAGAAATCCGGCTGGCGTTCCCGGCCGAGCGCATCCGCGTCGCCGATCGCGGGTTGCGCGAAGGCATACTCACCTTGCTGATGAAGCAGGATGGAACCTATGGGAGTGCGGCATGAGCAGGCCAGGGAGTGGAACCAAGCCAGCGGGCAAGAGCCTCAAGGTGCGCGTCAAGACCGGCAAGGGCCGCACGCCGTCGCAAAAGATCTGGCTGGAGCGGCAGCTCAATGATCCTTACGTACATGAGGCGCGGAAACTCGGTTACCGGTCACGTGCCGCCTTTAAGCTGACCGAGATCGACGACAAGTACAAATTCCTCAAACCCGGCGGCCGCATCGTCGACCTCGGCGCCGCACCGGGCGGCTGGTGCCAGGTGGCGGTCAAGCGGGTGAAGGCCGAAGAGGGCAAAGGCAAGGTCATCGCCATCGACATGCATGGCATGGACCCGATCTCCTCCGTCACCATCTTCAAGAAGAACTTCCTCGACGAGGACGCGCCGCAGCTGCTCATCGAGGCGCTGGGTGGCGAGAAGGCCGACTGCGTCCTGTCCGACATGGCGGCGCACGCCACCGGTCACCGCCAGACCGATCACATCAACATCATGGCGCTGGCCGAGGCGGGTTATGATTTCGCTAAGCAGGTCCTGAAACCGGGCGGCACCTATCTCGCCAAGGTGCTTCGCGGCGGTACCGAAAGCGAAATTCTCAAGCTGATGAAGAAGGACTTCGCATCCGTCCGGCATGTGAAGCCAATGGCCAGCCGCGACGATTCAGCCGAACTCTTCGTGCTGGCGATGGGCTTCCGGGGTTAGACCCCCAACACGTCCACAGTTCTCGCTGCGGGATGGGTTACCGCCTCATCCGACTTCCGCATGACGTCAGCCAAAGACAAGTGTTCCAGCGTTCCAAGGTAGTCCGAATAGGCCTTGTCGAAGGCGATGCGGACCTCGCAGGAGACTTCGTCGCGGCAATCGTCGCAGCGGCGATAGGCGGTGCGCGACAGGCAGGGGAGCGGCGCAATCGGCCCGTCCACCGCGCGCAGCATCGGGCCGACCATGATTTGTGACGGGGGTTTCAGGATCTCATAGCCGCCATCGCGGCCACGGCGGCTGGTAATGTAGCCGGCGGCCTTGAGGGTCAGGAGAATTTGCTCGAGGAATTTGCGCGGCAGCTTTTCCTGCTCGCACAACTGTTTGATCTGCAAGCCTTCGCCCGGCTTGGCCCGGGCAAGGGCTACCACCGCCTTGAAGGCATAACGTGCGCGCTGGGAGATCATGACGACAGAGATAGGAGAGATAGTGGGTGAATTGCAAGCCGTTTCAAGGCGTTCTTACGTCAGGCCTGCCTTGGCGAGGAGTTGTTGCAGGTGCTCGCGCTTTGCCAGGTCGCGGTAGAGTTCCGAGGACCTGATATTGGCCAGGCCGAAAGCCGGAGACGTGTCATTGATGCGCCGAATACAGGCGATGGCCCCTTGTTGGTCACCGGATTGCTCCAGCATGGCGGCGCGGTACGCATGGCCGTAGGGCTCTTCGGGCTCGAGCCGGCCGTACGCTTCAGAGCCGGCGCGGGCCTCGCCGAGGTGCCCAAGCCAGAATTGCGCAATCATCAAATAGTAGATCGACCAAGCTGGCCTTACAGGATTGAGCCGCATGGCTGTCTGGAGCAGACGCTCCGCCGTCTGGAGTTCATCGGCATAGAGATTGATCAGTCCCTGCAGGCCCACGGAGAAGGCATCGCTTGGAGCAAGTTCGGCGGCGCGCGCCATGGAAGCGATGGCGTCTTCGTATTCGCCCTTCACCAGTCCGATCATCCCCCTCAGCAGGTGCCGGCCGGGCGAGGCGGGGTGGGCTGCTGTGAGGCGGGCCAGATGCTCCTCGGCCAAGGCAAGCGACTTCTGCTGGTCCAAGCTGACACTGAAGCGGGCGTCCCAATAGTGGCTGATGCCGATGTAGGTCATGGCGGCAGCGCAGGTCGGATCAAGCTCGAGCGCTTCACTCAACAGAACCCGCGCAATGCTGTTGTCAGCGGTGCTGTAACGCTGGAAGACGCTGCGGCCGACAACCAGCTTTTCCCATGCGGCGAGGTTTGTGGTGCGGCCGTCCCACAGCCTGGCGGAATCGCCGTGTGCCAGCTTGATCTGCAGGGCAAGCGCAATGGCGTGGGTGATGTGATCCTGCACCGCGAAAATGTCGGCGAGGTCGCCTTCAAAGCGCTCGGACCAGGCGGTGTTGCCGGTTCCTCCCTGCGTGTCGAGTAACTGCGCCGAAACGCGCACCCGTTCGCCTGCCACCCTCACGCTGCCATCCAGGATGTAGCGGACGCCGAGTTCGCGTGCCGCATCGATGCCGCGGACGGCGCGGCCCTTGTAGGCAAAGCTGGAGCTTCGCGAGATGACGAAAAGTTCGCTGAGATGCGACAGCGCGCCGATGATGTCCTCGGTCATGCCATCTGCGAAGAATTCGTGGCGGGGATCGGGGCTGAGATTCTGGAAGGGCAAGACGGCAATGGACGGCTTGTCGGGGAGCGCTGGAACTGCCGGACCCGGCGCTGTCGGTGAGGCCTCCCGTCGTGCGGCCCGAATGGTGCGGGCCAGAGCGTCAGTGGCGGAATCCGGTGAGACGTTGAGATTTTCGGACAGTTCCCGCTTCAGGCGTTCATATTGAGCCAGGGCCGCATCGGAGCGGTCCTGGGCAGCATATATCCGCATCAGGCTGCGATGCACGTGCTCCTGCAGCGGGTCGAGACTTAGCAGGCGCTGACCATGGCTGAGTGCCCCGGAAAGGTCGCCGGTCCTTTCTGCATGGTCCATCAATTTCGCCAGGATGATTGCTGCGTTGCGGCGAAAATATTCGCGTTCGCCGGACAACCACTGTTCAAAACCCGGTTCGCCGGTGGAAATGCCTTCCATGAATTCGCCACGCAACAAGTCAGCTGCACTTGCCAATCGTTCGTGATCCCCGGATTTCGCGGCCTCTTCGACAACCTGACAGTCGACCCAGGCGGACTCCGGCGTCCACGCAACGCCTTCCGATGTCGAGGTGATCGGTTGAAGAGGGGACGCGGCAAATGCCGCGCGCAGTTCCGAAAGCGTCTGGCGCAGACTGGCACGCGCCTGATCTTCGCCGCGCTCACCCCACAACAAGCCGGCAAGCAGATTGCGGGCCGTCTCAGTCCCGCCTCTCCGGACCAGATAGGCAACAAGCGCCTTCGCACGTTTGGCTGTGAGCATGACCGGAGCGCCGTCGATCTCGGCGGCGAACGGCCCAAGCAGACGCAGACGCAATGGACGCGCGTCAACGGGGCGCAATTGCCGATTTTGCGGCGTCCTGATGCTGGTCATGACATCCGGCTGACGGTTCACTGGCATTCTGCCTGCATCAACAGGAGGACACAAGGCCATGAGCAAAATCGCACATCAACACGTCTGGAACACCGGCAATGGCAACACGCTGGGCAATCTCTGGCGGCACCTGACCGGGATATTCAAGCCTGCAGGGTCGGCGCTCCATGCGGCGTATCCGAACGACTGGCTCCGGCATGATGCCGAAGCCGGCTTGGGAAGGCCCGAAATGCCTTTGGCCGCCGATCGGCAGACCGCCGCCTACGGGGCCTCGTTCGATGCCATGTTGAACCGGAACATCTGACCGACGTGGACGACACGCGCAATGGCAGACCGCGATCGCCGTGGTGCGTGCGTGCAAGACAAGGCTATCGTCTTTCCGCACCAGGACCGGCGTGGCTGGTGCGGAAAGCCAATGTCGGGAAGACAATCACATTCCGAGACCATCCGGCATGCCACCGAAATTGACCTCGGCAGGGGCCAGAATGTTTTCACTGGCGATCAGCTGGCCGAGCTCATAGGCGTCGACATTCTCCAGTGTGGCGATCACAACCCAGCCGCCGCTGGCGGTATTGGCGGCGAGGATGGCATCGTCCCCCTGGTCGAAGACGGTGAGCACATCGATCAGTTCGACATCGCCCACCGGTTCGTCAGCGAAGTAGCCAGTGCCGAACCACAGCTTATCCTCACCAAGGACGAAGCCCGCAATCGTGTCGGCGCCGGTATCACCGGCGTCCCAGGCGATGACGTCGGCACCCGTGCCGCCGTTGATGATGTCGAGTCCGTCGCCGCCGCGCAACTGGTCCGTGCCGGCGCCGCCCATGATGAAATCATTGCCGGCATCGCCGTCTATCTCATCATTGCCGTTCTCGCCTTGCAGCGTATCGGCACCGTTGCCGCCACCGATGGTGTCATTGCCCGCACCGCCATAGACGATGTCAATTCCGTTGTAGCCGAAGAGCAGGTCGTTGCCGCCTTCTCCTGATATGAGATCGCTGCCGCCAAGTGCATAGACGACATCATCGCCTTCTCCAGCGTTGATCTGGTCTCCGTCGTCGCTGCCATAGATCGTGTCGTCGCCCGAACCGGTTTCGACTTTTTCGATACTGGACAACGTATCATTGCCCATGGCACCCGATGACGTCCCCCAGAGGAGGTTGACCGTGACGTCGCCTGCTCCGGTATAGACAACGGTGTCGAACCCGGCACCGCCATCAATCTCATCGTTGCCGATGCCGCCTTCAAGCCGGTCATTGCCGGATTGGCCCGAGAGCTGGTCGTCGTGACCGCCGCCGTTGATCGTGTCGTTCTGGTTTCCACCCTCGATGATGTCGATGCCATCTCCGCCATTCAAGCTGTCCGCACCGTCTCCACCTTCGATGGTATCATTGCCGGAGCCGCCTTCGGCAATATCGTTGCCGTCGCCGCCGTCGAGCGTGTCGTTGCCGCTGTCGCCCCAGAGGTGGTCACTGCCGCCAAAGCCGGACACCGTGTCATTGCCGGCAAGCCCGCGCAGCAGATTGTCGCCGTCCGAACCGTAGATCGTATCGCCGAAGTTCGAACCGTTGAGGTTCTCGATACTGTCGAGATAGTCCGTCGACTGCGCCTGCCCCTGGAAGATGCGATGGGCAATGCCGCTGCCGAGGTTGGCCATGATCTTCTTGTCGGAGAGCTGGTAGCTGATGGTATCCGAGCCGCTGCCACCATGAAAATAATCGTCGATAAACGTGTAGTATCCGGGCACGCCATAGGCATCGTTTTCAGACGCCATGAACACATCATCGCCTTGCAGTCCGAAGAATTCGGAGAGCGTTTCCGTATCCAGAATGATGTCGTCTTCGGAGGTACCGTAGATTGGGTGGGCCTCGACCTCTTGCGGTGTTTTCGTCATGTTGCGTTCCCTTTTGCTGTTGTGAATCCAGGCCCGGAAAAGGCCCAAATTTGCCACCGTGTGGCGAATGTGAGGAATTTGGCGGGCAGGGCTTGAACCAAAAGTGACGCAATGGTTCAGCGGGGGTTCAGGCAAATGAAGCCGCCCGAGGAGGCCGCGACCGGGCCAATCCAGTCGGCGCTTGATCCGAATGCCATACGGGTGTTAAGGACAGCCGCCAATCTCCACTCGAGTCCTGTTTGCTGAAAGGTTGGCCCCATGGCGCCGCGCCACATTCCCGAATATCTCACCTTTGACGACGTGCTGATGAAACCGGGTGCGTCGTCCGTGTTGCCCGGGCAGGTCAAGACCTCCTCCCGCATGACACGCAACATCTCGCTGTCGATCCCGATCATTTCGGCCGCCATGGACACGGTCACCGAGGCCAGGCTCGCCATCGCCATGGCGCAGGCTGGCGGCCTCGGCATCATCCACAAGAACCTCGAACCCATCGATCAGGCCGATCATGTGCGCCAGGTGAAACGCTTCGAAAGCGGCATGGTGGTCAATCCCATCACCATTCGCCCCGAAGCGACACTGGGCGACGTGATGCAGTTGAAGGAGCGCTACAAGATCTCCGGCATTCCGGTGGTCGATGCCAATGGCAAACTCGCCGGTATCATCACCAACCGCGATGTGCGCTTTGCGACCGACATGAACATGAAGGTCGCTGACCTGATGACCAACGAGAACCTCGTGACTGTGCGGGCGGGCGTCGATCGCGATGAAGCGCGGAAGCTCCTGCACAAGTATCGCATCGAAAAGCTTATCGTTGTCGACGACGACTACAAGTGCGTTGGCCTCATCACCGTCAACGACATGGAGAAGGCGGCGGACCATCCCAACGCCACCAAGGACGAGCAGGAGCGTCTGCGGGTGGGTGCGGCAACCGGCACGGGCGATGCCGGCTTTGAGCGCGCGGAATTGCTCGTCGATGCGGGCGTCGACCTGATCGTCGTCGACACGGCACACGGCCACTCGGCCAACGTCATCAATCAGGTGACGCGCATCAAGAAGCTCTCGAACAAGGTGCAGATCATCGCCGGCAATGTGGCAACACCAGAAGCCGTAAAGGCGCTGATCGATGCCGGAGCAGACGCGGTCAAGATCGGCATCGGCCCGGGCTCCATCTGCACCACGCGCGTTGTCGCCGGTGTTGGCGTTCCGCAGCTCTCGGCCATCATGGAGTGTGCCGAGGAGGGTTCCAGGCACGATGTTCCGGTCATTGCCGATGGCGGCATCAAGCTGTCTGGCGATCTCGCCAAGGCGCTGGCAGCGGGCGCCGAAGTGGCGATGATCGGCTCGCTTCTCGCGGGCACGGATGAAAGTCCGGGCGAGGTCTATCTCTACAACGGCCGCAGCTACAAGGCGTATCGCGGCATGGGATCGGTGGGCGCCATGTCGCGCGGGTCCGCCGACCGCTATTTCCAGCAGGAAGTGAAGGACCAGCTGAAGCTGGTACCGGAAGGCATCGAGGGTCAAGTGCCTTACAAGGGTCCGGTCGGCGCTGTCCTGCATCAGCTGGTTGGCGGACTTCGCGCCGCCATGGGTTATGTGGGCGCCGCCGATCTGGCCGAACTTCGCAGCAAGGCGCAGTTCATCCGAATCACCTCTGCCGGTATGCGCGAAAGCCATGTGCATGATGTGATGATCACGCGCGAAGCGCCGAACTATCAACGGCAGGGATAAACGCCATGATTTTCCGGCCCGCAATCGCTCTTGCCCTGATGTGTGGGGCAACCCCGGCAATGGCGGCCGGCGATTATCCGTTCGCCGGCGTGTTCGGCGTGCTGGAGGCTGCGGCGGAAGAAAATTACGGAATGGACAAGTTCGCGTGTCTCGCGTCGTTCAATATCCAGCGGGCGGACGGCACCTATACGGCCTATCACCTTGACACGGATGCAATCGGCAAGAGCCAGGCGCTGTTTCACCCCTATGAGACCGGCTCTTGCGAATATTCCCCGGAGAAGAAGACCGAGCATTGCAATGTCGAGAAATCGAACTGGGGCAAATATGACTATTACATCGAGCACCGGGGCGAAAAGAACGGCGTGATGGTGCAGGCCACCGTCGACATGCGAAACCCCACAGCTGTTTCGGTGTCCAATACCCGCAAATGTCCGTTCGATGCCGTGTCCATCAAGCCGTTCCTGTCGGAAGATTGGCTCAATCTGTCTGACGAAGACCTGAGCTGGGTTTTGTACAGGCATTTCCCGTTCAATCCGGATCAGGCCAAACTGGTGGCGAAAGCCCTCGGACTTCCGGAGTAAGGCATGACCACCGCCCAATGGCTGCTGCTGCCGGCCTTCGCGCATGTGGCGCTGGTGTTCGCCGTCGGCGCGCTCATGGGGCGGGCGCGGTTCCGGGCTGCGCGCGCGGGCCGGGTGAAGGTCAAGGACATTGCCGCAGACAATTCGCGCTGGCCGGAAGACGTGAAGAAGGTCGCCAATAATTACCAGAACCAGTTCGAAGTGCCGGTGCTGTTCTATGCGTTGCTGCCGCTGCTGCTGGTGACGGGGCTGGCCGATGCCGTCAACGTGGCCCTGGCCTGGGTCTTCGTGGCCAGCCGCCTCGTTCACAGTTACATCCATCTCGGCTCCAACATCGTCATCCGGCGGTTCCGGGTCTTCGTCTTCGGCTTTGCCATCGTGGTGGTGATGTGGGCGTGGTTCGGCCTCCGGCTTTATGTGATCGGATAAGTCATGCGCCTTGCAGGCCGCGCTCAAGCAGCCATCGACATTCTCACCGAAATTCTGGAGCGGCACCGCCCAGCGTCCGAGGCATTGAAGGACTGGGGGAAGGCGCATCGCTTTGCCGGCTCGACCGACCGCCACGCCATCGGCACGCTGGTCTATGACAGTTTGCGGCGGCGCAACTCGCTTGGCGCCCGCATGGGTGATGGCCGGCCGCGGGCATTGGTGCTGGCCGCCTTGCATGATTGCTGGAACGCGTCCGTCGTGGACATTGCCGCCCTGGCTGGCGAAGCGCATGGGCCCGGTGCCCTGACAGACTCCGAGACGCAAACCTTGGCCCGCGCGATTCCTGATGATCTTTCCGTGGCGGTGAAAGGCGATGTGCCGGAGTGGCTGGTGCCGTCTTTCGAGCGGGCCTTCGGTGAGCGTGCGGTGGAGGAGGGGGCGGCCATCGCGTCGCGCGCGCCGATCGATCTGCGGGTGAACACGCTCAAGGCGACGCGCCAGCAGGTGCTGGAAGCGCTGGCGCGGTTCGGGGCCGTGGAAGGACCGCTGTCGCCGCAGTGTGTGCGGATCGCGGCGCCGGGCCACGACACGCGCAATGCCAATGTCGAAGCCGAGACGGCGCATGGGCTCGGCTGGTACGAATTGCAGGATGCGGCCTCGCAAGTCGCGGCCCTGCTGTCGGGGGCCGCACCGGGCGAGACGGTGGCCGACATTTGCGCCGGTGCGGGCGGCAAGACGCTGGCGCTGGCGGCGATGATGCGGAACCAGGGCAAGCTCGTGGCGCATGACGTCGACCGCTTCCGCCTGCGGCCGATCTTCGAGCGGCTGACGCGGGCAGGGGTCACGAACTGCGAGGTGATCTCGGCGCAGGACCAGGGAAAGCTGGATGCCGCGGGGCCGTTCGACTGCGTGGTAATCGACGCGCCGTGTTCGGGTTCGGGTTCGTGGCGGCGGAAGCCCGATGCCAAGTGGCGCTTGACGCAAAAGCAGCTCGACCAGCGTCTCAAGGATCAGCGCCAAGTGCTTGAAAAGGGATTCAATCTGGTGAAACCGGGCGGCCGCCTCACCTACATCACCTGCTCGGTGCTGCCGGAGGAAAACACCGATCAGGTGAGGGCCTTCCTGTCGCGCCACGCGGAGATGAAAATCATTCCGTACAAGGATCAATGGACGAGGACGATCGGCGGCGAGGCGCCACTTTCGGCCGACGGCGCGGCGGACACCTTGCTGCTCACTCCGGCACAACATGACACCGACGGGTTCTTCGTGGCGGTGATGCAGCGCGGGTAGCTGCCCTCATCCGGCCTGTCGGCCACCTTCTCCCATGGCTTGCCACGGGAGAAGGCGCAGGAACCGGAAGCACATTGCCAGTCGTCAGAAAATCTTGAACCACAAGTGCCTTCTCCCATTCGCAGAATGGGAGAAGGTGGCCGAAGGCCGGATGAGGGCTCTTAACTCCCCTTCCGCGCCAGAAACCTTGCCATGGCACGCAGCGTTTCCTCGCTGACGTGGTGTTCGATGCCTTCGGAATCGATGCGGGCGGTTTCTTCCGAGATGCCCAAGGCCAGCAGGAAACCCTCGACGATCTTGTGCTTGCGGCGGCCGTCCTCGGCCATCTTCCAGCCGTCGCCGGTGAGGAAAATGGAGCGGTAGGGCTCCTGCGTCACCAGCCCTGAATCCTGCAGGCGCTTCAGCGTCTTGACCACGGTGGCGTTGGCAACGCCCAGCCGCATGGCAACCTCGCTGCCGCGCGCCTCGCCCTTCTCGTCGATCAGGTCGGCGATCAACTCGACATAGTCTTCCGCCAGTTCGGAACTGTGGTCCGCCCGGATCCGCCGGAAGGCGGCCGAGCGGATCTTGGCGGTGCCGGCTTTTTTCGCGCGCTGCGGCAAATCGGTCTCCATACTGCGGCTGCAAAATTACCCTATTGCAATAGGTTTAGCCAATGCTAAACTTCCATGCATGTCTCAGGACGCTGCTACGGTCGAAGACGCGAGGGGATGGCGCCGCCAGCGCGGTGAACCGTCTCTGGTCGATGTGTTCCGTTCCATCCATGTCGCTCGCTCAGGCTCGATGTGGCGCCGGGCGCTGGCCTTCATCGGACCCGGTTATCTGGTGTCGGTGGGCTACATGGACCCCGGAAACTGGGCGACCTCCATCGCCGGGGGCGCGCAGTTCGGCTACGCACTGCTTGCCGTGGCGCTGATGTCCAACATCATGGCGATCATCCTGCAATCGCTCTGCGCGCGTCTGGCCATCGGCTCGGGCCGCGATCTGGCGCAGGCCTGCCGGGACGCCTTTCCAAGGCCTGTCGCCTTCGTGCTGTGGCTGTTCGCCGAAGTGGCGATCATCGCCACCGATATCGCCGAAGTCGTCGGCACGGCCATCGGGCTCAACCTGCTGTTCGGCATTCCGCTGGAACTGGGCGTCATCATCACGGCTCTCGACGTCTTCCTGATTCTGTGGCTGCAGCGCCTCGGTTTCCGCTGGATCGAGGCCTTCATCATCGCGCTGCTGGGGGTGATCTTCGTCTGCTTCTTCTTCCAGATCGCGCTGGCCGATCCGGACTGGCGGGGCGTGATCCTCGGCTTTGCGCCGACCGTCGAGATCGTCAAAAATCCGGCCATGCTCTACCTGGCGCTCGGCATCATCGGCGCCACGGTGATGCCGCACAATCTCTATCTCCATTCCGGCATCGTGCAGACGCGCGACTACGGCACCAGCTTGCCGGAAAAGCGCGAGGCCCTGCGCTTCGCTACCTGGGATTCGACCGTGGCGCTGATGTTCGCGCTGCTGGTCAATGCCTCGATCCTCATTCTCGCTGCGGCGACCTTCCATGCCAACGGCCGGACGACGGTGGCAGAAATCGGCGATGCCCATTCGATGCTGGCACCGCTGGTCGGCTCGCTGCTGGCGCCGAAGCTGTTCGCCATCGCGCTTCT
>CAUJIO010000019.1 GCA_963205315.1 Pseudomonadota bacterium | reverse complement strand
GATCAGAGTGATTGACGGCTGCATTTTCCATCTCCCCTTCGCACCACAGGGCTAAACTCGATTATCGCCCTGCAGTCCGTTCTGAATGTCGTGGCCGCGATGGACCAGCATTCATCGTTCTTGTTTTTTGCAACGTATATTGCAACAACTTGTTGTTCACAACAAAAATTTCTATTGGCTGGTGTGCCATTAGAGCCGACCAAGACGCGACCGCTCAGGACGCCGACACGCCAAGTTCTAAACTCAACTGCGGTGACAAGGCGATGTCAAGTCCGACCGCATTGCAACATAAGCTGGCGCCGCCGCCACGCCTGATGCAATCTCCGTTGCATGTGCAATCTCTACAGTCTCAGCAAGGGACAGGCGGCGATCAACGACATGACGCGCGCCATGCTGGATCGCACCGGCAACCTGCCGCTGCTGCCCGGCATCTTTCCGGACTATTCCGCACCCATCGTGCGCAACAGCGACGCCGGCCGCGAACTCACCATGGCCCGCTGGGGCATGCCGTCGCCGGTTTTCGCGCTGAAAGGGCGCAAGACCGACCCTGGCATCACCAATGTGCGAAACACCGCCTCACCGCACTGGCGGCGCTGGCTGGGGGTCGAGTCGCGCTGCGTTGTGCCGTTCACCAGTTTCTCCGAGAATGAAGTGCTGGCCGACGGTTCGCGGCCGACAGTGTGGTTTGCCTTGAGCGAGGACCGTCCTCTCGCCATGTTTGCCGGCATCTGGACGCGCTGGACGTCGGTAAGGAAGGTAAAGGAGGGCGAGACGACAAACGATGTTTTCGCGTTCCTCACAACCGAGCCCAATGCGGAAGTGGGCGCCATTCACCCCAAGGCCATGCCGGTAATCCTCACGACGCAAGCCGAAATCGATCAGTGGCTGACAGCGTCCACGGCAGAGGCACTGAAACTACAACGGCCCTTGCCTGATGGTGCCCTGAGAATCGTGGCGCGGGGCGCCAAGTCAGACGGCGGCTGAATTCAATCGACTGAATGAGGGATCCGGACGACGACACTGCCGCGCTTGCGGCCGCTGTCGACCTTTGCGTGAGCCTGCGGCAATTCGGAGAAGCTAAAGACCTTGTCGATCACCGGATTCAACTCACCTGCCGCCGCCAGATGCGAAATCCGCAACACATCTTCGCGCAGCTCGGCCGCTGGCCCGGCAATCGAGCGCCTGGTCCCGCGGCGGCGCGGCAGCATGTCGAAAAGATCACCGGCAATCGCCAGATATCGCCCATGCTCATTCAGGAGATGGTGACATTTGCCAAAGCTGTAGGCGCCGACCGTATCAGCAATCACATCCCATGTCCGCGATTGCCGGGTGACATCGTCCGTGCGGTAGTCAATCACGTCAGCAGCCCCAAGACCGCGGACCAGATCACGATTGGCGGCGCTGGTGACTCCGGTCACCCGCGCGCCCATGTGACTGGCCAGTTGCACCATGGCGCTTCCAACCGCCCCCGACGCGCCGATGACGAGCAGGCTTTCACCCGGTTTCAATTCCGCTTTCCGGAAGAAATGCAACGCCGTGTGTCCACCGAACAACAGGCTCACCGCCTCCTCGGCGGTCAGATTTGGAGGCTTTGACGCGATCCGCCCATCGGCCGGCATCACCCTGTACTCAGCATGGCAGCCCATGGCACCGCCGGGAAAGGCAATCACCGCATCGCCTGGGCGGTATGCGGTGACGTCCTTGCCCACGGCCTCAACAATGCCGGCAAGGTCCGTTCCGAGAATTTCGCGGCGGGGACGCCGGAACCCCAGCGCCAGCCTTCCAATCGGTCCGAATCCCCTCGGCAGCCTCAGGGCCCGCACCCGGCTGTCGCCCGAGGACACCGTCGTGGCCTCGATGCGGATCAGCACACCGCCGTCACCGGGAACCGGCTTCGGGCGATCCTCAAGGACGAGGACCGATGGATCACCATAGGCGCTGCAGATCCAGGCTTTCATTGTGGGTCTCGTCATGGAAGCGGAAGATGTCATTTGCGGACGTCCGTTTGCCGTGCACTCTGGCGCAAGCCACGATCATCCCGCCGATGTGTTCGTACTGCAAGTGCCTCATGCAGAACGAGTCCGAGGTGTTGAATGTACCGCGCGGATCATTCAATCTCGCAGCTCTCAAGGAGATTTCTGCATGAACGTGAATGGCCGCCACTACCGTACCATCTGGCTCAATGACAATGGCTGGGCCGTCGACATTATCGACCAGACAAAATTCCCGCATGTGTTCGAGACGGTGACATTGCGCAGCACGGACGACGCGGCGGTGGCGATCAGGGACATGCTGGTGCGCGGGGCTCCGTTGATCGGCGTGACCGCAGCCTATGGCATGGCACTGGCAATGCGAACCGATGCGAGCGATGCCGCACTTGCAAGGGCCTATGATCAGCTGGTGAAGACGAGGCCGACGGCGATCAATCTCAAATGGGCGCTGGACGAGATGATGAAGTCGCTCTCTCCACTACCGCAGTCCGACCGGCTGTGGGCGGCCTATGCGCGAGCCGCCGAGATTGCCGACGAGGATGTGGCGATCAACCAGTCGATTGGCCGCAACGGCTTCGACATCATCAAGTCGATTGCAGCGAAGAAGAAGCCGGGCGAGACGATCAACATCCTCACGCATTGCAATGCCGGCTGGCTGGCGACGGTGGACTGGGGCACGGCCACGGCGCCGATCTACACCGCTCATGATGCCGGCCTCCCGATTCATGTGTGGGTCGACGAGACACGGCCACGCAATCAGGGTGCCTCGCTCACCGCCTGGGAACTCCTGCATCACGGCGTGCCGCATACGGTGATCCCCGACAATACCGGTGGACACCTGATGCAGCATGGTCAGGTCGACATGGCGATCGTCGGCACCGACCGCACCACGGCGCAAGGCGACGTCTGCAACAAGATCGGCACCTATCTGAAGGCGCTCGCCGCGCATGACAACGGCGTGCCCTTCTATGTCGCTTTGCCGTCCCCCACCATCGACTTCAACGTGGTTGATGGCGTGAAGGAAATTCCGATCGAGCAGCGCAGCGGCATCGAAGTCTCGCACATGTCCGGCCTCACGCGTGACGGCCGCATCGAGACTGTGGAAATCGTGCCGCGCGGCTCCAGGGTGGCGAATTACGCCTTCGACGTAACGCCGGCGAAATATGTCACGGGCCTCATCACCGAGCGTGGCGTCATCGCGGCGAATCGCGTGGCGATTGCCAAAGCGTTCCCCGAGCGGGCTGTATAGCCTTCACCCCCGCTATGGCGAGGTGAAGACGCTTCAATAGCTCTTCACCTCGGCCCGCACGCGCCTCGCGGCGTCGGCGACAGCCGTGATCGACGGGTAGTCCGTGGTGTTGACCATCATATCGCGGGCCAGCGTCAGAACTCTCGCTTCACATGCCGCCCGGCGGTCGGCATCCTTGATCCACTCAAGATCGATGTTGTGAGCAAGGCCAAGGACGCGGCGAATCATCTTGGCGGCGGCAAAGCCAACGGTGTCATCCCAGAGGCGGTCCATGTAGGCCTGGCGCTCGGCCTCGAGCGTTGCGGCACCGTCCTCGCCCTGGAACAGCGATATTGGATACGCATCTCCGGCGGGGTTGCCGCGCCACAGGTCGAGGAACTTCTCGCGGAACAATATCCAGATCTGCTGCATCATGGTCAGCACGGTTTCGCGATAGGCGTCGCGCTCGCCCGGCACATCCTCATGACCATCATGCGAAAAATAATTGATGAGAAAATTGGCAATGACGGCGCCCACGTCAAATCCCATTGGCCCCATGAATGCGAATTCCGGATCGATGATGCGCGTGTCCTCGGGCGTCAGCATCACCGAGCCTGTATGCAGGTCGCCGTGCAGCATGGCTTCGGCGGATGACAGGAACTTCAGTTTAAGACGCGAGACAGCCACCTTGAGAGCGCCATCCTCGCGCCAGCGCGCCGCATAGGAATCGAGCTGTGGCGACGTCCAGCGATTGAGTTCGGCGATGCGATAGGGGTCGGTGAAGATCAGGTCCTCAGTGATCTTGCATAGCGCCGTGTTGCCGGCGAAGGCGGCGATCATCGCCTTCTTCCTGTCCGCCGTCAGGGCAAGGTCGGAGGTGAAATACAAGGTCCGCGCCATGAAGGTCGAAATGTCTTCGGCGAATTTCGGATAGAGCGTTGCCGTGATCATGCCGCGCCGCATGATGATGTGCGGCTCCAGCAATTCCATCACGATCAATGCAAGTTTTTCGTCATAATGATGAATCGCCGGCACCAGACGCCCGGTCAACCTGGCCTGTTCCGACAACGCCATGTGCTCATAATGGGCGCGCGACAGCGGCAGCGGCCAGGCTTCGCCCACAAGCCGCACATAGGGCAGTGCCTGCTTCACAGCGACGCCGCCCTTCGGCCCCTTTACGATGAAAACAAGATTGAGATTGCCGTCGCCGACTTCGGCGATACTCCATTGCGACTCAGTGCCGCCAAGACGTGAGCGCACGGCGGGAATGCCGGACAAATAGGCAGCCAGAGTGGCCGGCGATTGCGGGACATAGCCTTCGCGGATTTCGATGGTTGCAGACATGATATGCACTTTGCTGATGGGCTCTCACGCTATGAGCACCGAAACCTGCAGCAAATGCAAGATGCGTGACTTGCACGCTTCAAAATTTCGCAGCCGCAACCGTCATGATGCCGTGCAGCATCGATATTTGTCCTACAATACCTCTGGACAAACTCCGCACTCTGTTGGAAGGTTTCGCCACCGGCATCGACAACAAGAGTCAATCCGCCACCCGCGGCATGCGACAGAACGAGATGCTGTAAATGTACATGAGCTTGGAGGAGGACCAACGCAATGCTCAATGATCTGATCAAGGAAGCTGCGACTCGCCGCGACGTATTCAAGAAGCTCGGCGCCACGGCGCTGGGTGCCGCCCTTCTCGCCGACGCCGGATTCGATCCCGCCATGGCACAGGCGCTCGCCCCCTCGGGCAAGCCGATGAAGGCCGCCTTCTCCAACGCTGGTCTTCAGGCCACCTGGTGCGCCCAGGGCAAGCAGGCCGCCGAAGCCTGGGGCAAGCTGATGAACGTCGAGATCACCTGGTTCGACGGTGAACTCTCGGCCACCAAGCAGCGCGCCGCCATCGACAACATGGCCTCGCAGAAGTGGGACTTCGTCGCCATCCAGACCTTCGGCATCGGCACGCTGACTGACCCGATCAAGAAGATGATCGATGGTGGCACGCCCGTCATCGCCATGGATACCTTGGTGGCTCCTCCGGGAACCGTGCCGCTGCACACCTTCATCGCGCCCGACAACATGATGATGGGCTCGGTCGTCACTTCGGCACTGGTTTCTGCCATCGGCGGAGCGGGCAACGTCGTCATGACGCAAGGTGCACTTGGCCACTCCGGTGCCCAGGGCCGCGCCAAGGGCTTCCACAGCGTCGTCGACGGCAACGCCAACATCAAGCTGCTCGATGAGCAGCCTGCCGACTGGGACGTGACCAAGGTTGCCCGCATCTGGGACTCGCTGCTGACGCAATACCCGGACATCAAGGGCGCCTTCTTCCACAATGACGACATGGCGCTTGCCGCGCACAACGTCATGAAGGCCAAGAACCGCACGGACATTCTGATCGCCGGTGTGGACGCCATGCCGCCCGCAGTCAACGCGGTGCTCGAAGGCGTGATGGTTGCCACCGTCCGCAACCCCTCCTGCCGCATTCACGGCTGGTCGGTGGCGGCTGGTGTCGCAGCCGTCCAGGGCGGCGAAAAGGCCGGCAAGGACATTCCGGACTTCATCCTCGCCGACGGCCCGGTCATCACCAAGGAAACCGCTGCTGGCCATCTCTGGCTGCAGAAGAACTTCCTCATCTGATACCAGGTTCATGTCGGATCAACGCAATGAATCGAGCGGGGGCGCAACGCCCCTGCTCGAGCTTTTGAATGTCTCGAAGCATTTCGGCGGCGTGCTGGCGCTCAAGGATGTCAGCTTCACGCTGAATGCAGGCGAAATCCACGGACTGGTCGGCGAAAATGGTGCCGGCAAATCGACGATGATGAAGATCATCGCCGGGGTCCATCATGAATTCGACGGCACGATGAAAATCAAGGGCCGCGAGGTGCGGCTGCGCTCGGCCGGTGACGCGCTGGCCAACTCAATAGGAATGGTGCACCAGGAACTCTCCGTCGTTCCCGATCTTTCGGTGGCCGAAAACGTGTTTCTCGGCACGCAGCCCGTCAATGCCTTCGGCAAGGTCGACTGGGCGCGGATGAACCGCGAGGCCAAGACACTGATCGCCAGCCTCGGCCTCGACATCGATCCCACCACGACAATGGGCTCCCTGCCAGTCGGCCTGCAGCAACTGGTGGAACTGTCACGCGTGCTGTTTTCGGGCGCGCAGATTATCATTCTCGATGAACCCACTTCGGCGCTGTCACCGCCGGAAGTGAAGCAACTCTTCGATGTGCTTCGCAAGCTCCGCGCCGAAGGCCGCAGCATCGTCTTCATCTCGCATTTTCTCGACGACGTGCTGGCGATCTCGGACCGTGTGACGGTGTTCCGTAACGGCCAGAAGGTCATCACCGAGGACACCAGGAACCTCACCAAGGATTCGATCATCTCGCATATGATCGGGCGTGGTTCGAAGGGCATGCACATGGGCGAGGACGCCGAGCTCAAGGGCGACGACACAAAGCCCGTGGTGCTGTCGGTCCATGGTGTCAGCGATGGCCGCAACCTGCGTGATTTCTCCATCGACCTGCGGGCCGGTGAAATCACCGGAGTCTATGGTTTCATGGGGTCGGGCCAGATCGAACTGGCCCGCGCGCTGTTCGGCAAAGTGGCGCTCCGGCGCGGGTCGTTGAAGCTCGATGGCAAGCCCGTCAAATTCAGTTCGACTTCGGCGGCCCGCAAGGCGGGCATCGCCTTCGTGCCGGAAAACCGGCGGATGATGCTGTTCCGTTCGGAGCCGGTGTTCAAGAACGTGTCGATCGCCATACTCGACCGTATTCACAGGCTGATGGTGAAGCCGAAGGAAGAGAAGCGGATCACCGAGGCGCATATCAAGGACCTGCAGATCAGGCCGCCACGCACGGCAATTGCACTCGGCTCGCTGTCTGGCGGCAATCAGCAGAAGGTGGCGCTGGCCAAATGGCTGACGCATATGCCCCGCGTGCTGATCCTGGCGGAACCGACGCGCGGCATGGATGTCGGCGCCAAGGAAGACGTCATCCGCATCGTCAAGAGCCTGCGGGACAAAGGCGTCGCCATTCTGGTTCTTTCGACCGAGCCCGAGACTATCCTGACCTTGGCAGACCGCGTCACGGTCATCAAGAAAGGCACGGTGGCGAAGGAATTCTCGGCCGGTCATATCGAAAAAGCCGACCTCTTGGCGGCGGCGTAAGAGTTTATTGGGAGACTGAACGAATGTCGACGGCAGAGACAGCGGCACCACGGAGCTTCAGCTTCAAGCGCTTCATGGCGGACCAGCTGCGCAACATCGCGCCGGTGTTCACTCTCATCGCGCTGGTGATCTTCTTCAGCTTTGCCAGTTCCTCGTTCCTGTCACTCGACAACATGCTGAACATCGTCCGGCAATTGTCGATCACCGGCATCATCGCGGTGGGCCTCACCTATGTGATCCTGACGGCCGAGATCGATCTCTCGGTGGCGGCGGTTGCCAATGCGGTCGGCATCACGGTTGCCTACTTCACCATCCAGCCCGACTACGTGAACATCGCCAATGGCAGCGTCACCATGCCGGGCGCCATCGCTATCATCCTGGCGCTCGCGGCGGCATTTGCCTTCGGCCTCGTCACGGCGGGCGGCATGACGATCATCGGCATTCCTTCCTTCATCATGACGCTGGCCATGATGCAGATCGCCAATGGTGTGTCGGCCATGCTGGTGCGCGGCCAGATCGCCTATCAATATCCGGATCTCATCACCACGCTCGGAGCCGGCACGGCCTTCCAGATTCCGCTCGGGCTCGATGCCGCCGGCAAGGCGATGTTCATCCCCATCGGTTGGACCATCATCGTCTGCATGGTCTTCCTGCTCGTCGGCCATCTGGTGCTGACCTACACGCGCTACGGCCGCTACATCTACATGGTGGGCGGCAACCGCGAGGCGGCTGAATATTCGGGCGTCAACGTCAAGTTCATCATCGGTTCGGTGATGGTAATCTGCGCCGTCTGTTCCGGAATCGCCGGCATGCTGGGTGTCGCCTATTTTGGCTCGGCGCAGCAGAACCAGTTCGATACATTCCTGCTTGATGCCATCGCCGCGGTGGTGGTGGGCGGCACGTCGCTGTTCGGCGGGCGCGGCGGCATCGGCAATACCATCATCGGCCTTCTGGTTCTGGGTGTGGTCAACAACGGGCTCGATCACATCCAGATCGACTCGTTCCTCAAGATCCTCATCCGCGGCCTCATCCTGCTCATGGCACTGATCATCAATGTCTATGCGCAGGTGCTGAAGGAAAAGCAGAGCGATCTCGACTGACCGGCCACGGCTTGACGGCCCCCGCCCCTTTCCTGCAAGAGTTTCCTGCAGCAGGGGAGATGAGACATGACCGGACAGGTGAGGACACTCGGCGGCACCAGCTTCATCGAGACGGGTGAAGGAGAACCCCTCGTACTGCTGCACGGCAAGACCGAAAGTGCGGGGTCCCTCTCCCACCTCGCCGAGGCGCTGACGCCGAAGTTCCGCGTGGTGGTGCCTGACCTCGCGTCCGATGCCGATATCCACACTGTGCGGCGGCTGATGGATGACCTCGGTATCTCCGCGGCCAATGTTGCCGGCCGCGGTAGCGGTGCAGCACTTGCCATGGGCCTTGCCACGGCCAAACCGCAGCGGGTGAAGCGGCTGGTGGTGATTGCGGCCGATCCGTCGATAACCAGTCCCGCTTCAGGCATTCTATGCCCGGCACTGTTCCTCGCAGCCGGCGACGAGGAAGACGCTGCAACGGCGATGTCGAGCGCCGCGCCGCGCGGGCGTTTTTCGGCTCTGCCCGAGAACGACGAAAGCCTCGCGACGCTGCTCGGCGGCTTTCTCGCCGAGCGCCTGAGCGTCTTTGACGCCCGCGAACTGCGCAGTGCCTTCGGCAGCTTCATGACCGGGGTGACGATCGTGACCACCGCCGGTGTTGATGGCCAGCCGCGCGGCTTCACAGCCAACAGTTTCACATCGGTGTCGATCGAGCCGCCACTGCTGCTGATCTGCATCGGCAAGTCGGCCGCGAGCATGGAGGTGTTCTCCCGCGCGCGCGGTTTTGCCGTCAACATTCTTTCCGAACAGCAGAAGGACACATCCGTCCTCTTTTCATCCAAGCGGCCGGACAAGTTCGAATCCGCCTCGTGGCGCCCCGGCCCCTATGGCAATCCGCTGATTGATGGCTCCGCCGCCTGGTTCGACTGCGCCCGCTATCAGGTGATCGATGCGGGTGACCACATCATCCTCATGGGCCACATTGAGGCGTTTTCCTATACCGATTCCAATCCACTGGGCTATGCGCGCGGCGGCTACATCACACTCGGGCTCGAGCAGGCGGCGGTCAATGCCGCCTCATCGTCGAGCCGCACGGTGGTGGGTGCCATTCTGGAAAACGAGGGCCGGCTGGTGCTGCTCCCCGATGGACGCTCCGGCCATCTGACCTTGCCGGAAGTCGGACGCAGCGGGGCGCATGGCAGCGCCTCGCAACTGCATGACATGTTGGCGCGCGACGGCATCGACGCAACGCTGGGCTTCCTCTTCGCGGTGTTCGAAACCCCGGCCACCCGCGAGCAGTGTATTTATTATCGCGGCGAAGCATTGCTGCATGCGCGCGGCCGCACGGTGCTCGCCGACTTCGACAGCCTGCCCTGGGACCGGCTTCCTGATGAAGCCACCCGCTCAATGCTCAAGCGCTACTCGGAAGAGCGCAAGATCGGCCGGTTCAAGGTCTACTCAGGCGACCACCGCCAGGGCACAGTCAAATCGGTGGACTGAGTCATGAGGCCATCACGCGCTCGATCTTCGTCTTCAGCTCGGCCGCCTGTTCCTTGTTCAGTGCACCGAAGCTCAAGGCGCAAGTGAACTTTCCCTGCGGCTCGATCACCTTGATGTTGCCCTTGGCTTTTTCGGCGGTGTAGCCGTCCGCTTCGGCGGTGCCGGGCAGGAACAGGCCCAGCGCGTCCTGATCGGCGTTGCGGGTCATCCAGCGCACGCCGCCCGGCAATTCCTCAGGCTTGTGACTGATATAGTCCGCCGTGCCGTCGGGCAGCAGTTGCATGGCATGGCCCCAGCCTTCGGCGTCGGTGCGAAAGCTCATGCCCATGACGATTTCGGGATCGACCTTGCGGCCCGGCACCAAATCGCGGTGCAGCGCCGGATTTTCCACCATCGCCGCCAGCATGGCCTTGTGCGTCTCAGCCGGCTTGAACAGCCCCTGGGGCAATTTCGTCCGTATGCGGATGTTTTTGCCATCGTCAGGTACCGTGTCGATCAGCCTCGCGCCATCATGCGGACGGAAATTGGCGTGCGCCAGATACATCAACTCCATCGGCGTGTGCTTGAGGTTGCGGATCTCGAGGCTGGCATCAATGCGGCCGTCGCCGGCATGGAGCTTCAGCATTGGCCGCACCTCATAATTGTGGGTGAAGGCGATGGTATAGCGGCCGATCCCTGTCATCCCCATCCATGTGCCTTGCGCGTCCTCGCCCACCAGCAAGGAAGCCGACTGATAAATCAGGTTGGGCAATTCGCCATGCAGCGGATGACTGTCTTCCACTGCCGGATTTCCCATGGCGGTGGCGCCGCAATGGACAAGGAAGCCGCCGCTGTTTCCAAGATATGTCGAGGCCGGCAGCGGATCTCCGAACATGGAGCGCATGGTGAGGCGGCGGCCGTGGAACGCCGCGTCATGAATCTGCTGGCCCTGATAGGGCAGGCAGACGATTTCGCCAACGCGATTGCGGATGCGAAGCGCCGCGATGCCGCTCGCATAGCGAAACACCGAGGCGGTCATGCCGCCTGCTTCGGCAATGATGCTTTCACCCGCCTCGAAGCTCACGGCGTTGAGGTTGATGCTCGTGTGGCCAGTCATGCGTCGTCTCCCGTTTGCGTCATTCTAACCTCCGGGCCTGCAGAAAAGCCAGCATGCGCGTGAGGGCGAGCTGGCCGTCATCGCTGTCGAGGTTGAACTGATATTCGTGCGGCAAGCGCGGCCTGTGCCCCTTGGGATAGAATAGCGCATCGACGGCCACGCCAAGTTCTTGCGCCCGCCGCTCCGTGGCGCGCGACGACGGTTCCAGCGGGTCGCCATTGCCAACGGAGATGAAGAAGGGTGGAAACGCCTCCGTCATATTGGCGGGAATGGAGAAATCCTTGAGACGCGGATCGTCGATAAAATCCCGCCTGCCGGAATAGGCCCAGAGCACGGTGGTCAGGAAGCCGCCGAATGGCCCGTCGAAATTCAGGGACCGTGTTTCCAGGGCGCCGCAGAACAGGATGGCGCCACGCAGGTTCTCCGCGGCCAACAACGGTGCGATGCCGACGCGAGAGGCATAGTCAGGCGCCGTGACCAGCAGCGACACCTGGGCGGCGATCTGGGCGCCCGCCGAGTCGCCTGCCAGAAAGATCTGACGCGGATCAATGCCGAGGCGCGCGGCATTCGCCTGAAGATAGCCCAGCGCCTTGTTCACCTGAACGACCGGTGTGGGATAGGTGGCGGTGGGGGCGATCGCATAGCCCACCGCAACTGTCACATAGCCCCTGGCCGCAACGATCTTGAGATAGTTCGTGACATCGCTCTTGCTGCCGAAGACAAAAGCGCCGCCATGCACCCAGACGATGGCGGGCAAAGGTCCCGTGGCACCGGCGGGCCGGAACACATCGAGACGGGCATCCGGGTCTGGCTGATCATAGGGCTCGTCCAGGACCGCAGTGACGTCGCCTGGAACGTGCTTCAACAGCGCATCCGATATGGCGCGGGTTTCGGCGCCGAACCAGTGGCGGATCAAAAGCACCGAGGGCCATGGGCTGACCTGGAACGCCGTATAGACAATCCCGGCCACAACAACACTGGTGATCACCAGCCATTTCAGGACTTTCAGCATCGCAGGCATTCTCCCTGACGCAGCTTTGCCGCGCGATGCTTGAGGGGTCAAATCAAGAGACCCTGCCAATGTGTGATAGACGCCTATCAGGAATTGACAAAATCCTTGAACTTGCTTTGATAGAACAATGGTGCGGGCGACGATCGAGGATGTAGCAAGCAAGGCCGGGGTCAGCGTGGCCAC
>CAUJIO010000018.1 GCA_963205315.1 Pseudomonadota bacterium | reverse complement strand
CGATGCCGGCGCCATTCGCATGAGCCGCGCCAACGCCAAGCGTGCCGGCGTCGAAGCGGTCACCCGTTTCAGGCAATGTGGCATCAACGAGATCACGCCGCCCGAAGGTCCGCCTGGGCTGGTGATCGTCAATCCGCCCTACGGTGCGCGCATCGGAGAAAAGAAGCAGCTCTATGGACTCTATGGCGCACTCGGGAAGGTGCTGATGTCCCGCTTTTCGGGCTGGCGCGTCGCCATGATCACTACCGACGCGAGCCTCGCCAAGGCCAGCGGCCTGCCATTCGGCCCGCCATCACCTCCCGTCGCGCATGGCGGATTGCGGGTATATCTGTACCAAACGGCTGAGTTGAAATCCGAGGGAGAGGTGTAGGCCCTGAAGAAGGGGAATACCGCGAAACAACGCAGGCGTCCGGCTCGTTGGCCGCAATGGCCTGAGGGCTTTGGGGGCAGCCTGTAGCGAGACTGCGGCATCAGAAGATGACGATGTCCGCCGCACTCAATGCTGCGCCGGATTGCAGCGTGGCGATGATGATGACGCCGCCTTCGGCTGCGCCATTGGAGTCGAAGGTGAGGATGCCGTCATCGGTGTCGAAGACGAAGCGGGTCGAGCCGAGCGTTGCCTGGCCCAGGATGTTGGCTTCAAAGCGATTGGTGTTCAGGGCGCCAGAGTTCAGGCCACCGAACTCGCTGCCGTCGAACTGGAAGCTGTCGTCGCCCTCCGGATCAGCTGAATTGAAATCCATCACCCGGTCACCGCCATCGAGAACAGAGTGGTAGACGAACTGGTCACTTCCCCGTCCACCGGAGAGGACGTCGGCGGCCCGCCCGCCATTCAAGGTGTCGTCACCGTCGAAGCCGATCAGCCGGTCAGCAGCGCCGCAATTCGCGGTTGAGCATCTCCCACGCGCCGTCCATGTTCAATTTCATCTTCAGCAGGTTCGGCCTGAGCCTCCTCGGAAGATAGCCCGGCGAGTAACGTTTCATCTCCTTCCTCGCCGGGCACCGTTTCATGAGCGTCTCCTCCTGCGCTCCGACCCCGCAGATGTGCTGGACAGGGCATCTGCGGGGTCACTTCAAAGGTTCAGTATGAGATACTACATCACGACGCCCGACGGACAACTCGAACGCAAGGACGGCCTGAGCCTTCGCTCCTCACACTACCTGTTCTTCATTGACGGCATGGACCTCGAATCTTGGACGCCCGTTGCAGACGCAATCATCAACGGCCTCAACACGAAGCGCGTGGAAGCCGCAATGGTCGCAATCGACGCTGCCCGGGCGATCCTCGAATCCATCGCGCCGGGCGCTTTCATTGCGGGCGACGTGTACACGCGAGACACGCATGAAGGACACCAGTTCAAGTCTGGCAACTGCATCTGTTCGACCTATCCTGTCTCGATGCCGTTCAATTACAGGGTCCAAATGGTGCCTTGAGTCCTTGCCGTTGCGTGACCTACGTGGCATCATCGCGGCATGGCGACAAAAGACTTTGCTCAGAGCCTCAAGACGACAATCGAAGGCATCAAGGCCGACGGCACGAACTCTATTGAGTGCGACAATCTCATTGCCTTCCTTGATCAGGTGATCACGTCACCGCAGCCAGACGAGCATGAACAATACCGGCAGGACCTGGCCCGACACGCCGAGATGAAGCACGCGTCTGACCTTGAAATGTTCAAGTCGGTGATCGACGCGGGCCAGAACGCAATCAAGGGCTCGATGCTGCTCAACGGCGGTGCTGCTATCGCCATGCTCGCCTTCATCGGCAACCTTGCCGACAAGGATGCCGCTCGCGCAATGCACTTCGCCTCGACGATTGTGCCGTTCGCCGTTGGGGCGCTGTTCGCCGGAATGCTATCAGGTGCAACATACTTGTCGCAGTGGCTCTATGCGCATGAGAAGACCGAGAAGGCTGGCTTCGTTATGAATCTGGTCTGTATCGCCCTGGGCCTCGCGTCCTACGGGACGTTCATATGGGGGCTCGCCGAGGCCTACGACAAAATCAGTGGCGGCCTACCGCAATAGAACGGTCAGCAGCCCGGTAGCGCCGCTTCAGCGCCAGATTCTCGTCTTTCGGTCTTGGCATCATTGCTGGAGAGGAGTCTCACAGTTTGATGCCGCCTGAGACCAGTTCCTCGTATGACTGCTTCACAAGCCAAGTCATGTAGGTGGTGTCAACGACCATCTTCGCTGTAAGTTCGGTGGTCGCGCCCATGGCGAGTCCTATGTATGCGCCATGAAATCCTTCACCGAGTCGCGCATTGGCAAACTCGAGGAGGAGAGCTTTGACAAGCATGTGTTCCTCGGGTGTCGAAGGCGGCGCTTTGATGTCTAAGATGGCTCCAGGAGGAATTCGTTCTGTTGCTTCAATAGAATCAAGTCGATGTTTGTACATCTTGAGCGCATCATCGAGTCCTTGCGCATTCGAAAGTAGAAACGCTGCTACTCTGCTTGCAGTGGGCAATATTACGGTCCAACTTATCTGGGTCGAACTCTTGATCTCAGCGAATACTTGCCGAACCTGTGGTATGAGCAGACTGACTTGATCGTCAGTATTCTGTTGAGCGGGCTTGCCTTTGAAGAGATTTTTCAAGAAACTCATTTCCTGATGAATCCATTCTTTGATCAGATTGTCAATCATAGACAGGGGGCCTTATGCGCCAGCACACAATCGACCATCCGAATGCCATAACGAGTTGGGAAACACTGGGCGTGAGGGACGGTGATCCGGTCCATGTCCTGATTGTCGAAACTGACCTGACCCTCGGCGACCCGAAGGTGACAGAGTTGCAAGCCGCCGCGTTGGCGTTTGCAAGAGCGAATACGACATGCGAGACAGTGGTGGTCTACCCCATCGACCGAAAGTAGCGCCATGCTCTCAATCGGAATGCTGGTCGTGTTCGCGGGCCTGTATTACCTCGAGTATTATCAGGCCCTATTCTGGCTCATCGCATTGTCAGCCGCCAATGGCGCGTTAGGTGCCATCTACTCCTACCTCAACCCAGCTTGGTACCACGCGAAGCGGGCAGAGGCAGGAGGCGGCTTCAGTCTCATGGGAGTGCCGAAATCTCTTTATTTGACGAAGGCTGTCCTCGTGATCGCGGCAGTTGTCGCTGACTGGCATGTTGGGCAGCTCGCAGGATACTTCTGACCGTCGAGCGCCGCCTCAGAAACCGGGGTAGCAAGCAGTTCTCAGTCCTGCGGCCTATGACTGGGCCTTCGACGACAGGCGCCCGGCGCTGCGCCTTCTGTAAGGATCGCCGCTGCTGAACGTTGCAAGGCGTTGGATTCGAACCTATCAAACGCTCATCAAAATAGGTCCTGTTTTCTTCAGCAGCGACCGTCTAACCTATTGGAATGATTTGGTGAGCCCGGCGGGGTACGATCCCGCGACCCTCTGATTAAAAGTCAGATGCTCTACCGCTGAGCTACGGGCCCACAACCGGGGAGGCCCCGGGAAACGCGGCGGAACATAGTGGCGGGGTGGGGTGAGGTCAATAGCGCAGACCGGAAACGCCGAATTAAGCACTGCCGCCACATTATTGCCCGCGTGGTACGGGACATGCTCGTGTTCCGGGGGAGAATTCATTTTGGTACGGTTTGAATGAGCGATCTGGCAATTGTCGTGCTGGCAGCCGGCAAGGGCACGCGGATGAAGTCGGAATTGCCGAAAGTGCTGCATCGCGCCGCAGGACGAAGCTTGCTGGCCCATGTGCTGCATGCCGCCAAAGACCTTGCACCATCCCGCGCCGTGGTCGTTGCCGGGCCGGGCATGGACAATGTGGCAGCCGAGGCCACCAGCATTTTTCCGCAAGCCGTTTGCGCCGTGCAGAACGAACGGCTGGGAACCGGGCACGCCGTCTCCATGGCACGCGAGCATTTGTCCGGGTTCAACGGCACGGTCCTGATTCTCTATGGTGATGTGCCGCTCATCACCGCCGAGTCGCTGAGAGGACTCACGGCGCTCGTGACCACGCAGCATCCCCTGGCTGTGCTCGGCTTTGAGGCCGCCGATCCACATGGCTATGGCCGGCTGATCCGCAATGCCCTGGGCGATGTTGTCGCCATCCGCGAACAGCTTGATGCAACTCTGGAAGAACGGCAGATAACACTCTGTAATTCTGGGATTATTGCGATTTCCGCTGGTCTCCTGTGGAATCTGCTGCCGAAGATCAAGAACAGCAATGCCAAGGGCGAATACTATCTCACCGATCTGGTCGAACTTGGCGCCATTGCCGGGTCGGCCTGTGGTTTGGCCATTTGCCCCGAGAGCGAGGTGGCGGGGGTGAACGATCGCGTTCAGCTCGCCGGAATCGAAGCGACATTGCAAACGGCCTACCGCCGCAAGCATCTGCTCAACGGGGCGACCCTGACAGCGCCCGATACCGTGTTTTTCAGCGCTGATACGGTGATCGGACGCGATGTCGTAATCGAGCCCAGCGTTGTATTCGGCCCCGGCGTCTCGGTTGCCGACAATGTCGAGATCCTGGCCTTTTCGCATCTCGAAGGCACACAGATCGGGCAGGGTGCCCGAATCGGTCCTTTTGCGCGGCTGCGCCCCGGGGCTCAGATCGGTGACGCGGCCCACATCGGCAATTTCGTCGAGGTGAAGAAGGCGGTCATCGGCCATGGCGCCAAGGCCAATCACCTGACCTATATCGGTGACGCCCGTGTCGGGCCCAGGACAAACATTGGCGCCGGCACCATCACCTGCAATTATGACGGCTACGAAAAGCACCTCACCGACATCGGCGAGAATGTCTTCGTCGGGTCGAACACGGCGCTCGTGGCTCCGGTGAAAATCGGTGACGGCGCATCGATTGCCGCCGGTAGCGTTATTACCCGTGACATCCCCGCCGACGCCCTGGCAATGACAAGGCCCGGCCTCGACGTGCGCCCCGGCTGGGCGGCGCGCAACCGTGAAATCAAGGCAGCCCGCAAGGCCGCCAAGCGCAAGAGCTAGGAACAGAATTTATGTGCGGCATCGTAGGCATTCTCGGCAAGGAACCGGTAGCAGGCAATATTGTCGAGGCTCTTCGGCGCCTGGAGTATCGTGGCTATGACTCCGCCGGCGTTGCAACTTTGGAAAATGGCGCAATCGAGCGCCGCCGGGCGGTGGGCAAGCTCAAGAATCTCGCGTCGCTGCTCGACCGCCAGCCGCTGGGCGGGACGACCGGAATCGGACACACCCGCTGGGCGACGCATGGCGGCGTCACTGAAACCAATGCGCACCCCCACGTGGTTGGCGATGTCGTCGTCGTCCACAACGGCATAATTGAAAACTTCCGTACACTGAAGGATGAACTGATCGCGGGCGGCGCCAGCTTCACGACGCAGACCGACACGGAAGTCGTGGCACAGTTGCTTGCTCGCGAATTGAAGGCCGGCGTGAAACCCCGCGACGCCGTGAAAACCGTTTTGAAGCGTCTCGAAGGCGCCTTCGCACTCGCGATCCTGTTCAGGGGCGAGAACGACCTGCTGATCGGCGCGCGAAATGGCCCGCCGCTAGCCGTCGGTCATGGCCAGGGCGAAATGTTCCTGGGCTCGGATGCCATTGCCCTGTCGCCCTTCACGAACCGCATCACTTATCTCGAGGATGGCGACTGGGCGGTGCTGACCCACAATTCGCTGGAAATCTTCGACGCCGCCGGCCGCCATGTCATCCGCCCGATCAGTTTCAGCCAGGCGTCCTCCATGCTGGTGGACAAGGGCAATCATCGCCACTTCATGGCCAAGGAAATTGCCGAGCAGCCGGAAGTCATCGGCCACACGCTGGCGGAATATGTCGATTTCGCCGAGCGCGCCATTCGCGTGCCAGAAAAACTGGCCTTTGATTTTGCGAAGCTGGATCGGATCACCATCACTGCTTGCGGCACAGCGTCCTTTGCCGGTCTGACTGCCAAGTACTGGTTCGAGCGCATCGCCCGGCTGCCGACTGAAGTCGATATCGCCTCGGAATTCCGCTATCGCGAAGCGCCGTTGCCGAAGAACGGTCTTGCCATCGTCGTCTCACAATCGGGCGAGACTGCCGATACGCTCGCCGCACTCCGCTACTGCAAGTCACAGGGGCAGCACACGCTGGCCATCGTCAATGTGCCGGAGTCGACCATTGCCCGCGAAAGCGAAGCTGTATTCCGCACCTATGCCGGGCCGGAAATCGGCGTTGCCTCGACCAAGGCCTTCACCTGCCAGCTGACAGCATTGGCTTGCCTTGCCATTCTCGCCGGCAAGCTGCGCGGCACCATCACGCGCGAGCAGGAAAAGGAATTGATCGGGGCACTGATCGAAGCGCCGCGCCACATGAGCGAGATCCTGAAGGATGAAAAGCACATCGCCCATGTCGCCCGCGAAATCGCCAACGCCCGCGACGTTCTATATCTCGGCCGTGGCATCAACTATCCCATAGCGCTTGAGGGCGCTTTGAAGCTCAAGGAAATCTCCTACATTCATGCCGAAGGCTATGCCGCCGGCGAACTGAAGCATGGTCCGATCGCATTGATCGACGAGCATGTTCCCGTGATCGTCATCGCACCGCGTGACGAACTCTACGAGAAGACCATTTCCAACATGGAGGAAGTGGCGGCACGCGGCGGCAAGATTGTTCTGTTGACGGACGATCAGGGCCTCGAGGACGTCGGTCACAAGACCTTTCAGCGCATCCGCGTACCCAAGGCTCACGCCTTCATCAGTCCGTTGCTCTATGCCGTACCTGTGCAGTTGATCGCCTATCATGCCGCTGTCTTTATGGGCACCGACGTCGATCAGCCGCGCAATCTGGCGAAGTCCGTCACGGTGGAGTGAGGGGCTTCGTTTCCTTCATCGCGAGGAAGAAACCAAGCGTCAACGTCAGTAGCAGGCCGGCGAGAACAAACCCGATGCTTGGCGACACGATGATCGAATTGGGCTGCATGAACCAGCCGAAGATCTGTGTGAACATCACCGTTCCCAGGAGCATGCCTATGCTTTGCAGGCTGGCAATGCCGCCCTGCAATTCGCCCTGCGCATCGTCTGGAGCCTGATGTGACATCAATGCGGTGAGGGCAGGGTGTACGAACCCCTCCGGCGCATGCACGACAAGCAGGATCAGAACAGCGGCCAGTCCCGGCGCCACCGCGTAGCCCAAGACCGCAACGACGGCCATCACCAGTCCAAATACGACGGTTCGCCGCTCACCCAGCCATTTCACAACGGGTCCCGTAAGTCCGCCTTGCACGATGGCCGAGATCAAGCCGAATGCCGCCAGCGTCAGCCCGATTGTTGCTTCCGTCCAATTGTAGGCGGCAATGCCCCAGAACGCCCACAGGGCCGGATACACGGCCGTCGCGAAGAAATATAGGAACATGACCATGCTCAGTGGCACCACGCCCTTGTAGCGCGCGAACACCCTCAACGCGCCGACCGGATTTGATCGCAAGAGTGAGAACGGGCGGCGCTTTTCGACAGGCAGCGTTTCCGGCAGCACGAACCAGCCGTACAGAAAATTGACGATCGATAGTCCGGCGGCAACGAAGAACGGCACGCGCGGTCCAAATTCGCCCAGTAATCCGCCAATAGCCGGACCGATCACGAAACCCAGCCCGAAGGCTGCCCCCATCATTCCAAACACCTTCGCGCGCTCTTCCGGCTTGGTGATGTCGGCCAGATAGGCATTGGCGGTGGTGTAGGAGGCTCCACAAATTCCAGCGAAGATCCGGCCAATGAACAGCCACAGCATCGTCGGCGCGAACGCCGTGAGCAGATAATCGACGGCGAGCCCGAAGACCGACAGCAGCAGCACTGGCCGCCGTCCAAAGGCATCCGAGAGATTTCCGATGGCCGGACCAAACAGGAACTGCATGCCGCCATAGGCGAAGAACAGCCAGCCACCGAGAATGGAGGCGCCCGCGAGATCCGTACCGCCAACTTGCTCGATCAACCGCGGCAGCACCGGCATGATCAGGCCGAACCCCACCATGTCGATAAACACGGTTATGAATACGAAAATGACGGCAAATCTGCCCGGTGCTTTGGTTGTCATGGTCGCTCCTCTGCGGGCGCCCGTTCCTACAGCAGGAATTCAGCAGTGACCAGACGGAGTACTGTCAGGACTTGTCAGCAGCAGCCATGCCGTCAATGACGCTGCCGGTCGCGTGGCAGGTAGCTTTTCCGGCGCGAATCGAACCGCTCGAAGTAATCCCGCACCTGCGGGTGGCGCACCGGTTCACCCGTGTCGTCGATCAGCAGGTTCTGCTCGGAGACATAGGCGACGTATTCGGTCTCCTCGTTTTCTGCCAGCAGATGATAGAAGGGCTGGTCCTTGCGAGGCCGGATTTCCTCGGGGATCGAGTTCCACCATTCCTCGGTATTGTTGAAGACCGGATCGACGTCAAAGATCACACCACGGAATGAGAACAGCCGGTGGCGGACCACCTGCCCGATTCCAAATTTGGCTGTATTCGAGTTCACCATAACTATTGATTGCCAATCCTTGGCGCCGAAGGCAAGAGGCAGGCAAGTCTCATGGTTGAGCCATTGCCGCATGTCTGAAATCCTCAATCTCGCCCTGCCGTTCTTCGGGCTCATTGTACTGGGGGTCATTGCCTCAAGACGCTGGAAGGCCGGGGAGGACGGTCTCGTATGGCTCAATATCTTTCTGGTCTATTTTTCGCTGCCCGCCCTGATCTTTCTGGTCGTGGCAAGGTCGCCGTTCGAACAATTGCTGAACTGGCCCTTCGTGACGGCAACCACGTCAGTGACCATATTTGCCTTTCTTGTCGTTGTGATGGCCACCCGATTTTTCTTTGCAACGCCACTGAAGACGGCGGCTCTGCAGGGCACCTCCGGAAGTTACGGCAATGTTGGTTACATGGGGCTGCCGCTGTCAGTGGCGTTCTTCGGGCCCGAGGCGGCCGTACCGGCGGCACTGGTGTTCTGTTTCGACTGTGCCACGCAGTTCATCATCACAGCCTTTCTCGCCACGCTGGCGCATGAGCGCAACGAGGAGGCGCATTGGGGTGAGGTGGCGTTCCGCATTGCGCGGCAAGTCTTCACACATCCCTTCATCATCGCCACGGCGCTTGGAGTCTCCGCCTCGGCGTTGGCCTTTCAGCCGCCCGGCGCGCTCGGCAGCATCCTCGACATGCTGATGCGTGCCGCGGGACCAACCGCGCTCTTTGCGTTGGGTGTCACGGTTGGCATGCGGCGTTTTGAAGGCTTCGGTCCTGAGCTGACGCTGGTCGTCGGGATGAAAGTCGTCATCCAGCCGGTGCTTGCCCTGGGTGTGATCAGCCTTGTGCCCGGCCTGCCGCCGTTATGGCTGCACGTGGCGGTGATGATGGCAGCACTTCCCACGGCGTCAAACGCCTTCATCCTCGCCAGCCAGTACAAGAGCTATGTCGAAGGCGCGTCGACGGCCGTCATCGTCACGACGCTCGCCTCCGCCGTGACCATTCCGCTGCTGATCTACGCAATCAAGGCGGGCTTGCTGCCCTGATCCTTCCGCATCACCCGGGGCAAGCCGGAGGAGGGCGCCAAACCGTATTTCATCACCGCGCGGCGGATCGGCCCGAACTGCGACAGAAGCTGCAGCCCCATGGCGCGGCCACCTTCAAGCGCCAGGAACCCTGAGAGAAGCGAGCGGTTCATCAGGTCGATGACCTGCTGGCGGGGCTGCACGTCCCGCCGCCGCAAGGCGTCATACTCTGCCAGGATATGAGCGGCGCCGGGATCGTCCTCGCCCTCCATCAGGTCTGCCGCCTGCGCTGCATCACGCAGTGACAGGTTCAGCCCCTGCGCACCGATGGGCGGCACCACGTGTGCCGCCTCGCCGATCAGCACGATGCGATTGCGGGCGAAATCCCTGGCCACCAGTCCCTGCATCGGAAACAGCTTGCGCGGTCCGATGTTGGACACCAGCCCCAATTCCCCGTGCGTGCCGATCTGGATTTCTGTAGCCAGCTCCGCGTCGGGCAGCGCCATGAGTTGCGCCGCCCGCGCCGGTCGCTCCATCCACACGAGACTGGAACGGTTGCCGGGCATTGGCACAGTCGTGAATGGACCGGCAACCTTGTGATATTCGGTCGAGATGCCGTCATGCGGACCGGTATGGTCGAAGCTCGTGGCAAGTGCCGTCTGGTCGTAGGACCAGGTGTTGGTCTTGATGCCGGCAGCTCCGCGCAATACCGAATTGCGGCCATCGGCGGCGATCGCCACCCGCGCCGTCACGCGCTCGCCCCGGGACGTGGTAACGCTGATGTGGTCAGAAGAAACCGAAGCAGAAGCGGCATCCGATCCAGTGAGTTCCACGCCGAGTTCCCGGGCCCGGCTAAATAGGGCAGGTATCAGCAGGCCGAGCGGAAAATTCCACCCAAAAGCGTCCTCGCCCAGTTCCACAGGATCAAATGTCAGGGTCGGCGCCTTGAACATCGAGCCCGTGTCATCCACCAGGCGCAGCTTGTTCAACGGCTGTGTCGCGGATTTGAGAGCGCCCGGCCAGACGCCGAGATGCAGAAGCATCCGGATTGAGGGTTGCATCAGTGCAACGGTGCGGGGGTCATTGGCATCACCTTGTGCCCGCGCCACCAGCGCCACGCGACGTCCATCCAGGGCCAGCAGACATGCCGCGGCCAAACCCGCTGGTCCGGCGCCAGCAACAATCACATCAAAATCAGTCATGTTCACAATGTGAGCGCCGGCACAAAGCCACGCAAGTCTCGCTCTTGCCGCAGTCGATTACTTCGGCTTCAGAGCCGTTTTCACCATGCTGGGGCGCAGCGCGAACGCCTCATGGAAAGCTGCCAGCTTGGGCCGTCCCTGCCGCCAGTTGAGATCTCCCAGCCGAAAATCAACATAGCCTAGCGTGACCGCCACGGCGATGGCACCGACATGCACGCCGGCAAGGCAATCCTGCCAGTTGGATTCGAGATCGTCGAAGGCGGCATTCATGCGGGTCACGGTCCGGCTCATCCACTCCTGCCATTGCAGCCCTTGCGGACGCACCCCGACCTCATAGCGATAGGCGACAGCGGAATCGGCCAATCCCTGGCCCAGCGCCTGCAGCGTAAGCACCCGGAAGCGCTTCACGCCATCGTCCGGAATGAGTGTTGAATTTCCCGCGACGTGACAGAGATATTCCATGATGACACGGCTGTCATAGACGCCATGGCCATGGTCCGTCTCGAGGATCGGAATCTTGCCGATGGGCGACAAGGCCGCCAGTTTGGCGTTGACCTCCGTTGGCTTCACCGCCTCGACAAGGTGCTGAACCTTGTCGCCAAGGCCAACCTCATGGGCAGTGACGACGGTCATCCGGACAAAGGGTGATATCAGATCGCCATAAATCTTCATGCGCGCAAATCCTAGAAACAGGAACCATGACACCAGAACCTAGATCAGGTCTCCGCGCCAAGGAAGTCCATTTGTCCGCGGGTTTCACGGAGAAGATAGGCAAGCGCCGTCAGTATTTCCGCATCAACCCAATCAGCCGGCCCTGCACCCGCACGCGGTCGGGTCCGAAGATGCGGGTTTCATATTGCGGGTTGGCCGCCTCCAGTGCCACCGAATCGCCCTTGCGGCGCAGGCGTTTCAAGGTCGCCTCTTCATCATCGACCAGCGCCACGATGATATCACCATTGTGAGCCGTATCGCCCTTGCGGATAATCACCGTATCGCCATCGAAGATCCCGGCTTCGATCATCGAGTCGCCCTTGACCTCCAAAGCGAAATGCTCGCCGCCGCCAAGCATTTCCGGCGGAACGGCAATATTCGCGCTGTGATCCTGGATCGCCGAGATCGGCACACCTGCTGCAATGCGTCCCATCATCGGCACCACGGCGGCGCGCGGTGCGCCGTCGTTGCTGGCCGCCATCGGCTTAACCCGGCCCAGATTGCCCTGTATGACACTGGGCGTGAAACCGCCCGTTTTCTTGGCCGTCAGGCTGGGCGAATGGCTATCCGGCAGCTTCACCACCTCAAGTGCCCTTGCCCGGTTGGGCATGCGCTTGAGAAAGCCGCGTTCTTCCAGCGCCACAATCAACCGATGCACGCCGGATTTTGACTGAAGGTTCAGCGCATCCTTCATTTCCTCGAAAGACGGCGGCACGCCTTCCTCTTTCAGGCGTTCGTTGATGAACAACAGAAGTTCGAGTTGCTTGCGCGTCAGCATGGATATGATCTCACTTGCGTCGCGTTCCGGAATCGGAACAAATCCAAAACAACAGTAACTGTTGCTGTTTAGTTCTGCAAGTGTTTACTTTCTGTAACGTTCAGAAGTCGAGGCGCAGGATTTTTACCAATTCACCGGGCTGCGCTGCTTCCGCATGGGGTGGGCGCACGATGAGGGCATGCGACTGTGCAAACGTCCGCTGCATCGAGGAATCCTGCCGGTTGAAAGGTGTGGCCACGCGCCGGCCGTCAGGGTCTTCCGATACCGTGGCGCGGACATAGTCCTGGCGGCTGTCATTTTGTTTCATCGCGGTCCCCAGCCGCGCCTCGACCAGGTCATCGCCGGTTGGGAGGCCGAGCATCGCATCGAGCAACGGTTTGAGAAACAGCCTGGCACAGACCAGGGCAGAGACCGGATTGCCGGGCAGTCCAAGAACGTGCTGCCCCTTGCGCCGGCCATACATGAACGGCTTGCCCGGACGCATGGCGATCTTCCAGAAATCCATGCGCACGCCACTGTTGACCAGCGCCTCCTGCACATAGTCGTGGTCCCCGACGGATGCGCCGCCGGTGGTCAGCAGGATGTCCGCGTGAGCCGCTTTGACGATTGCCCGCTGGGTCGCCTTCAACTGGTCGGGAACGATTCCCATGTTAATGATCTCGGCACCGAACCGGCGGGCCATCGCCGCAAGCGCGTGACTGTTGGAGGAGACGATCTGATCTGCCCGCGGCGATTGTCCTGGCAGCACCAGTTCGTCGCCCGTCGAAAGGATTGCCACGACAGGCTTCCGCCGGACCCGGACGTGCGCCGCATTGGCCGCCGCCGCCAGCCCGATGTCGCGTGCCGTCAGGCAGGTGCCAGGCTGGATCAGGCTCTCGCCGCGCGCAAAATCGAGTCCGATGCGGCGGACGTTCTGCCCGGCAGCAACGCCCTGCAGCACTGAAATGTAAGGCGGGTCCTGAGCGAGGGTATTCTCCTGGATGACCACGGCATCAGCGCCCTTGGGCACCGGGGCGCCGGTAAAGATCCGCACCGCCTCGCCGCTTCGCATGCTGCCTGCGTAGCGGCGCCCGGCCGCAGAAACGCCCAATACCTTCAATTGCACAGGTGCTGCGGCGAGATCGGCTGCAACAACCGCATAGCCATCCATCGCGGAACTGTCGAAAGGCGGCTGGTTGCGCTTCGCCTTCACCGGCTGCGCGAGTACCCGGCCCAGAGCTTTATCGAGTTCGATCGATTCGGCGGCCAGTGGCTTGACGTCCCGCAGGATCCGCGCGCGCGCCTCTTCGACAGGCAACAGAGCCATGTGCTTACTCCGCTGTGAAATGCCCCGACTTGCCGCCGGATTTTTCGACCAGCCTGAGATCGGTGATTTTCATGGCCCGGTCAACCGCCTTGCACATGTCATAGAGCGTCAGGCAGGCGACGGAACAGGCGGTGAGGGCTTCCATTTCAACCCCCGTCTTGCCCTCGACCTTCACCGTCGCCGCCACCTCGATGACCGAGGATGCCACATCCGGAGAAAATTCCACCGAAACCTTGGTGATCATCAGAGGGTGGCACAGGGGGATCAGCTCATGTGTCTTCTTGGCGGCCATGATACCGGCGATGCGCGCCGTCGCCAGCACATCGCCCTTTTTGCCCTTGCCTTCAAGGATCAGCGTCAGTGTCTCCGGCAACATCTCCACCCGGGCTTTGGCCGTGGCGCTGCGCGACGTGACGTCCTTGTCCGACACGTCCACCATGTGGGCGTTGCCGCTGGCATCGAGATGTGTGAGCCTGCTCATGGCTTCACGAGGATGTTGCGCGTTGCCGCCGTGACGTCGTTCTGGCGCATCAGGCTTTCGCCGATCAGGAAGGCGTTGACGCCACAGACCGACAGCCGGGCCAGATCGGCCGGCGTGAACAATCCGCTTTCTCCCACCACCATGCGGTCCTGTGGCACGCGCGGCGCCAACAGCTCCGTCGTCTCCAGTGCTGTGTTGAAGGTGTGCAGGTCGCGGTTGTTGATGCCGATCATCCGTGAGCGGAGCTTCAGGGCGCGATCGAGTTCCCAGGCATCATGAACCTCGATCAGCACATCGAGCTGCCAGTCATGGGCTGCGGCTTCAAGCTCGGCCGCGAGGCCGTCTTCGATCATTGCCATGATGAGGAGGATGCAATCCCCGCCCCAGGCCCGGGCTTCCACAACCTGCCAGGTATCCAGCATGAAGTCCTTGCGCAGGGCAGGGAGCTGGCACGCACCGCGCGCCGCCGTCAGGAACTCCGGTGCCCCCTGAAACGACGGACCATCGGTCAGCACCGAAAGGCAGGCCGCGCCGCCGGCCTCATAAGCCTTTGCCAATGCCGGCGGATCAAAATCCGCCCGGATCAGTCCCTTTGACGGACTGGCCTTCTTGATCTCGGCAATCAGACCCCACTGACCGGACGAGGCCTTGGCATCGAGGGCCGCCGCAAAGCCGCGCACCGCCGGCGCCGCCTTGGCGCGGCCCTCAAGCTCGGAGTAGGGAATGGCTGCCTTGGCTCGAGCCACTTCCTCGCGCTTGTAGGCGGCAATCTTGTCGAGGATGGTTGCCATCAGCTGTTCGAAACCTTCACCAAATCGGCCAGAGCCTGTTCCGCTGCACCACTGTCGATCGCCTGTTGTGCGGCGGCAACCCCACTCTTGAGATCGGCGGCCTTGCCCGCCACGATAAGGGCAGCGCCGGCCGTCATGACCGCCGCATCGCGGAAGGCCGAGGGCTTGCCCGCCAGCACGCGGCGCAATGCATCGGCGTTGTGCGCCGCGTCGCCGCCCTTCAGGTCGTCTGGTTGCGAGCGTGGAAGCCCGGCCAGCTCCGGTGTCACCTCGAAGCTGCGGATGGCACCATCCTTCAGTTCACTGATCCACGACGTGCCGCTCGGCACGATCTCGTCAAACCCGCCGTCGCCATGGCAGATCCAGCAGGCCTCACAGCCGAGGTTCTTAAGAACCTGAGCGAGAGGTTGAACCCAAGTCTTTGAAAATACGCCTGTAACCTGTCGTCTAGCTCCTGCCGGATTTGACAGGGGACCGAGCAAATTGAAGATCGTCCGGGTACCAAGTTCCACCCGGCTCGGCCCCACGTGCTTCATCGAGGAATGATGCGCCGGCGCAAACATGAACCCCAGGCCCGCCTCCGCAATGCACTGCGTGATTGCGTCCGGTGGAACGTCGAGCTTGACGCCGAGCGCCATCAACACATCCGCAGCACCAGACCTGGAGGAGAGCGCCCGGTTGCCGTGCTTGGCGACCTTGAGACCAGCACCTGCGGCGACGAAGGCCGCGCACGTCGAGATATTGTAGGAGCCCGAAGCATCGCCCCCGGTGCCGACGATGTCGATCGCATCCTCAGGCGCCTCCACACGCAGCATTTTCTCGCGCATGATCTCAACCGCACCGGTGATCTCGTCCACGGTTTCGCCGCGCACCCGCAATGCCATGAGCAAGCCGCCGATCTGCGATGGCGTCGCCTCACCCGACATCATGACGTTGAAGGCGTCGCGGGCCTCATCCCGGCTCAGTGCCGTTCCGTTGGCCACCTTGGCGATCATCGGTTTGAGATCGGACATCAGCGCGCCCCTGCCAGATCGAGGAAATTCTTGAGAATTGCATGACCATGTTCGGAGGCGATGCTCTCGGGATGGAACTGCACGCCATGCACGTTGAGCGTCTTGTGCCGGAGGCCCATGATCAATCCATCGGTTTCGGCTGTCACCGCCAGGCAGTCCGGCAGGCTTTCCCGCTCGACGATCAGCGAATGATAGCGTGTCGCAGTAAAGTCCTGCGGCACGCCCGCGAATACGCCTTGGCCCGTGTGATGGACCGTCGACACCTTGCCATGCATGAGGGCCGGAGCGCGGACCACCTTGCCGCCAAAACACTGCCCCATTGACTGCATCCCGAGGCAGACGCCGAAGATCGGAATCGAAGGCGAGGCCTTGGCGATGAGGTCGAGACAGATGCCGGCTTCATTGGGAGTAGCTGGTCCGGGCGAAATGACGATTGCCGAGGGCTTGGCTGAAATCACCTGGCCGACGCTGACCTTGTCATTGCGATGAACCACCGTCTCGGCGCCGAGGTCTCCGAGGAAGTGATAGAGATTGTAGGTGAAGCTGTCGTAGTTATCGATGAGGATGATCATTGGGCTCTCCCCGCCCGGCCAGCGAAGCGCACGGCATCATCAGCCGCCCTGAACAATGCCTTTGCCTTGTTGATGCATTCCTGATGCTCGGCCTCAGGCACACTGTCGGCGACGACGCCAGCCCCGGCCTGCACATACATCTTGCCGTCTTTCACGATGGCCGTGCGCAAAACGATGCAAGTGTCCATCTCGCCATCGGCCGAGAAATAGCCGACACAACCGGCATAGACGCCGCGCTTGTTTTTTTCGAGCTCGTCGATGATCTCCATGGCCCGCACCTTGGGAGCACCCGAAACCGTGCCGGCAGGAAAGCCCGCCACCAAGGCGTCGATGGTGTCGTACTTGTTCGACAGCCGGCCCTCGACGTTGGACACGATATGCATGACTTGTGAGTAGTATTCGAGGATGAACTGCTCGGTGACTTTAATGCTGCCGATGTCGGCGACACGTCCCACGTCATTGCGGCCGAGATCCAGCAGCATCAGGTGTTCAGCGCGTTCCTTCGGATCTGCCAGCAGTTCGGCTGCCAATGCCCGGTCCTCGCTGGGGGTGGTGCCACGTCTCCGGGTTCCGGCAATCGGACGGATCGAAACCTTGCCGTCCCGCACCCGCACAAGAATCTCCGGGCTCGAGCCGATGACGGCAAACGAGTCGAAGTCCAGGTAATAGAGAAATGGCGACGGGTTCACCCGCCGCAGCGAGCGGTAGAGTGCGAAAGGCGGCAAGGTGAAGTCCGTCTCGAAACGTTGTGACAGCACCACCTGGAAAATATCGCCGGCGGCGATGTAGTCCTTCGCCTTCAACACCATCGCCTTGTACTCCTCGGGCGTGGTGTTGGAGCGGGGTTCCGTGATTGGCGGCGCATCCTCGCGCATTGCCAGATGATCGAGCGGTCGGTCCAGCGCATCGACGATCTCGCTGATCCTTTCCTGCGCCCGTGCATAAGCGGCGCGGGCCGTAACACCTGTCTCGACATAAACAGGCGAGGTCACCGTCACTTCATCGCGTACGCTGTCGAAGATCGCCATGACTGTCGGACGGATGAACATCGAGTCCGGCAGTTCCAGCGTATCGGGATTCGGCTCCGGCAGATCCTCCATTAGCCGCACCATATCATAGCCCATGTATCCGAAGACCCCCGCAGCCATTGGCGGGGCATCCTCAGCGAGCTTGATGCGGCTTTCAGCCAGCAGGGCCCGCAGCGATTGCAGCGGCGGCAGGTCGATCACCTCGAAAGGACCGTCTGCATTGTGCAATGCCTTGCGGTTGATCGATGCCTTCTTGCCCTGGACCTTCCAGATCAGGTCTGGATTCAGCCCGATAATCGAGTAGCGGCCACGTACCGCGCCGCCCTCGACCGACTCCAGCAGAAACGAATAGCGCGCGTTGCGAGCCAGTTTCAGCTTGGCTGAAACTGGCGTTTCCAGATCGGCGACGAGTCTGGTCGACACGATCTGCGGCTGTCCCGCCTCATAGGCGCGGGCGAAACTGTCGTAGTCGGGGGAGATCATCATGTGAATGGTCCGGCAAGATAGGTGGGATCAAGGGTTACTGCGTTTGCGTGCCCGAGATCTGTCGCCAGAGTGCTTCGTTGATCGTGACGCCCGCATCCTTTTGGAGCGCCGCCAGATAAGCCGACTGGAGGTCATTGGCTGACTGGGTTTTCATCTGGTCGGCAATCGCCTTTGAGTCGGCGGATGCCGGGTCGAACGCCTGCAGCAGAACGGCTTGCGACTGCATGACCTTTGCACCCTTGCCATCGGGTTCTACGGCATAGGCATAACCCTGTTCGGGAATGGCGAACAGGGCGGCGACGGCACCCGGATCGAAAACCTGGTCGCTTTCGTTGCGCTTGAGGCCCTGGGCCATTGCAATTGTCGCCCCGGCCTCCTTGGCCACGTCCTCGATCGGTGTTCCGGCTGTCAACTTTGCGACCAGTGCCTTGGCTTTTTCTTCCGACTTGGCGCGCACCTTGTTGGCAATGACCTGACGGGCGGCATCGGCCTTCACATTGTCGAGCGGCTTTACCGCCGATGGCACGACTTCGCGCACCTCATACCACACGTAACCGTCATCGAGAGATATCGCATCATTCTCCACACCCACGTCGCTGCCGAACGCGGCTTTCAGCAGTTCCGCCTTGTGCGGCATGTCGAGGTCCTTGCCCTCCTTGTCCTTTCCCTGCGCATCGCTGGCCGCGATCAGCTGAAACGGGATCGACGCCTTGGCCGCAATGTCCTCGAACTTGGTCGAAGCCGCGCGTGCGTCTTCGATGGCATCATAGGTCGCCTGGATTTCCTCCCGCGCGCGATCGAGTTTGAGGCGGTCGGTCAATTCAGTCTTCACCTCATCCAGCGTTGCCTGATGTTCCGGCACGACTTTCACGGCCTTGAGGAGCGCGGTTGCGAGACCGCCCTTGATGGGCTCGCTCACCGCACCTTCCGCAAGTGCAAAGGCCGCATCGGCAATGGCGGGATCGAGGAAATCACCCTTTGTCTTGTCGGCAAACGTCACGTCCGCCTCGGCGAAGCCCCGCTCCTTTGCCAGGGCCAGGAAATCCATGCCGCCCGTCAGCTTGTCCTTGGCGGCCTTTGCCTCCTCCAAAGTCGGGAACGACAGTTGCAGGATCGTCCGCTTCTCGGGCGTGAAATACTCGGACTTGTACTTGTCGTAACCTGCCGCGATATCCGCTTCACTCAGTTCCACCTTGGCCACGATGTCGGCTGGTTCAACTTTCATGACCGCAATGGATCTGTATTCCGGCGCGGTGTAGGCAGCCGGGTTGGCCTCATACTCGGCCTTGATCTCGTCATCGGTCGCAGCGGACACTTCGCTGTCGGCCGTCTTCACCACGAAATACCGCGCGTCGCGTTGCTCGTTGCGATACAGATACTGCGCTTCAACCTGCGCCTGCGGAGGAAGCACGTCGCCGTCCGCCGTGCCGACAAGCGCCTCGCGCAATCTGCCACGGCGCTGTTCAGCAAAATATATGGCCTCGCTGGCGCCATTGGTCTCGAGCAAGCGCCGGAACTGTTCTGCGTCGAACTTGCCATCGGCTCCCTGGAAGGCGGGATTCTGCTGCGCTTCCCGCACCAACAAGGCATTTGAAACGGCAAGCTTCATCTTCATCGCCTGATTGTCGACAGCGGCCGACTGGATGAGGTCGTTCAGAACGGCCCTGTCAACGCCCAGCTTTCGGGCTTCTTCCGGGGTGATGCCTTGGCCGGTCTGCCGTGTCAGATTCTGCAGATACTGATTGAAGGCCTGGCTGAACTCCTGCCCGCTGATCTCGGCGCTGCCGACATGCGCCAGCGTGGTCCCGCCACCGTTGCGGAACACGTCGGCGATTCCCCATACGCCGAAGCTCACGGCGAGCAGGCCGATGAGGAGCTTCGCCACCCAGCTTTTGGCGGCATTGCGCATGGATTCCATCATGTCGAGTCGTCCTTTCGAGATTTCGGCCCGGTCCGGGCGCGGCGCACTATAGGTAGGCGATCCCCCCCTCGCAAGTGCGGGATGCGTCTGCTAAGAAACGGATATCAAGGACTTGGGAGCGAATAATGGCAAGTGAAGGTCCGCGGCCGCTGGTCGCCGGAAACTGGAAGATGAACGGAAGCGTTGCCATGCTGAAGGAGCCGCGGCTCCTGGCCGCGATGTTGAAGGACGTAAAGCTCAAGGCCGATGTCATGGTTTGCCCGCCCGCTGTGATCCTTCGCAGGGTCAAGTCGGTTCTCAAAGGCAGCAAGATCAAGATGGGCGGCCAGGACTGCCACTGGAATCCCGCTGGCGCTCACACCGGCGATGTCTCTGCCGAGATGCTGAAGGAGTCGGGCTGCACCGCCGTTATCGCCGGCCACTCCGAACGCCGCACCAATCATGCCGAGACGGACGAGATGGTGATGAAGAAGGCCAGGGGCGCCCATCGTGCCGGCCTCACGGCCATCATCTGCATCGGCGAGACGCTGGAAGAACGGAAGTCTGGCAAGACACTCGAAGTCGTGTCGCGCCAGCTGAAAGGTTCGGTGCCTGAAGAGTCAACGGCGGCAAAGACGGTGATTGCCTATGAACCCGTCTGGGCCATCGGTACCGGCCTGACGCCGACAACGCCTGAAGTCGCCGAAGTCCATGCCCATATCCGGGCCGAATTGGCCGGCATCATGGGTGCGGAAGGTAAGGGGACGCGCATTCTTTATGGCGGTTCGGTCAAGCCCTCGAACGCCGTCGAACTGATGAGCCAGCCCAATGTCAACGGCGCGCTCGTCGGCGGCGCCAGCCTCAAGGCCGCGGATTTCCTCGGCATCATCAAGGTCTATACCTGATGGCGGAAATCCCGACCCTGACGAAGCGGACATTGCAGGCCCAGGTCATCGGACCGATCTATGCGGAAATGGTTGCCGAGATCGGTGAAGAGAAAGCCTCGGCGATTCTCGATGCCGCCATCCGCAAGGCGGCAATCGCCGAAGGCAAGCACTTCGCTGACAGGGTTGGTGGACAGACATCCATGGCCGATTTCATAAAGCTTTATGAGCTGTGGACTGCCGATGGCGCTCTGGAGATGAAAGTGCTGGAGGCCACGGACAGTACTTTCGATTTCGACATTACCCGCTGCCGCTATGCCGAAACCTACAAGGACATGGGACTGGGCAAGATCGGCCACCTGTTGTCCTGCAACCGTGACGGCACGTTCTGTCAGGGCTATGATCCCAACATCACCCTGGAACGTAAGCAGACGATCATGGAAGGTGCACCTTGTTGTACCTTCCGTTACCGGTACAAGACCGGCGCGGCACCCTAGTACCGTTATCTCCGCGCCGGGCCAGCGGAACCGTGAGGGAGGGCGGCATGCGGAAAGTACTGTTCTTTCTTCTGATGCTTGTCAGTGGCGCCGTTCAGGCGGACGCAATGCAGAGCGACTGTCTCGCAGTGGCCTCGCGCCAGCCACGGGTTCAGCATGCTGCATTCACGCCATCGCAACTTGCGGAAGGTCAGGTCAAGCTGACCTTTCTCGGCCATTCCAGCTTCATCATCGAAAGCCCCGGCGGCACGCGCATCGTGACAGACTACGCGGGCAGGGCTGGTGGCATCATCCCCGACGCTGTGACCATGAACCGCGCACATACCTCACACTTCACCAACACGCCGGATCCCGCCATCAGGCATGTTCTGCGCGGTTGGAACCCCGAGGGTGGCGCGGCCGTGCACGACATCGAGGTTGGCGACATCCGCATCCGCAATGTCACGACCGATATTCGCGGCGGCATGACTGGCCGGATGAAAGACGGCAACTCGATCTTCATTTTTGAGGTTGCCGGCCTTTGCATCGGCCACCTCGGTCACCTGCATCACTTGCTGGGGCCCGAACACGTCGGACTGATTGGCCGGCTCGACATCGTCATGGTGCCAGTCGACGGCGGCTACACCATGGGACAGGCCGAAATGCTGGAGGTGATGCGCACCCTCAAGGCCCGCATCGTCATTCCAATGCACTACTTCGGCCCCACAACGCTCAACCGCTTCATCGGCTCCTTGGGCAAGGACTTCGCGTTGGAAGTCTCGAGCAGTCCAGAACGTGTCGTCTCGGCGGCGGCACTTCCCGACGTGCCCAAACTTCTGGTGCTGCCGGGCTACTGACCCGATTTAGTGGGCGCGTGCGATCCGGATCACGCTGCCGTCGCGAGCCAGAGGCCGCGTTTCGGGCCTCGCGATCCCCTCGACAAAACTGGCAACAAATGCGGTCGCCGGCCGTTCCAGAATTTCGGCTGCAGGGCCGACCTGTTCGATCACGCCCTTGTTGAGGATCGCGACACGATCGGCGAGTTCAAAGGCTTCATCCTGGTCATGCGTGACGAACAATGTCGTATGTCCGGTGCGCTGGTGCAGGTCGCGCAGCCATTTGCGCAAATCCTTTCGCACTTTTGCATCAAGAGCGCCGAAGGGTTCGTCAAGCAGCAGTACGCGCGGTTCGATCGCCAGCGCGCGGGCCAGCGCCACACGTTGCCGCTGTCCGCCCGACAGCTGAGTGGGATAACGCCCCTCGAGCCCATCGAGTTGCACCAGTCCGAGAAGGTCCATCGCACGTGCACGGATCACCTGATCGCTGGGGCGCGTGGCGCGCGGCCTCGCTCGTAGACCGAAGGCAACATTGTCCAATACCGTCATGTGCCGGAACAGCGCGTAATGCTGAAACACGAAGCCAATGCGCCGCTCGCGCAGACTCAGCTGGCTGGCGTCGATATCGCCGAAGAACACGTTTCCGGTTTCGGCCTGTTCCAGCCCCGCAACCGTCCGCAGCAACGTCGTCTTGCCCGAGCCCGATGGCCCGAGCAATGCAACCAGTTCGCCCGCCGCGACGTCCAGCGACACGCCCTTCAGCGCGGGGTATCGGCCATAGCTCTTTTCGAGATCTCTGATCTTCACGGGTACGGACATCTCTGGACTCCTTGATCTCAATGACGATGGGCGGCGGCGAGCGAGTGCGAGAACCGCCACTCGAGCAGGGTCTTGGCAGCAAGCGTGACAAGTGCCAGTCCCGCCAGCATCGTCGCGACGGCAAAGGCCGCAACGAAGTTGTATTCGTTGTAGAGGATCTCGATATGCAGCGGCATGGTATTCGTCAGCCCACGGATGTGTCCGGAGACGACCGAGACGGCGCCAAACTCGCCCATGGCGCGCGCATTGCACAGCAGGACTCCATAAAGAAGCGCCCACTTGACGTTTGGCAGCGTCACATTGAAAAACGTGTGCCAGCCGGAGGCCCCGAGCGTCAGTGCGGCTTCTTCCTCGGCCGTTCCCTGTGACTGCATCAGTGGAATGAGTTCGCGCGCCACGAAGGGGAAGGTGACGAGAACCGTAGCCAGCACGATGCCCGGCACGGCGAAGATGATTTCCACGCCGTTTGCCTTGAGCCAGTGCCCCAGCCAGCCGTGGGCCCCAAACAGCAGCACATAGACAAGGCCTGAAATGACTGGCGAAATCGAAAATGGCAGGTCGATCAGAGTCAGCAGCAGGTTCTTGCCCTTGAAGCTGAACTTGGCGATTGCCCATGACGCGGAGAGACCGAACACGGCATTGAACGGCACGGCAATGGCAGCGACCAGCAGCGTAAGGCGTACCGCGGCCAATGTATCCGAATCCGTGAAGCTGTCGAAAAACACCTCTGCACCTTTGCGGAAACCCTCCACGAAAACCACGATGAGCGGCAGAAACAGCACGGCGGCCAGGAAGCATCCCGCCGTGCCGATAAGAGCGATGCGCGCCAGCAGGCTTTCGCTGGTGGCACGTTCCGGAGTGTGAGCCCGCGGCAGGGTGAGGTCAGACATTGCCATATTTTCGCGAACTCCGGGCCTGCAGGGCATTGATGACGAAAAGCATGGCGAAGGAGATCGCCAGCATGAGCGTGGCGATCACCGTCGCGCCGCCGTAGTCGAACTCCTCAAGCTTGATGACGATCAGCAACGGCGCGATCTCGGAGACTTGCGGAATATTTCCTGCGATGAAGATCACCGAGCCGTATTCGCCAACGCCCCGGGCGAAGGCGAGCGCAAATCCGGTCAGCAGGGCAGGATAGATGTGCGGGAGCACCACTTGCAGTACCGTTCGCAAACGGCTTGCTCCGAGCAGTGCCGCGGCCTCTTCGATGTCCTGTTCGACCTCTTCGAGAACCGGCTGCACGGTTCGCACCACAAATGGCAGGCCGATGAACACCAGCGCCAGGGTGATACCAAGCGGCGTGTAGGCAATTTTCAGTCCAACCTTGTCCGCGAGCGAACCAATGACGCCGTTGGGCGCGTAAATTGCCGCCATTGCGATCCCAGCGACCGCAGTGGGAAGCGCAAAGGGCAGGTCGACGGCCGCATCGATCAGGCGACGGCCCGGAAAACTGTAGCGCACCAGCACCCAGGCCAGCAGCAACCCGAATACGGCATTGATGACAGCGGCTATGAACGCCGTTCCGAAAGACAGCCGCAAGGCCGACAGTGTTCGTGTGTCGGTGGCTATGCTCAGGAACTCGGCGGGGCCAATGCTCAGTGCATGGAGGACCAGAGCCGCCAGCGGCAGCAAGACGACGAGGCACAGTGCAGCAACGGCGAAGCCAAGCGCAAGCCCGAAACCGGGCAGGACACTTGGCTCGCGCAGGCGCGGGAGGGAAATCAGCGCCATATCCGGATCAGTTCGTCGGCTTGTAGATCGTGTCGAAGACGCCACCGTCGGCGAAATGCGTCTTCTGCGCCGTGGCCCAGCCGCCAAAATCCTTGATGGTCACCAGTTCCAGTTTAGGGAACCGTGCAACGTCGGCGGGGTCGGCCGCCGCCGGATCGATCGGGCGGAAGAAGTGCTTGGCCGCAAGTTTCTGCCCGGTGGGCGAATAAAGATAGTCGAGATAGGCCTTTGCCAGTTCTTCATTGCCCTTCGCCTTGGCATTGCCTTCCACCATGGCTACAGGCGGTTCGGCAAGAATTGACAACGAGGGAACGACGATCTCGAAATTGTCGGCGCCGAATTCCTGCAGCACAAGGAAGGCCTCGTTTTCCCACGAGATCAGAACGTCGCCGATGCCGCGCTGAGCGAATGTCGTGGTTGATCCGCGCGCACCTGTATCGAGGACCGGTACATTGCGATACAGATCGCCGATCCACTGCTTGACCTTGCCTTCGTCGCCACCCAGAGCTTTGGCGGCATATGCCCAGGCCGCGAGGTAGTTCCAGCGCGCCCCGCCGGAGGTCTTGGGGTTGGGCGTGATCACCTGGATGCCGTCCTTGACCAGGTCGTTCCAGTCCTTGATTCCCTTGGGGTTGCCCTTCTTGACGATGAAGACGATCGTCGACGTATAGGGGGCCGAGTTGTTCGGCAACTTGCTGGCCCAGTCCTTCGGCAGCCTGTCGGTTTTGGCCGCGATCTGGTCGATGTCGCCTGCCAGAGCCAGCGTCACCACATCGGCGTCGAGGCCATCGATCACCGCCCGGGCCTGCTTGCCCGAGCCGCCATGCGACTGGTTGATGGTGACAGCCTCGCCCGACTTTGCGGTCCATTGGGCGGCAAAGGCTTCGTTGAATTCTTTGTAGAACTCCCGCGTGGGGTCGTAGGATACGTTCAACAGCACCTTGTCGGCAAATGCAGCGCCAGCAAGGCCGGTAAGCAGGGCAAGCGATGCAACTCCCGCAATCAGACCGCGGCGGATGGTGGAATTGGTCATGTCA
>CAUJIO010000017.1 GCA_963205315.1 Pseudomonadota bacterium | reverse complement strand
CTCGATGACCACGCCGCCCAGGTGTTGAGGGACTAGATGGCAAGCGCCCGCGAAACCTCCGAACTGGCCAAGGCACGCGACGTGCGGGGGCGCTGGCTGCTGTCGGCGCCGGCGATGATCATCATCCTGGTTGCCGCCATCGGACCGCTGTTCGTGGTGCTGGCCTATTCCTTCATGGCGAAGGGCGACTACGGCGATGTGAAGTTCGGACAGTTCTCGCTCGACGGCTGGCTCAACGTGCTGTTCGAGCGCGACATCTTCGACGACACGCTGGGCATCAACGATGCGCATCTGGCGATCTTCTGGCGCTCGGTGAAACTGTCGCTGACGACGACGGTGCTGACGCTGATCTTCGGTTTTCCGACGGCCTATTTCATCGCCACGCGGTCCGAGCGCTATCGCGACCTATGGCTGTTCCTCATTACCATTCCGTTCTGGACGAACCTGCTGATCCGCACCTTCGCCATGCAGGAGGTGATCCGCAACGAGGGCGTGATCAATTCCGCCCTGCAGTGGGCGGGGATCATCGATCAGCCGATCCAGATGATGTACACCGACTGGGGCATCCTGTTCGGCATGGTCTATGTCTACTTGCCGCTGATGGTGCTGCCGCTCTACGCCAGCATGGAGAAGCTCGACTTCCGCCTGGTGGAGGCGGGGTATGATCTCTACGCCAACAGTTTCAAGGTGCTGTGGCGGATCATCGTGCCGCTGGTGAAGCCAGGGATCATCGCCGGCTCGATCCTCGTGTTCATTCCGTCGCTCGGCGCCTATGTGACGCCACGCGTGCTTGGCGGCGGCAAGAACATGATGCTGGGCAATCTGATCGACCTGCAGTTCGGCCAGGGCCGGAACTGGCCGCTGGGTGCGGCGATCTCCATCTCGTTGATGGCCATCGTCATGCTGGCCTTGCTGGTCTATGTGCGCAACGCCACGAAGACGGGAGCGCGGCATGGCTAGTCGCTTCGATGTGCGGCGGCAGTGGGGGTTCACCACCATTGCGATGATCTGCTTCTTCCTGCTCTATCTTCCCATCGTGACGCTGGTGCTCTTTGCTTTCAATGCCGGCCAGTCGCTGGCGGTATGGGAAGGACTGTCTCTGCAGTGGTTCGTGTCGGCCTGGAACAACACACAAGTGCAGGAGGCCGCCATCCGCTCGCTGGTCATCGCGGTGTTCGCCGCGACGATTGCGACGATTGCCGCCACCATGGCAGCACTGGCGACGACGCGCACCGAACCCTATCCCGGCCTGACGTTCAAATATGCCTTCATCAACCAGCCGCTGATGGTGCCGGAAATCGTCACGGCGGTGGCGTTGCTCATCGTGTTCGCGCGAATCAAGGTGTGGACCGGATATTCCGGGCTCGGCTATCTCGTCATGGCGCATACGGCCTTTTGCATTCCGTTTGCCTATCTGCCCATCCGGGCACGGCTCGAGAACATGGACCTGACGATGGAACGGGCGGCGGCCGATCTCTATGCGACGCCATGGAATGCCTTCCGCCGCATCACGCTGCCACTGCTGTGGCCGGGCATTCTTGCCGGTTTCATGCTGGCCTTCGTCATCTCGCTCGATGACGTGGTCATTACCGAGTTCGTCAAGTCAGGTGGACAGGATACGCTGCCGACCTACATGCTGGGCCAATTGCGGCGTGTGATCACGCCGGAGATGAATGCCATATCGACAGTGTTCCTGGCGATATCGGTGGTGATCGTCACCGTGTTCTTCCTGGTGAGCCGGAAGAAGGTGTGACGTTGGACGTGACGTGAAACAGGGAGAAGACAATTGAAAGCCAGACTGACGACGGCCCTTGCGGGCCTTGCGATGATCGCCACGGCGGGCGCTGCCCATGCCGATGGCGAGCTTAACATCTTCAACTGGGGCAACTATACAAGTCCCGAGATGATCAAGAAATTCGAGGAGCAGTACAAGGTCAAGGTGACCATCACCGACTATGACTCGAACGATGCGGCACTGGCGAAAGTGCGCGCCGGCGGCCATGGCTTCGACATCGTTGTGCCGTCCGCCAACTTCATGCCGATCTGGATCAACGAGGGGCTGCTGCTCGAATCGCGCCCCGACCAGATGGAGAACTTCAAGAATGTCGACGAGCGCTGGGTCAATGTCGACTGGGACATGGGCCGCCATTACTCGGTGCCGTGGCAGTGAGGCCTGACGGGCATGATCGTCGATACCTCGCTGTACAAGGGCGACATCAACACCTCGTCGATCTTCCTCGATCCGCCGGCCGAACTGGTGGGCAAGATCAACGTGGCGCCGGAAATGAACGACGTGATGTTCACCACGATCCGCTATTTCGGCGGCCAGTGGTGCACCGCCGACAAGGAAGTCCTGAAGAAGGTGCATGACAAGCTGGTCGAGGCGAAGCCGAAGTGGATCGCCATGGATTACGGCGTGATCGAAAAGTTTGCGAGCCATGATTTCGGCGCCGCCTTCTATTGGAATGGCGCGGCGATCCGTTCGCGGCTTGCCAACAAGGATGTGAAATTCGGCTATCCGAAGGAAGGATTTCCGTTCTTCATGGATAGCGCCGCCATCCTGAAGGATGCCAAGAATCCCGAGAACGCCAAGCTGTTCCTGAACTTCATCATGGACCCGCAGAACGCGGCGATGATCTCGGGTTTTGCCAAGTATGCCAACGGCATCAAGGGTTCGGAACCGTTCTTGCCGGATGAAATGAAGGGTGCGCCTGAACTCACGGTGCCGAAGGAACTGGAATCGGCCGGCGAATTCCTCAAGCCCTGCGCTCCGGAAGTGACCGAGATCTACAGCAAGATCTGGACCGACGTTCTGAAGTAAGCCTATATCCGACGCGAGCCCCGGCGGATCATCGCCGGGGTTTTTCATTTCAGGGAGCCGCATGTCCTCCTATCGCAATTCCGAGCAGCCTCTGCCGATCATGCAGGGTTCGCCGCCTGCGCTCATTCCGCCAAGGATGGACTGGGACCGGCCGCCGTGGAACCGCTGGGCCTTCCAGAATGTGCGGCAGATATTGCCGACAGCGGAGGTCTGGCGCGGCTGGGGAAACATCCGCATCCTGCCGCGCGACGACCGGGCCCTTGATGGGCTGGAGGTCGCGGCAACTGACGGCACGATCACGTCGCTGGCGGGGCTGCTGGATGAGACGTACACGGATGGTTTTCTCGTCATCCGCAATGGCGCCATCGTGTTCGAGCGTTACTATAACGGCATGGACGGGCGCACGCTGCATCTCTCGCAATCGGTGGCGAAATCGGTGACGGCGGCGGCGGCGGGAACTCTCATCGGCCGCGGCGTGCTCGATGTGACGGCGAAGATCACCGACTACCTGCCCGAACTGAACGACACGGCCTATCGCGGCGCCAGCCTGCAACAGGTGCTCGACATGACGAGCGGGGTCGAGTTTGTCGAAAACTATTCCGATCCCTATTCCGATATCGGCAAGTCCGATGTGGCGTCGGGCTGGAAGCCCATTCCACCCGACAGCGATCCCAATTTCCGCTGGCCGCGACACATGTTCGAACTGGTGATGGGGCTGGAGAAACTGCAGCGCCGGCATGGCGACCTGTTCTCCTACCGCTCGATCGAGACGGATGTACTGGCCTTCTGCATGGAACGGGCGATGGGCAGGCGCCTGCCGCAAATCGTGTCGGAGGAAATCTGGCAGCCGATGGGCGCGGAAGAACATGCCTGCTTCACCGTCGATGCGGCGGGCTATGCATTGGCCGATGGAGGTTTCAACGCAACGCTGCGCGATTATGGGCGGCTGGGACTTCTCTATCTCGAGTATGGTGCGGGTATCTTGCCGCCCGAATGGGTGGAAGCGACGCGCAACGGCAATCACGCGATCTTCCAGGAACCCTACACCTATGTGCTGCCGGAAGGCGCTTACAAGAACCAGTGGTGGATCGAGGATCCACGATCGCGGGCCATCATGGCGCGCGGCGTGTTCGGCCAGATGATCTATGTGAACTGGGACTACAACATGGTGGCGGTAAAGCTGTCGAGCTGGCCCGACTTCCTCAACACGCCCTACAACATCGCGACGCTGAAGGCATTGCATGCGATTGGCGTGGCGTTGACCCAGGAGTAGCCGATGCTTGATGACGTCATCGACAAACACCAGTTGCGCCGTGCGGGTGCGCCACCAGCGCGGGCCAAGGGTTTTGTGGTGCTGATCCATGGACGTGGTGCGACGGCCGAGAGCATGCTACCGCTGGCCGACGCCATCGCGATGCCCGACCTCTGCTATCTGGCGCCGCAAGCGGAAGGCTATACCTGGTATCCGCAGAGCTTCATGGCTCCGACTGCTGCGAACGAGCCTCATCTGTCGCGGGCCATGGCGCGTGTCGCAGCAATCATCGCGGACATTCTCGCTGCAGGCGTTGTGCCGGAGAAGCTCGGTGTCATCGGCTTCAGCCAGGGCGCCTGCCTGACGGCGGAGACGGCGCTGCGCAATCCGCGTCCCTATGGGTTCATCGGGATTCTGAGTGGCGGCGCCATCGGGCCACCCGGAACTCCGCGCGACTATGCCGGCACGTTGGAAGGCGCGCGCGTGTTTCTTGGCTGTTCAGATCACGATCCGCATATTCCGCTGGCCCGCGTGCAGGAGACGACCGGCGTTTTCAAGCGCATGGGTGCCAGCGTCACCGAGCGCATCTATCCCGGTTCATCGCATGGCGTGAACGACGATGAACTGGCGCACGTGCGGGCAGGGCTTTCGGGCATGACGTCCGCCTGAGTTGCCACCGGTTCGGCGGCGCAGGCGCTGTCGCGCGTTGTGTCGTCCTGGACCGCAGAATGATTGCGATCGCCTGCCTCGCGATGCCTCAGCGTGCCAGCAGCGCGGGGCGCATCGCCAAGCCGTTGGCCAGCGCGAGAATCATCAATGAAGCGGCAATCACCGCAGCGAAACCGAACGGGTTCCACACGTCCATCGCCACTCCGGCCATGACCGGTCCGGCCAGGCCTCCGACGTGCCAGACCATGGTGAACATCGCCGTGCCACTTGGCATCTCTTCAGCCGTAAAAGCATCGCTGATTCCAGCGAGGCCCGCGGTGAAGATTGCCACGGCCGGGCCGCCCATCAGAAATACGGCGAACCAAATCCAGCCCAAGCCGAGGTTTGGAACGGCGGTGATGGCGAGGCCCATCAGCAGAATGAGGCTCGACCAGAACAACACGGCGGCTGGAGAATGGCGGTCGAGTGCGTAGCCCACGACGAGCTGAAGCGTAAAGCTCCCGAGAAAAAAGGCATTCAGCATTCCGATGGCCGCCGTCTCCGGTGATCCGAGACGAAGGAAGTAGAGCGGCAGCAAGGCCATGAAAGACTGGAAGATGAAGCCATCCATGACGGCTGCAAGCATTGCCGATGGTTTGCGTCTGAGCGCGTCAAGGAGCGGAAGATGTTTGCCGTGTCCGCCCACCGCAACGGGCTGCGCGGGAAGAAACAACAAGGGAAGGCCCGACAGGGCAAGGATCGCCGCCGCGATGAAGAAAGGCGCGGCACTCGAAAAACCCGTGACGGTCAAAATAAGCGGGCCAGTCGCCAATCCGACCGTAAGCACGAGCAGATAGACACTGATGATGGTGCCGCGGCGAGGACCTTGTGCAATCTGGTTGACCCAGGTTTCGCTGACGATCCACTGAATGCCGAGTCCCACACCCATCAGGAAACGCAATGCGAACCAGGCGCCGATGTCGTCAGACAATGTGAACAGCAGGGCCGCGGCGGCGGCGCATGCCAGGGCCATAAAGTAGGTCTTCAGCGCACCCAGTCCCGCCATGAGGCGTGGCACAAATGGGCTGACGGCCAAACCAGCGAGGCCGTGCATGGCGGCGAGCAGTCCGTTCGACGTGGAGTCATAACCGCGCGCATCGAGATTGAGTGCCAGCAGCGCTGGAAACAGTCCGATCGCCATGCCAATGCACAACGCCGTCGACATGATAAGGGCGACGTGTCCCCAGCGGGTGTCTTTGCTGGATGCCATGTGCTCAACCTTTCGCCCGGTTGCGAAATTTCAAGAGATCGGCAGACAGACCTAGCCCGACGGTCGAACCACCAGCCAAGCCGGGCGCGGAGTTGCGGTATAGGGCCGCAGAGACATATCCCTTGCTGTGGCGGCAGTCGAATATCCGCAGCGCGCAGGAGCTGGCGCCGTGCGACTTTCCGTTGTGCGCCTGAACTCGCCATCGTTCAACCAGCACCGCGGCATTCCCGTTGTATTGCGAGGCACCTCACATGGTGATGCCGGGAAGCTTCAGCCCCTGTTCCTTTGCGCAATTGACGGCGATGTCATAGCCCGCGTCGGCGTGGCGCATGACGCCGGTGCCGGGGTCGTTCCACAGCACGCGCTCCAGCCTGCGGGCGGCGTCATCGGTGCCGTCGGCAACGATCACCATGCCGGCGTGTTGACTGTAACCAATGCCGACGCCACCACCGTGATGCAACGAAACCCAGGTCGCGCCCGACGCGGTGTTGAGCAGGGCGTTGAGGAGCGGCCAGTCGGAAACGGCGTCGGAACCATCCAGCATCGATTCGGTTTCGCGGTTGGGCGAGGCGACGGAGCCGGAATCGAGATGATCGCGGCCGATGACGATGGGGGCTTCAAGTTCTCCGTTCTTCACCATCTCGTTGAAGGCCATGCCAAGCCTGTGGCGCTGGCCTAGGCCCACCCAGCAGATGCGGGCTGGCAGGCCCTGGAAGGCAATGCGTTCGCGCGCCATGTCGAGCCAGTTGTGGAGATGCGGATCGTCAGGGATCAGCTCCTTTACGCGCTGGTCGGTCTTGTAGATGTCTTCGGGGTTGCCGGAAAGGGCAGCCCAGCGGAAAGGGCCCACGCCGCGGCAGAACAACGGGCGGATATAGGCCGGGACGAAGCCCGGAAACTCGAAGGCGTTCTTCAGGCCCATTTCAAGGGCCATCTGGCGGATGTTGTTGCCGTAGTCGAGGGTGGGCACGCCCTGATGCCAATAGTCCAGCATGGCCTGCACATGCACCTTCATCGAGGCCATGGCGGCGGCCTTGACGGCCTGCGGGTTGGAGACGCGCTTCTCCTCCCATTCGGCCAATGACCAGCCGGCGGGGAGATAGCCGTTGATGGGATCATGGGCCGAGGTCTGGTCGGTGACCGCATCGGGGCGGATGCCGCGCTTGACCATTTCAGGCACAAGTTCCGCTGCATTGCCAAGCAGCCCGACGCTGATGGGCTTACCGGCCTTGTGCGAGCGGTCGATGATTTCGAGGGCTTCGTCGATGGTATTGGCCTTGGTGTCGACGTAGCGGGTGCGCAGGCGGAAATCGATGCGCGAGGGCTGGCACTCGATGGCAATCATCGAGGCGCCGGCCATGGTGGCGGCGAGCGGCTGGGCGCCGCCCATGCCGCCCAAGCCAGCGGTCAGGAACCACTTGCCCTTGAGGTTGCCGCCATAGTGCTTGCGGCCAACCTCGGCGAACGTCTCGTAGGTGCCCTGCACGATGCCCTGCGTGCCGATGTAGATCCACGAACCGGCCGTCATCTGGCCGTACATCATCAGGCCTTTCTTATCGAGCTCGTTGAAATGATCCCAGGTGCCCCAATACGGCACGAGGTTGGAGTTGGCGATCAGTACACGCGGCGCATCCTTGTGGGTGCGGAAGATGCCGACGGGCTTGCCGGACTGCACCAGCAGGGTTTCATCGTCCTCAAGCGAGCGCAGGCCGGCGACAATGCGGTCATAGGCCTCCCAGTTGCGCGCGGCGCGGCCGATGCCGCCGTAGACGACGAGTTCTTCCGGGCGCTCCGCCACGCCCGGGTCGAGATTGTTCATCAGCATGCGGAGCGGGGCTTCGGTGAGCCACGACTTGGCGGTGAGCGTGGTGCCGGTGGCGGCCTTGATGACGCGGGTATTGTCGCGGCGGGTGTTCATTGATGTCTCCTATTGGGAAAGGGTGCCGCGCTCGGAGGTGCGGTAGCGGCTGTAAAGGGCGTATCGGCTGGCGGGATAGGTAAGCGTCACAGCGGTGACGACCGCTCCACGGCTCCAGGAGCGGCGGCGCAGGACGAGGCACGGCTCCAGCGCTCCAATTCCCAGAAGGCGCTGCTGGTCATGGGTGGGGAGGGAGGCTTCAACGGTGTGCTCAAGTTCATCGACGGGAGCACAGGCCAGCAGATAGGCGGTGGGCGTCATGGAGGAAAAATCCTGGGCCATGAAGTCCGGCACCACGGCGGCGCTCACGTATCGGTCTTCGAGTTGCACCGGCACACCGTTTTCCTCGTGCACGATGACGATGTGGAACAGGCGGTCGGAGAGCTTGGCCTCGAACTCCTCGGCCAGCGCCGGGTTGGCCTCGATCTCGCCGCGCGCCATGATGCGGGCGGAATAGCGGTGGCCGCGCTGGGCGATCTCCTCGGCGATGTTGCGGAGTTCCATCAGGCTGGAGCGGGCAGGTGTCTCCTTGACGAAGGTGCCGACGCCCGGCACGCGCGACAGGAAGCCCTCGGCGGTCAGTTCGCGCAAGGCCCGGTTGGCCGTCATGCGGCTGACGGAGAAGCTCTCCACCAACTGGTTTTCGGAGGGCACGCGGGCGCCGGGCTCCCACACACCGTTCCGGATTTGCGCCAGGATGTGGTCCTTCACCTTGGCATAGAGCGGCTGGGCCTCGGTCATGTGAGGCTGCCCCTGACGAGCTTGCCATTGCGCATGACGGCCGACAGCGGATTGAAGCCGATGGGATAGCAGAGGTCGCCCGGGCGTTCGGCGTCCCAGAAGGCGAGGTCGGCCTTCTGACCGGCAGCCAGCATGCCGCGATCGGCGAGGCCGAGAGCCTTGGCGGCGTTGACGGTGACGCCGCGCAGGGCTTCCTCGGGTCTCAGCCCGAAGAGCAGGCAGGCCATGTTCATGGTGGTGAGCAGGGAATGAATGGGCGACGACCCGGGGTTGAGGTCCGTCGCGATTGCCATGGGCACCCCGGCACGGCGCAGGGCGGCGACGGGCGGCTGCTGGGTTTCCTTGAGATAGTAGAATGCCCCGGGCAGCAAGACCGCGACGGTGCCGGATTTTGCTATAGCCTCGATACCGTCGTCGTCCAGATATTCGACATGGTCCACCGAGAGGGCATGGAATGAGGCCGCCATCTTCGCGCCGCCGAGATTGGACAGTTGTTCGGCATGGAGCTTGACGGGCAGATTGTAACCGCGCGCGGTATTGAAGACGCGGGCCGTTTCCTCGACGGTGAATGCGATCTTCTCGCAAAAGGCGTCAACCGCATCGGCCAGTTTCTGCGTGGCGATGGCCGGGATCGCTTCCTCGCAGACGAGCTTGAGATAACCCTCACGATTGTCATGGTATTCCGGCGGCAGGGCGTGGGCGCCGAGATAGCTGGTGACGACGTCCACCGGGCGCAGCTTGCCGAGCTCGCGGGCAACCCGCAGCATCTTCATTTCAGTGCGGACATCGAGGCCGTAACCCGACTTGATTTCGATCGTCGTAATGCCTTCCACGAGTAAAGTATCGAGTCGCTTTAGAGCTGCGGCAACAAGCTGGCCATCGGACTGCGACCGCGTGGCGCGGACGGTGGAGGCAATGCCACCGCCAGACTTGGCGATCTCGGCATAGGCGATGCCGCCCAGGCGCATCTCGAATTCATTGGCGCGATTGCCACCGTAGACGAGGTGAGTATGGCAGTCGATGAGGCCGGGGGTGACCAGCCTGCCCTGACAATTATAGGGATGGGCGGCGGCCGGCGCCTCCGCCCTGGGGCCGACCCAGGCGATCTTGCCGTCCTCGATGAGGATGGCGGCATCCTCGATGAGGCCGTAGCCGTGCTGCATGGTGGCAGCCTTCAGATTCGTCAGGAGCATGGGTAAATTCCACTTGTATAAGGTTGTATATACAGTATACTTTCAGACATGGAAAGCAGGAATTTTCATTTCAGCTCGGCGCTGACGCCGGACGGCTGGCGAGACGATGTGACGGTGGCGGTGGATGCCGCGGGGATGATCGCCGCAGTGACAGCCGGTCGCCGGGAGGGCCATCATATCAAGGGGATCGCCCTGCCGGCGGTGCCCAACGTGCATTCCCATGCGCACCAGCGTTTCATGCTGGGGCTGGCTGAACGGGCGGGCCCCGGCGCCGACAGTTTCTGGACGTGGCGGGAGGTGATGTACGGTTTTGCGCTCAGGCTGTCGCCGGACGACCTGCAGGCTGTGGCGGCGCAGCTCTATGTCGAGATGCTGAAATCCGGCTTTTCGGTGGTTGGCGAATTCCAGTACCTGCATCACCAGCCCGACGGCTCTCCTTATGACAATCCGGCGGAGATGAGCCTGCGCTGCATGGCGGCGGCTGACGAGGCCGGGATCGCCATCACGATGCTGCCGACGCTCTATGCGCATGGCGGGTTTGGCGGGCAGGACCCGGTTGCGGGGCAGCGGCGTTTCATCAACGGGTCCGAGCGGTTTCTGGCGATCTACCAGCGGCTGCTGGCTGAGGCCAAGGGTCATAAATTGCGGCGTGTCGGCATCTCGCCGCATTCGCTGCGGGCGGTGACGCCCGGACTGCTGCGGGAGGTCATCGACGGGATCGAAGCGGCATCGCCGATCCATGTTCATGTGGCGGAACAGACCCGGGAAGTGGACGATTGCATCGCCTTTTGCGGCCGGCGGCCGGTGGAGTTGCTGATGGACCAGTTCGACCTCTCGCCGCGCTGGACGGCCATCCACGCCACGCACATGACGGCAGACGAGACATCGAAGCTGGCGAGATCGGGCGCGATTGCCGGCCTGTGCCCGACGACGGAAGCCAATCTGGGCGACGGGATCTTCCCGGCGGTCGACTTCATGCGGGCGCAAGGCGCCATCGCCATTGGCTCCGACAGCCACATCAGCGTTTCGCCGGCGGAAGACTTGCGCATGCTGGAATATTCGCAGCGGCTGAAAGACCGGACACGCAATGCGCTGGCATCTGGCCCCGGGCAATCGACCGGGCGGACGCTGTTCGAGGCGGCCTGCCGCGGCGGGGCGCAATCCATGACGCAGCCGGTGGGGGCGATCGCCGCGGGGAACCGCTGCGACATCATCGTGCTGGATGAGAACCATGCCTCGCTGATCGGGCGCGGCCAAGATGCCGCACTCGATACCTGGATCTTTTCCGGCGGCAATGCTTGCGTGAAGGACGTGCTCGTCGCCGGCCGTCACGTAGTCAAGGACCGCCATCATTTCAATGAAGACACAATCGCGCGGAACTTCCGCGCTGCCATCGGGAGGCTGCAATCATGATCCGCATCGGGGAACGGCCGATTGATTTGAACAATATCAGGGCGGCACTGGCGGGGCACATCACGGTGGAGCTGTCGTCCAAAGCGCGCGGACTGATCAGCCGCAGTGCGGAGACAGTGGCGCGGCTGCTGCAAACCGGGGACGCGATCTATGGCGTCAATACCGGTTTCGGCAAGCTGGCCAAGACGCGCATCGCGGCCAAAGACCTCAACGCGCTGCAGATCAACATCGTGCGCTCGCATTCGGCTGGAGTGGGAGCGCCGCTCAGTGGCGCGGTGGTCCGCCTCATCCTGCTGATGAAGCTCAATGCGCTGGCGCAGGGGGCATCCGGCATCTCGCTGGCGGCGATGGAGGCGCTGGCGGCCTTGATCAATTCCGACGTGCTGCCGGTCATCCCGGGGCAGGGGTCGGTGGGGGCATCGGGTGATCTGGCGCCGCTTGCCCATATGAGCCTCGTGCTGATCGGTGAGGGCGAGGCATGGGTGAAGGGCCAGCGCGTATCCGGCGCCAGGGCGCTCGAGGCCGCTGGCGTGAAGCCTGTCGTCCTCGGCCCCAAGGAGGGCCTGGCGCTGCTCAATGGCACGCAGGTTTCGACAGCGCTGGCGCTGGCCGGTCTGATGGCCGCCGAGCGCAATGCGGAAGCCGCAGTGCTGGCGGGTGCAATGTCGGTCGATGCGGTGATGGGCTCCGATACGCCCTTCGATCCGCGCATTCACGCATTGAGGCCGCATCCGGGGCAGCAGCTCGCGGCATCGCATTACCGCCGCCTGTTGTCCGGCAGCCAGATCCGCGCCTCGCATCTCGAGGGTGACGACCGGGTGCAGGACCCCTATTCATTCCGCTGCCAGCCGCAGGTGATGGGCGCCTGTTTCGACCTGCTGGCCAATGCGGCGCGCACACTGACCATCGAGGCCAATGCGGTGTCCGACAATCCGCTGGTGTTTGCGGAGGATGGCGCCGTGCTGTCGGGCGGAAACTTCCACGCGGAGCCCGTGGCCTTCGCGGCCGACATGATCGCCATGGCGGTGGCGGAGATGGGATCGCTGTGCGAGCGGCGCATCGCGGCGCTGATCGATTCATCGATCTCGCTGCTGCCGCCGTTCCTGATCCGCAATCCGGGGCTGAATTCCGGCTTCATGATTCCGCAATGCACGGCGGCGGCGCTGATGAGCGAGAACAAGCAGATGTCGCATCCGGCGTCGGTCGATTCGGCCCCCACGTCGGCCAATCAGGAGGACCATGTGTCGATGGCGACGCATGGGGCGCGGCGGCTCACGCCAATGAATGCCAACCTGGCGCGCATCATCGCCATCGAGCTGATGGCTTCGGCCGAGGGCTTCGAGTTCCGCCGGCCCCTGGTGTCTTCACCCTTGCTGGAAGAGGCGCACGCGCTGGTCCGCTCGAAGGCGGCAACACGCGAAGAAGACCGTGAGTTCTCGACCGATATGGAAGCCGTGGCGGGACTGATCGAAACGGGCACTTTCGCGCGCTTCGTGCCGGGCCTTCTCGGTGATCTGGGGTGCGCATAGGTACAATCGATGTTCGATCATCCCTGGACGGCGCTTGAACATGCCGCGCGAACCTGGCCGGATGCCGATGCGCTGGTGTTTCCACATCAACAGGCGCGGCTGACTTTCCGGCAGTATCGCGACGACGCACTGGCTCTGGCTGGGGCGCTGGCGAAGCGGGGGCTCGTGGCGGGCGATCACATCGCGTTGCTGGCCGAGAACCGGGCCGAATGGGCAGTGGTGCAGATGGCGTGCGCGGCGATGGGGGCAGTGTTCGTGCCGCTCAACACCCATTATCGCAAGGATGACCTCGGCTATGCGCTGAAGCAGTCGGACTCACGTGCACTCATATGTTCCACGGCCTATCGTTCCAATCCCTACCTCAAGCATGTCACTGCGCTGCGGCCCGGTTTGCCGCTGCTCGATCATGTGCTGACGCTGGAAGACGACTATCCCGCATTGCTGGATGAACGGCGGGCGTTCATGCCCTTGGCCGCTGATCCATCAGCCATTGCATCGCTGCTTTATACGTCCGGGACCACCGGATTTCCGAAGGGGGCGCTGTTGTCGCACCGGGCGATGATGATGGTGGGGCACGGTGCATCGGCAAGGCTAGGGCTTGGCGCCGGTGACCGCTGGACGTCGATCATTCCGCTGTTTCACTGCGCCGGGTGTATTCTCAATCTGCTTGGCTGTCTGCAGAACGGTGCGGCCTATGTCGGCGTGCCGAGTTTCGATCCCGAAGCAATGTTCCGCATCATCGAAGCCGAGCGCTGCACGTTCCTGTCGGGTGTGCCGACGTCATATCTCGCCATGCTCGATCATCCGGCTCGCGGAAACTACGACTTGTCATCGCTGAGGGCCGGAAGCTGCGGCGGGGCGGACTGCAATCCGGATGTGCTCAGGCGCTGTGCCGCGGAGTTTCCAATGCCGGGGCTTTCGCAGGTCTATGGACAGACGGAAGGCGCGACACTGTTCGTTTGTCCGTCTGCGGACGATCCGCAACGATGGGATACGGCGGGCACCGCGTTGCCGGGATATGAGTTGCGCATTGTCGATCCGGTTACGCTTGCCACCCGCAGTCCGGGCGAGATCGGTGAGATCCAGGCGCGTGGTCCAATGGTGATGGCGGGCTACTACAAGCGGCCGGAGGATACGGCCGAGACAATTCTCGATGATGGCTGGCTGAGAACCGGAGACCTTGGCTATCTGCGCGACGATGGCCATCTGGTTATCGCTGGAGGACGCTTGCGCGACATGATCATCCGTGGCGGTGAAAACATCTATCCGGCGGAAATCGAAAATGTTTTGCAGGCTCATCCGGGCGTCGCGAGTGTTGCCGTGTTTGGCATCGCGGACAGCTATTACGGCGAGATCGTCGCGGCCGCAGTGAAGATGGCGGCTCCCGTTTCGGCAGCCGAGTTACAGTCACTGTGCGCAGAGCGAATTGCCAAGTTCAAGGTGCCGGCGGTGTTTTATCAAGTCGAAGCGTTCCCGTTGACGCCGTCGGGCAAGATCCGCAAGGTGGAGCTCAGGCAATGGGTGGCGGAGAACAGACTGGAGCCGCTGGCATGAACCTTACCTACTGGTTCGATGTGCATTCGCCCTGGGTCTATCTGGCAACTCAACGGCTGTGCGACCTGGCGCGCCGGCATGGAAGCGACATCGTGTGGCGTCCCATTCATCTGCCGCGCCTGCTTGACGAGATCGGCGGCGTGAAGCCGCTCGAGTCGACGCCTGCCCGCGTGGCGTGGTTCCGGCAAGACATCCTCGACTGGGCGGAGTTGCAGGATATGCCGCTCCGCTATCATCCGCAGTATCCGTTGCGCAATTCACGCGCGTTGCGGGTCTGCCAGCTGGCTGCTGAACTGGGCAAGGCGGAGGCGTTCGTGACGCTGGTGCTGCGCGGCTACTGGGCCGAGGCGGCGGACATCACAGACCTCGACCAGTTGGCGCGCTGGGGCGAAGCTGCCGGGCTTTCTCCGCTTGCGGTGCGTGATGCCGCGGTGAGCGAGATCTACAAAAGCAGGATCGAGAAGAATACGGAAGCGGCCGTCGCGCGGGGCGTGTTCGGGGTGCCGACGTTCGATACCGGAGCCAAGCTCTACTTTGGCAATGACCGCCTTGATCTGCTTGACCGGCATCTGTCGCGCAAAGGATCAGGCGGCTGACTTGCAGCGTTGCTGTGCTGCAGGACTGCAGGCAAAAACGACGTAGCGATTGCGCCCGGTGTTCTTGGCCTGATACAGGGCACTATCAGCCTCGCGCAACAGATTGACCGATTGCCGATTGCCCGGCTGCGATCCGGATATGCCGATGCTGACGCCGACCCGCAGGGCATTGGCGGCATACATCACGGGTGATTGCACGGCCGCGATAATGGTGGAGGCGATTTCACGGGCCTGATCGACTTGCCCTGAGAAGACAATCGCGAATTCATCTCCGCCGAGACGCGCAACGACTGCGCCATCGCCAGCTGCCGTGCGAATGCGGGCACCGACTTCACACAGCACCTGATCGCCCGCCTCATGTCCGTAGAGGTCGTTGACCTGTTTGAAGCCATCGAGGTCGATGAGCAGCAACTGAACCTGCCTGGGACAGGTGCATTCATCGATGGCGCGCATCTGTTCGTCAAAATGCCTGCGGTTGTTGAGACCGGTCAGGGGGTCGGTGGTGGCAAGAACCCGGATTTCAGCCTCACGCTTCTGCAGATCGGCATAGAGTTTTTCACTTCGCCTGAGCTGCAACAGCAGGACAAAAAATCCGGCAAAGCAGGCAATCATGAAGAACCACTGGAAGCTGTCGATGCTGCGCGTTACGGCTTGCTGCATCTGCGCAATGCCTGCCGAACGCTGGATCATCTCGTTGTAGGCATCCGCGTTCATCGTCGTCATCGCGGGCTGGAACCGCTGCATGACCGCATCAATCCGACCCAGCCGTTCAACATCGCCTGGCTGGAGTGCCGCGACATCGGCTGCAATTGTTTGCAGCGCTGCCCAGAATTTCTGCATATCGCGGCTGTAGCTCCGCACCGCGTCGATTTCGGGATTGATGTATTTCGTCCAGCGCGTATTGAGCCGCCACCAAACGCCTTCAAATGACAGCAGGACATCGGACTTGGTCACGTCTCCGTGACCCAGGACGAAGGCGCTCGCATCGGCCCGGAATTGCAGAATCTCCTTTTCGATCTTCGTGACGTCGGCCAACTGGCTGGTGAAGAAGGATTTGTCGGCCGTCAGCGCACGCATCTCAGACAGGTCATTGCGGGCGACGGCGAACAGCGCCACCACGGCAAAGGCCAGAATGAAATATCGGGCGCGCTGAAGCATCAGCCGGCGTCTCCCGATCCATTCGAACGCTCGCGCTTAGAAAAGTGCTGAAACGAGATGCAGCCGGAAGCTGGTTTCCGGATCGCCAAGTTGCCTGTCATATCACCGAACATTTTGCTTGCTTCCCAGTCGATGGACGCATCCTCGACTTTCCGCTGCAAATCCTGGTTAATGGCAGCCGTCAAACCGGACGGTTGGTGTGTGGGGCCTTAGCCATCCGGCTAAAATTGTAGCGACGGGCCGCGCGGGGAGTCTCGCGCAAGACAGATGGAGCGGCACGTGTTTGCGCCGCTCCATGGCCAGGCTTTCGATGTGGCGGGTCAAGCCTTGGTAAGGCGGCCCGCATCCTTCAGGTATTGCACGATCACGTCGGCTGCGCCCTCGGGCGTGAGCTTCGAGGTATCGACACGGATTTCGGGATTCTCCGGCTTTTCGTAGGGAGACGAGATGCCGGTGAAGTGTTCAATTTCGCCGCGGCGGGCCTTGGCGTAGAGGCCCTTCACGTCGCGCTTCTCGGCTTCGGCCAGTGACGTATCAACGAAGATCTCGATGAATTCGCCCTCGTCCATCAGTTCGCGCGCCATGAGGCGCTCGGACTTGAAGGGCGAGATGAAGGAGACGAGCACCAGCAGGCCGGCATCGACCATCAGCTTCGAGACTTCGCCGACGCGGCGGATGTTCTCCACGCGGTCGGCATCGGTGAAGCCTAAGTCACGGTTGAGTCCATGGCGGACGTTGTCGCCATCGAGAAGATAGGTCATGTGACCGGCGGCGTGGAGCTGCTTCTCGACCAGGTTGGCGATCGTCGACTTGCCCGCACCGGAAAGACCCGTGAACCACAGGACTGCCGGCTTCTGGCCGGCGATGGCGGCGCGGGCATTCTTGTGGACGTCGACGGCCTGCCAGTGAATGTTCGCCGCGCGCCGCAAAGCGAAGCGGATGAGGCCCATGCCCACCGTGTTGTTGGTGAAGCGGTCGATGATGATGAAGGACCCAAGATGGCGGTTCTCAAGATAGGGCGCGAAGGCAATCGGCGTATCGAGTTCGAGATTGCAGACGCCGATTTCATTGAGCGTCAAGGTCTTGGCCGCCACATGCTCCATGGTGTTGACGTTGACCTTGTATTTCAGGTCGTCGAGCGTTCCCGGCACGGTCTTGGTGGAGGACTTGAAGAGGTAGGGACGGCCGGGCAACATCGGCTCGTCGCTCATCCACAGGATTTCGACCTGGAACTGGTCGGAGACTTCGACCGGATCGTTGGCCGCGCAGATGACGTCGCCGCGGCTGATGTCGATCTCGTCCTTCAGGGTGATGGTGAGCGACTGGCCTGCAATACCTTCCTCGAGATCGCCGCCATAGGTGACGACGCGTTCGACCGTGGAGGTGCGGGCCGAGGGCAATACCTTGATGGCATCGCCCGGCTTCACCTTGCCCGACACTATGGTGCCGGAAAAGCCGCGGAAATTCTGGTTCGGACGGTTGACCCACTGTACGGGCAAACGGAATGGCTTGGTTTCGAGATCGTCGCCCACCGGCACCGTCTCGAGATGCGCCATCAGCGTCGGGCCGTGATACCAGGGCATGTTCAGCGAACGGTCGATCATGTTGTCGCCCATCAGCGCCGAGACAGGGATGACGGTCACATCATCGGCACCAATCGACTTGGCGAAAGCGCGGTAGTCTTCCTCGATCTTGCGGAACACATCCTGATCGAAGCCCATCAGGTCCATCTTGTTGACGGCGACGACGAGATGGCGAATGCCGAGGAGCGTGCAGATGAAGGTGTGGCGGCGGGTTTGCGTCAGCACGCCCTTGCGCGCATCCATGAGGATGATGGCGAGGTCGGCGGTTGAGCCGCCGGTCGCCATGTTGCGGGTGTATTGTTCGTGGCCTGGCGTATCGGCGACGATGAACTTGCGCTTGTCGGTGGTGAAGGCGCGATAGGCGACGTCGATGGTGATGCCCTGCTCGCGTTCGGCGGCGAGGCCGTCGACCAGCAGCGCGAAATCAAGATTGCCGCCCTGCGTGCCCATCTTCTTCGAGTCAGCCTCAAGGGCGGTCAGCTGATCCTCGAACAGCATCTTGGCTTCATAGAGGAGCCTGCCGATCAGTGTCGACTTGCCGTCATCGACGGAGCCGCAGGTGATGAAGCGGAGCAGGTCCTTCTGCTCCTGGGCGTGGAGATAGGCTTCGACGTCGCCGCCGGTGAATTCGATGAAACGGGTCATCAGAAGTAACCTTCCTGCTTCTTCTTTTCCATGGAGGCGGCGGCGTCCTTGTCGATGACGCGGCCCTGGCGTTCGGAGGAGGTGGCGACCAGCATTTCCTCGACGATGTCGAGGAGCGAGGTGGCGGTGGAATCAATCGCTCCGGTGAGGGGATAGCAACCCAGCGTGCGGAACCGCACCTTGCGCATCTCCGGCTTTTCACCGGGGTTCAGCCGCATGCGGTCGTCATCGACCATGATCATCTGGCCATCGCGCCAGACGATGGGACGCTCGGCTGCAAAGTACAGCGGAACGATCTCGATGTTCTCGCGGTAGATATATTGCCAGATGTCGAGTTCGGTCCAGTTCGAGAGCGGGAAGACGCGGATCGACTCGCCTTTGTTCTTGCGGGCGTTATAGAGGTTCCACAGCTCGGGACGCTGGTTCTTCGGGTCCCAGCGGTGGCGCGAGTCGCGGAAGGAGAAGATGCGCTCCTTGGCGCGGGACTTTTCCTCGTCGCGGCGGGCACCACCGAAGGCAGCATCGAAGCCGTACTTGTCGAGCGCCTGCTTGAGGCCATCGGTCTTCATGATCTGGGTGTGAAGCGCCGAGCCGTGGTCAAAGGGATTGACGTTCTTGGCCACGCCTTCCGGGTTCTTGTAGGAAATCAGATCCCAGCCGCCCTTCTTCACCGTCTCGTCGCGCAGCTTGTACATGTCCTGGAATTTCCAGCCGGTATCGACATGCATCAGCGGGAAGGGAGGCTTCGACGGATAGAAGGCCTTGAGCGCCAGATGCAACATGACGGCCGAGTCCTTGCCGATCGAATAGAGCATCACCGGCTTTTCACACTCGGCGGCGACTTCGCGGATGATGTGGATCGACTCGGCTTCGAGGCGTTCCAGATGGGTGAGGTCGTGCTTCGCAGGGTTTGCCACCTTGGTCGTCTCTCCTGTGAGGGGGGCGGGTGCGGTCGAGGCCGCGGGCTTCGAGAGGGCGTTTTGCTGCTGCATCCAGACCCGCAACTTTCCAATGGTGCGGGTGGAGGGCGAGCGGCCCTTGCGCAGGTCAAACACGAATGACGGATCGCCCAGCGCCTGCTTGCCGAGGGTCGTCGGCTCAAGACCGGCGGTTTCAAGGAACCGTTCGATTTCGGCCAGGAAGGATTTTGCGACGCTATCCACGATAGGATTTTACCTTTAATGGTCGTTGCTGCGGCGCTAGATATCCTATTTCCTATTCAAACCCAAGTGAAAATGCTGAGGAATACTAAAACGTGATCCAAAAATCGGGAATATCCTATTTTGAATCCGATGGAACGGTGCTTGAGCCATCCTCCGGTCCATTATAAGGTTTCCTGGGAGGAAAGAAATTGGACAAGGCCGACAAGAGGAAGCCCGGACAGCTGCCGTCAGAATTGCCATTCCAGGACCCGCATGGCCATGGCGAGGTGCAGGGCAAGCTGTTGGAGCAGGCGATCGGCCGCGAGGTGAAGGGCTTCCGCGAGAAGCTGGGCCTCACCATCGCCGAACTGGCCAAGGCGGCCGAGATGTCGGCCGGCATGCTGTCCAAGATCGAGAATGGCGCGACGTCACCATCTCTCGCCTCGCTGCAGGCGCTGGGCAAGGCCCTGCAAGTTCCCGTCACGGCGTTTTTCAAAAGCTATGAGGAGACCCGCGACGCCACCTTCGTCAAGGCCGGGCAGGGGCTGACAATCGAGCGGCGCGGCACGCGGGCGGGGCACCAATACCAGTTGCTCGGCCACAGCCCGCATGGGCCGGTGATGGTCGAGCCCTACCTGATCACACTGACGCACAAGTCGGACGTGTTCCCGACATTCCAGCATGCCGGCCAGGAATTCCTCTATATGCTGGAGGGAAATGTGATCTACCGGCATGGCGACAAGACGTATGACATGCATCCGGGTGACGCCCTGTTCTTCGACGCCGACGCACCCCACGGCCCGGATGAATTGCGGGAGCTGCCCATCCGCTATCTCTCGGTGATTTCATACCGGCGGGAAGAGTGATTTGACTTGGTGGCTACCGGTAGCTACCTTGGGCGGGTGAACATCTCCATCAAAGACGCCAAGAACAAATTCTCCGAACTTGTCCGCCGGGCCGAGGCGGGTGAGACGGTGGTGATCACGCGCGATGGCGAACCGGTTGCCGATCTTGTGATTCACAAGAAGAAGCCGAAAGGCATCAACTGGGAAGGCCTGCGTGAATACAAGCGCAAGCACGGGATCGGCCGGGTTGTGGAATATATCCCGGCGGATTTCGACGACCCACTGCCTGAGGACTTTCTCATCACGCCCATTACGTTTCCCGATGAAGAAAAATGAGAATTCTGCTCGATACCCATTACGTCATCGAGTTGATCGATGACGTAGACAGGGGGCTGTCGGAGCCTGGCATCCTGGAGCAAGCACAGCGCGAGGGGGATTTGATCGTCAGTGCCGTTAGCCTTTGGGAGGTAGAAATCAAATCCCGGCTGCGCAAACTGCCGCTCGTGCGAGGTGTGCAGGCATGGCCTGAATTGCTGGAAGCGGCAAATGTGCAACTGCTGCCAATTTTACCGCAGCATATTCTTGCGAAGATCGGACCTGAACCGGCACACAAGGACCCGTTCGACCGCCTTCTTGTAAGTACCGCTGCAGCTGAGGGTTGCAAATTCCTGACGAAGGATCGGCTCCTTCAGTCCCATCCGCTTGCATGGCGGCCATTCCCGTAGTGAAAAAATAGTTCCTGCTAGTTGAATGCCGCGAAAGGGACTGATAAGGTCCCGTCCATCAACCCAGCAGAGGTGATGACCCATGTGCGGTATCGTCGGACTTTATCTCAAGAATCCCAAGCTGCAGCCGCAGCTGGGTGCCATGTTCAAACCCATGATTGTCGAAATGACCAACCGCGGACCTGACTCCGCCGGGGTCGCCATCTACCGCAATCCGGTGAAGAAGAGCGAGACCAAGTTCTCGCTCGCCCATGATGACGCCTCCTATGACTGGAAGGCGGTCGATACGGGTCTCGAAAAGGCCTTCAAGTGCGACGCCAAAGTCAGCCAGATCGGCAATCACTGCATCCTCGTCACCACGGCCAAGGAAGATGACGTGGTCAAGTGGCTGAAGAAGAACCATCCGGCGGTGCGCGTGGTGGGCTCCGGGCACACCATCGAGATCTTCAAGGAAACCGGGCTGCCGGAGAACGTCTACAGCAAGTTCGATCTCTCCAAGGCGCATGGCACGCATATCATCGGACATACGCGCATGGCGACCGAGAGTGCGGTAACCACTGCCGGCTCGCATCCCTTCGCCACCGGTGCCGACCTTTGCCTCGTGCACAACGGCTCGCTGTCGAACCACAACCGCCTGCGCGAGAACCTGAAGCGCGAGGGCATGGAGTTCCAGACCGAGAACGATACGGAAGTGGCCGCGGCCTACATGACATGGAAGCTGCGCGGCGGCGCGACGCTGAAGGAAGCGCTGCAGGACGGCCTCAAGGATCTCGACGGCTTCTACACCTTCCTGGTCGGCACCGCGGACGGCTTTGCCGTGGTGCGCGATCCGATCGCCTGCAAGCATGCGGTGATGGCCGAGACGGACGAGTGGGTGGCGATGGCCACCGAATATCGCGCCATCGCCCATCTGCCGGGTGCGGACGACGCCAAGATCTGGGAGCCGGAGCCCACTACCATCTACACCTGGGGCGGCCACGCCTGAGTTTCGAGACTTCAACGACATTCCCGCAGAGCCCGGACCCACAAGCCCGGGCTCTTCAGGGTCAGAACCAAATTCAAGGGACGGAAACTGATGAACGAGCTTGATCTCAAGGCGATGGGCATCACGGCCATCAACCAGACGCTCTACAAGCTGCCGAAGGATACCAACGAACGCCACTGGATCATCCGCAATCCAATGGGACAGCATGCCATTGCCTGCGGGCTCGACGCACCGCTGCAGGTCGACATCCAGGGCCATGTCGGCTTCTATTGCGGCGGCATGAACAAGCATGCCGAAATCACTATTCACGGCCACGCGGGCGTGGGCCTCGCCGAGAACATGATGTCGGGCGTGGTCTGGGTGAAGGGAAATGCGTCTGAATCCGCCGGGGCCACCGCAAATGGCGGGCTCATCGTCATCGAGGGCGATGCCTCGTCGCGCTGCGGCATCTCGATGAAGGGTGTCGATATCGTGGTGGGTGGCAATGTCGGCCACATGTCAGCCTTCATGGCGCAGGCCGGCAATCTCGTGGTCTGCGGCGATGCCGGTGAAGCATTGGGCGACTCGATCTACGAAGCGCGCCTCTATGTGCGCGGCCGAGCCGACAATCTCGGCTCCGACTGCATCGAGAAGGAGATGCGCGCTGAACATCTCGAGGATCTCGCCAAGCTGCTGGAACGCGCCAAGCTGAAGCATAGGCCGGAATCGTTCCGCCGCTATGGCTCGGCCCGCAAGCTCTACAATTTCAACGTCGACCACGCCGACGCGTATTGAGGTTCGATCATGGATACCAACATTCCCCGCACACCGCCGCGCAAGTCCGCCACCTTCGACGACTATACGCTGGCCGAAATCCGCCGGGCCGCAACCACCGGCATCTATGACATCCGTGGTGCCGGCACCAAGCGCAAGGTGCCGCATTTCGACGACCTGCTGTTCCTGGGCGCCTCGATCTCGCGCTATCCGCTGGAAGGCTACCGCGAGAAGTGCGGCACCGATGTTATCTTGGGCACGCGCTTCGCCAAGAAGCCGATCGAGCTGAAGATCCCGATCACCATCGCCGGCATGAGCTTCGGCTCGCTCTCCGCCCAGGCCAAGGAAGCGCTGGGCCGCGGCGCCTCGATGGCCGGTACGTCGACCACCACCGGCGACGGCGGCATGACACCGGAAGAGCGCGGCCAGTCGAAGCAGCTCGTCTATCAGTATCTGCCATCGCGTTACGGCATGAACCCGGACGACCTGCGCAAGGCCGATGCCATCGAAGTCGTTGTCGGCCAGGGTGCGAAGCCCGGCGGCGGCGGCATGCTGCTCGGCCAGAAGATTTCGGACCGCGTGGCGCAGATGCGCTGCCTACCGAAGGGCATCGACCAGCGCTCGGCCTGCCGCCATCCCGACTGGACAGGGCCGGACGATCTCGAAATCAAGATTCACGAGCTGCGTGAAATCACCATGTGGGAGAAGCCGATCTATGTGAAGGTCGGCGGCACGCGTCCCTACTACGATGTGGCGCTTGCGGTGAAGGCCGGGGCCGACGTGGTGGTGCTCGACGGCATGCAGGGCGGCACGGCGGCGACACAGGACGTGTTCATCGAGCATGTCGGCATTCCCACACTTGCATGCCTGCGACCCGCCGTGAAGGCGCTTCAGGATCTCGGCATGCATCGCAAGGTGCAGCTCATCATCTCGGGCGGCATCCGCTCGGGCGCCGACGTTGCCAAGGCGCTGGCGCTTGGAGCTGATGCGGTAGCGATCGGCACGGCGGCGCTTGTCGCTCTTGGCGACAACGATCCGGTGCACGAGGAAGAATACAAGCAGCTCGGCACAACGTCGGGCGCTTACGACGACTGGCATGAGGGCCGCGATCCGGCCGGCATCACCACGCAGGACCCGGTGCTGGCGGCGCGCCTCGACCCGGTCAAGGCGGGGCGGCGGCTCTCCAACTACTTGAAGGTGATGACGCTCGAAGCCCAGACGGTGGCGCGGGCTTGCGGCAAGAGCCACCTGCACAATCTGGAGCCGGAAGACCTCTGCGCGTTGACGCTCGAAGCGGCGGCGATGGCGCAGGTGCCGCTGGCCGGAACCAGCTGGATTCCCGGCAAGGGCGGCTTCTAGACTCAACTTCAAAAGAACACTGACAAGAAAATCGACTGGGCAGGAAACGGAGACATCATGGGCGATCTCGCCAGCTACGCCAAAGAACACAATATCAAGTTCTTCCTCTTCAACTTCACCGACCTGTTCGGCGTGCAGCGGGCGAAGCTCGTGCCGGCGGAAGCGGCCAAGCGCATGCAGAAGGCGGGCGCAGGCTTTGCCGGCTTTGCCACCTGGCTCGACCAGACGCCGGCTCATCCCGACATTCTGGTGATGCCCGATACCAATGCCATCATACCGCTGCCGTGGCGGCCGGAAGTGGCCTGGGTGGCGGGCGAACCGTGGATGAACGGCGAGCCCCTGGCGCAGGCGCCGCGCGTGGTGCTGCGCAAGCTGACCGAGAAATATGCCGCGAAGGGCATGAAGCTGATGGCGGGCGTCGAGCCCGAGTTCCACCTCATCAATGCCGATGGCTCGGCGGTTTCCGACTCGCGCGATACGCAGGACAAGCCGTGCTACGATCAGGCTGCCATCATGCGCCGCCTCGACGTCATCGGCGAAATCTCCAGCACCATGGTGCAGCTCGGCTGGGGCCCCTATCAGAACGACCACGAAGACGCCAATGGCCAATTCGAGATCAACTGGAACTTCAACGACGCGCTGACGACCGCCGACCAGCTGGCGTTCTTCAAGTTCATGGTGAAGTCGATCGCCGAGAAGCATGGCATGCGCGCCACCTTCATGCCGAAGCCCTTCATCAACCTCACCGGCAACGGCTGCCATGTGCATCTCTCGGTGTGGGACAATGACCGCAAGACCAACCTGTTCGAAGACGAGAAGGGCGAGCTTGGCGTGTCGCAGCTCGGCTATCATTTCCTCGGCGGGCTGATGCATCATGCGGCGGCGATGACGGCCATCACCAATCCGACGGTCAACTCCTACAAGCGCATCAACGCGCCGCGCACGATTTCGGGTGCGACATGGTCGCCCTCGTCGATCACCTATGGCGGCAACAACCGCACGCATATGGTCCGCATTCCCGATGGCGGCCGCGCCGAATACCGCTTGCCGGACAATGCCGCCAATCCCTATCTGCTGCTCGCTTCGATCCTGGTTGCCGGCATGCACGGCATCGAGGCCAAGATGGATCCGGGCAAGCGCCTCGACATCGACATGTACGCCGAGGGCCACACAGTGAAGGACGCCAAGAAGCTGCCGCTCAACCTGCTTGACGCGCTCCGGAACTTCGAGGCGGACAGCTATCTGACGGAAGCGCTTGGCAAGGAGGTCTCTGCCGGATATCTCAAGCTCAAGCACAATGAGTGGAACCAGTATTGCCGCCATCTCACCCAGTGGGAGCGCGACACGACGCTGGATTGCTAGACCCAGCCTGCGCCTTTCATGCGGACCCTCCCTCGCGCTGCGGGGGAGGTGGCGAGAAAGGCGGCGGAGGGGGCAAGAGACAGAGGCACGATGAAATATTCCATCTTTTCGCTGCTGAAGAATACGCTGTCCGGCCACAAGGACTGGACGCCGGCCTGGCGTGAACCGGAGCCGAAGCCGGAATATGACATCGTCATCGTCGGCGGTGGCGGACATGGGCTGGCCACAGCCTATTATCTCGCCAAGGAACATGGCCTCAAGAACATCGCAGTGCTGGAGAAGGGCTGGCTCGGCTCCGGCAATATCGGCCGCAACACGACGATCATCCGTTCCAACTACATGCTGCCCGGCAACAACCCGTTCTACGAATGGTCGATGAAGCTGTGGGAAAATCTGGAACAGGATTTCAACTTCAACGCCATGGTGTCGCAACGCGGCGTGCTCAATCTCTGCCACACGGATGCGCAGCGCGACGCCTACGCGCGGCGCGGCAATGCGATGCGGATCGATGGCGTGGATGCCGAATTGCTCGACGCGCATGACGTCAAGCGGATGTATCCGTTCTTCGACTATGCCAATGCGCGCTTTCCGATCAAGGGCGGATTGCTGCAGCGGCGCGGCGGCACGGTGCGCCACGACGCGGTGGCCTGGGGCTATGCGCGCGGTGCCGACTCCCGCGGTGTCGACATCATCCAGCGCTGCGAGGTAACCGGCATCCGCACCGAAAATGGCAAGGTGGTTGGCGTCGATACGAACCGCGGCTTCATCAAGTGCAAGAAGCTGGGGCTCGCCGCCGCCGGCAATTCATCGGAAGTGGCGGCGATGGCCGGCATGAAGCTGCCGATCGAGAGCCATGTGCTGCAGGCCTTCGTCTCGGAAGGGTTGAAGCCGTTCATCGACGGCGTCGTGACATTCGGCGCCGGGCATTTCTACGTGTCGCAGTCGGACAAGGGCGGCCTCGTTTTCGGCGGCGACATCGACGGCTACAATTCCTATGCGCGGCGCGGCAACCTGCCGATGGTGGAACACGTGATCGAGGCCGGCGTGGCGATGATCCCGTCGCTGGCGCGGGTGCGCGTGCTGCGCTCCTGGGGCGGCATCATGGACATGTCGATGGATGGTTCGCCGATCATCGACAAGACCCATATCGACGGGCTCTATCTCAATGCTGGCTGGTGCTATGGCGGCTTCAAGGCGACGCCCGCCTCGGGCTGGTGCTTCGCTCACACGATTGCCAGGAACGAACCCCACAAGCTCAACGCCGCCTATCGTCTCGACAGGTTCCGCACCGGTCACATGATCGACGAAAAAGGCCAGGGCGCGACGCCCAATTTGCATTGAGGCCATACAGATGCTGATCCCCTGCCCACATTGCGGAACACGGCCGGTCGAGGAGTTCACCTTCCTCGGCGATGCCAGTGTCAAGCGGCCCGCCAGCAACGATCCCTCCTCGATGGAGCAATGGTACGACTACGTCTATCTCCGGAACAATCCGAAGGGACGCTTCGATGAATTCGTGCATCACTCGGGCGGCTGCCGCGCCTGGCTGGTGATCTCGCGCGATACCGAGACGCACGAGGTGTTCGGCTGCGTCACAGTGCGTGACTACGGCAAGACGAAGGGAGGCAAGGCATGACCTCCTACCGGCTCTCATCGGGCGGATTGATCGACCGCACGGCATCGCTCAATTTCAAATTCGACGGCAAGAGTTTCACCGGCCATCCGGGTGACACGCTGGCCTCGGCGCTGATCGCCAACGGCGTGCACCTGATGGGGCGCTCGTTCAAGTATCACCGGCCGCGCGGCGTCATCACCGCAGGTGCCGCGGAACCCAATGCGCTCGTCGAACTGCGCGAGGGCGGACGCAAGGAAGCCAACACCCGCGCCACGATGATCGAGCTCTACGAGGGATTGACGGCGCAGAGCCAGAACCGCTGGCCCTCGCTCGACTTCGACATCGGTGCCATCAATTCGCTGGCGTCTTCGATGTTCGTTGCCGGCTTCTACTACAAGACCTTCATGTGGCCGAAGAGCTTCTGGGAGAAGATCTACGAGCCGATCATCCGCAAGGCGGCGGGATTGGGCACGGCGTCGAAAGAGGCCGATCCAGACAAGTATGAAAAGGCCTATGCGCATTGCGATCTGTTGGTCATTGGCTCCGGCCCCACCGGACTGATGGCGGCCTTGACGGCGGGGCGTTCGGGTGCGCGTGTCATTCTGGCCGATGAAAGCGCCAGGCTCGGCGGATCGCTGCTGAACGAGCGCGAGGAGATCGACGGGGATTCCGGTATCGCGTGGGCGGACGGCGTGATCGCCGAGCTGGGTTCCATGCCCAACGTGACGCTGATGCCGCGCACCACGGTGTTCGGCTGGTATGATGGCAATATCTTCGGCGCGGCGGAACGCGTGAACGATCACGTCATCGCGCCATCCCCCTATGAACCCAGACAGCGCTATTGGCGCATCATCGCCAAGAAGGCCGTTCTGGCGGCGGGCGCGGAAGAGCGGCCGGTGGCGTTCGGCGGTAACGACATTCCTGGCGTGATGCTGGCCTCTGCCATGCGCACCTATGCCAACCGCTACGCGGCGGCGGCGGGAAAGTCCGTCGTGGTGTTCACCAACAATGATTCAGGCTACCGCACGGCGCGGGACATGAAGGCCCATGGCGTGCATGTCGAGGCGATCGTCGACTCGCGCAGCGAGTCGAAGGCGGATGCGGGCGGCGTTCCGGTGCTCCGTGGGCGGAGGATTGCCGATGTCGGCGGCAAGAAGCTGGCCGCCGGCATCGAACTCGATGACCACACACATATCGGTTGCGATGCCGTGGCGATGTCGGGCGGCTGGAGTCCCATCGTCAATCTCGCCTGCCATCGCGGTGGCAGGCCGGCGTGGAACGATCAGATCCTCGGCTTCGTGCCGCCGGACACGGGCAAGGATTTCATTGTGGCGGGCGCCGCGGCAGGCCGCATGCTGCTGTCGGAATGCCTGGCGGATGGCGCGCGCGCCGGCACGCTCAAGGGAAAAGCTCCCGCTACGCCGAAGTGCCGCGACGAGGCCTTCGCCATCGCGCCCTTGTGGTGGGTGAAGGAGTCGCACGGCAAGGCCTTCATCGATTACCAGAACGACTCGACCGCCAAGGACCTGCCGCTGGCGGCGCGCGAGGGCTATCGCGATATCGAACTGGCCAAGCGCTACACCACCACTGGCATGGCGACCGATCAGGGCAAGCTCGGCAATGTCAATGCCATTGCCATTCTGGCCGAAGCCACAGGCAAGTCGATGGAGCAGGTCGGCACCACGACCTTCCGGCCCTACTATACGCCAGTGTCGTTCGGCGCCTTTGCCGGGCCGTTCCATGGCCATCACTTCCAGCCGGTGCGCAAGACGCCGCTGCATGACTGGGCCGATGAACTGGGTGCGGTGTTCGTCGAGACCGGGTTGTGGATGCGCTCATCATGGTTCCCGCTCGAGGGCGAGGATTGGCTGGCGGCAGCGTCGCGCGAAGTCGTCGCCACGCGTGAGCGCGTCGGCATCTGCGATGTCTCGACGCTCGGCAAGATCGACGTGCAAGGCAAGGACGCCGGTGCCTTCCTCGACAAGCTTTATTGCAATACCTTCTCGACGCTGGCGGTGGGCCGCGCCCGCTATGGCCTGATGCTGCGCGAGGACGGCATCGTCTATGACGACGGCACGACGTCGCGCCTGGCGGACGATCACTATGTGATGACGACCACGACCGCCAATGCCGCCAAGGTGATGGCGCAGATGGAATTCGCGCATCAGGCGCTGTTCCCCGAACTGGATGTCACCTATGTGACGGTGACCGAGCAATGGGCACAGATGGCGGTGGCTGGCCCCAAGGCGCGGGCGACGCTGCAGAAGATCGTCGACGGGCTGGAGATGAACGACCAGAGCGTTCCTTACATGGCGGCGCTCGAGGTGACGGTCCTCAATGGTGTTCCGGCGCGGCTGTTCCGCCTGTCGTTCTCGGGCGAACATGCCTACGAACTGGCGGTGCCGGCAGACTACGGCAACATGGTGGCGCGCGCTGTGATGCAGGCGGGCGATGAATTCGGCATCGTGCCCTATGGCGTCGAAGCGCTGTCGATCATGCGCATCGAGAAGGGCCATGTGGCGGGCGGCGAGCTGAACGGTACGACGACCGCCGCCGATCTGGGCCTCGGCAAAATGATGTCCTCCAAAAAGGACTATATCGGCCGGATGATGGCGCAGCGTCCGGGTCTGACCGACCCGAACCGGCAATGCGTCGTCGGCATCAGGCCGGTTGATCCGCAAGACCGCATTCGCTCCGGCTCGCATATCCTCAAGGACGGCGACCGGCCGTCGATGGCGGCGGATCAGGGCTATGTCTGCTCGGTGGCGTGGTCGCCGATGCTCAACATGTGGATTGGCCTGGCACTGATCGCCAATGGCCGCGCGCGGCATGGCGAGGTGGTTCAGGTGTGGGACGGATTGCGCGGCCACAAGGTGATGGGCGAAATCTGCGATCCTGTGCATTTCGACAAGGAGAACAAGCGACTCCATGCCTAAAGCTCCAGTCAGATCCAAACCCGTTGCGGTGGCCGAAGTCATCCTGCCGCGCGTCTCGCCCTTGGCCGACGTGGCGGTGCAAGGCCGCTTCGGCGCCGACCGGGGCGCACCCGGCGTCACCTTCAGCGTGCGCCATCCGCTGTCCATCGCTACCGTCATCGCGCGCGCGGGCAAGGGCAAGGCCACGGCCCAAGCTCTGGCGGAATATGAACCGCGCTGGGCGGGGCCGGACCAGTATTTCGTGGTGGCGCAAGGCCGCGGCGAAGGGGCGCTCTACCGCGAACTGAAATCCGCGCTCGACGGCATCGCCTCGGTGAGCGACCAGAGCCATGGCCGGGTCATCATTCGCATCGAAGGACCGAAGGTGCGGAATGTGCTGGCCAAGGGCACGCCAGTTGATCTTCATGCGGATGAATTTCCGGCGGGCAAGTCGGCGCTGACGCAGATGGCGCATGTCGGCGTGCACATGACTCGGGTTGGCGAGGATGCCTTCGAGCTATCGGTGTTCCGCGGCTTCTCGGAAAGCTTCTGGGAGTGGATCACCGAGCAGGCGGAAGAGTTCGGCTACCAGGTGAGGTAGCGTCCTCGCTTTTTCTGTCGAGGTGCGAAACCGGGATCAGATCTTCTCCGCCAGCCTCACGATCCGCTTGCAGGCTTCGGTGATCTGGGCTTCGTCGACGGTGAGGGCCACGCGCAAATGTCCGCTGCCGCCTGCGCCGAAGCTTTCGCCCGGCATGGTGACGACGCCTTCCTCTTCCAGCAAACGGTGGGCGAAGGCTTCGCCTGACAGGCCGGTCTTGCGCACGTCGACCATGATGAACATGCCGCCTTCCGGCATGCGGGCGGAGACCTTCGCCGATCCCTTCAGCGCGGCGACGAGGGCGCGGGCGCGGGCCTCGTAATCCCGCTTCATGGCGTCGAGCTCGGGGAAGTGATTGTCGAGGGCGAAGGCCAGTGCATCCTCGATGAAGGGCTGCGAGCCGAACAGCATGGTCTCGGTGACCGGGATGCAACGGTCGCAGAATTCCGCAGACGCGGCAATCCAGCCTGAGCGGAAGCCCGGTATGGCATGCGACTTGGAAATCGACGACACGACGATGGTGCGCTTCTCGAGTTCCTGCACATCGAAGGGCGAGGAAAAGACCGTGTTGCCGTAGGTGAGGGTCGCATAGACCTCATCCGAGATGATCCACAGGTCATGCTTTTCGCAAAGCCTGCCAATCTTCTCGATTTCCGAACGGGTGAAGACGGCGCCGGTCGGGTTTGACGGCGTATTCATGAGCAGCACGCGTGACTTCGGCGTGATGTATTTTTCGAGATCGGCAGCCTTCAGATGAAAGCCGTGATCGGGATCGACGCGCACCGGCACGGTGACGCCGCCGGCGGCGGCGATGACGCCTTCGTAGGTGGCATAATAGGGATCGGCCATCAGCACTTCGTCGCCCATGTCGCAGACCGTCATCATCGCGGCGTAGAGAGCGGTCTGCGTGCCGGGGAGATAGATGAACTGGTTCTCGTGAATGGCGCGGCCGGTCTGGCGCGTATACACGCGGGCGAGTGCCCGGCGGGCGTTGGCTTCGCCGCGGCCTTCGGCATAACGGATACGGCCGGCGCGCATCTGCTTTTCGGCTTCATCGAGAATAGCTGCAGGGGGCGGCGCGTCAGGCTCGCCGATCGACAGGAAGATCAAGGGCTCGCCCAAGGCGGCGCGGCGCCTGCCTTCGATGTGGACGGCCCATTTCTCCGACCCGAGACCGGAGAGACGTTCGGTGATTTTGGCGAGGCGCATGCGAGACCCTTCAGCTTTGTGGCCGCCTGTTACACGGTTTCGACGGTGATTTCACCTTCGGCAGTGATGCGCAATCTTGCCGCGCGCATCAGGGTTGCAAGTTCATCGGGCGTCACGCTGAGAATGGCGCAGGCGCGGCCATACAGTGTCTCAGCGACATCGGCGCCAATGGCGAGGTTGATGTCGGCGAGGCTCAGGATGATGGCGGCGGGGGCGGTGCCGAGCCGGATGGCCTCGGCAATGGCGCCGGGTGCGGAGCCCGAGCCTCGCGTTTCCCGCATCAACAGGATGGTGCCCTTGAGGCAGGCCCCACGCTGGGGATGATGAACGTCCAGAATGATGCCGGTTTGCGGATCGAAGGCACCCCAGAAGCTCAGGGGTTCCTCCAGCGCGAGTACGGGGCCTTCTGCTGCGGCAGCGTTGAGAACGGTTGAGCGGATCATTGTGACGTCCACAAGTCAGGGTCTCGCCACACTTCGCCGCGAACAGCGCTTTCGACGCATTCCTTGAGCGAGCCAAAGGCAACTTCGACGTTGAGCATGCCCGGGGCGTAGTAGGCCCATTTGGCGGCGTTGGTCATGATGCGGCCTGTCAGTCCCCGTACACGCGGCGAATAATAAGTGCAGACATCGACGGGAATCTCCACGCCGGATTTTTCGAGCGCGGCGATCCAGCCCTTCTCGGCGGCAAGGGCGCGCACCACGCGGCTGGTGGAGACGAGGAAGGGCAGTCCGCGGCGGATCTTGCGGCCGTCAAGCAGGCTTACAAGCATGCCGAACTCGGACAGCGAGAAATGCGGCGTGCCGAGCGCCACGGCATCGAGCGGGCCGTCCTGTGCGGTCGAGAGATCGCGGTGAGCGTGAGCCAGATCCTCTGGAGTTACACGATGGACTTCGGTTCCAATGAAGACCGAGGCGAGGTCCGGCGCCTCGGGCGTGACACCCGCACCGTGCCACAGTTCGACGCCGCCCGAGGAGGCCACGGCGGAACTGATGGCCTTCAGCGCATCCTTTCCGGCCGACGGCGGAAGGCCCGAGATCACGGGCACGCGGCGGCCAGAAAGACGGCCGGTGTGATGACCGATGAGATGGGCGAACACATCGGTGGCGCGCCAGGCTTCGGGCAGCGCCGTGCAATCGACATGCAGCGTAGCCTTGCGGTTCTCGTCGCGGTGAAGTCCGGCATCCGGTGCAAGGCCGGTCAGTGCGCAGGCAACATCGAGGTAGTCACCATATTTGTTGGTGCGGGCGCCAACGACGGAATTGTAATAGGAGACGGCGTTGGATTCGCCCACCGCGATGTGATCGCCAAACTTCGGGCCGCCGGCGTGCTGGTAAGGTGCGCAGGTCCATGTCGGGCTGCAGCCGAGCCGCGCGTACAGGCGCATGAGTTCAGCCGCGCCGCTGACAGTTTGCGGATCTTCCGTAGACGGACGAAGTTCCGGATCGGCGAGGCTGACGACGCCGTTGTTGGTCCAGGTTGGAACAGCAAGCGATGCGCCGTTGTCGAGCAGGTAGCGGATGAAATCGACATGCGCCTGGCCGGTGTAGAAGCAGGCGTCGAGGTGGGCGAAGGAGACCGGGCGGAGCCGTTCCGCTCCCATGATGCTGGCGGCCTTGACGACAAGGCGCATGGCCAGTTGCATGGCCTGTCCAGAGGCACCATCGAGCAAGCTGCGCGAACGATCATCGAGAACGAGGCTCATGGCTTGACCTGCTCCCGGGCCAGGCGATTGAGGGTGACATAATCGGTCTTGCCTGAGCCCAGCACCGGGAGTTCGGGCATGACGATGACGTTGCGCGGCACCTGCAGCGCTGTCGCGCCCGCCGCTTTCATGCCGTCTCCAACCTTCTTGGCATCGAGTGCTGCATCGTTGGTGAACATGACCAGCTGCTCGCCCTTCTTGGCATCCGGTACGGCGACGACGGCATGCTGGCCTTCGGCGAAGGCCTGCTGCAGCTTTGCTTCGACTGCGGCAAGCGAGATCATCTCGCCGGCAATCTTGCAGAAGCGCTTGGCGCGGCCGAGAATGGTGACGAATTCCATGTCGTCGATGCTGACGATGTCGCCGGTATCGTACCAGCCATCGGGCGGGGCTTCGATGACGCCGGGATTGTCGGCGCGCAGATAACCGAGCATGACGTTGGGACCTTTGACGAAGAGTCGGCCGCCGTTCTCGATGCCAGGCACCGGTTCGAGGCGGTAGGAGATGCCGTCAAACAACCGTCCTACCGTGCCGGACTTGTTGTGCATCGGGGTGTTGAAAGCAACAGCGGGCGAACATTCGGTGGCGCCATAGCCTTCCAGGATGCGCAGGCCGAATTTCTCGACCCAGATGTCGCGGGTCTCGGGCTTGACCCGCTCGGCGCCGGCGACCACCAGGCGGATGTTGAAGAAATCATAGGGGTGAGCGTTGCGGGCATAACCCATGAGGAACGTGTCAGTGCCGAAGAGGACGGTGGCATTGGTGTCGTAGCAGAGTTCCGGCACGACCTTGTAATGCAGCGGCGATGGATACTGGAAGCAGCGGATGCCGCTGAAGATCGGCAGCAGGGCACCGGCCAGAAGACCAAAGGCATGGAAGATCGGAAGCGAATTGAAGACGATATCTTGTGCGGTGAACGCGATGCGCGCGGCGGCCTGATAGCGGTTGGCGTGCAGGTTGCGATGCGACAGCACGACCCCCTTGGGCACGCCCTCCGACCCCGATGTGAAGAGGATGACGGCGGGGGAATTGGGATCGCGTGAGGCCCCCGCAGAGCGCAGCGCGGTTTCCGTGAAGAATTTCGTCCACAGGCCATAAAGCTTGTCGCCGAAGGTCAGTCCTTCGCGCAGGTCCTCAAGATAGATGATCTTGCGGCCCTCGCCGAGCAGGCTGATGTCCTCCTGCATGTTGCCAGCTTCGATGAAGCGGCGGGAGGTGACGATGGTCGAGGCCTGGGCGGCGGTGCAGGCGGCGGCCATGTTCACGGCACCGGTCGAGAAGTTCAGCATGGCGGGAACACGGCCGGTGGCGTGAAGACCGAAAATGGCGAGCACGCATCCGATGGCATTGGGCAACAGCACGGCGACGTTCTCTTCGCCAGGTGTCAGCGCCGCCATCTTGCGGCCGAGGATGAAGCTGCCCATCACCAACCGGTCATAGCTGGCCGGGTTGCGCTGGATGTCTTCAACCACCAGATGTTTTCCGCCGTGGGTGGCGCGCGCATCAAGCAGCGCCTGAAACAATGTGCGGTCGACATTGGAGGTGCGGAAGACCATGTCGGTCATCACATCATAGAGCCGGTCGGCCTGATGCTCGCGCAGTGCGGCGCCGCGCATGCCTTCCGGTGGATCGAACTTCACGGGCGGCAGGAAGGTGAGGGTGATCTTCGGGAACAGCTTGAGGCGCAGCTTGCCGCGCATGCGCGAGAAGGGCGTGTAGAGTGCGCCATCGATGCGCACCGGGAGCACCTTGGCCTTGGCCATCTGGGCGATGGCACCGGGCCCCTCATAGACCTTCATCAATGCGCCGGTGACGGTGAGGCGGCCTTCGGGGAAGATCACTACCTTGCGGCCCTTCTTCAATTCGTCCACCAGCACGCGAAGCGCCATCGGGTTGGTGGGATCGATCGGGATCATGTTGAAGAGAGGAAAGCTGAGGCTGGCCCACCAGGTCTTGGCGACATGGGTATTGATGGCAAAGGAAGCGCGCTCCGGCAGAAAGACCGAGAGCAGCGGGCCATCGAGCAGCGAGGTGTGGTTGCCGACGATGACGGCCTTGCGGCCTGCCGCGCGGAAATTCTCCATGCCCTTCACCTCGACACGGTAGAGCAGGCGGAAGATCTGGCGGCCGATGGAGGCGATGAATTCCTGCGGCAGCAGGCGGCAGATCCAGATGGCCGCACCGGCATTGCAGATGGCGAGCAGCAAAAAGAAGCCCTGCGGCGACATGACCTTGAGCAAGGTTGCCGCCGCGACTGCCGAGCCGATCATGAAGATGGCGTTGATGACGTTGTTGGCGGCGATCACCCGCGAGCGCCGCACCGGATTGGAGCGATGCTGCATGATGGCATTCAGCGGAACGGCATAGATGCCACCGAAGAAGGCGATGAAAAACAGGTCGACGCCGACGCGCCAGCCGGTCCAATGGGCGAAGAAGGCGGTGGGCGGATTGAGGCTGGTGCCGGTGAAGGCCGCTGTGACAGCAGTTGCGCCGAAATAGAGATCGAGCAGGAACACCGTCATCATGATGGCGGCTATGGGCACATAGCGTGGCGAGACATCGCCCTTCAGCAGCACATTGGTAAGCATCGAGCCCGCACCGATGCCGATGGTGAACGTGGCGATGAAGATGTTGGCCACCGTGTCGTCGGCCAGCAGCACGTCGCGGGTGAAGACCGGGAACTGGGCGAGGATGGCGGCGCCGAGGAACCAGAACCACGAGGCGCCGATGACCGACCAGAAGACATCGTCGCGTTCGCGCGCATAGGACAGAAGCTTCAGGGTCTGGCGCGGAACGTTCCAGTCGAAAACGATCGACTTGTTGCCGGGTGCCGAAGGCATGAAGAAGGCGGCGATCCAGGCAATGGCGCCGAGTGCTACGATCGTTATCGCGAGAATGGGCCGGCCCCAGTCGCTTAGCACCAGAACGCCGCCAAAGATGGTGCCGAGCAGGATGGTGACAAAGGTGCCGAGCTCGATCAGCGCATTGCCGGCGATCAGCTCGCTGCGCTTCAGATATTGCGGCAGAACGCCGTATTTGATCGGCCCGAAGAAGGCCGCGGTGGTGCCGGCGAGAAACAGCACGCACAAATGCATGAAGGGATTCTCGAGCCACAGGCTGAAGGCGCCGAAGACCATGGCGGCAAGTTCGAACAACTTGATCCAACGCGCCAGAATGGCCTTGTCGTGCTTGTCGGCCAGCTGCCCCGCAATGGCGGAGAAGAGGAAGTAGGGCAGCATGAAAAGGGCGAGGCCCGCCTGAACAAAGAGGCCTGCATCCCAGCCCTGCTTCACCGCCAGGTCGAAGGTGATGAGAATGGCGATGCCGTTGCGCAGTCCATTGTCATTGAAAGCGCCGATGGCCTGGGTGACGAACAGCGGCAGGAAGCTGCGGGATTTCAGGAGTGCGAACTGGCTGGCCGATTCGGATGCCTGGTCATTCGTCTGGTCACTCATGGATGCGGTATCGCCCTCGCCGTTGGCATCGGAATGATGTCGCGGTCAATTATGTCAGACCTGTGTTGGATCACCAAAAGATGAAAAACTTATTGTGAAAACGCGTGTTGAACCGCTGAAAAAATCAGGCCGTAACCGCATGCGTCAATCATGACAATAGGGAGACTGACATGCGTTCCTACCGCAATCTGATTGCCGCTGGCGCTTTCGCCGTATCGAGCTTCGCGCTCTCGGCCCAGGCCTATGCCGCCGATATCGTCGATACGGCGGTTGGCGCTGGATCGTTCAAGACGCTGGTTGCCGCCGTGCAGGCCGCCGGCCTTGTCGACACCTTGAAGGGGCCGGGACCCTTCACGGTGTTTGCGCCCAGCGATGAAGCCTTTGCCAAGCTTCCGGCCGGCACGGTCGACGACCTGCTGAAGCCCGAGAACAAGGACAAGCTCGTCGCCATCCTCACCTATCATGTGGTGCCGGGCAAGGTGATGGCGGCCGATGTGGCCGGCAAGGAAACCATGGCCAAGTCGGTGCAGGGCTCGGAGATCAAGGTCAACGGGACAGATGGCGTAATGGTCGATGGTGCCAAGGTCGTCCAGGCCGACATCGCGGCTGACAATGGCGTGATCCATGTGATCGATCAGGTGATCATGCCGAAGATGTAGCCTCCTCTCCTCCGGCAGTCCTCCGCTGCCGAACCGGTGGGCTGGTGCGGCCTGACAGCTTGCGCCAGCCCTTCTCTATTGCAGAAGGTGCCTGACCAGATGAAGTGTTGTGAGGTGATCTCCCGACATGTGGAGAGCTCCCGCGGCTTGCAGAGTTTTGCGGCGGGCGGCATCGGTGGAGAAGCCGATGAAGTGAACGCCGTTGGCGAAGCCGGCATCGACGTCATTCAGGTTGTCGCCAATATAAACGATGCGGTGCTTTGGTAGACTGGTTGCGGCGATGGCGCGGGCAACGGTATCACGCTTGTGACCGCTGCCTTCGGCGCCAAAGGCGAGCAGCGAGACCGGAGCCCAGAGGTTCTGGTTTTCCAGCCGCAGGCGTGCGGCGGCCAGCAAATTGGCAGTCGCGATCCCGGTGCTGTGCGTGATGCTCAGTTCACGGAGCATATCGGCGGCGCCCGGAATGGTGACGGATGGAATGGTGCCACGCTCAAGGCCGGACGAGAGAATGGCCAGATAGTCTTCAACGACCGCCGCGCTGTCCTGTGCAGGCAGGCCGTGCGTTTCGAGAATCTCGGCGATGATATGCTCATCGTTGCGGACGCGATAACTGTCCCAGTCGCGCGACAGGCCGGTGAGGCCGTATCGCCGCTCGAAAGCCAGGAAAAAGGCGTCTTCCTCGGCGGCCGTGAGTTCCAGCAGCACGCCGTCGACATCGAAGATGACGGCGCTGTTCCTGGCCCTGTCAGCCATTGACCATGCGTGGGGTCATCTCGATCAGCGTCGGACCTTCGGCCTTGAGTGCCGCCTTGATGACATCGGCCAGCGCCTTGAGCGACGAAGGTTTCTCGGCGTTGCAGCCATAGGCTTTGGCCAAGGCCTGGAAATCGGGATTGCGGAGCGTGACGTTGTTGGGCTGAATGCCAGCCCTCGCCATGCTGTCATGGATGGCGCCGAGGAGCTCGTTGTTCCACAGCAGCACGATGACTGGCAGCTTGTGTTCGACGGCGGTGCCGAGTTCATTGAGGGTGTATTGAATGCCGTAGTCGCCATGCAGGATGGCCACCGGAGTTTCAGCGACGCCGAACTTGGCGCCGATGCCGGCGGGCAGGCCGAAGCCCAGGGTGCCGAAGCCGACAGGGTGAATCCAGGTGCGCGGCCGCAGCACGTCGAAGTCCTCATTCGCGGCATAGGCGATCTGCGTCATGTCGGAGGCGAAGACGGTTTCGGCCGGCAGCGAGGCGCGGATCACGTCCAGCACCTTGATGAGCATCTGGCGCACCGCATCCGGCGGGGCATCCTGCAGGTCATCCGTTGCGAGGCCCTTGGTGCTGCGCGCGGTGATGGCCGGTGCAATGGCGGCGAGCGCTGCACGCGCGTCACCCAGAATGGCGATCTCGGCGGTGTGCGGCCTTGCCAGCGAGGCGGGGTCGATGTCGATGCGGATAAGGTTCGCATCGATCAGCACATCGGTGTCCCAGAAGTCGGTTTCGGAGAGTTCCGAGCCGACGCAGAGGATGGCATCGGAGCTCTTGAGGAAAGACACGGCAGCGGCGCGGCCGAGGCGATGGCCCATGCAGAGGGGATGATCGGCCGGCACGACGCCCTTGCCGGCAACGGTCGTCAGGATCGGCGCCTGCAGTTTCTCGGCAATAGCCAGAGCTTCGGCGCCCGCACCCATGGCGCCGCCACCGAGCAGGATGAGCGGGCGCCTGGCGGCGTTGAGCCGCGCGGTGGCGGCTCCGATCTGTTGGGGATCGGGCAATGGCAGTTTCGGCAGGGCGCGGGCCGTCCAGCCGTCTCCTGCCGGTTCCTTCAGCGTGTCGATGGGGATTTCGATGTAAACGGGGCGCGGCCGCTGGCTGGCGAAATTGGCGAAGGCGCGGGCGATGGCATCGCGCACATCCTTCGGCGTATAGGCGCGCATGTGGAAGGTGGTGACGGTGGCGGCGGCCCCGCGCTGATCGAGCATTTCGTGCAAACGGCCACGGCCTTGCGCGGAGTCGCGAATGTCGAGGGCGGTGGCGATCACCAGCATGGGGCTCGAATCCGACCAGGCCTGGCCCATTGGTGTGAGGATGTTCAGGACGCCGGGTCCGGTGATGGTGAAGCAGACGCCCGGCTTGCCTGTGGCCCTGGCATAGCCATCCGCCATGAAGCCGGCGCCCTGTTCGTGGCGCACAAGCACATGGCGGATCTTCGAACGCGGCAGGGCGCGGTACATCTCGATGTTGTGAACGCCGGGAATGCCGAAGATCGTGTCGACGCCATAGGCTTCGAGAAGGCCGACGAGAGCCTCGCCGGTCGAGAGTTCTGCACGCTTGGACATTATCAGGCTGCCTTTGTTTCCGCTTGGGGCTGGTTCACGGCGTGGCATGCCACAAGGCTTCCCTCGTGTGCAAGCAGGGCCGGGTTGACGCTCTTGCAGAGCTCGAAAGCCAATGGGCAGCGCGGATGGAAGGTGCAGCCGGATGGTGGATTGAGCGGCGATGGCAACTCGCCCTTCAGCACGATGCGCTCGCGCTTCACATCCGGATTGGGCTGCGGCGTGGCCGACAGCAGCGCCTTGGTATAGGGGTGCTGCGGGTTGGCGAAGATGACATCGCGCGGGCCCTGTTCGACGACACGGCCCAGATACATCACCATCACCTCGTTGGCGATGTGGCGCACGACGGACAAGTCGTGGCTGATAAAGAGATAGGCGAGGTTGTGCTGCTCCTGCAGATCGGCCAGCAGGTTCAGTACCTGCGCCTGGATCGACACGTCGAGGGCCGAAACCGGCTCATCGAGCACCAGCACTTCCGGATCGAGCATCAGGGCGCGGGCAATCGCAATGCGCTGGCGCTGGCCGCCGGAGAACATGTGCGGATAGCGGTCATAATGTTCGGGGCGCAGGCCGACCCTCGTCATCATGGCGCGGGCCTTTTCGGTGCGCTCGGCCTGGCTCAAGCTGGTGTTGACCAGCAGCGGCTCTTCCAGGGCATGGCCGATCTTCTGGCGCGGATTGAGCGAGCCATAGGGGTTCTGGAAGACGATCTGGACCTTGGGGCGCAGCGCCCGCAGGGTCTTCTTCGAGGCGCCGACGATTTCGTCGCCGGCGATGTTGAGTGAGCCCGAGGTCGGCAACTCGATCATGGTGACGGCCCGGGCGAGTGTAGACTTGCCGCAACCGGATTCGCCGACCACGGCGAGCGTTTTGCCACGCTCGAGCGTGAAGCTGGCGCCATCCAGCGCCTTGAGGATGCCGGGCTGCGAAAAGGCGCCGCGCGAGACGGAGTAGTAGCGGGTGAGATCGCGGGCGGTGAGGACGATGCTCATGCGGCCTTCTCCTTGCCGGGATGGCTGTCGGGGATGCCGTTGTTCAAGGGATAGTGGCAGAGCGTGCCGGCGACACGCATCGGCACGGAATTGCGGCAGAGATCGGTGGCGAACTGGCAGCGCGGCGCGAAAAGGCAGCCCTTGGGCCGGTCGAACTGGCCCGGCACGACGCCGGGGATCGAGGGCAGGCGGCGGGCGGTGGCGCGCTCAGGCAAGGCGGAGAGCAATGCGGCCGTATAGGGGTGGCGGGGATTGCGGAAGAGATCGGCGACATTCTGCTCTTCCACCTTCTGGCCGGCATATTGCACGCTGACGCGCTCAGCAGTTTCGGCGACGACCCCCATGGAATGGGTGATGAGCACGAGGCCCATGCCGGTTTCCCTCTGCAGCCGCACCAGCAGCTCGAGGATCTGTGCCTGGATGGTGACGTCGAGTGCTGTCGTCGGCTCGTCGGCGATCAGCAGCTTCGGATTGCAGGCGATGGCCATGGCGATCATGACACGCTGGTTCATGCCGCCCGAGAGTTGATGCGGGAAGGAGGACAGCCGCTGTTCCGGCGAAGGGATGCCGACGAGGCCCAGCAATTCAGCGGCGCGCTTGCGGCGGGCCTGCTTGTCGAGGTCGAGATGGGTCTTCAGCGCCTCGGTCAACTGGAAGCCGACGGTGAAGCAGGGATTGAGGCTCGACATCGGTTCCTGGAAGATCATGGCGATGTCCTTGCCGATGATCTTGCGGCGCTCCTTCGCCGTCATGCCGAGGAGGTTCTTGCCTTCAAAGGTCATCTGATCGGCGGTGACGGTGGCGGTCCATGGCAGGAGGCCCATGACGGCGAGCATCGACACCGACTTGCCGGAGCCCGATTCACCGACGATGGCGAGGACTTCACCCTTGTCGACGCTCAGCGAGACGCCATCCACCGCGCGGAAGGCGCCGGACCCGGTCTTGAACTCGACGGTGAGGTTCTTGATTTCGAGAAGCGGCATTGCTCAGCTCCTCCTGAGGCGCGGGTCGAGCGCGTCGCGCAGGCCGTCGCCCATCAGGTTGATGGCCAGGACGGTGGTGAGGATCGACAGGCCGGGGAAGGCCATGACCCAGGGATGTGACATCATCAGGTCGCGGGTGTCGGCCAGCATGGCGCCCCATTCGGGCGTTGGCGGCTGGGCGCCGAGACCCAGGAAACCCAGGCCTGCCGCTTCGAGAATCGCATCGGAGAGGCCGAGGGCGGCCTGCACGATCAGAGGCGCAAGGCAGTTCGGCAATACCGAGACAGTCATCAGCCGCCACGGGCGGACGCCCGCGACCTTGGCCGCCGTGACATAGTCCTTGGTGAGTTCGGTCAGGGCCGAGGCGCGCACAAGGCGCACATAGCGCGGCAGGCCGACGATGGTGACGGCGATGATGGTGTTCGTCAGGTTCGGCCCGATGATGGCGATGATGAGAATGGCCAGCACCAGCGATGGAATGGCCATGACCAGATCCATGATGCGAATGATCAGCACATCGACGATGCCGCCGAAGAAGGCCGCGACCAGGCCCAGTGCGATGCCGAAGACCATCGACACGGCCATCACGGCAATACCGATGAACAATGAAACGCGGGCGCCGTACATGAGGCGCGAGAGCATGTCGCGGCCCACTGCATCGGTGCCGAGCAGGAAGCGCGGGTCGGAGCCTTCTGCCCAGAACGGCGGCAGCTTGGTGAACCCCTTGTATTGTTCGATCGGGTCGTGGGGTGCAATGACGCCGGCGAAGATGGCCACCAGCAAAATGGTGACGACGACGATCAGGCCGGCGACGGCGCCACGATTCTCGCGGAAGGCGCGCCAGAAGGCGGTGAGCGGGCCGGGGGGTGCAGTTGGAGCGGCGGGGGCTGCTGCAGCGATGTCACTTGGCATGGCGGATCCTCGGATTGATGAGGCCATAGAGCAGATCGACGATGAGGTTCACCATGATGACCACGGTGGAGATGAGCATGATGCCGCCCTGCAGCGCGGGATAGTCACGCCGGCCGATCGACTCGACCAGCCATTTGCCGACGCCCGGCCATGAAAAGATCGTTTCGGTCAGAACCGCACCGGCCAGCAACCCGCCGATCTGCAGCCCGATGACGGTAACAACGGGGATCAGGGCGTTGCGCAACGCATGGACGCCAATGATACGATAGGTCGACAACCCCTTGGCCTTGGCGGTGCGGACGTAATCTTCTTCCAGCACTTCGAGCATGGCCGACCTGGTCATGCGGGCGATGACGGCCAACGGCACGGTGCCGAGCACGATGGTGGGCAGGATGAGGTGGTGCAGCGCATCCCAGAAGGCGCCCTTCTGGCCGGAGAGAAGGGAGTCGATGAGCATGAAGTTGGTCACCGGCTCATAATAGAACTTGATGAGATCGACGCGGCCAGAAACCGGCGTCAGGTGAAGCGTGTTCGACATGACAAGAATGAGGATCAGGCCCCACCAGAAGATCGGCATCGAATAACCGGTGAGCGCCAGTCCCATCAGCGACTGGTCATAGACGCCGCCGCGGCGCGAAGCGGCGATAACGCCGGCCGGAATGCCCAGCACGATGGCGAAGATCATGGCGCAGAATGTGAGCTCGAGCGTCGCCGGGAACAGCGTCGCGAACTCGTGAAGAATGGGAGTCTTGGAGACGATGGAGGTGCCGAAGTCGCCATGCAGGATCGCCCAGACGTAATCAACGAACTGTTTCCAGATCGGCTGGTCGAGGCCCATTTCGTGACGCAACTGTTCAAGGCGTTCGGGACTGATGCCGCGTTCGCCGCGGCGCACCTCGATGGGATCGCCGGGAACCAGACGGATCATCACGAAGGTGACGAACATGAGGGCAAAGAAGGTCGGCAAGGTAAGCGCCAGACGCTTCAGGAGAAATCGGATCATGGACACCTGTCAGGATTTGGGATCCACCTGACGTCATCCCGGCGCAGGCCAGGACCCACTCAGCCGTATCGATGGGGCCCGGCCTGCGCCGGAATGACGGAAGTAGGAAAGCCCACTCTCAAGCGCCGTTGAGAGTGAGCATGCTGTTGCTTACTCGGCGACGTCGACGTTCTGGAACTCGTGCTTGCCGAGCGGACTGACCTTGTAGCCGGTCACTTCCTTGCGGATCGGTTCGAATACCGTCGAGTGCGCGATGTTCAGCCAGGGCGCCTGATCGTGATGGATCTTCTGGGCATCCTGGTAGAGCTTGGTGCGCTCGGCCGGGTCGGTGATTTCCGCCGCCTTGGTGATGTCCTCGTTGAACTTGGCATCACACCACTTCGGAATGTTCTGGGCGTTGGGCTTGCCGTCCTTGTCGCAGCCCAAGAGCACGGCGAGGAAGTTGTCCGGATCGCCATTGTCGCCGGTCCAGCCGAGGAGACCCATCTGGTGCTCACCGGCCTGCAGGCGCTTGCGGTATTCGCCCCACTCGTAAGACACGAGCGTGGCGTTGATGCCGACCTTGGCGAGATCCGCCTGCATCATTTCGGCCATGCGCTTGGCGTTGGGATTGTAAGGGCGCTGTACCGGCATCCACCACAGGTCGGTGTCGAGCTTCTCGACGCCCGCGGCCTTCAGCATCTCCTTGGCCTTGTCGGGGTTGTACTCATAGTCAACTGTCGAGTCGTCATAGGACCACATGGTCGGCGGGATCGGGTTCTTGGCCTTCTGGCCCGCACCCTGGTAGACTTCCTTGAGGATCGCATCGCGGTCGATCGCCATGGCGATGGCCTTGCGGACTTCAACCTTGTCGAACGGCGGCTTCTGGGCGTTCATCGCCAGGTAGCCGATGTTGAGGCCGGCCTGTTCCAGCACCTGGACATCGGCGTTGGCCTTCATGGCGGCGAGATCGGCGGGGTTCGGATAGCCCATCACCTGGCACTCATTGGCCTGAAGCTTGGCGTAGCGGGCCGTCGCATCGGGCGTGATGGCATAGACGAGATCGTCGACCTTCGGCTTGCCACCCCAATAATCGGCATTGGCCTTGTAGCGGATCACCGCGTCCTTCTGATAGGCGACGAAGGAGAAGGCACCTGTGCCGACCGGAATCTGGTCGAACTGTTCGGGCGTACCCTTCTTCATCAGGTAATCGGCATATTCGGCCGACTGGATGGTGGCGAAATCCATGGCGAGGTTGGCGAGGATCGGCGCGTTCGGCTTGTTGAGCTTCATGACGACGGTCAGGTCATCCGCGCCCTTCTCGATCGAGGCGAGAAGATCGGGCATGCCCATGTCGTTGAAATAGTCATAAGAGCCGCCGGACACCTTGGCGAAGGGATGGTCGGGCTTCCACTGGCGGCCGAAGGACCAGATCACGTCGTCGGCGTTGAGATCGCGCGTCGGGGTGAAACCATTGACGCCAGAGTGGAACTTCACGCCCTTGCGGAGGTGGAAGGTGATGGTCTTGCCGCCATCTGAGACTTCATAGCTCTCGGCGAGGCCGGGTTCGACCTGGGTGGTGCCGGGGGTGAACTGGACCAGTGTGTTGTAGACCGGACGCGCGGCATCAAGACTGGTGCCGGTGGTGTTCATCGACGGGCTGAAGTTCTCGGGCGAGCCTTCCGAGCAGTAAACGAGCGATTTGGCGTTGGCCGCACCGGCCACCAGCATGGTGGAGGCCAGCAGCGCCGCGCCGAAGAGTGTCTTGAATTTCATTGGTAACTCCCTGACATTTTTTCATCCGCCCCGCCGGGGCGTCAAATCACTTAAGCACGTTTTTTCCGGTTGATCAAAATTCCGTCGTCCACAGCCGCCTCAGGCAGGCCCGCGAAGGTTTTCTGCACCTCATGCGCTACGGCCGTGGCAATCGGCGCGGCACGATGGCGGCTGGAGACAGCCAGCAGCACGCGCTGCGGCTCGAGGCGATCGGACACCGGCACGGCGACGAGCTTCTTGCCGTCATAGGATGTGGCGACGAGGGGGCGCGTATGCGACAGCGCGAGGCCAAGGCCATTGGCGACCAGGCTGCGCTGCAGTTCAAAGCTCTGGGCACGGATGATGCGCGACGGGCGGACGCGGCTGGCGTGCAGCAGGCCCAGCACATATTGCGCACTGGCCTGCTGCTGCAGCAAGACGAGAGTCTGGCCGTCGAGGTCCTTCAGCCGGGCGCTGGGAGACCTGGTGAGCGTATGGCGTGCGGCGGCAAGGATAAAGGGACGCAGTTCATAGAGCGTGGTGGCCGATATGTCGTGATCGAGACCGACGTCATAGGTGATGCACAGATCGGCGCTGCCATCATGGAGGCGCGCAAGCAGTCCATCCAGTTCGGCTTCGAAGAAGTTGACGCGGACATCGGGAAGCTTCTCCGAGAGCCGGGACAGAATGGCCGGAAGGTAATAGGGCGCCAGTGCCTCATAGATGCCGATGGTGATCTCGCCGCGCGTCACGGTGCTGGTTTCCGACAGGTCGAAGACACTGCGCGCCTGTTTCAACAGGCTGCGGATTTCACCAAACAGCGACTGGCCAAATCGCGTGAGGGAAATTCCCTGGCCGGGGCGGCGGATGAAGAGCCGGGTGGCGTAGTGCGCTTCGAGTGCGGCGATGGCAGCGGACACGGCGGGCTGCGACACATTGAGATGCCGGGCGGCATCGGTGACATTGCCGGCATCGGCGGCGGCCAGCGCATATTGCATTTGCCGCAGCGAGACGGCAGGCAATCCGATTTTCTGATTCTGAGCATCCATAGTTATTATTTTACGTGATGGCTGCAAGTTGGCAAGTTCCGGCCTGAGACAGGGAGAACGATGATGACCAGTATGCCGTCCGCCGAAACGATCGAGGCCTTTCGCAGCGACGGTGCCGCTGTGTTGCGTGGCGTGTTCAAGGATTGGGTCGAGGTTCTGCGCAAGGGTGTTGACCGCAATCTGGCCGAGCCATCCGCGGACGTGAAGATCTATCAGGGCAAGGATGGCAACGGCCGCTTCGTCGGCGACTATTGCAACTGGGACCGGATCCCCGAATACAAGGACTTCATCTTCAACTCCGATGCGGCGGCGATCGGCCGGGCGCTGATGGGGACGAAAACCGTGCGGCTGTTTCACGAACATGTGCTGGTGAAGGAACCGGGCGCCGATGTGCCGACGCCGTGGCATCAGGACCAGCCCTATTATTGCGTCGACGGCACCGACACGGTGTCCTTATGGATTCCCCTCGACAGCGTGCCGCGCGAGCGCACGCTGGAATTCGTCGGCGGTTCGCACAAGTGGGGCAAGTATTACCGGCCCGAGCGTTTCAACAAGACGGCGCTCAACGAAAACGACGGCCTGGAACCTGTGCCGGACATCAATGGCAACCGCGCGCAGTTCAACGTGCTCGGCTGGGCGCTGGAGCCGGGCGATGCGGTGGCCTTCAATTACCTCACCCTGCATGGCGCGCCGGCGAACACGAGCAAGGTCGACCAGCGCCGCGCCTTCTCGCTCCGGCTGATGGGCGACAATGTGCGCTATGCCAAGCGTGAGGGCATCAACACCTCGCCACCTTTCCGTAGTGTGACGCTGTCCCACGGCGCGGTGATGGACGCGCCGGAGTTCCCACTGCTGGCGGGATAGCGATCAGCCGAAGCGGTCTGGCGAAATATCGGCCAGGATCAGCCCCTCGTCCATGATGTCGGACGGAGGTTTTTCGTGGCGCACGAGTGCTGCCGCGAGCCGCGAGAGTGCGGGCGAGGACTGGATGCCGTAGCCACCCTGGCCGATGAGCCAGAAGAAGCCGTCATCGGCCTTGTCGTAGCCCACGACCGGACTGCCGTCGGGCGCGAAAGAGCGGAGGCCGCCCCAGGTGCGTTCGACGCGGGTCACCTCGTAGTTCACAGCGTTCTGAAAGCGGTCAATGCCCTCGGCCAGCGTCATGTCGTCGGCATAGGCGTCATGCGGATCGACGGGCGTTGCATCGGCGGGGGACACGAAGAACTTGCCCGATTGCGGCTTGCAGTACCAGGTCTCGCCGATGTCGCCCACCATCGGAAGGCTCATGAAATTGTCGCAGTCGGGCGCCGGAACGATGGCCACGGACCGGCGCTTTGGCTGCAGGCCCACGGGCTTCTTGCCGGCGAGTGCTGCCACCGCATCGCCCCAGGCGCCTGCGGCATCGACGATGATCCGTGCGCTGAGGGAAAGGTCTCCGGCCCTCAGCTTCCACTGGCCGTTCTTCTCGATGGCAGTGACGGGCGAGGAACAGTGCAATTCGCCGCCGCGCTGCCGGAACAGGCGCAGGTAGCTGTTGTGCAGCAGATCGACGTCGATATCCGCTGTACCAGAGTCCAAAATGGCGCGTTTGGCATAGCCCTCGCGCAGCAACGGGAAGCGCCTTGTGGCGTCGGAGACGGAGATTTCCGAGATGCCCTTCTGCTTGGCCATCAGTTTCTCGAAATCGTCCTCCTGGCCATCGGGCATGACGAACATGGTTTCGCGCGGCGTCAGGAACCCGCCTTCATCGAAATGCTGCCGCGCCGCCCGGGTCAGCGCCAGCATCGAGGGCGGGCCGTAGTTCGGCTCATACATGGAGGCCGAGCGGCCGGTGGTGTGATAGCCGGGACGCTCTTCCATTTCGAGAAGGGCGACCGAGCGGGTTTCTGCCAGATGGGCGGCGACCGAAGCACCGGCAATGCCGGCGCCGATTACGATGATGTCAAATTCATTGCTCATGAATTCACATAGCCGCGCGTCTGCCACTTGCGCAAGAATGCCGAACCGATCAATCATGGCAGCCATGACAAATGTGACACTGTACTTTCCGCTCGCCGAGTATCACCGCCGCATTGCCCGCACCCGCGCGGCGATGATCGAGAAGGGGCTCGATCTGATCATCGTGTCGGACCCGTCCAACATGGCGTGGCTGACGGGCTATGACGGCTGGTCGTTCTACACGCATCAGGCCGTGCTGCTCGGGCTCGAGGGCGAGCCCATTTGGTGGGGCCGCGGCATGGATGCGCAAGGCGCCAAGCGCACGGTGTTCATGACGCAGGACAATATTCTCGGCTACGAAGACACCTATGTGCAGAACCCCGACAGGCATCCGATGCAGGACCTGTCGAAGACCATTGCGTCGCGCGGCTGGGCCAAGGCACGCATCGGTGTCGAGATGGACAATTACTGGTACTCGGCGGCGGCCAACCAGTCGCTGCGCACACATCTGAAGGATGCGGCCTTCTCCGATTCGACGGGACTGGTGAACTGGCAGCGCATCATTAAGAGCGATCATGAAGTGGAGTTCATCCGCCGCGCCGCGAAAATCGTCGATGCGATGCATGCCAAGGTGGTTGAACTGGTTGAACCGGGCCTCAAGAAGAATGTGCTGGTGGCCGAGATCCAGAAGCAGGCGATCCTCGGAGCCGATGGGCATTGGGGTGACTATTGCGCCTTCGTGCCGATGCTGCCGTCTGGCATCGATGCCACGGCACCGCACCTGACATGGGACGACCGGCCTTTCCTCAACAACGAGGGCACGTTCTTCGAACTCGGTGGCTGCTACCGGCGCTATCATGCGCCGCTGTCGCGCACGGTCTATCTGGGCAAGCCGCCGCAGAAGTTCCTCGAAGCTGAGAAGGCGGTGTCTGAGGCGACGCAGGCGGGACTCGACAAATGTACGCCAGGCACGACCTGCGGCGAAGTGGCGGACGCCTTCTTCGGCACGTTGCAGAAGCGCGGCTTCACGAAAGATTCGCGGGCCGGCTATTCGATCGGCCTGTCCTATCCACCCGACTGGGGCGAGCGCACGCTGTCGATCCGGCGCGGCGACAAGACCGTCCTGCAGCCCAACATGACGCTGCACTTCATGCCGGCGCTTTGGCTCGATGATGGTGGACTGGAACTGTCGGAAACAATTCTGATCACGTCCAAGGGTGCGGAGTGCCTGTGCCAGACGCCAAGAAAGCTGGTGGTGAAGGCGTGAGGGTTATCCCGAGGCATTCAGCGTCCTCTCGCGCTCGCCGGACAGTAACCACGGTGTTTCCGCGTTGACTTCCAGCAGTGGCTGAGGAAGTGTAATCCGACAATCTAGCGGCGACAGTTTACAGCAGGAGAACAGTTGGATGGCCAGCAGGGACTTATCTTACCGGTGCGTGGTCGGGGTCGCCGCAACTCTGGCTGTGGTGGGGCAGGCCACATCCAGCGGCATGGCTGCCTCCACCCTCAAAGGCGGGGCGATCAATGGCATCACTGTCGTCAGGAGCGTGGAATCGTTCGAGGCGACCAGTACCGTTTTCAAGGATATCCCGGGAGCGGTGGCGACCATCAATGTTCCAGCCGGACAGACATGGATTGCAATAGGCCGGTTCTCGTCTGAAACCCTGTGCGGGTCATTTGCTGCAGAACAGGTTGGCGGCTACTGCCCTATGCAAATCGTCAGTGTGAAAGACGGGGTTGTCACGTCGTGGAACCCCGACGCAGAATATGACTTTGCAGCCTCTGCCGTCGAGGTGGCCGGCGTGGCGAACTGGAAAGCCACATCTTTCTCCCGGTCGACGACGTTGAAGGGACCAGGTAAATATACGGTCAAGGTGCAAATCACTGTTTCCTCAGCTGGCATTATTTCCACGGTCGACGACTGGCAGATGGAAATCATGACGGCCCCCAAGCTCTAAGTCCCACCAGGACATTTCCATGCCACACCCGAAAAACTTCAACCAACCGATCTCCGGACTGGTCACGCCGCGCTTTGGCGGCATCGCCACCTTCATGCGCCTGCCGCATGTGCCGCTGGAAGACGCGGCTGGACTCGACATCGGCATCGTCGGTGTGCCGTGGGACGGCGGCACCACCAACCGGCCTGGACCCCGCCATGCGCCGCGCCAGATGCGCGACATGTCCGCCATGGTGCGCCCCATGCACCAGACAATGATGATCAGGCCCTATGATCTCGCCAATGTCGCGGATCTGGGTGATTGCCCGGTCAATCCGGCGAGCGTCGAGGACGCGCTGAAACGGGTCGAGGGCTATTTCAAGACGCTCGTGGGCAAGGGCATCCGGCCGCTGTCGGCGGGTGGCGATCACCTGTGCTCGTTGCCGATCCTGCGGGCGGTGGGGGAAAAGAAGCCGGTCGGCATGATTCATTTCGACGCCCACACCGATCTCTACGACGGCTATTTCGGCGGCTTCAAGTATACCCATGGCACGCCGTTCCGCCGCGCCATCGAAGAGGGCGTGCTCGACCCGAAGCGGACGATCCAGATCGGCCTGCGCGGCTCGATGTATGATCTCGACGATTTCGAATGGGGCGAGAAGATGGGCGTACGGCTCGTGCGCATCGAAGAGGCGATGGAGAAGGGACCCAGGGCGATCATGACCGAAGCGCGCGCCATCGTCGGAGATCAGCCCACTTACGTCAGCTTCGACATCGACATGCTGGATCCGGTCTATGCGCCGGGGACCGGCACGCCGGAGGTGGGCGGCTTCACCACATTCCAGGCGCAGCAGATGCTCCGTGAACTGAGGGGTTTGAACATCGTCGGCGCAGATGTGGTGGAAGTGTCGCCGCCATTCGACCCGTCGGGCATTACCGCGCATGCGGGTGTGACGATGATGTTCGAGATTCTGTGCTCGATGGCCGAGGACGTGGCGAAACGCCGGCGGATGTAGGACGAGGGCCTTTCAGGCGAAAACCACCACTTCGATCCCGGTCGGATTGAAGTTGTTGCAGGGGTTAAGGACCTGCGGGCAGTTGGAGATTACTGCCAGCACATCCGTTTCTGCGCGGATGTCGACGTGGTCGCCTGGCTGCGATGAGCCGAGTGCGATGGCGGCGTTTCCGGCCGCACCCACCGGCACGGTCATGAACCAGTTGACGTTCGGCACGATGTCGCGCCAGCCGAGGCCATATGGCTTCAGCGCGGCGAGAAAGTTCTCTCGGCATCCTGCATTGGCAACACCATAGAGCATGCGGTTCGATGGCTCCGAACAGCAGCCGCCGATGGTGTCGTGGCCGCCGAACGTATCCGCCACGATGGTGAAGAGCGGATTGGCGCGGTCGGAGTAGAGCACATCACCCGTGGTGAGCAGGATGCGGCCAGCCTTCTTGATGGTGTTGGGCTCGTGATACCGCTCGTCGAAATCGTGGGCATTGTAGCAGAGAAAATCGACGGCCTGCTGGCCATGGGTGTCGATGATGCGGAGCGTTTGCCCCTTGTGCAGAATGCGACTCCAGTGGGCTCGCGCCGGAATGGCCTCGCGGTGAACCTCGTGCATCATGCCATCTGCGTTTCGAACAGCCTGCCCCATTGCGGCATGACGTCCGTGATGCCGGCGAGGCGCAACGCATGCCACGCCATGGCATGGTTCGACGAGGTGATGGGCACGCCGGTTTCGGCTTCGATGCCGCGGGCGGCTTCAGCGAGGCGCACCGAGGTGCAGGAGACGAAGACAGCATCGACAGGCGCGTGCGACAGGATGGTCTTGACGCTCTGCTTCACCGAGGCAGGCGTAATGCGCGAAACCTTGCCGTCGTCCTGCTCATTGAAGGAGCCGAAGACCGGAACCTCGAAGCCACGGGCACCGATGTAGTCGGCGACTATGCGATTGACGTCGGCGCGATAGGGCGTCAGCACGCCGATGCGCCTGGCGCCAAGAGCCCGGAATGCGGCAAAGGCGGCGGTGATGGGGGTGGTGCATCGCGCTTCGGGCCTGACGGAGCGGATGCGGTCGAAGACCTTTTCCTCACCGATCGCCATCGAGGCCGAGGTGCAGCCATAAGCCACGACATCAAGCGGACTGCCGGGCAGGATCACATCGGTGGCGGCGGCGATGCGCGGTTCCATGGCGCGCAAGGTTTCGGGTGTGATCTGCGCGTCGTTGAGAATGCGGCTCTCGTAGAGCGCAACGCCCGGGAGGCCGCCGATGATGGCGCGCCATTCGTGCTCGATGGTGAAGTCGGTGGCGAGGACAAGCAAGCCCAGCCGGGCGCGGCTGGCGATGCCGCCGTCGGATTCGAAGGGCAGATGTTCAATGAGAATCATCTCCGAATCGGCCTTCAATCCACGTGCAACGTCGTTCATCTCGAAACGCCCTCCGCCCAGCGGCGGTTTCTATCAGACTTCGCCTTATCCACCTATAGTGCCGGCGCATGATTCGATTGTTCGAGAGCATTGCCGCGTTGCGTGGCTGGTGGCGGGCGACAACGGCCATTGCCGCCGGCTGCGTGGCAGCCCTGTCCATGCCGCCGCTCGATCTGTGGCCGGCCCTGTTCATTGCCGTGCCGGTGTTTCTGGCGCTGCTCGGCGATGTCGAACTGAGGTCGTGGCGCAGCGGCTTCGGCACCGGATGGCTTTTCGGCCTCGGCTATTTTTCGGTGGCGTTTCACTGGATCGGTTTTGCCTTCCTTGTCGATGCTGCCACCTATCTTTGGATGATGCCCTTCATGCTGGGGGCGTTGGCGGGCGGAATGGCCATCTACTGGGGGCTTGCCGCCGTGGTGGCGCGCCGGGCCGGCGGCCGGGGGCTGGCGCTGGTGCTGATGTGTGCGGCGGCTCTTGGTGCGGTGGAGTGGCTGCGCGGCCATCTGATGACCGGCTTTCCATGGGCGGCGCCCGGACTTGCCGTCGACGGCATGGGTGCGGTGGCGCAGCTTGCGGCATATGCCGGAATGACCGGGCTGACGGTGCTGGTCATGCTCTGGGCGGGACTGCCGCTGGTGCTGCTGAAGGAGCAATCGCGACCGGCCAGAAGGGCTGCCGCAGTGTTGCTCTGCCTGCTGCCGTTGGGGTGGGCATTCGGCTTGCTGCGTCTGAGCGGCGATGCGGGCGAGACGATGCCAGGAGTCAGCCTGCGCATCGTGCAGCCCAACATCGGGCAGGAACAGAAATGGCGCGACGACCACGCGCGGACCATCTTCGATACGCTGAAGCGGATGTCCACGGAGCCGACGGCGTCTCAGCCCAATGGCATTGCCGGCGTGACGCATGTGATCTGGCCTGAATCCGCCGTGTCCTTTTTCATTGATGAGAGCCCGGTCGCGAAGGCAGAACTGAAGCCGTTGCTGGGTGGGCGCACCGTGCTGATCACCGGCTCCATCCGCCGCGATGCCGAGGGCGCCAACGATGGTGTGCCCAACATTCACAACAGCATCATCACCTTCGATGGCAATGCCGATGTGGTGACGCGCTACGACAAGTGGCGGCTGGTGCCCGGCGGTGAATTCCTGCCATTCGAATGGCTGCTCGAACCGCTGGGCTTCCGCAAGGTCGTCACGGTCCCCGGCAGTTTTGCGGCGGGGCCGGGGCCTGTCACATTGTCCGTGCCCGGATTGCCGGGTGTGGCGATGCTGGTGTGTTACGAGGCGATCTTTCCGGACCGGCTCGTCGATCCCGTGGCGCGGCCCGGCATGATCATCAATGTCACAAACGATGGCTGGTTCGGACGCTCGACCGGGCCCTATCAGCATCTTGCACAAACGCGCCTGCGGGCCATCGAGCAGGGCCTGCCGATCGTTCGCGCGGCAAACACCGGAGTTTCCGCCGTCATCAGTCCCTACGGAACATATGTGATGCGTCTGCCGCTCCTCGAATCAGGGGTCATTGATTCGACACTTCCGGCTGCGATTTCTGCAACCTTCTATGCGCGATTTGGAGATCTCGTTACGGCGATATTGATCGTAAGCCTCGCAACAGGCGCATGTCTCATTCGAATGCGGGCCAAAACAGTCTGAATTTGGTCACGGCGATCAGCCGTGCTGCTCTGCAACATGCGACAGCGTCCAAAATCAATTGCGCGTGAACGGGTTGTATATTAATCCTCGATTGTTCGAATGTTGCGGTTTCAGTCGGGAGACTGGCTGCCGTGACGTCGAGCATCAGACCGGGGGGCATCAGGTCTGAGGTAAGTAAGAATGACAAGACGCGATCCGAACTTCGTCGACGTGCACGTCGGCAGCCGTATGAGAATGCGGCGGCAACTGATTGGCATGAGCCAGGAAAAACTGGGCGAACTGCTGGGTATTACGTTCCAGCAAGTTCAAAAATATGAGAAGGGCGCCAATCGCATCAGCGCCAGCCGTCTCTACTACGCCGCCAAGATTCTTGGCGTGCCCGTGCAATTCTTCTTTGAGGAGTTGCCGGGTGTCGAGGGGCATGGCGGCATGGGTGAACCCCGTGGTGAAGATGCTGTGCTTTCAGCCTTGATGAATGTTGAAGGAATCTCGCTGGCGAAAGCTTTCCGGGACGCCGACAGCGTCAACAAGCGCAGGCTGATCTCGACCATTGCCAAGGTCATCGCCGACGCGAAAGAGTAGTCCTGGCCCGCATTGCCCGCCGGGATGCTTGACCGCTATTGTTATCGCTGTCAAAAAGCCCGCGGGTCAGTGTTGGGGCACATGAAATTATGTCGCGAAAGAATTTCGTCTTTACCAGTGAATCCGTCTCGGAAGGACATCCGGACAAGGTGTGCGACCGCATATCGGATGAAGTGGTCGATCTGTTCTACCGGGAGGCGCTGGAACAGGGTTTTGATCCCTGGGAAGTGCGCGTGGCGTGCGAGACACTGGCTACCACCAATCGTGTCGTGATCGCCGGCGAGACCCGGGGGCCTGCGTCAGTGACGCCGGCGAAGATCGAAGCCGCGGCACGCAAGGCGATCAAGGATATCGGTTACGAGCAGGCGGGCTTCCACTGGGAAACCGCCAAGATCGAGATTCTGCTGCATAGCCAGTCGGCAGACATCGCGCAGGGCGTCGACTCGGGTGAACAGAAGGAAGAAGGCGCGGGCGACCAGGGCATCATGTTCGGCTATGCCTGCGACGAGACGCCGGAACTCCTGCCTGCGCCCATCTATTATTCCCACCGCATCCTGAAGCTGCTCGCCGATGCCCGCCACAGCGGCAAGGAAAAGGCGCTCGGGCCTGATGCAAAGAGTCAGGTCAGCGTCGCGTACAAGAACGGAAAGCCGGTGGCGGCGACCCAAATCGTGGTGTCGCACCAGCATGTCGACGAGAGCCTCTCATCAAATGATGTGCTCAAGCTGGTAAAGCCCTATGTGCGCAAAGCCCTGCCCAAGGGCTGGATCACCGCGGACACGGTGTGGCACGTCAATCCCACCGGCAAGTTCTTCATTGGCGGACCAGACGGCGACGCCGGCCTGACGGGCCGCAAGATCATCGTCGATACCTACGGCGGCGCAGCTCCGCACGGCGGCGGCGCATTCTCGGGCAAGGATCCGACCAAGGTTGACCGCTCGGCGGCCTATGCGGCGCGTTATCTCGCCAAGAACGTGGTGGCGGCAGGCCTCGCCAAGCGTTGCTGCATCCAACTGTCCTACGCCATCGGCGTCGCCCAGCCGCTGTCGATCTATGTCGACACCTATGGAACCGGCAAAGTGCCGGAAGCGAAGCTTGAGAAGGCATTGTCAAAGGTCATGGATCTCACGCCGCGCGGTATCCGTACGCATCTCAACCTCAATCGCCCGATCTACGCGCGGACCTCTGCCTATGGCCACTTTGGCCGCGCGGCGGAAAAGGACGGCGGCTTCTCGTGGGAACGCACCGATCTGGTCAAGGCGCTCAAAGCCGCGGTCAAGTGAAGTCCGCGGTGACGTGACCGAGACCTACCGGAAGCACCACTTTTATGGACGGCGCAAGGGCAAAACCTTGCGCCGTCATCATTC
>CAUJIO010000016.1 GCA_963205315.1 Pseudomonadota bacterium | reverse complement strand
TGGCCGGAAAGAATGTCGATGCGCCGACCGGCTCGCTGACCACGTAGGCCGATTTGCGATGATTGAACCAGCCGAGAAACAGATTGTCACCCGGCGCCGTCGGATCGGCCAGCGGATCGGGGACGCCGCCATAGGCCACCGTGACGCTCACCTTCTCGCCGGACAGCAAGGATTCCGCCGGCGTGATCTCCAGCTTGTCACCTTTGCGGCTGAAATCTGCAGCGGTTCCGTTGACGAGCACCTCCGACACGGACAGTGCATGAAGATCCAGCGCGAAGCGATCAAGCGTGCGCGGCGCCCGGAGGGTGATCACAGCATTGCCGGCAATCGTTCCCGCTGCCGGGTCGACATCGAGGCTGATGTCGTAGTGTAGCACGTTGATGCCGTCGTTGCCGAAACCAGGGAAAAAGGGATCGGTGGCCAGGCCTTCTCCGGCGCTGAGAGCAAGTGCGAGGGCGGCACCGGGCAATGTGAATCTGGACAAATCGATTTTCAACGCTGTCTCCTGTTCCGACGAGAACATGGCGCGCATTGCCCGCGCAAAGCAAGCACCGAGACGTGGATGACCACCGGACGATGAGAATGGCGACCCCGGCACGATTCGAACGTGCGACCTAGTGCTTAGAAGGCACTTGCTCTAGTCCAGCTGAGCTACGGGGTCGTTGCGACCGGGGTTTAGCCGATCAGCGCTGGAAAGGGTAGAGGAACTGTTTCCAGTATCCGTTCGGAACCGGGTGGCCGCCGATGCCATAGGCTTTCGGCCAGCGGCCCTCGGGCATGTGGTGGGTGCCGAAGAGGCGGTCGAACAGCGGGAAATGAATGGCGAAGTTGACATCGATGGCCTCGCGCTCTTCGCCATGGTGCCAATGGTGGAAGCGCGGCGTCGCCACCAGCGGCTCGACGGCTCGCAGGTTCCAGCCGATGTTGGCGTGGATGAAGGCCGAATAGAAATAGACGATGAGCAAGTAGATCTGGATGGCCGCCGGGTCGAAGCCGAGCGTGAACATCGGCAGCGCCGTAACACCGCGCAGCACGATGATCTCGAGGAAATGCATGCGGGCACCGGCGATCCAGTCCATCGACTTGGCCGAATGATGCACGGCATGGAAGCGCCACAGCGCGGGCACGCGGTGAAACGCCCGGTGCAGCCAATACTGGATCAGGTCGGTGAAGAACATGATGGCGACGACCTGCACGGCCAGCGGAAGCGCGAAGACAAACGCCCGGAACTGCTGCCAGCCGGTCTCGGCGACGACCAGATTCGACGGCGCCATGGCAAGGAAGGTCAGCACCTGCACCATCATGGACGAGACGAAATAATAGAACAGGTCCTCGCGCCACTCCGGGCGGAACAGGCGCTGCTCGCGCTTCAGCGGCGACAGGCGCTCCAGCGGCACGAAAAGCAGGCCGGTGAGGATGACGTTGAGAACGAAGAAGTCGAGGCCAAAGAAGATGCCATCGGGATTGGTGTTGACGCCGATGAACTGGCCGATCAGTCCGGCGATCAGTGTCAGGCCGATGGCGGTGAGGCCGAGGATGCGGCTGGGCCGCAGGGCAAGACTGACAAGCGCCAGGGCAAAGGCGGCGAGCATCGCCGCCATCAAGCCAGCCGAAAACCATTGGTGCTCGAAGACTGGCCGCAACTGCGGCATGATGAAGACGCCCGGAAAGGCGCGGCACAGCGACAGGACGAGACAGCCGACAGCCAGCAGGAAGGCCAGCATGCCGCTCAACCAGCCGGAGCCAAAGGGCCGATGCTCCAGTGGCGTTTCCAGTTCGGCACGGAGCTTCTGGCGAAAACCTGGCTCCGTCATGATCTCAATGAGTCCAGTTGTCGGTGCGGCCAAACTTGAAATTGTCGGAGTATGATTTGCGGATCACCTTGCCGGCAGGAACCTCCGGCATGACCGTATAGGCAAGGCCTTCGCGCTCGGCGTAGGCGATCGCCTCTTCCTTTGTGTCAAAGGTCAGCTTCAGCTGCTGGCGGGTATCGGCGGACGATGTCCAGCCCATCAGCGGATCGGCGGTGCGCGGTGCCGTTGCTTCATGCTCGAGGATCCAGAAGCCGGTCTTGCCCTTGCCGGACTGCATGGCGTTGCGGGCGGGCTTGTAGATGCGGACGGGCATGGGCGTTCTCCGGACTTGTCGTCAGACTTCGAGAAGGCGTTGGTCGGGGAGGTCAGATTCGAACTGACGACCCCCTGCTCCCAAAGCAGGTGCGCTACCAGACTGCGCTACACCCCGACAGGCCTTCTCTTGGCTTGGGCTCATAACCGAAAAGCCCTGCGTCGGGCAAGCTGGCGTTTTACTCGGCGTTCTTGAATATCCGGTGATAGACGATATCGCCGGCCCGGATGCCGCGGCGCTTGGCAGCACCGCCGGCGATTTCCAGCACGGCCTTGATGGGCTCGTTGACGCCGATGGTATCCAGCGACTTCGGTACGGTGTTTTCGGCGATGTAGGCGATGCTGCCATCGGCGCGGATGAACAGCATGTCGAGGGAGATGTAAGTGTTCTTCATCCACATGGCGACGCCGCGCGGTTCGCCGAAATCGAACAGCATGCCCCGATCCTCGGGGATGCGCTGGCGGAACATCAGGCCGCGCTCGCGCAATTCGTCGGTATCGGCGATCTCGACGGTAAACAGGCTCGCATCTGTCTCGGTCGCAATGCTCAGCGGCTCGACCTTGGACAGAGCCGCATCCTCGGCCCACGCTGCTGCAGGCAGGAGGTTCAGAAAGGCAAACAGAAACAGAGCTAAGATCTTGTGGCGCATGGCAGCCGTCTTCTCCGCCAATTGTTGCAGAACGATGGCCGCAAACCAGTCCCTGCGATCAGTTCGTGTGGGCCGGGCCGCCTTCGAGTGATGTGCGGACTTCTGCCGCCATCTTGCCTTTTGGTCCATCGCCGAAGCGCACATAGACCCAGCTGTCGGGCTGCAGATCGGCGATTGCCGTCTTGCGCAGGGTTTCCATGTGAATGAAGATGTCGGGCGAGCCCTCACCTTCGGACACGAAGCCAAAGCCCCTGGCGCGATTGAACCACTTCACCTTGGCGCGCACCCAGGCACTGTTGGGCTGCACCGAGGTATGCGTGCGCGAGCGGCGTTCAACGGGGTTGATGGCGGTCGAGGCATCGACTGTCAGAACGCGCAGGCACTGATAACCCTTCTGGCGCTCGACGGCTTCACAGATAACACGCGTGCCTTCCAGCGGCGCGTCGAAGCCATCGCGCTTCAGGCAGCTCAGATGCAGCAGAATGTCCTGCATGCCGTTGTCGGGGATGATGAAGCCGTAGCCCCGGCTGACGTCGAACCATTTGACCAGACCGCTGATCTGAACGATTCGGACATTGTGATCAGGCGCTTCATTCAGTGCCGATACTGTGTCGTCCCTGTAGACGCCGCTCGCCGCCATGATACCAACTCTGTCCCTGGGCGGCTTATATGAGTGGCCCCGCCGTCCCCACACGCAATCTGCTCAAATCCTGTGGGTTTGTACAGAGTGCAACACAAGCGATGGTGTGGAAAACCAACATTCACCGGGCTTCAGACAAGATAGCGGACCGGCCCGTTACTCAAAACGTTGGGGCAAGCCCGTGAAAACATTTGGTTAATCAGGCATTAACAAGAGACCGGCCCAGTCACTTGCTGCAACGTGCGAAAATCAACAAATGATGGCGGGGCATTCGGCACTATGCATTTGCAGCCGCCGGCGCGCATGAAACCCAAGGCTGCCGCTCAGTGATTCGCTTCACGCCCAGCGAGTCGCGCCAGCAGTTTTGTCATGACCGGACCGATTTCGGCATTGATGACGAGCCGGGCCAGTCCGTCAAGACCAGTCGGTTCCCGGTTGATGATGACCAGCGGCGTACGGTTCCGGGTTGCGGTAACGGGAAAGCCCGCAGCCGGGAACACCTGGAGCGATGACCCGATGGCGATGAACAGATCGGCGTTGAAGGTCGCGGCCCGCGCGTCCGCCATTTGTTGCTCGGGCATGGCCTGGCCAAAAGAAATGGTGGCGGATTTGACGATGCCGCCACAGGTCACACAGGCGGGCGCACTGGCAGTCGCGGCCATGGTCTCCTTCACCCAGTCGATCTCATGCCGCAACCCACACGAGAGGCAGGTTGCATACGTGCCATTACCATGAATCTCGATGATCTGCTGGTGGGGCACGCCGGCGCGCTGATGCAAGCCATCGATATTCTGGGTGATGATGGGGGCAACATGGCCGCGGGCGACGAGTTCGGCTACTGCATGGTGGCCTGGACCCGGCTCGGCATTGCCGATCGATTCACGGATCATCAGGAAGCGACGCCACGCTTCGAAGCGCGTCTCTGCGGAACTCAGGAAGTCGCGGAAGGGAATGGGTTTGTATTGCGTCCAGAACCCGCCGGGTGAGCGGAAATCCGGGATGCCGCATTCGGTCGAGATGCCCGCACCGGTAAAGACCACCGCCCGGCGTGAGTTCTGGACCAGACTCGCCAGTTCTTCTATGTCTTGATCAAACACGAGGTGATCCCATGAAATATCTGCATACAATGATCCGTGTCTCCAATCTGGAACAATCGGTCGACTTTTTCATCAACAAGCTGGGCTTTGTCGAGCAGCGCCGCTACGAAAATGAGAAGGGCCGCTTCACGCTGGTCTTCGTTGCTGCACCTGAGAGTCCGGATGCGCCGGTCGAGCTCACTTATAACTGGGATCCGGAAGTCTATACCGGCGGCCGCAACTTTGGCCATCTGGCGCTGGGGGTCGACAATATTTACGACTATTGCGCCAGGCTGCAAAAGGCCGGCATCACCATCAACCGGCCTCCGCGCGATGGCCGCATGGCGTTCATCAAGACGCCCGACGGCATTTCGATCGAGCTGCTGCAAAAGGGCGATGCCCTGCCCGTGGCCGAGCCGTGGGCGAGCATGGCCAATACCGGCAGCTGGTAATCCTCCCAATTCCGCATCCCTCCACACCCAACTCTGAGGCACAAGATGACGTTGTCCACCACTTCTCTCACCTCACGCGTTCTTCTTGCCAGTGCCTGCATCGCGGCGCTGGTTTTCGGCAGCCTCGACGCGTCCGCACAGGAAAAGCTCGCACCGCGTGTTCCAGGCGCCAAACAATCGCTGGAAAAGCTTCGGCAGATGCCGGCCAGCCGCAAGGTAGTGATGAAACTCAAGGAAGGACGGACCATCCGGTTCCGGGCGGGACGTTTTGAAGGACTGGAAGCCGGCGATGTTGCCGCAATGATGCAAGTGCTGAGCAGCTTCGGCATCACCGTCTCGGCAATCAAGCGGATGCACGTGCGAGACGAGGCCGAACTCGATGCCGAGCGCCGGGCCGCAGAGAGCGAAAGCGGCGAGAAACTTGCCGATCTCAATCTGTATTTTGTCATCACCTTGCCGGACCGCGTACAGGCGGCCGAACTCGCCGACCGGCTGAACCGGCTGGCGCCCGTCGAATTCGCCGAGCCCGTGGCCATCCCGGCCCCGCCGCCATTCGACATCGCACCCGCCACGCCGAACCTCAAGTCCGAGCAGGGTTATCTGAAGAAGGCGCCGGGCGGCATCGGCGTGCTGCAGAAATCCCGCTATCAGGGCGCCTGGGGCAAAAATCTGAATGTCGGTGATGTCGAATACAGCTGGCAAATTGACCACGAGGACCTGGAATTCACCTCAGCGCAGATCTTCACTGGCGCCGAGACGGCGCTCGATCCCTTCAATGACAGCAACCACGGCACGGCGGTGATGGGTGAAATCTCTGCCAGGAACAACGGCTACGGTGTCACCGGCATCGCGCCCGACGCGAAGGTCATGCTGTTCCCAGCGAACACTTCACAATCCGGTTACAGTCCGGCGCGGGCCATCGGTGTTGCCTCGGGCAAGATGCGGCGCGGCGACGTGATGGTGATCGAGCAGCAGTATTGGGCCTGCGGTGCCAGCACCAGCTCATCGACATACGGACCGGTGGAGGAGTTGCAGGACGTATTCGATGCCATCAAGACCGCCACCGCCAAGGGTATCATCGTGGTGGAAGCCGCCGGCAACGGCAACATCAATCTCGATGGCGCGAGCTGCAATTCCAAGTATGACCGCACGGTGCGCGATTCCGGTGCAATCATCGTCGGTGCCGGATCCACGACAGGCGCGAAACTTAGCTTTTCAAGTTTTGGTTCGCGCGTCGATGTGCATGGCTGGGGCGAGAACGTCGTGACCACAGGCTATGGCGATCGCTTTTTCCCAGGCTCCGACGCACGCCAGAAGTACACATCCACGTTCAGCGGAACATCCAGCGCAACGCCGATCGTTTCGGGCGCGGCCCTGCAAGTGAACGGTGTCATCAAGGCTTGCGGATTCAAGCCGCTGACATCGAAACAGATGCGGAGCGTCCTGGCGGCGACGGGCACGCCGCAGACCGATCCGCTCAACGGCAAGATCGGACCGCTGCCGAACATCCCTGCCGCCATCCGCAAGACGGATGCGAGAGCCTGCTTCAACGCACAGTGAAGGTCTGCCCGGCGTCTACCAGATGCCGGGCACTTCAACGGCCTCGTCCATGCCGGGCCAGGGCGGCATCGTGACGCCCACGCAGTCCAGCAGCTCATCGCCATCGTTGCGGAACTGAAAACTTGTGCCGGCGTGAATGGAAATCGAGACACCGGGGCGCAATTCCACCGTCTCCTCCTGCACGCCGGACTTGCGCCACATGCGCCCCTGGCCTTGCATCACCAGCCAGACTTCCTCGACGGTCCGATGCGCGACAGCTTTGGACACCGCGCCCGGCGGGAGTGTGAATTGCGCCATGCTGCCGCGCGAGGCGGCGGCGAGGAGCCGCACTTCCGAGCCATCGGGCGCCATCACATCGGGTGCCGCCGCGCGTATGCAGGTCGTGAAACTCACGGCATCAACTGCCCGCCGTTGACCTCGATCACCTGGCCGGTGACATAGCCGCTGGCCTTGTCGCTCGCCAGATAAAGAAAGGTGCCAGAGCAGTCATCGGCCACGCCGAGGCGGCCCATCGGAATGGTCTTGCGCGCGGCCTCGCGCTTGGCCTCGTCCGAGAAGCGGTCATGGAACGCGGTGTGGATGGTGCCGGGCGAGACGCAATTGACGCGGATGTTGCTGCCGACCAGTTCCTTCGCCAGGGTCTTGGAGAATGCCGAGACGAAGGCCTTGGCGCCGCCATAGATCGATCCGCCGGGGCTCGATCCGTTGCGCGCTGCAATCGAGGTCACGTTGATGATGTTGCCGGAGCGTTGTTCCTTCATCAGCTTCGCGGCGATGCGGCAGCAATGCACCAGCTGGCGGCAGTTCAGATCGAACACCTTGTCGATGAAATCGTCGTCGAGATCAGTGGCCGGGACACGGGCCACGAGGCTTCCCGCGTTGTTGACAAGGACATCGACGCGGCCGAATTTCGCAACAGCCGCATCCATGAGTTTCTGCGGCGCGCCCGCTTCCGTCAGGTCGAGCTTCAGGGTGGCGATTCCCGCCTTCTCGATGGCCGCCAGCTCCGGTCCGCCGCCCAGATATTGAGCGAAGACTTTTGCGCCCTCGCCCGCGAAAGCCAGCGATGCCGCACCGCCAATGCCGGTGACGCCGCCGGTCACCACGACCACCTTGCCGTCCAGATCGTCAAACATGGAATCCTCATCCGTTATCGGTCATATCTTGCACGAATGCGGAGGAATGCACCATGTTTCGTGGACTTCTCGTCCTGCTTCTGATCATGGCGCTGGAAACCATCCACGGCATCCTGCGTGGCCTTTTCCTGGTGCCGCGTTTCGGCGACAAGCTGTCCAGCCAACTCGGCTGGCCGGTGGCCGCGATGCTGGTCTTCGCCGTGACGTATCTGCTCATCGGCTGGACGCGTGTGACGGGCACGGCCGCCCTCCTCCGCCTCGGCGCGGCGTGGGCGGTGCTCACCTTCCTGTTCGAGTGCGGAATCAGCCTGCTGCGCGGACTGGATGGCCCCCGCATCTGGGCCGAGATCAACCCGCTCGACCGCGGCTTGATGCTCTACAGCCTCGCCGTGATATTTGTATCGCCGCTCGTCGCTGACAGGCTGCGGACCTGACGGCGACACCAGTGACCCCGGCTAGATGATTTCGAAGTCCGATGCATGCAACACCGGCAGTTTGCCGGTAAAGCGTGCGATCACTTCACGTCCGCCGCCCAGCGACCCATTGCTGTCGAACGTCAGCGTTCCGTCGAGCGTATTATAGATGAAGCGGTCTTCGAGGCCCTCGGCATCGCCGCTGGTGTTGGCAACGAAGGAGTCTGCGGAAAGGTTTCCTGCCGCAAGACCCGCTCCGAAACGCACCGCGCGAATGGTCAACGTATCGATTCCGGACTCGAAGTCGGTAATGCGGTCACGGTCCAGTCCGCTGCTCTGGAGCAGGAAGGAATCGGCGCCCAATCCACCGCTCAGCACGTCATGGTCACGGTTGCCGTTCAGCACGTCGTCGCCGTCACCGCCCTGGACAACGTCATTGCCTGTGCGGCCGACAAGAATGTCGCCGGATTCCCGCCCGCGCAGAGCATTGGCACCGTCATCGCCAAACAGCGCGTCGGATTGAGTTGAGCCAGTGATGTTCTCGATATTAACGAACGTATCGCCAGCCGCATCGCCGCTCAGACCGATCCCGCTGCCGAGGTCGACGGAAACGCCCGTGGCAGAGGCACGATAGCGGACCTTGTCGATTCCAAGCCCGCCGTCGAACACGTCACCGTTCGCAGTCCCTCCGATCACGTCATCACCATTGCCGGCGATGATCCACACGCCCGCCACGCCGCCGGCCTGGATTATCAAATCCTCGCTCTGGAGGTTGAGGTTGATCGACGTCAGAACCTCGATGATCTCGACATTGGCCAGTTGCGCATCACTGGTATTGGCGAAACTGCCTGCAGCCGTGAGTATGTCGATGCCGCCGCCGCCATCGATCAGCGTGTCCTGGAGTGTCGTAAAGATGTGGTCTGCGCCAGCGCCGGCAGTGATCAAGTTTGCTGTGCCGGTGGTGGTGATGTTGAAGCCTTCAGTCTGGGTCGACAGGTCGAGAAGCTGAGCGCCGAGCGCGGTCATCACGATGGATTCGATGTTGACGATCTGGGCGTCGCCCGTGCTGGTAAAGTCAGATGTTACCCGCAGGAAGTCGGTATTGCTTTCACCATCGATAAGCACATCGTTTTGCGCGCCGGTGATGTAATCGATGCCGGCACCGGCCTTGATCGTGTCGGCCCCCTGGCCGCCGGTGATATCGTCATCGCCCGAAAAACCGGTGATACTCAACGCCTCCGTCTGATTGTCGAGCTTCAGAATTCCCGATGAGGTCAGCACGACATTCTCGATATTTACGATCTGGCCGTCGCTGACGTCGTCGAAATCCGCCGCGACAAAAAGTGTGTCGACGTCGTCACCGCCGTCGAGCAGCGAATCCGTCTGGTCGCCGGTGATCTGGTCGTCGCCGCCAAGTCCGCTCAGGGAATCGATACCTAGGCCGCCGATGATGATGTTGGCGCCGGCCGTGCCCCTGATCGTCTCGTTGACGGTCTGTTCGACGGCTCCAACGTCGAGCACACCGCCGATAATGCGTGGGCCGCCACGGCCATCCAGCGGCAAGATCTCGGTTGTGTCGTTGTCATTGTCGATATTGAAGGAGTCGAGAGGCAACACTCCGGCATTTCCGGCGCCGATGAGGATCGAACCGTCGAGCGGCGACATGGTGAGCACCGTGCCACCATTGTCGAGCAACTGGCCCAGCCCGAGAGCGATGACGATCTCGACATTGCCGTTGGTACCACCGATGACGTCGACGACGTTGGAACCGAAGATCGAACTGGTCGCAGTGACGGTGGAGTTGCCTCCTGCTTCGAAGACATCCACTCCACCGTTACCGGCGATGATCGAATTGGTGACAATCACAAGCGCGTCGAAGTCTGCCTGGAGACCGCCGATCAATGGGGCGGAATTTCCCACAATTGTACTGTTGGTGATGTTGAAGGTGCCACCAACCACTGAAATTGCTCCCGTCTGTGACCCGCTGTTCGCCGTGACCGTCACATTGATGAGCGTCGCCGTCGCGCCGCTTAGACCGATGCCCCCACCGATTTTCGATGAGTTGCCGTTTATCGTTGAACTGATAACGCTTAACGTTCCCGTGGAAAAAATTGCGCCGCCGACTGTTGCAGCCGTCGAATTCTGAATCGTGGAGTCGGTAATCGTCAGACTGCCAGCATTAAGGATGGCGCCGCCAAACCCATCATCGCCACCCGTGCCGCTTCCGCCGGTCAGCGTGAGGCTTTGCAGATTGACAGTCGAACTGGCGGAAACGTCGAACACACGGCTGTTGCCGCCACCTGAAATCGTGATGTCGGCCTTGTCATCGTCGCCGACGATGTCGCCGTAGATGGTAATGTCGCTGGTGAGGTTGAGATCGCCGGAGGTAAGCGTGATGGTCTGGCCCTCGAGGCCCGCGGCGAACACGATGGTGTCGGCGCCGGCGGCGCCGTTGGCCTGGGCAATGGCATCGCGGAGCGAGCCGGCGCCAGAGTCATTGAGATTGGTTACGGTGAATGTCGTCATGATCGTTCCTCGAGCAAGCAATTTCTGGTCCGCGCCGTTGTCACGGAACGGCACGCAACCAACCCCGGCTGCACACGACATGCTCCGCTTCGTCACTCACCTGCACGCCGCGCGCCCAGGCACTTCTGGCCCCGGCTTCACGCTACAGAGCGATCGATTGCCGAGTCAACCGCGTTCGGCATTCAGATCGGCCACGTCGACTCCGGCATCGGGGGTCGCCTGCCATTCTCCGCCTTGCGCAACGATGCGGTTCCAATTGGAGCGAAACAGGCGCTCGCGTGAGGTGCACCGGACGGGGGAAATCAACCCTCGCGGCACGCCCGATCAATTTAACTTGTGCGGTCCAATCGGCTGGCGCAATTGAGTGGTGGAATGGATATGTGGGGCCAGAAAGCCAAGCGCGCCGTTGCCTATGCGGTCCTCGCGCTGTGGGGTCTCGTCTGCCTGTTTCCGGTGTATTGGCTGGCCATCACCGCCTTCAAGTCCGCCAAGGATATTGCCACCGGGCCGGTGTATCTTCCGTTCTTCGACTTTTCGCCGACGCTTGCGGCCTGGCGCTATATCTTCGTCGGATCAAGCGACAAGCTGGTCCTCCGCTTCATCAACTCCTGTCTCGTGGCTTCCGTCTCAGCAATGATTGTGCTGCTCGCCTCCTGCATGGCGGTTTATGGCCTGACGCGCCTGCGCTACCGGTTGCCGTGGATGCGTGGGATCATGCCCAACAGGTTCATTCTCGCCGGCATGATTGCCACACGTCTGCTGCCGCCTGTGGTCGTTGTTTTGCCGCTCTACATCATGGCGCGCCTGACACACACCCTCGACACCCGCTTTGCTCTCATCGTCACCTATTCGGCCGTCAACCTTCCCGTTGGATTGTGGCTCCTCTATCCGGTCTTCGGCACCCGGCGGTGCGAGCAGGAGGAGTCTGCCCTGCTCGATGGCGCGTCCCAGTTCACGGTGCTGTTCTCGATCCTCATGCCCATGATCGCCGGGAGCATCGCGGCGGCGGGCATTCTGGTGTTCACGCTGTGCATGAACGAGTATCTGCTGGCCGTTTATCTGGCGAGCGATCAAGCCATGACGCTGCCGCCGTGGATCGCGGGACAGATGTCGATCCGCGAAGGCCAGGTCGCCTCACCTGATGAGGAATGGGCGAATTTTTCAGCGGCATCGTTGCTGCTCATCCTGCCGCTGATGCTGTTCGCGGGCCTGGCGCAACGCGTACTCGGCCGTATGGCCACCTTCAAATGATGAGCGCTGTCCACTTGCAGGAGACTTTCTTGCCGGACAGCTTCCCAACTTAGCGTCGTGAAAAAATTGATTAGACTTTGACGGATGCGGGCTGCTGGTCAAGCTTCATGGGGAATTGGCTAATGAAAATGCCCAACTTCATAACGGGGCCAAATCCGGCCGTTGGGCCCGCTCCGGAGCGTGCCGGGCTTTTCACTTGTAATTGCCATGCAACGGGATTATATGCGACCAATCGAGTTTCGGCCGGTTGGCTTGGCTCCGCGCTTTTTTTCTGATCAAGTGCACTAGCCCTTCCCCTCACTTCCAGAACATCGATAAGCTCTGAACGTGCATATCGTACGGGCGGAGTGTGCACTTGCATCTTGAAAGGAACTATTATGCAGACAGGTATTGTGAAGTGGTTCAACGCCCAGAAGGGCTTTGGCTTCATTCAACCGACTTCGGGCGGCCCGGACGTGTTCGTCCACATCAGCGCAGTCGAGCGCGCTGGCCTCGGCAGCCTCAACGAAGGCCAGAAGATCTCTTACGAGATCGTCACCGACCGCCGCAACGGCAAGTCGTCGGCTGATCGTCTTCAGGCGACTTCGTAATCACGATTGATCTTTGAACGCCTGCCAGCCACGGATGTACTGGCGGCAGACCAACGAAGATCCTGCGGCGCGCCGGTTTTATGACCGGCGCACTTCATTTCTGCGCCTGGGCAGCGGCTTTCCGTCCAGTAAGGACACAAGCAATGCCCAGCAGCAAGAATCTTTATATGTACAAGACAGGGAAGTCGAAGGGCCTCTTCTGTTTCTCCCGCGACCCCAAGGGTAGCGGCCTTCCGGAGAGCTTCTCCCCCTGGGAAGCGATTGGCGTCTTAAGACCCGACCAGAAGCCGCCGCACGGCCTGAAGCGCCAGGCCATCGAGACCGGCATTGACACCAATGGCTTCCAGCTGTGGCGCGATCGTCGCAAGCCCGCTGCCAACGCCAAGCGCTGACCGGTAACCGAATCTTGTTTCGCGGCCTTCGGGGCCGCCTGCATGCCAAACCTACGGCCGCTTGACGGCTTGAACCATACCTGAACCCTGGAGGCCCCACTTTGCGGATATTCGTGCGAGACAACAACGTTGACCAGGCCCTGCGTTTTCTGAAGAAGAAGATGCAGCGCGAAGGCCTTTTCCGCGAGATCAAGGCCCATGCGGCCTATGAAAAGCCATCGGAAAAGCGCGTCCGCGAAAAGGCCGAATCGATTCGCCGCGCCAAGAAGCTGGCGCGCAAGAAGATGCAGCGCGAAGGCCTCTTGCCCATGCCGAAGCCCAAGCCCAAGCCCGTCGGCCGTCCCAATCCCTTCGCGGCCACGATGTCCACCATGTCAAACGGCGCGCGTCCGGGTGGTGCCGCACCCGAGGCAATGGAACGCCCCAAGTTCTGATCTGGCTGCGGGCCAGCCGCATCGATCATCATGCAAGACGGCCAGCCTCCCGGAGGCTGGCCGTTTTCGTCTGTGACAACACGCCATGAGCCGAATTGGCCGGTGAGAGCCGTTGGACGGCAAACTGCAATCACCAGCCAAGACAAAGCGTTCCCCTGGCTGAGGCGGGGGTCTGTCTTTTTATGTCTGGGAGCCCAAGAGAAATGGTGCACCGAAGGTGATGAAACCGAGAACTGGAAAATGGTTGTTCGGCTGTCGACAGCCGATACTCGGAGTTACCCGTAGTTTCATTATTTCACAATCAATGCAGATCGTTGTGTTGAGCGTTCGATACTGCGCCACTGCTTAACCTGGATCGTGCTCTTGCCGCTGGCCCCGAACAAGGGTGAATGCGCCTACTGCGCAGACGATAACCTACCCGACAGGCTGCATATGTCGGTCAGGGCGTTCTCCGGGGGCAAGAGGGAGTTTTTGTCCGCTATGTCTCGATTCGCTGAACACCGGCTTTATCTTCCGAAGGGACACGATCGGCCAAGAAGAAACATCGCCGAGAAATCAATTTGCTCGCATTGAGGGTGCGTGTGGCTGCAAGGAGCCAATTGTCATCTTCTGACTCTATTCAATGATGCCTGCCCCCGAATCTCTTGATCCAGCAGGCGGCAGCAGGCGAGTTTTCTCCGCCAACCCAAGGATCGTTGGTGGAGGCAATTGCGCGAGGATGTCTTGAAGTTTTATGCCTTTGGCCTCTCGGACCGGGCGTTTGACGATACCTGCAAATTTCTCCCACATGGCCTTCGAGTCCTCAAGAGATGCAGTTGTTGACGGCATTTCTCCATCATATGCTGCGTCCCAGCCGTCCGTGAAGATGCGACTCAGAGGATCTATGTGCGGAGCAACAAGTTCGCACGCATCCGAGTGAACACACGCAACGTTTTCTTCATAATACGGGTGGTCAATCGCAAGAATGCTGTGGCAGCATTTAGTGATTAGGCGCGTTGTTCGCCCAGCTTCACGAAGTTTGACAGAAAACAGAGATGACAGTGCTTCTGAATCCAATGGGGCCAAATCGTTCTCAAAATAATAAATTAGGGTGACGGCTTGCTTCATCGACGGTCCACCCTCGCTGGCAACCCATTCCCGGCCCTGACGACAGTCGCCGCAACAACAGTGAACATGCAAAACCGGTAACGGCCGCAAGAACTGCAGCTTCACTTTCCCACATATGCAATGTGCTTCGGCGGTTTGGTTTGCGTCCATCATAGTGCGCGCCCCCCCCTTGAGCATCACTTATCCAGTGCTGACCGGATTTGTGGCCTGTTCAGGTTGATTCACTCCCATATGCGAGTCTTGGCAAGCCTCTCTGATCACGCAATTTACTGAGCAGCACACCTTTTGCCCTAACGGTAGGCAAGGAGGCATGAGGTCTACTTCGGGTCAAAAACAGACGATGGATGTGCGAAAACCAATAACTGCCTCTCGTGCCAGCGTGATCCGGGCGGGCGGCAACAAATCGCTCCGGCATTGACAGGTTGAGAATTCTCGAAAGTAGCTATTCGTCACTTTCTGATTGAAGGAGCTAAGGAGTGAGCAAAGATTGGCGATTGGAGAATTTGGAGTCGAATCCACTATTGAGGGGGGCAAGATTCATTAGAAAACCCTACCGTATGTATGCACCAAACTGGGATCACGACCATTGTGCCGGATGCTGGGTGAAATTCATGGAGATTGGGACGGACTCCCCACACGAAACGATACTACACGAAGGATTTGCAGTTACAGACGACTATCCCAAAGGGGCAGAGTACGAATGGGTCTGCCCGTCATGCTTCGAGGAATTTGGGCAAGCGATGGAATTCGTGAGCATCAAATCCCAAAATGAAGGCTAATCTACTTCCCGACTTTGGGCTAGCATTTTGGGATACAATTGGGATACCAAGACCCTCTACCCCATTGAAATTATTGATAAAAATGAGAATGGCGCGCCCTACGGGATGACGCGTTAGGGATAGCAGAATCCCGATAATTGCAATATTCCTTGGATTTTGCTACTTTTCTGGATAGCAATTTGGGATAGCAATTGGGATAGCAGATGGCCGAATTACCCCCTCATACCATCCGGCACGGCAATAAGTTCAAGGTCCGCTTGTTCGTGCCCCGCGCCCTTCGCGCCAAGATCGGAAAGGCGTTCGTGACTGAAATTTTGGACACTGACTCGGTTACGGAGGCGAAGCGGCTGCAACCCTTCGCACTGGCGAAGCTACGGGCCATGCTTTCGAAGGCGGAAGGCAAGTCAACCGATGCCCTCACCCGCGCTTGGCAGATTGCCAAGTTACTTGGGCCTGACGATGAACCGAGCGAAGACGCGCGGCGACGTGAGAAGGAAAAGGGGGTGCCGGGCTACGCTCGTGTTGAAAGCGGCAATGCCGTGCCGCTGTTGGCGTTCAAAGAGGAATGGCTTGGGCAGTTAGGATTGCGGAGACGTTCTGAGGAAAAGGCCCGCCAGTCGCTTGCCGAACTGACGGACTGGTTGAAAGCCCGCAACCTTCCCCTGCTATTCGAAACGGTAGACCGTGAACTAGCCTATGAGTACCGCGACAAGGAACTTGCCAAGCGCCACCCTGAGACGGCGAACAGCCTGCTAGGCGGATTGCGCAAGTATTGGGATTGGGCGATTGCCCGGCGGAAGTACAATGGCGAGAACCATTGGCGGGCCGTCGACTCCTTCTCCAAGCCGAACCAAGCCAAGTCCGACCGGCAACGCGCCTTCCGTGACTCCGAGTTGATAGCCCTGTTCGCGCCCAATGAAGGCGAGACGGAACGCATACGACAGCAACTCTTGCCGCTCATGGCACTGGCCTTGGCGAGCGGTGCCCGTCTCAGTGAGCTATGCGCTTTGCGCGTCCGTGACGTGGTGAATGGCGATGCCCTCAAGCACAAGTGCCATGACCTCGATATCAGCTACACCGATTGCCCGAATGGTGCGCTGTTCTTCCGCGTGACCGCGGATCACGGGAAAACCGCCAGTGCCGAACGGCTGACTCCCCTTCACAGTGCTGTTGCTAGCATGGTTGCGGATTTGATTGCCGGTAAGAAGCCCGATGATCTTTTGTTCGCAGATGACCGCCGGAAGCGGAAGGGCTCGACTGACAGGCCCTATAGCTTCTCCCTGACTCAGAAGTTCGAACGCTACAGAATCGCTTGCAACGTCCATGACCGGGAAGGCGACCGCAGCCGGAGCCGGGTGACTTTTCATTCGTTCCGCCATTCCTTCATTGATGCCCGTACCAAGGCCCTGACCGAAGGGGCCACCGGCTTCAATCACTATACCGTTGCGGACGTGGTGGGCCACAGCAAGGCCGACATGCCACTTGCCATGACAGCGGAGAACTATTCGGCCTCAAGCCCCCTCAAGGCCCGCATGGCCTGTGTGGAGGCCGTGCCACTGGCCGGAATCGTGCATGGGGCGAAGACAGTGAGAGAAGGGGTACAGATATGAGTCAGCCTGAAAGCAGGACCGCCGCCCGTGTGGGTACACGGAACGGCGGAAAAGATGGACAGTCAACGGTATCAAGATACCACACGGGTGCAGCATGAGCAAGCGCACCGCCGCCGATTTGTTGGGCCTCGACTCGCCCCTCGACCGGGAACTAGCCGCGACACTCTTCGAAAATGAGAAGGCCCAATCCAAGCAGGACGTCACCCTGACCCTTCGCGGTTTCATGGACGATAACCAACTCCGCACATGGCGCGATTCCCTGATTGAGGCTCGCCTCAAGGGAATCCGCCGTGTGCGCGATCAGAACGGCGAGGAAATCGAATACAAGTCGGACAACGAAATGTCCGCCGCTATCCGCGCCGCCGATCAACTCATTCTTGAAACAACGGGGAAGCATCCGAACGTGATCCGCTTCCTGACAACGAAGGGACTCTGACCATGAAGAACTATATCCAGACAGGCGACAATCTCACGCTGCCCGCGCCCTATGACGTGGACTCCGGTGACGGTGCCCTTGTGGGCAGCATCTTCGGCGTGGCCGCTGGCGATGCCGCGACCGGCGAAGACGTGGACCTTGTGACTCGCGGCGTCTTCGAACTGCCCAAGACTTCGGCCCTCGCAATCAGCGTGGGCGACAAGCTCTATTGGGATAACACCGCGAAGTTGGTCAACAAGACCTCGACCGACAACACGTTGATTGGCGTGGCCGTGTCCGCTGCCGTCAATCCGTCCGCTACCGTGAATGTGCGCTTGAACGGTTCGTTCTAAGCCTCATAGCTGCCGTCCGTGCCAGCGTGATCCGGGCGGGCGGCAGTCCTCATTCTTGGGCTAGCATTTTGGGATAGCATTTTGGGATAGCAATTGGGATAGCAGCGACCTGCACCCCATTGAAATCATTGATAAAAAGAGAGTTGGCGCGCCCTACGGGAGTCGAACCCGTCTTTACAACGTGAAAGGCTGTCGTCCTAACCGATAGACGAAGGGCGCCCCTGCTCGAAAGCGAGGCCTCTATAGGGGCGTTCGAGAGGCTTGGCAAGCGTCTTGAGGCAAGCTTTCTGGCCGGCATTCCGCAAGACCCACCGCTGCCTGCCACAGCAGCAATGACAACTCCTTAACCGTATCTGCCTACCCTGGACATTCGAACTTTTCGGGATGGCCGGCATGACCACGCTGAACGTAGAAAGCTCCACCGACTTCACGTCGCAGACGCTGAGCGGCATCGACGAGATCGTCTTCGGCACCATCAACGATTTCGTTCAGGCGATCTTTTCCGCCGGCCAGTTCGACGGTATTCAGATCGCCGCCGACGCGCATTTCGACAGCGGTCCGTCCAACAACTATGTCCTGGTACAGGTTGGCGGCGGACGCAGGATCGACGCCAGCCAATGGACGTTCTCGCAGTGGACTGACTCTGTCTACAGCGGCATCGGCGACCATGTGCTGCTGGAGGGCAGCATACGGGATGACGTCATCGTCGGCTCACGCCGCAATGACGAGATCAACGGGCAGGAAGGCAGCGACGTTATCCGCGCGGGGCAAGGCGACGATCTGATTTCAGTCGGCATACTGGGTGGCAACGACATCATCTATGGCGGTAACGGCATCGATCTCCTCAATATCAACCGCGTCCTGGTGTCGACGGGGCTGACCATCGATATCTCGAAGGGTGGCCTGAGTGCCGACATCGGCGACGGCACAAGGATTGACGGTGTCGAGCGGCTGGTCATCACCAGCGGCACCGGCAACGATGTTCTCATTGGCGGAGCGCTCACCGACCGGGTCGAGGCCAATGCGGGCGACGACTTCCTCGACGGCCGCGGCGGCGAAAATCACATGTTCGGGATGACCGGCAACGACATTGTCGTTGGCAGCGGCAGCGACGGCGAATTCTCGGGCGGCGACGACGAGGACACGCTGGTTCTGAAACGGTCCAATGCCACCGAGGCATATGTCCTGGATCTCACATTGGAAGGTCCGACCACGCTGGCGGACGGCAACTCGGTGTTCTCGGATTTCGAACACCTGATCTTTCGAGGTGGCAGCGGCGGCGACATCATCACCGGCGCCGCGCTGGAGAACACCCTGGCAGGTGGCGTCGGCGCCGACGCCCTGACCGGCGGCAACGCCGCCGATACGCTTCGCGGCAATTCTGGCAATGACAGGCTGTCCGGCGGTTTGGACGGCGACACGCTGATAGGTGGCGCCGGCATCGACACGTTCGTCTATACCGCCGTCGATCAATCGAACGGCGTTGCGCTGGACACGATTGCCGACTTCGATAGCGGCGACATCATCGACTTGTCTGCCATCGATGCCGTGGCCGGCGATGCCGACGACGGCTTCACTTTTATCGGCAGCGAAGCGTTCAACAATGTGCCCGGCGAATTGCGGATGACCGTGAAAGTCCGGGTTACGCTGATCGAGGCCGACACCACCGGAGACGGTACGGCCGATTTGACCATCATCCTGGGAAACGGCTTCGCACCCGGTTTTGATAACTTCATTCTGTAGACGCGGGCCTCACCCCACCTTCGCCGCATCTTCGATGTGGAGGCTCGGCACGCGGCTGCCGGACCAGTCGTCGATGGTCAGCCGTCCGGCGATGTGCAGCGGCATCTGGCGCTCGGACAGCAGCAACTCGCCAAGTTCCGTGCCCATGGCGCGGAAGGCGATGGCCTTGAGACGCTTGCCGTCGTCGGAGACAATGGTGCAACGGATGTGATCGCTGCCCGCCGTATCCGCATACATCACGCGGTGGGCGGGAAAGGCGAACATCGGCGAGGGATGGCCCGTGCCATAGGGGCCAGCCTGCTCCAGCAATTCGATGAGATCGAGCGTTGCACCACCCGCACTCAGGGCCGCGTCAATCGACAAGGCCCGGTCGGCGGCTGCGGCCACCTGGTCCGCCAACCGCTCCTCCAGGAAACCGCGCAAGTCGCCGAGTCTGGACTTGGACACGGTGAGGCCTGCCGCCATGGCGTGTCCGCCGCCCTTCTCGATGAGACCCGCCTCGAAAGCTTCACGCACGGCGGAACCGAGATCGACGCCCGGAATCGAACGGCCTGAACCCGCGGCTTTGAGGCCCTCACGGTCCTCTGCCAGCACGAAGCTCGGCAAGTTGAAGCGCTCCTTCAGGCGCGCGGCGGCAAGGCCTACGACGCCTGGATGCCAGCCTTTCGACGAGACCACCAGCACCGAGCCGCGGCGCTCGCTGCCCAGCATGGCATCGGCCTGGCTCATGGCCTGGTCGACGACGGCGATCTCGATCTCCTGGCGCTCGCGGTTCAGGCGCTCCAACTCCTGCGCAATGGAGGCGGCTTCGCCCTTGTCGCGCGTCGTCAACAGCTTCAGCGCAAGTGCGGCGTTGCCGATGCGGCCCGCCGCATTGATGCGCGGTCCCAGCAGATAACCCAGCGCATAGGTATCGGGCTTGCGCTTGAGGCGCGCCACATCGGCGAGACAGGAGAGGCCGAAATTCTCGCGCCTGGCCATGATCTTCAGGCCCTGCGTGACATAGGCGCGGTTGAGGCCTTTCAAGGGCACGACATCGCAGACGGTCGCCAGCGCCGCAAGCTCCAACCATTGCAGCATGTTGGGCTCGGGCCGCGTCTCGCCATACCAGCCCTTCTGGCGCAGCATCCTGTTGGTTGCCGCAATGAAGATCATGCAGACGCCGGCAGCACAGAGATAGCCAAAGCCAGATGAATCATCCTGGCGATTGGGGTTCACCACGGCATAGGCTTCCGGCAGGAACTCGCCCGCCTGATGATGATCGACGATAATGGTGACGAGGCCAAGTTCGGCGGCGCGCGCCAAGGGGTCATGGGCCATGACGCCGCAATCGAGCGTCACCAGAAGCTCCGTACCCTGACTTTTGAGCTGGTTGACGGCGCGCTCGCTCGGTCCATAGCCTTCAGTGAGGCGGTCAGGAATATGTACCGCGCAATCGCTGCCAACTGCACGCAGGAAGGATTGCAGCATGGCGGCGGATGACACGCCGTCGACATCATAGTCGGCGATAACGCCAATCTTCTCCTGTGCTATCACGGCAGCGGCGAGGCGCGCCGCGCCCTTCTCCATGTCCTGAAGGGCTGAAGGCTGCGGCATCAGGGTGCGCAGCGTCGGGTTCAGAAAAGCGTCGGCCTCATCAAGTCCGACTCCGCGCGCCGCCAGCACGCGGCCGAGAATCTCCGGCAACTCATGGCGCTGCGAAATCGCCTCGGCGAGGCGGGCATCCTCCAGACGGGCTTTCCAGCGGCGGCCGGAAGCCGAGCGCTCGACATTGAGAAAGGTCCTGGTCAAACCCGTCAGAGCCGTTCGATCCTGATCATGCGGGGGTGCGAAGCGACGTGACCGTCGGTTTCGATGCGAGCCAGGGCGGCGCGCATCGCCGTGTCGACGGTGTCGTGGGTGATAAGGATGAAGGGGGCCGTTGCCCGCACCGCATCCTTTTCGGACTTGCCTCGCTGCACGATGCTTTCAATGGAGATGTTTTCTTCTGCCAACACGCGCGCAACCGCGGCAACGGCACCCGGTTTGTCGCGCAGTTCCAGCGCCACGTAATAGCCACCCTCATGGGCTTTGGGCGGTGCCGCCTTGTAGGGGCGAAGGTCGGCTGCCGGTACGCCAAAGGCCGGGCGGAAATTGCCGCGCGCGATGTCCACAATGTCGGAGAGCACGGCGGAGGCGGTTGGATGCGCACCGGCGCCACGGCCCTCCAGCATCAGGTCGCCGACGAAATCGCCCTTCACAACGACAGCATTGAAAACACCGTCGGTATCGGAGACCGGCGAGCCCTTGGGAACCAGCGTCGGCGATACGCGCTGCTCGATCCCCTCCTCGCTTGCCACCGCCACGCCCAGCAGCTTGATCTTGTAGCCAAGGTCCGAGGCATTGCGGATATCCTCGAGGGTGATCGCCTCGATGCCCTCGATGTCGATGGCCCCGAGATTGACTTCTGAGCCAAAGGCCAGCGAGGTCAGCACCGCCAGCTTGTGGGCCGTATCGAAGCCACCGACGTCGAAGGTCGGATCGGCCTCGGCATAGCCCAGCGCCTGGGCTTCCTTCAGCACATCGGCGAAGCTGCGGCCTTCGTTGGCCATCTTGGTGAGGATGTAGTTGCAGGTGCCGTTCATGATGCCGAACAGCTTGCCGACACGGTTGCCGGCGAGGCCTTCGCGGATGGTCTTGATGATCGGGATGCCGCCGGCCACCGAGGCCTCGAAATTCAGTGCCACGCCCTTCTGTTCGGCCAGCCGCGCCAGCGCAGAACCATGATGCGCCAGCAATGCCTTGTTGGCGGTGATGACGTGTTTGCCGGCGTTGATCGCCAGTTCGACCGCTGCCTTGGCCGGATCGCCGTCGCCGCCCATCAATTCGATGAAGACATCGATATTGGCGTCGGCGGCGAGTTTCACCGGATCATCGTACCAGGTCAGCCTCGACAGATCATGACCGCGGTTCTTGGCTTTATTCCGGGCACTTACAGCCGTTACTTCGATCTTTGCTCCGGCTCGAGCCATGACCAGCGCCGCGTGTTTCGCCAGAATATCGAGAACGCCGCCGCCGACCGTCCCCAGTCCCGCAATTCCAAGCCGCACAGTCTTCGTCATTTCGCACCCGTTCGAGATAAGGCAAATCCACCTCAACTGCCGCGTCTTATGACGGGTTGAAGGCACATTGGCAAGGAAGCGGCAGCTATGCCCGGGCCACCCGCGTCTTTCGGCTGAACCAGATGCACAGCCCGACGAAAGCGCCACAGAGGAACATGCCGGGCGTCAGCTTCTCGCCAAGCATCGCCCAGCTGGCGGCAAGTGTCATGAAGGTTTGCAGCAGCTGTACCTGCCCAACCTTGGCCACACCACCTACCGCCAGCCCACGGTTCCAGGCAAAGAACCCAGCCAGCTGGCTCATCAATGCCAGATAGGCAAAGCAGCCCCAGGCAGTGGACGATTCCATGCCCGTCAGCCCGGTGGCCAGCCAGAGTGTCACCGGCAAGGTGACGGGAAGTGCGAGCAGCAGCGTCCAGCAGATCACCTGCCAGCCGCCCAGCGTCTTTGACAGGTGGCCGCCGGCTGCGTAGCCCATGCCGGCGCTCAGGGCAGCGAGCACCAGCAGCGCGTCGCCCGCATGAACCGTGAAGCCATTGTCCCACAGCGCGAAGGCGATCACGGCACATGATCCTGCCAGCGCCCAGCCCCAGAAGGCGAGCGAGGGCCGCTCACCGGCAAAGGCGACGCTCATGATGGCAGTGGCCAGCGGCAGCGCGCCCAGCACCACGCCGCCATGCGAGGCGGGCACCGTCGTCATGGCGATGGCCGAGAGCATGGGAAAGCCGAAGACCACCCCGCCGGCGACCACCATGAGGGCCCGCACGTCCTTCGCGGATGGCCAGGGCTGGCGGGTCAGCAGCAACAGCGGCCCCGCTACCGCAGCAGCGGCCACCGTCCGGCCGATCGACAGGAACAGCGGGTTCATCTCCGCGACGGCGATGCGGGTGAACGGCAAGGTCAGCGCAAAGATCGCGACACCGAGGATGCCGAGGAGATAGCCATGGACCATGCGATTCGATGTCATCGGGCGAGGCTACCCCAAGCCACCCGCAGGCAGATGGACCAATTGGCGGTTTGCGGAGAGGCCAGCAATCGCACCATGAAAAAGGGCGGACCTTTCGGACCGCCCTCCCCGCAACATGTTGTTGCTTAGCGCTGCAGGTGGCTGCCGCGATAGGCCAGCAACTCGCCATCGACGGACTTCACAGCGGCATCGTTGGCCTTAGAGGTGCCCTTGACGGCCGATGTTGTCATGGCGAACTGCAGCACGGCGTCAGCCGCCGCGTCGCCCATCTCACCGAACACCTGCTCGTTGTTGTTCACGTAGGTATCGCATGTGTCGTGATAGCAGGGGTCAAGCTGTACGCCCGCAGTCCCGCCGTAGATTGCTGCCTGCTCCGCGGTCTTCAATTCTTCTGCGCCGGTAAAAAGGCCGCCTGCCGGAATGCCGGCAGCGATGAAGGGACCGTAATCGGAGCGGCCATCGAACGCGGTGGCTTCGAACGCCAGGCCCTTGTTGTTGAAGTATTTGGCGAAGACATCCTCGATGACGGACGAACCATTCGGTCCGGCGTCCGGCGTGTCGGATCCATCGCCGTCATAGACGAAGCGGACGAAGTTGGGCGAAGCGATCATGTCGAAGTTGAGGTTCGCCATGATGTCCTGCTTCTGGCGCTTGCTCAGCTGGCTCACGTAGTATTCCGAGCCCAGCAGGCCCGCCTCTTCGGCCCCAAACCACATAAAACGCACCTTGTTGCGCGGGTTGATGCCGAGGGCTTTCATCTGCAGGGCGATTTCCAGAATGGCGGAACTGCCCGAGCCATTGTCCTCGATGCCGGCGCCGCCGGGCACGCTGTCGAGATGGGCGCCCACCGCCACCACGCGGTCGGAGCGTCCGCCCGATGTCTCTGCGATGAGGTTGGCGGTGTTACGCATTTCAGACGTCGTATTGGTCACGATGTGAACCACCGCGCCGCTTGTTTGCGCCAGTTCGTTGCCGAGTTCGAAACTGGTGCCGATCACCGGAATTCCGACGGTGGGTTCGCCCAGCGTACCGTTCAGGACCTCGGTGCGGCCAGGCTGGCCCTCGTTGAAGATGATGACGGCGGAGGCGCCGGCCGCTTGCGCGTTCGCGGCCTTTTCTAGGAAGGTGCAGGTGCCGCGCTGCAGCAGCGCGATCTTGCCGGCCACAAACCCTGCGAAGTCAGCCGCTTCACAGCCCGAGTTGCTGGTGCTGGCGGCAGCCCCCGGCGGCAGAACGAGATCGACGTTCTGAAGCGAGGCCGTGACATCGCCGCTGCCCGAATATTCCATGATCTCGAAATGCGTGCCAGTCTGATAGACGGTTGGCGTTGGCGCGGTCTGACTGAACTGTGCCGGCGTCACCTCCTCGAAATACGGGAACTGGAACGGCTGCACGGTTGCAGTGTAACCCGCCGCCTCCAGCGTGCTCTTTACATAGGCCAGCGAGGCGTCAAAGCCCGGCGTGCCCGAGGCGCGCGTGCCGTTGTTGGCGTCGGCGACGGCCTGCAGGGCCGCCTGATGGCTGCGCATGCCGGCCACGGTGACCGCATCGCGCAATGCCTTGCTGTTGACGCCGACGGCACCTGAGACATAACCGGCAAAGCCGGCGGCTGTTGCCGTCAGAACGGCGGCTGAAATCACAAGTCGTTTCTTCATGTCGCTTCGTGCTCCCTGTTGGCATTTTTCTCGTCGGCCCCGGGAAAAGTCTGCCAGAGCTTTACCGGCCGGTCAAATATCCTGAATAACCCGTTAAACTCCCGTCCAGATCTCCCTCATCAGCGATTGGCGTTTTGAAACGAACGCACTACACTGCTGTCACATTCGCCCTTCAAGTGCAGGTCATGACAGAGAAGCAGCCGCCGGCCCCGACGCAATACACGCTCGCCGATCCCGTCCAGTTCGCGCAGAACATGGCGAAGGTCTTCGAGCAGGCCGCCGCCATCGCCCGCCATGTGGCGGAGCGGCCAAACCCGATGCTGACGGAAGCCGAAACCCAGCTCACCCCCATGGAGCAGATCTCCAAGACGCTGGGGGCCGTGGCGCAATCCTACATGAACGAACCGCAGAAGCTCATGGAGGCGCAGCAGCAGCTGTGGAACAGCTATGGCCAGCTGTGGCAGAACGCCTGGGCCAAGGCTCTCGGCCAGCCGGTAGAGCCGGTGGCGCAACCCGCCCGCAGCGACAAGCGCTTCAAGGACAAGGACTGGCAGGAACACACGGTCTTCGACTTCCTCAAGCAGTTCTACCTGATCTCCTCCAACTGGGCGCAGGATCTCGTCAAGAACGCCGAGGGCGTTGACGAGCACACGCGGCGCAAGGCCCGCTTCTATGTGGAGCAGATCGCCAACGCGGTGTCGCCCTCCAACTTCGCCGTCACCAACCCGGAAGTGCTGCGCGCCACGCTCGCCAGCAACGGCGCCAACCTGATCGAGGGCCTGAAGCATCTGCAGGAAGACATGCAGACGCCGGACGGGCGGCTCCGCATCAAGCAGACCGACATGACGGCCTTCGAGATCGGCCGCAACATTGCCACGACGCCGGGCAAGGTCGTCTTCCGCAACGAGACCTTCGAACTGATCCAGTATTCGCCCACCAAGGCGGAAACACACGAATATCCGCTCGTCATCTTCCCGCCGTGGATCAACAAGTTCTACATTCTCGATCTCAACGCCAAGAAGTCTTTCGTCAAATGGGCGGTGGACCAGGGCCTCACGGTCTTCATCGTCAGCTGGGTGAACGCCAACGAGGCGCAGGCGCGGAAAAGCTTCTCGGACTATATGCGCGAGGGCTTTCTCACCGCCATCCAGGCGGCGCAGGATGCGACTGGCGCGCCAAAGGTCAACGTCATCGGCTATTGCATCGGCGGAACGCTCACCGCCGCCTCGCTCGGGTGGATGGCGGCGCAGAACGACACACGTGTGAACTCCGCCACCTTCTTCACCACACAGGTCGATTTCGAAAAGGCCGGTGATCTCCTCGTCTATGTCGACGAGGAACAGGTGAAGTGGATCGAGGGCCGCATGGCCGACAAGGGCTATCTTCCCGGCACGCGCATGGCGGATGCCTTCAATCTCTTGCGCTCGAACGACCTGATCTGGTCCTATGTCGTCAACAACTACATGCTGGGCAAGGACCCGATGCCCTTCGACCTGCTCTACTGGAACGCCGATTCGACCCGCATGCCGGCGGGTGTGCATTCCTTCTATCTGCGCGAATGCTACATGGCCAACAAGCTGGCGCAGGGCAAGATGGTGCTCGACAATGTCCGCATCGACCTGAAGAAGGTGAAGATCCCTGTCTATAACCTGGCGGCGCGCGAGGACCACATCGCGCCGCTCGCGTCGGTCTTCCGGCTCGGCCGTTTCTTCGGCGGCACCACAAAGCTCGTCGTGTCGGGCTCCGGTCACATCGCCGGCGTCGTCAATCCGCCTGACGCCAACAAGTACCAGTACTGGACCAACGACAAATGGGCGCCGACGCTCGATGAATGGCTGAAAGGCGCCACCGAGCATCCCGGCTCCTGGTGGCCCGACTGGGCCAAGTGGATCAAGGACAAATCCGGCGCCCTGATCCCCGCACCGATACCGGGCAGCGGCAAGCTCAAGATCATCGAAGACGCGCCGGGAAGTTATGTACGGGTGAAGGCGGAGTAGCGCCAGAACAACTGGCCCTCCCCCACTTGACCACGATCAACGCGGGGCGGCATGAGGTGTGCGAGATGAACACCATGCGATTCGCTTTCCCCTTTGCCCTTCTCCTCCTTTGCGCTCCGGCCATGGCGCAGGATAACGCTGCGGCCATTGCCGAGGGCAAGCGGCTGGCCAGCATCAATTGCACGAAGTGCCACAACATCGAGGCGCAGGGGGAAAGCCCGTTGACCGATGCGCCGCCATTCCGCGAGATCGCGCGCAATTTTGACGAGATGGAACTCGTCGACGGCTTCATGGACGGCCTTGCGGTCCGCCATCCGCTGATGCCGGACTGGGAGGTGACCGAGCCACAGGCGCAGGAATTGGCCGCCTTCGTCATGAGCCTCCGCGTCGTTGGCGAAAAGGGCGACAGCCCGATCCTCCTGGGCCATGACCTGCTGCGCGAGAATTGTGCGCGCTGCCATGCCATCGACGCCGGGAGCGCCTCGCCCGAGCCCAAGGCGCCGCCGTTCCCCGATATCGTCAAGAAGTACGATCCTTCCGCCCTGGAAGAGGCGCTGGCCGAAGGTATCGTCACGGCGCATGAGAAGATGCCCGAGTTCACGTTCGAGACGGAGCAGATCTCGGCGATCATCGCCTATCTCGAGACACTGAAGTAACGTTCTCCCGCCGCTTGCCCGACAGGGCGCCGGGCTTCCGGCGCAGGGTCTTGTGTGCGAGACTCGCCGGCAATTGAGTCGGAGAGGCCTCTATGAGATCGGCACGATGGATGGCTGCGGCATTGGCGCTCTGGATTGCGGCGGATGCGGCCGATGCGGGCGACTTCACGCGGGCCACAGCGCTGTATCGCACCCGGCACTATCAGGAAGCGCTGGACCTGCTGCATCCGCTTGCGGCGGCGGGCGACCCCTATGCGCAATATACCATCGGCGTCATGTATGACGACGGACGCGGTGTGCCGAAAAACCTGCGGCTGGCACATGTCTGGTATCTGAAGGCGGCGCGCAACGGACTGGCCGACGCGCAATACATTGCGGGCATGTTCTATGCGGCGGGCCGCGGCAGGCCGCAAGATCTGGTGAAGGCCTACATCTGGTTCGACCTGGCGGCGGCGGGTGGCTTCCCGCGGGCCAACCGGGCGCGCGACCAGGAGATGGGCGAGATGACGCCCGCCGAATTGCTCAAGGCACAGGACATGGCGGTCAAAATGCAGCGCCGCCAGCCGCCGTCACGCACCTGCCGCGGCTATCCATGCATCCATCCGAAATGGATGGACCAGCCGCCCTACGGGCTGCTCGATTGAGCCCCAGGATACCAAAGGGGATGCTTTTCATCAGGCTCATGGCGCTCTGCATTGCTTGAGACCTGAGTACTGCCCCGCTGTTTCGGTTGCCGGACGGAGGACACTCGTCCAGAGAAGGGGCATATCCCTGACGTCTGTGCACGGAGTGTTTGACAGGTCTTTGGTGAACAGCACTCGGTATCGGGCGATTGACTTGGGTCAGTGAAAGTCCCGTCGATGTCTGCTCTATACTTGCAAAAAACATCGAACTGCACGTCCTCTGCCACCATTGGCGCAACAAGAGGGAATTCCGTTCATGAGCAAGTTGTTGATCGCCACTTCCGTTGCAATTGTGATGACATGTGGACTTGCCCATGCGGAGAAGCGGTCTCGACTCCTCACTGTCGGGGACTGGACACTTGATCGCGTCAACGGCTTCGTCATCAAGGATGGCCGTGACGTCTAGCAATTCGATAAGATGTGCGTCGCAGAGACTAGGAAAGGCACGGTCAGCTTGAGCTTTGCGATGAACTCTCGCAAATCAGGCGTTCCAGAGCAGTTCAAAAACAATCTCTATCTCCAGTTATCTTCAACGGACTGGCATTTCACGTTCAAGGAAGAGAGTTTGTACTTTTCTGCCGTGCAAGTCTTCGGAGCGGGAAATGCCTGGTATTTCGACGATACGATTGCCTTCACCTATGACGACGCAGGAAAGGCGGAGATTCAACCCTTTGCTGAAGATTCACTGGGACGTTCGGTCGTCATTTCTGGCGATGGAAAGACAATGGAATTGTCTGACTCAATGATCGCTCTGGATGGCAACGGTCAGGTTATCGCAGTCTTGTCGACCAAAGGACTGAAGGAAGTTTATGGGTCACTCCTGGCATGTGCAGGCGTAGATTTTGGATTGGCTCTCCTCACTCTTTTGCCACTTGCGGAGAATGGCCATTCAGACGCCCAGTTCAGGCTAGGAATTTTATACGAAGAGGGTCTAGGCGTCACAAAAGATTTTGCACAAGCTGCAAAATGGTATCGGCTGGCCGCCGAACGGAATAATCCGGGCGCGCAAAACAGCCTGGGCAATCTGTATTTCGATGGTAACGGGGTTGCGAAAGACCCGTCTGAGGCTCTCAACTGGTATCGCAAGGCAGCCGAGCAAGGTGATGCTTACGCCCAGCTGAACATTGGCCTGATGCAACGTTATGCCGAGGGTATTCCAGAAAACCTGACGGAGGCCGTAAAGTGGTTCAGTCTGGCTGCGGAACAGGGAGACGCGACATCGCAGTTCATGCTCGGCACGATGTATGCGGAAGGCAATGGTGTCACGACAGACAACGTCCGGGCGTATTTCTGGCTGGAGCTCGCAGCCCTCGCTGACTTTTCAGGTGCCGCTGACTACCGAGACAAGTTGGCAGAACAAATGCCTAACGACGAGCGGGCGATTGCAATGGCGCGTGTCAAGGAATGGCAAGCTGCCCATCCGGAATAATGACATCGGTCGGGATAGCTGTCGAAGAACAAAGGAAGCTCCTCGACGGAGCTCCAAGAAACAGCGGCGATGCCGGTGACAGACTTAGCGCTTCGGGAACTCTACGCTCTATGGTCGTATATCTATCAGTGTGCTGATTAGCTGAATGCAAGATGTCAATGCACAAGCGGTAGCAAAGTGATTTCTTCAGCAACGTAGACCCGCTCAGGTCAACGGTCTGATCAGTGCATCGTAGTTATCTGTTGGCTGCGTTCGAGCTTCACGTCCCGCCCACCCACACTGCTTTCCACACTGGGCATTGCTCAAGATAAAGGGCGCGCACCCTCTTCGGCTGCGCACCCTCAAAAGTCGTTGGTCGGGCCCTCAATAGGGGCTGTTGCAGTAGTGCTGACGGCCGTCATAGCCCGTGAAGGTGTCGGTCCGAGGATTGTAACTCCGGTAGCGGTTCAGGCACCATTCAACGTGTGCGTTGCCGCCATTGTCACCACCATTGTAGTAATCGTCTGCATCGCTGTAGACGTAATTGTAGCCCGCGTAAGGATAAGGACCATAATAGCGCCCGTAGTAGCCGCCGTAGTACCAGCCGTGGTTCCGGTAACCGCGATTGCGATAGCCATAGTGGCGGTAACCGCGACCAGCGTGGCGGTAGCCATAGTGGCGGTAACCGCGTCCAGCGTGGCGGTAGCGAGGATAGTAACGCCGGGCCCGTACATCGGTCTTGAGAGAATTGGTACCCGATATCTTGTCAATCATGTTGGCCGCGGAAATTCCCGCTCTGGGGAAGGCCAAAGCTGAGCTGGACCCGAGCGGCCAAAAGAGAGCCGTCGCGGCGAAGACCATGGTCACTGCAATAAGACGCCATCTTAGCATGTCAAACTCCTGTCGACTTCAAACGAACCTGACAAACATACATCAGTAGCCGCTGCCCTGCGAATGCCCGATATTGAGAAGGCTTTCAGTTAGACCCATCGCACCTGAACTGCCTTGATCCCTATCAATCCTTGTCAGGTGAAAATGAAATCTGCTGCTTGCAGTTGGTTCGGATGCACATATTGCAGGATCATCGTGTCCCCATCACGCAGATCAATGATGGTGTCCGGGCCATCGCGATAAATGTACTGGCGCAGTTCAGCAAAACTATCGACATAGGATAGATCGACTTTGATCGTGTCTACACCGGGCGTGAAATCAGCAATGAGGTCGACATCGTCGCCATGGTGAAATACGAATGTGTCGGCGCCGTTGCCGCCGACAAGGTAGTCGTCGCCGTTGCCGCCTATGAGAACATCAGTTCCTCTTCCTCCATAGAGGTTGTCCCATCCATCGCCACCTTTGAGATTATCCTTGCCGGCTCCGCCTTTGAGCGCGTCATCGCCGGTGCCACCACTGATTTGGTCGCCACCTGCACCGCCGGCTAGCCAATCCCATCCGCCGCCTCCTTTGATCAGATCGGCACCATCATAGCCCATAACGAGGTCGTCACCGTGGTCGCCATAGAGGTAATCGGCATAATCATTGCCATAGATATCGTCTGCACCACCGTAGCCATAAATCGTGTAGTTGTCGTTCCGCCAACCATCGAGAATGTTGCGATTATTGTTTCCATAGAGATACTTCATCGAGAGTTCCTCACTCATTACCCGTTGCCTTGGTATCCGGCATTCTGGACATAAGCGGGGCTAGGCGTGTCCTGACACCTCGTATTGCCGAAATTTTTCTGTCTGTCGGAACTACTTCATCTTCATGAGCCATGCGGTAGAATTGCGGCCTTCCCGAAGGTTGTCTTCTACTTATCGAACTGCATCTTCAGTTGCTTTTGCTTCGTGGACTTGATGATATCTCCCGCAAGATCTGGAAGCTTTAGCCGAGCATGAAAAGTCGGGCTGCCATATCGCCGGCAAAGAACGGTCTGTCCGTGTTTGAGGACGTGCTTGTTTTCATTCTGACATCGCCAGCCTTATCGAGCCATGCTGACAAATTGCGAGAATTCAAAACAGGGAGGTAAGTTTGTTCAATGAGCCGTCAAGGGTATGTCAATACAACAAAAAGGGTCCCATTTCTGGAACCCTTTGATAAACTGAAAGAATTTCAGCGTCTGATTTAGCGCTTCGAGAACTGGAAGCTGCGGCGGGCTTTCGGGTGGCCGTACTTCTTGCGTTCGACCATGCGCGGGTCGCGGGTCAGGAAGCCGGCCTTCTTGAGGATCGAGCGCAGGTCCGGCTCGAAGTAGGTGAGCGCGCGGGCCAGGCCATGACGCACGGCACCGGCCTGGCCGGAGAGGCCGCCGCCGGAGACGGTGCAGTCGATGTCGATCTCGGTGGCGCGGTTGGCGGTCACCAGCGGCTGCTGAACCAGCATGCGCAGAACCGAGCGAGCGAAATAGGTTTCGATCGGCTTGCCGTTGACAGTGATCTTGCCCTTGCCACGCTTCACCCAGACGCGCGAGGTGGCGTTCTTGCGGCGGCCGGTGGCATAGGCGCGGCCCTTGGCGTCGAGCTTGGGCTTGGCGGGGGCCGTTGCCGTGCTCGAGGTGGCGGACGCCAGTCCCATGGCCTTGCCGAGATCAGCGAGTGTCTTCTGTTCAGCCATGATTAGCCTCTCACCGCATTCTTGGGATTCATCGCCTTGATGTCGAGCTTCACCGGGTTCTGCGCCTCATGCGGGTGCTCGGAACCCTTGTAGATGCGGAGGTGGGTCATTTGCCGACGCTTCAGCGGACCACCGGGCAGCATACGCTTGACGGCGAGTTCGAGCACGCGATCCGGGAACTTGCCTTCAAGAATCTTGCCGGCATTGCGTTCCTTGATGCCACCGGGGAAGCCCGTGTGGTGGAAATAGCTCTTCTGCTCTTTCTTCTTGCCGGTGAAGTGGATCTTCTCGGCATTGATCACGACGATATGGTCGCCGCAATCCATGTGTGGCGTGAAGGTCGGCTTGTGCTTGCCGCGCAGACGGTTGGCGATGATGGCGGCGGCGCGGCCAACAACCAGGCCTTCCGCATCGATCAGCACCCAGTTCTTCACGATGTCCTTGGCTTTCGCCGAATAGGTTGTCATCTGATTGTCTCTGGTGTTACGGGTCAAAGGAAATGGCGCGGAGAGACCCCCCACGCCCGTTTCAGTGCCCGGGGATTAGGCGGGCGACCACCACATGTCAAGAAAAACCAGTGAAAAACCAAGGGATTTCGAGTGTGGTAATATCGTACCTGCTTTTCTGTTGCGCGCCTCTCCCCTGCCCTGTCAAAATGCCTGTTTCGCTGGCCATGCGCATGTCCTAATGTGAAATAGATGGGGATCCCGCGCATGTTCAGACTGACCCAAATCCTGCTGGCAACCACCGCCGTGACGCTGTCGTCACAAGCATTACCCGCGGCCGCCGGAACGCCATCGAGGCCATTGCTGGCACAAGCCGACACGCCCCTGCAAATCCCGCAACCTGCCCCCGAACAACCAGGCACTGCGTCCCCGGACGCGTCTACAACTACACCGCCCACCACACCGCCTCCCGAGGCCACGGGCACCGAGCCCGGCGCCCAACCGCCTGCCGAGCCCAGCGAAGACCTGACACAGCCCGACCCGAACGCACCAGCTGCGGGCGAGGAGGAAGGCACCAGTCCCGACGAGCTCAGCCTTGGCGAGATCCCGGTCATCGAGACCATGGAACTGACGCCGGACATCGCCAAGCGGGCGCTCGACAGCTATCTCCTGACCAAGGAAAAATACGCCGACACCGACCTCGAGCAATACGAGAACCTGCAGGACTTCGTCGACCAGACGGCGGAGGGCAAGTCTTTCGAGGCAGACATCAAGGCCGCGGGATTCGCGACGGTGACCGACTGGAACCTGGCCATCACGACGCTTGGGGTCATTTATGGCAGCGTGATCGATGATCAGACGCCGGACCTGCTGCAGCAGATTCAGGAGGTCGAACAGGACACCGAACTGGCGCAGGACATCAAGGACCGGATGATCAAGGCACTCAAGGCCATGATCCCCTCCGACAACAACAAGAAGGTCATCGAGGACCTGATGGCGGATGCGGTGTACGGGCCGAAGCTCAAGCAGCTCGACATCGAGCAGGAGTGACGGCCCTGCTGCTGCGCGAGCAAAAGAGTGGCATCCTTCGGCTGACGCTCAACGATCCGACTTCGCGTAACAGCCTTTCGGAAGATATGATGTCGGCGTTGCAGCTGGCGCTCGACGGCGCGGCTTCCGACGGAAGCGTCCGGGTCATCGTGCTCGCTGCTACCGGACCGGCGTTCTGCTCGGGCCACAATCTCAAGCAGATCACGGCCCGCCGCGCCGATGCCGACAAGGGGGCCGCCTATTTTGCGCAACTGTTCGCGGCGTGTGCCCGTTTGATGATGACGATCGTTCGGCACCCGCGGCCGGTGATCGCTGAAGTGGGCGGTCTTGCGAGTGCGGCCGGCTGCCAGCTCGTCGCCACTTGCGATCTGGCAATTGCCGCCGAAACGGCGCGGTTCTGCACGCCGGGCGTCAACATCGGGCTGTTCTGTTCGACGCCAATGGTGGCGCTGTCGCGCAGCGTCGGCCAGAAACATGCAATGGAAATGCTGTTGACCGGCGACGTCTTCGACGCCACCGAGGCCTTCCGCATGGGACTCGTCAATCGCGTCGTCGCACACAATGAGCTGGCCGGGCACGTCGATGCACTTGCAGCAAAGATCGCGGCAAAATCGATGGCGACGGTAAAGACTGGCAAGCAGGCCTTTTACTGCCAGATCGATCTGCCGATCGAAGAAGCCTATGCGTATACCGCGCGGGTGATGACCGAGAACCTTCTACAACGCGACGCCCAGGAAGGTATCGCCGCCTTCATCGGCAAACGCGCACCAGAGTGGAGCGATGAATGACCCCGCGCATCAATCTCATAACCCTGGGTGTTGCCGACATCGCAAGAGCGAGAGGCTTCTATGATCGCTTGGGCTTGAAGGCATCGCCGGCCGGCAATGACAGCGTGGTGTTCTTCGATGCCAACGGCATCGTGCTGGCGCTGTTCAGTCACGCGGCGCTGGCTGAAGATGCGCATATCGAGGCGACGCCGCCACCGTCCTTCCGGGGCATGTCACTGGCATGGAATGTTTCAAGCGAGGCCGAGACCGACAGCATTTACAATCACGCACTGGCGTGTGGTGCACGTGCGGTCAAGGCTCCGCAGAAGGTGTTCTGGGGCGGATATTCCGGTTACTTTGCCGATCCGGATGGCCATCTCTGGGAAGTGGCCTACAATCCGTTTTTCCCGATCTCTGCCGATGGCCATATCCAGCTTCCATGAGACCTCACAGATGAATCACGACAATTATTCGCCTGACTACATTCGTAACATCCTGCGCAGCGTAAAGACGATCGCGCTGGTCGGGGCTTCCAACAATGACGTGCGTCCGTCGTATTTCGTCATGAAGTATCTGCTCGGCAAAGGTTACGATGTGATCCCCGTCAACCCGGGACTGGCAGGCAAGGACCTGTTGGGCAAGACGGTATACGCGTCACTGAAGGATATTCCGGTGGCGATCGACATGGTCGACATCTTCCGCAATTCCGAAGCGGCTGGCCCGATCACCGACGAGGCGCTCACACTCGATCCGAAACCCAAAGTGATCTGGATGCAGTTGACCGTTCGCAACGACGAGGCCGCAGCGCGCGCCGAGGCGGCAGGGCTTGAGGTGGTGATGAACCGCTGCCCCAAGATGGAGTATGGCAAGCTGTCGGGCGAATGGGCCTGGGTCGGCGGCAACTCGGGCGTGATCTCGTCGAAAAAGCAGGTCATGCACGAGAGCGGCAAGGTTCAGAGCCTGGGGCTCGGCCTCGGCAATAAGACCTATTGATCCACCGCAAGGCGGACATCGCTGCATCGCGGGAAGGTCACGGCGGACTCAGGCGGGAATACACGTCCTTCTCCCGATAGCGAAAGGCAAGACCAATGACGGATACGAACCTGCAAAAATACGATGGCGTGGCGATGCTGCTGCACTGGGTCACGGCCGTGCTGATGATCGTGATGATCTTTTTCGGCGAGGACCTGATGGGCGAGGGCGAGGAAGCGGGAGAGGCCGCAGGAGCCGCGGTCAGCACCTTCCTGCCTTCGATACATGTGAGCATCGGTGTGACCATTCTGGTGCTCACCGTGTTGCGGCTGCTGTGGCGCGTGATGAATCCGCCGCCGCCCTACCCGGCCACGATGAAGCCGTGGGAAGTGACGGTTTCGAAAGTCACCCACCTGCTGTTTTATGTTCTGATGATCGGCCTGCCATTGACCGGCTGGCTGGCCTTTCCAGAATTCCTCCGGGAAACACCTGCGATGTCAGGGGTCACTGTTTTCGGGCTTTTCCCGCTTCCGGTTGCGCCCGCGTTCGGTGAGTTTGGTGGCGAGGTTCACGAGATCGGCAGCAATGCCGCAATGGTTCTCGTCATCCTGCATGTGCTGGCGGCTCTCAAGCACCAGTTCATCGACCACGACACCATACTCCGCCGGATGTCGCCGCACTAAAATCACTCAATTGTCGTTTGCTGCGGAGCGGGCTATGGTCCCGCTCCGCATTTTTATTGGGAGAACAGAATGGCCGACAGAACACCCGGATTTGACACGCTGGCGCTGCACGCCGGCTCTGCCCCCGACCCGGCGACGGGAGCCCGCATCACGCCGATCTACCAAACCACGGCCTATGTGTTCCAGGACGTCAAGCACGCCGCCGATCTCTTCGCGCTCAGGGCCTTCGGCAACATCTATACTCGCATCATGAATCCGACGCAGTCGGTGCTTGAGGCTAAAGCCGCGGCACTGGAAGGCGGCACGGCGGCCCTGGCAGTCGCCTCAGGCCATGCGGCGCAGCTTCTCACGTTCCACACCATGATGCAGCCCGGCGATGAGTTCATTGCCGTTCGCCAGCTCTACGGCGGCTCGATCAACCAGTTTTCGCATTCCTTCAAGTCGTTCGGTTGGCATGTCGTCTGGGCCGATGCCGAGGATGTCGGTTCGATTGAAAAGGCCCTCAGCCCGAAGACCAAGGCGATCTTCATCGAATCGGTTGCCAATCCCGGGGGAATCATCACGGACATCGCCGCCGTGGCGAAGATTGCCAAGGCTGCCGGCGTGCCGCTCATCGTCGACAATACGCTGGCCACACCTTATCTGTGCAGGCCGATCGAGCATGGCGCCAACATCGTTCTCCACTCGCTCACCAAGTTCATGGGTGGCCATGGCAATTCCATGGGCGGCGTCATCGTCGATGCGGGCAATTTCGACTGGTCGAAGTCTGGCCGCTATCCGCTGCTGTCAGAGCCGAACGGGTCCTATCATGGCCTCAAACTGCATGAGACCTTTGGGTCGATTGCCTTTGCCATCGCCTGCCGGGTGCTGGGCCTGCGCGATCTCGGCCCTTCCATTGCACCGATGAATGCCTTCCTAATCCTCACCGGCATGGAGACACTCGGCCTGCGCATGCAGCGTCATTGCGACAATGCGCTGAAAGTGGCGCAATGGCTGAAGAAGCATCCCAATGTCTCGTGGGTGAATTACGCCGGCCTGCCCGACGACAAGCACTATGCGCTGCACAAGAAATATTGCCCGAAGGGCGCAGGAGCGGTGTTCACCTTCGGCCTCAAGGGCGGCTACGAAGCTGGCGTCAAAGCGGTGTCATCCGTCAAACTGCTGTCGCATCTGGCCAACATCGGCGACACGCGGTCGTTGATCATTCATCCGGCCTCGACCACACACAGCCAGCTCAATGCCGACCAGCTGAAGCTTGCGGGCGCGACGCCGGACGTGGTGCGCCTGTCGATCGGCCTCGAGGATGTGGAAGACATCATCGCCGATATTGATCAGGCGATCTCGTAAGAGTCAGCAGCACGCAACACTTGGCCGGGCCACCGCCCGGCCATTTTGATTCAAGCCCATCTGACGGTGAGCGCGGAACTCAGATTCCACAGCGCCGCCGCGAGGACAATCATCGCGCCGCCCTGATGCGCGAGGCCCAGCCACAGCGGCACCTGCCACAGCAGAGTCCAGATGCCGAGTGCCACCTGCAATATGACGGCGGCAAACATCAGCGATGCAGCCCGCTGCTGGACGACATACGCATAACCAGCGATGAGCACAGCCAGGACATAGGCCAGCAGGCGGTGATTGAATTGTACCGTCATGGCGTTTTCGAAGAGATTGCGCCACCATGGCTCGGCGGTGAACAGGCCCTTGGGGACCACCTGGCCATCCATCAGCGGCCAGGTATTATAGCCCATGCCGGCATCAAGACCGGCAACGAAGCCACCCGCGGCCACCTGTATCACGACGAGGCCGACGATCAGCATCGCCATCCAGTCGCGGCCCTCTTCCGGCCGGCGGCGTTGGCGATCCAGTCCATAGGCAATCCATAGCGTGACGCCAAAGATCACGGTCGCAACAGTGAGATGCGCCGAGAGGCGGTATTGGCTCACATCGACCCGGTCGACGAGGCCTGAGGCCACCATGTACCAACCGAGCGCACCTTGCAGTCCGCCGAGCACGAAAAGAAGGCAACAGCGCAGGAAGGTCTTCATGTTCATGCTGCCGGTGGCGGCGAAGTAGGCCAACGGCAAGAAGACAGCCAGGCCGATGAAGCGGCCGAGGAAACGGTGCGACCACTCCCACCAGTAGATGAACTTGAATTCATCAAGGCTCATCCCGTTGTTGACGACCTGATACTCAGGGATCTGGCGGTATTTCTCGAATGCCGCCAGCCAGTCGGCTTGCGTGAAGGGCGGAATGGCGCCAAGCAAGGGCTGCCACTCGGTGATCGACAGGCCGCTGTCGGTCAACCGCGTGGCGCCTCCGACAATGACCATGCAAAACACCAGAAATGCGACGAAATACAGCCAGCCCCTGATATAGGGCAGGCTTGAGGTCTGGCGGGGCGTGAGGGGTGTCATGGCGGCGAGATACGACCCTGCTCACTTCCCTTCAAGTGATGAAGCGCCGCAGTGCAGAACGCTTGCAGCCGGCCTCTACGCCATCTAGGTGTGCGCCATGAAGATCCGCACCCGCAAGGCCATCGGTACCGTTGCCACCGTGACGTTCCTCATCGTCTACGCGCTCGTCGCCATGGCGGTGGGCGGGGAATTCGCGGTTGGCCGGGGCACAGTTGTGGAACTGGTGTTTTATGCCCTGGCCGGGGTGCTGTGGCTGCCGGTGGTGATGATGATCGTGCGCTGGATGGCAAAGCCCGACGCCGGCTGAAACACCTAGTTCACGTTGACGGCGCGAAACCGGTTGAACAGCGCGAAGGGCACGCCGGTGATCAGCGTCCTGACGTAGCGCAGATGTTGATAGTCGCCCGACAGCGAAAGACGCGGCAAGGCCGTCAGATGCTCGGCATGGGCCGGAAACAGCATGCCCTTGCGCGTCGTTACCGCGGTGCGGAAACCGGCCCTCGCCGCAAGCGCGAAGTCACGCGGACCGGCGGAGGTTTCGTCTCCATATGGAAAAGCGAAATGTGCCGGGCGCCGTCCGAGTTCCTGTTCGATACGGTCGGCCGAGTGGATCATCTCGCCCAGCGCTTCATCGTCGGCAAGTGCCTTGATGTTATAGTGATGGACGGTATGCGCGCCAATGCCACACAGAGGGTCCGAGGCGATTTGCCTGAGTTCGTCCCAGGTCATGGCGGCCTCGCGGCAAATCCTGTCGATGTCGATGCCATGCTGTGCCGCGAAGGTCCTGATCCAGCGCCGCTGTTCGTGCTGTTCCAGCCGGCGGACCGGCCAATACAGCCGGCGCCAGGCGGCCGATTTTTCGGCGAGGCCCTGGCAATCGAGATCGATTGTGGTGCCGTCGATCTCCACCCTTATCCGCGCATTGCTGGCAATGGCGTACTCAAGCCCCCGCCACCACAACTCACATTTGCCGTCGGCAATGGCTGGCGCCACATAGATCGTATACGGACAGTTGTGGCGATCGAACACCGGGCGGGCATGTACCAGATTGTCCCGATAGCCGTCGTCCAGTGTAAAGGCCGCAAATGGCCGTCCGCCGGTGCGAATTCTGGCTGCCGCCTCATCAAGGTTAACCAGATCGAAACCCCGCTTCCGCAGCATGGCAATGACCTGGTCCAGGAATTCGGGAGTGACCTCAAGTCCGGCGTTGGGTGCAAAACCACCGGCCCGCCCGCCGCATGGCACGACGTGGTGCAGCATGAAGATTGCACCGGACCCGCAAAATATCGGCCGCAGGACAAAAGCTGCCCCGGAACAATACAGGATATTGAGTACGCTCTTGAATATCGCAGCGCTTGGCATCGGTTCAGACAGTCGGATTGCGGTTGCGGCGAAATCCTATCCGGACTTGCGTGAAGGAACCGTTGCACCGGTGCATGGACTTCGGACAGACGAGTTGCGGATCGAGATCCGGCCATCCATCGCCGCAAGCCTGGCAGACTGGCGCCGCTTCGAGCGGGAAGCGGTTGGAACCCTCTACCAGAATTCCACCTGGTGTCAGGCATGGTCCGAAACCGTGGGCAGCAGCATCCAGATCTCACCCCGCATCGTGTTCGTCACGAACGCCGCGGCCGAAATCCAGCTTGTTCTCCCGCTGCAAATCCGCCGCCGTCAGGGCGTCCGGGTGCTGGAGTGGCTTGGCTCTCCGCATCATAACTACGGCCTCGGTTTATACCGCCCCGCTTTTCTGGCCGTGGCGGAAGATTGGTTCGCCACCCACTGGGACCGGTTGCTGTCCCTGATCGGCGGGTTTGATGCCATCGCCTTGACGGAGATGCCGGACAGCCTTCAGGGACGCCCCAACCCGATGCGCAAGCTGGGAAACCTGAGGTCCGCCAATCCCTCCTTCCATCTTGATCTGGAACCTGATTTCGAGGCGCTTCATGCCCGCCGCAAGTCGGCCGAGCGTCGCCGCGCGTCGCGCAAGCATGAAAACGGATTGGCACAAGCGGGACCAGTGTGGTTCGGGCTGCCCGAGGACAAGGCATCGCTGATATCGCTGATCGACACGATGTTCGATCACCAGCGGGCACGGCTTGCCGAACTCGGCATCCATGGTGTCTTCGGGCCGCAGGAGCGGCAGTTCATCCACAGGCTGGCCGAGATTCAAGATGCCGATGATCCCATTCTGGCGCCCTACGCGTTCTCCTGCGGTGGCCAGGTGCTCGCCGTCATGCTGGGCGGGCTGCACGGCAATACCTACTGGGCGCTGATCTCGTCGCTGGCCCCCGGGCCCTTGCGCAAATATTCGCCCGGAGATCTGGCGCTGCGCCGGACGATCGAGGCCTGCTGCAAGCGCGGCCTAACCGGCTTTGATTTCTCTGCCGGAGATTCGGCCTACAAGCGCGGCTGGACCGATGATGTCATTGAAATGTCCTGTACCGTGCGCGGGCTCAATCTGCGCGGCATCGCATGGGCCGGAATGTTTGCGCTGCGGATGGCGGCGAAACGGGCCATCAAGCAGTCCCCGCTCCTGTTTTCGGTTACGCAGGGCGTGCGGCGAAGCCTGTGGGGGGCGCGGAGTTAAGCATTCGCGGCCTGCATCGGCTGGCTTTCCGGCTGGCCGATCAGCACGTGCCGGGCCGCGGCCAATCCGGTTTCGAGAAGAGTCTGCACTGCAGCAGATACGTCGGCCTCTCGCGCGGCAGGCGCCAGCAGCAGCGCCGCCTGGCACTTGTGCAGATAGATCGGCGTCTCTTCGGACGCTTCACCGAGGTTGACGAGCACCACGTCATAGGTCTTTGCCAGCGCGGAGAGAACGCTTTCAATTCGCTCCAGGATGAGAGCGGCGGCGCGCGGCGAATGATCAAGTCCATAGCGCAACACGTGCACCGGCGATCTTGTATCGCGGGCGATGACCTTGGTGAAATCTGCCGCGCCACTGACCAGATCGGCGATGCCGGGCCCAACCGGCACCCCGCTCAGGCCACCGATGAGCGAAGCATGCCGGGCAAGATCGACGAGGACCACGCGCTTGCCGGTCATGGCTATGTTGCGGGCCAGAGCCATGGCCGCCACCGGCGCATCGGCACTGCCTCCACCCAACGTGGTCAGGCCCACGAGGCGGACATCGAGATCGCGCCGCACATCAAGCACCCAGTTCGCGATGCCGCGAATGGCCGATTGCAGCTCCGGAGATTCCATGAGAGCCGGCATGTTGGCTTGCGGCATGACCCGCGGCCAAACGGCCAAGTGTTGAACTGTTGGCGCGGCCGGGGGCGGCACCACGTGCGGCGCTGGAGGCTGCTGTGAAACAGACTGTACGGGGGGCAACGGCTCCGGCATGCGCGGGGCTGCCGGCGGTGGAACAGCGACCGGCTGCAACACGGGTTCATGGCGGGCCGGCAATGCGGTCTGCACCTGCCCCATGCGGCTCGCGGCGGCCATGAGTTCAAGCAGAAACGCGAGGCCAAGTCCCATGGCGAGCCCGGCGATCGTGATCAGGGTGACCATGGGCCCCGTCTTGGGGAATGACGGCGTGGTCGGCACGCTGGCGCTCTGAATGATGACAGCGAGGCCCGGCTGCGATGTGAGATCTTGCCTGGCGCTGGCCTCGGCGTAGCGGCCCAGCATGGCTTCGAGCAAGGCCCGGTCGGCACTGGCATCGCGTTCCAGCGCCTTCAGCTTGACGTCATCGAGATTGGCGCTGCTTTCCTGCGCCTTCAATGCTTCAAGGCTGGCGACGAGAGATTCCTCGCGCGACTCGGCAACGCGGGCCTGTTCTTCAAGGCTATTGACGACCTTGAGGGCCTCGGCGCGGATCTGCCGGTCAATGTTGGAGATCTCGTTGCGCACGGCCACCATCTTGGGATGGTTCGCGAGATAGGTTACCGACAGTTCAGACATGCGGCGGGTCGCATCCGTGCGCTGTTCTTTCAGGCGCTGCACGGTGGCCGAGTTCAGAACGTCGGTCGCGCTGTCGACGCTGCCGCGGGATTCAAGAATGTTGCGGATGGCATCGGCCTTGGCGCGGGCCTCGAGACTCGCACCCTTGGCCACAGTGATCTGCGAATTGAGTTCGGAGATTTCCTGCTCGCCAAGTGTCACCGTGGCGCCCTTCAGCAAACCGGCCTCGGCACGGAACCGTTCAACCGCGGCTTCGGAATCAGCCAGCCTCTTGCGCAAGGCGTCGATCTGGGCGGACAGCCAGTCGCGGGCCCGCAGCGTCGGTTGCGACTGCGACTCGCGCGTCCACATCACATAGGTATCAGCCAGCGTGTTGGCGATGCTGGCCGCTGTCTCGGGGTTGGATGACGAATACTCGACGCCAACAACATTCGACTCCGGCAACTGGAACACATTCAGCTTGTCGAGATAGCGATCGAGCGCTCTCTGCTCCGGCGTCTTGCGTGAGGGGTCGCTGCCAAAGCCCAGCTTGATCTTGAGCTTGCCGATCGCTCCCTGCGCCTCGATCAGCGAATTGAACTCTGGCTTGCTCTCAAGTCCCAGCGCGGCGATGACACGGCGGCCGAGGTCCTGGGATTTGAGCACCGAAATCTGGCTGGCGACGATGCGGTCATCGATGGCGTCAACGCGCTGGTTCTCGGCCGGTTGCATGCGGTCGAAGGGCGTTTCCAGATTCTGGATCAGGACCTGAGCTTCCGACTTGTACACCGGTTTCAGCAGCGTAACGGCGCCCATGCCGATCCCAAACGCAATCAGCGTGGTTCCAAGAATCAGGATCTTGCGGCGGCCGACACCGCTGATCACATCCATGATGTTGATCGCCGCCGGGACGGGACTTGTCGTTGGATCGGTGCGGGACGTCATGGCGGAGAGATCTGCTGACTCATAAGTACAGGAATGGACTGCACCATGACGTTGTTATGGTAACCAATCCCTTAATACTGTGGCTGACTGCCATTATTCCCGCACAGGCGCTTAAGTGATTGCTAACCATAAGCGAATACGGTTCAGCTCATCCGGCGCACGAGGCCGGGGCCATTCAAATGGAAGCTGTCCTGTGCGTATGCGTCTTATTATCCTTCTCGCCGCCACTGCCGCATTGGGCGGCTGCTCGAAAACCTGGGAGGACGTCTCGTCGCCCCCCGGCGGCACTGGCGTCACGATCAATGGCGACGTCGAGGAAGGCGAGCTTGCCGTGGCCAGCGTCACCCAGCTTCCCACCCGCAACAGCCGTGGCACCGTCGATCCGTACGGTACCAAGGGCAAGGCCGCAGCCTATGAATATTCCACCGGCTATCGCGTCGGCGCGGGCGACCGGCTGACTATCCGCGTGGCCGGCGAGCCGGATCTCACGGCCGATTATCTGGTCGATGGGTCGGGCAATATCTCGATGCCCTATGTACAGAGCCTCAACGTCGGCGGCAGCACCACGCCTCACATCGAAGCGCTGATCACCTCGCGGCTGCGCGCCGGCTACCTGCGCAATCCGGAAGTCTCGGTCCAGGTCACGACACTTCGTCCCTTCTATATCATGGGCGAGGTCAACACGGCGGGAAGCTTCGAATACCAGCCCGGCATCACCGTCCAGAATGCCATCGCCATCGCAGGCGGCTACAGCGCACGTGCCGATCACGCCAAGGTGCTTGTCACGCGCAAGAACGCCGAGGGAACGCAGACCTACAAGGTGCCGGTGACGACCCAGATCTATCCCGGTGATATCATCTACGTGCGCGAACGCTGGTTCTGAGCGAGCGGCCATGCGCATCCTTCATGTCTTCCGCACGCCTGTCGGCGGCCTCTTCCGCCATGTTCGCGATGTAGCGCGCGGCCAGGCAGCGCTTGGCCATGAAGTCGGCATCCTGTGCGATTCCACCACCGGCGGCGAGACTGCCGTGAAACTGCTCGACAGTGCCTCACCCTATTGTTCACTGGGCATCAAGCGCATTCCGATCTCGCGCCTGCCCGGCATGGGAGACGTTTCGGGCACCAGCCAGACACGCTCCCACGCAGCCGCACTCAAGCCTGACATCATTCACTGTCACGGCGCCAAGGGCGGACTCTATGGGCGCATCGCCGCGCGCATGTTGCGCGTTCCATCGGTCTACACACCGCATGGCGGCAGCCTGCATTATGCGTGGGGCTCGCCCGCTGGTGCAGTGTTTCTGTCTGCCGAGAAGGCACTGGCCGCCATCGGCACCGGCATTCACTTTGTCTGCGACTATGAAAAATCCGCCTTTGCACAGAAGATCGGCCTGGGTTCCAAGCCTCACGCCGTGATCCACAATGGTTTGTGGCCAGAAGAGTTCGAGCCCGCAACACCGGGTCCGCAAGCTGCGGACATTCTTTTCCTTGGCGACATGCGAGTGCTGAAAGGCGTCGATACATTGCTCGATGCGTTGGCCCGCCTCAACACCACCCGCCACGTGACGGCCTGCCTGGTCGGCGATGGTCCGGATCTCGATCAATTCAAGGCACAGGCGCAGAGACTTGGCCTCGCAGACAAGGTCATATTCCCCGGCCGCATGGCAGCGCGCGAGGCGTTCAAGCGCGGCCGCATCTTGGTGATGCCATCGCGGGCCGAAAGCTTTCCCTATGTGGTGCTGGAGGCTTGTGCGGCGGGCGTGCCGCTCATCGCCAGCAATGTCGGGGGCATTCCTGAGGTTCTCTCCCAGGACAATCTTGTGCCACCAGAGGACGTATCGGCGCTTGCTGCTCGGCTGTCGGCTGCACTCGCCGCGCCCGAAACGGTTGCAGCCTCGGCGGCCGGCACCCGGTCGCGGCTGCAGCGCGATTTTTCAGCCGACAGGATGGTCGTCGCGATTCTCAATCTTTATAACAGGTTGCGTTAAACTCTTGCCATGCTGGTGCAGGGCATTTACCAGTCATTTACCTTCACGCTCTAATCGTAGACCTACTCTGACCGATGGGCGTGCCGCTTGCTCATGATTGTGGACACATCAGAACCAACGTCCCATCGCGGAACAACACAGCAATGCGCGCTCAACCCGGCCAGAAATTCACCACCGTCACCGCTGAAGCTCTTGAACGGATCACCGCAGGCGCCGCGATCAAGCCGCAGTCCGAGACGCGGACAGAGACGCTCAACCGGCTCAGCGACGCGCCGCTGGTTTCCGCCAAGGTGCTGTCATCGTCGGCCCGTGCGGTCGAAGGTCTGCTGATCATGCTGGCCGGCTTCGCGCTGGCGCATTTCAATCCGGGCTACGAAGATCTCGTCATGACGCTCTTCTATGTGCCGATGATCATCGGTGCGGGCGTGCTGTTCCCCTTCGTCGCCCACGCGTTCGGGCATTACTCGATCCAGTCGCTGCTGCGGCCGGTGGAGCAGATTGCCCGTCTCGCCTCGATATGGACCGTGCTGTTCGCCGCCATGGCGGTGGCGGTCTTCCTGCTCAAGTCGGGTGAGTCCTATTCGCGCTTCTGGCTTGCCAGCTGGTATCTGACCGGCTTGTCACTCATCATCGTGGCACGCATCGTCACGGCGCAGCTGTGCCGCAGCTGGAATCGCAATGGCCAGCTCTCTCGCCATGCGGTGCTGGTTGGTGGCGGCGCCCCGGCCGCCGACCTGCTGGCGGCGCTTGGCAGTTCCGAGACGTCCGACATCAATGTCGTCGGCATCTTCGATGACCGCGACGACATACGCTCGCCACTCACCGTGGGCGCTTTGCCGAAGCTCGGCAATGTCGCCGAACTCATCGACTTCGTGCGCCAGGCCCGTATCGACATGCTGTTGGTGACACTGCCGCTCAGTGCTGAAGACCGCCTGCTGCAAATCCTCAAGCGGCTCTGGGTGCTGCCGGTCGATATCCGCCTCAGCGCCTATTCGCAGAAGTTCCACTATCGCCCGCGTGCCTATTCCTACATCGGCAACGTGCCGTTCCTCGATGTCTTCGACAAGCCGCTGGGCGACTGGGGTCGCATCCTGAAGGACATCGAGGACAAGGTTATCGCCGCCATCGCGCTGATCCTCCTGTCGCCGCTGATGCTCGCTGTTGCCATTGCCGTCCGCCTCGACAGCAAGGGACCGATCCTGTTCAAGCAGAACCGCTTCGGCTTCAACAACGAACTCATTGGCGTCTACAAGTTCCGCTCCATGTATCACGAGATGCGTGACATCGATGCCTCGAAGCTCGTCACCAAGGATGATCCGCGCGTGACCCGTGTCGGCCGTTTCATCCGCAAGACCAGCCTCGATGAACTGCCGCAACTCTTCAACGTGCTGCTGGGCGATCTCTCGCTCGTCGGCCCGCGTCCGCATCCGACCAAGGCCAAGGCCGCCGACCAGCTCTACAATGATGTGGTCGATGGCTACTTCGCCCGCCACAAGGTGAAGCCCGGCATCACCGGCTGGGCGCAGATCAATGGATGGCGCGGCGAAACCGACACCACCGAAAAGCTGCAGCGCCGCGTCGAGCACGATCTCTTCTACATCGAGAACTGGTCGCTGCCGCTTGATCTCTACATCCTGTGGCGCACGCCATTCGCATTGCTCAAGGCGGAGAACGCATATTGACGGCAGACTACGCGCCACGCCCCGCACATCGATCCGGACTGACCAGCCTGCCGCTCACCAGCGTGCAGGCGGTTGCCGTCTGGGCGATGATGATGACGTCATTCTTCGTGCGCTTCGAACCGGCGCCCTGCGACCTGATGTTCGCCATCGCCCTGCTGTTCTATCTGGCGGGCGGGCTCAACGTCACCGTCATCGTGGCGCCGATGATCATCTACCTCATCCTTTATAATCTCGGCGGGTTCATGAGTTACCTGCAAGTGCAGGACGAACCGAAGACGGCGATGTTCGTCATCACCTCGGTCTATATGGCGGTCTCCGCCGTGTTCCTGTCCTTCTATATGATCACCGATACCGAGCGGCGCTTCGCGGTGTTCAAGAACGGCTATATCATCGGCGCGGTCATCGCCTCGGTGATCGGACTCGTGGGCTATTTCAACATCGGCGGCACCGGCTCCTATCTGTCGCCGATCTTCCGCGCGCAAGGGACGTTCAAGGATCCCAACGTGTTGTCGACGTACCTGATCCTCCCCGCCGTGCTGATGACGCAGGATGTGATGCTCGGCACGAAGAAATGGCAATGGCTGCGCTATGCCGGTCTCGGTCTTGTCGTCGCCTGCCTGTTCCTTGCCTTCTCGCGCGGTGCCTGGGTGAATTTCGCCGGTTCCGTGATGTTGATGGTCATCTTCACCTTCACGCTGACGCCCTCGCCGCAACTGCGCACCCGCATCCTCCTGCTCGCCATCGGCGGCCTCATCCTGATGGCGGTCATGCTGGCCGGACTGCTCAGCATCGACACGGTGAAAGCCGCCTTCGCGGATCGCGCCACACTCGCCAAGGACTATGACTCGGGCGAGTTCGGCCGCTTCGGCAACCAGATGAACTCCATTCCCATGCTCCTCGAGCGCCCGTTCGGGTTTGGGCCGCGCGAATTCGGCAAGATCTTCGGGCTCGATCCGCACAACGTCTATATCAATGCCTTTGGATCCTATGGCTGGCTCGGCGGCATCACCTACATGCTGCTGATCATCAGCACGCTGATTGTCGGCTTCAAGGGGTTGCTGATGCGCACGCCCTGGCAAGGCGCATCGATCGTGCTGTTCGTCACATTCTTCTGCACGGCAATGCAAGGCGTGCAGATCGACACCGATCACTGGCGTCACTTCTACTGGATGCTGGGATTGACCTGGGGGCTCTATGCCGCGTCGGCGAACTATCTTGCCCGCCACAGTGTGGAGCAAGCCGGGAGATAGAATGGTCGGAGCGACTGGATTCGAACCAGCGACCCCTATCCCCCCAGAATAGTGCGCTACCGGGCTGCGCTACGCTCCGACTTGGGCGCAGCATCTAGCATCGATCTGCGGGATGCGGAAGACCTATTCGGTGCGGGCGCGGTGAAAGCGGATGGCGGCGAAGATGTCGCCGCGATAGCCGGAATAACGCTGTGCCTGCAGCCCGAGGATCCCCGCCCACGAGGCTTCGGCAAGGACCACGGCAACCGCCATGCCGAACAGGCCGAGGGCCGGCGTCAGAAGCATGGCAGCTACCACCAGCAGCATGACGGAGAAGATGCAGGCGTTGACGCTGCGGGTCTGAAAACCGTCGAGCGACAGCAGATGCTGGTTCATGCCGCCTGCGGCCCGGAACAGCTGGCTCAACATGAAGAGCACCAGCGGCCAATGTGCACCCGCATATTGCGCGCCAAAAATGCTCAGGATGAGCGGACCGAAAAGTGCCGAGACGAGCACGCAAACGGCGATCGCTGAGATAGCGATGACATTGATGCGGAGAATCAGCGATTGCGCGGCGCCCCGGTTACCTTTGACGACGGCGGCGGAGAGATCCGGAAGCACGAAGTTCTGCGTCACCTGGGTGACGAAGCCTGCCAGTGCCGCAAGCCGGATGGCGATGCCGAGTTGGGCGACGTCAGGCGGCGGCAGGAAGATGCCGCCGATGAGCGTCACGATATCGGCAAAGGACATGGCGACGGCGGCAATGAGCACCATGGCAGCAGCCCGGTGGCGCAACACCGGCGCCAGATCATGCCTGCCCGCCTTCAGGCTGTCCGGCAGGACCCCGGAGCCAAGTGCAAACGCCTGTCCCAGCGCCACCATCCAGGTGATGGCGATGACTACCCACATCACACTAGCAAAGGCGGGCGCAATGCCAAGCGCCCACATGGCGACGAGAAAGGCCAGCAGCAGGCCGGGCCGGAAAATGAAATCGGGGACGTAGGACAGCGGAAAACGGCGGCGCGAATTGGCCACCGAACTGGTGATCCGGATCAGCGACGATGCCGGGGCCATCAGTCCGCCAAACAGCAGGGCGCTCCTGAACCCCTGATCCAGCGGAGCCCAGAGCCAGGCTGCCGCGCCGATGACGAAGAGTGCGGCGCTGACAATTAGTGAATCATGCCAGACGGCGCGGTGGAAAGCCTTGACCAGACGGTCGCGGCCGAGCGCATAATAGCGCGGCAGAATGGTCATGGTGAGCGAGGGATAGCCGGCGGTCATCATCAGGCTGAGGATCGCAGCCGCACTCATGCCCATCAGCACGACGCCGACGTCCTCCTGCGGCATGAGCCGGGCCAGCAGGATCTGGCACACCAGCCCCATCGCCGCGCCGCCGAAGCGGACGCCGACGAGATTGATGGCCGTCAGGATCATCCGCCAAAGTGACATGTGCCGGCCGAACCTCGCCCAAAACGGCAAGACCTGCCTCACCGCAGACGGGTGCTATCACAACCGCCTTTATTCTTGGTTGAGAGCGGTGAAGATCAACGCGACTGGGCGGGATCGAGGATCTTGCGGGCCTCGCCAAGATCCTTCAGGGCCGACCGCAGCATGTCGGCATGCGTGTCAGACAGCCGGTTCACCACCTTGACGGATTCGGCGAGCGCAGGCGGAACTGGCACTGCCTTTGCCGCTGTCTTGCCAACGCGCGGCGCCGCCTTGGCCGTGCCTGGCGGCGGGGCCGAGGCCATTTCGCCGTCGCGCTTGCGGGGTGCGATTTCGCCGCGGCCGACGCCTGAGACATAGGCGGCGCCATCCTCCTTGAGGATCTGCTGCACGCCGCGAATGGTGTAGCCTTCCTTGTAGAGCAGGCTGCGAATGCCCTTCAGCAGCTCCACGTCGGCCGGGCGGTAATATCGGCGCCCACCGGCCCGCTTCATCGGCTTGATTTGGGTGAAACGGGTTTCCCAGAAGCGCAGCACGTGCTGCGGCACGTCCAGTTCCTCAGCGGCTTCACTGATCGTCCGGAAGGCGTCGGGGGACTTCTCAACCATGATTCACCCCTCTCCAGGCAGCGTCGTTCAGAACGTCAATCCTCGTCTGTGCCGGCCTCGAGGCCATTGATGACATTCTTCATCACCTGACTCGGGCGGAATACGAGAACGCGGCGCGGCGTGATCGGAACCTCTTCTCCGGTTTTCGGATTGCGCCCGACGCGGCCATTCTTGGCGCGGACCATGAACGTACCGAATGACGACAGCTTGACCGTTTCACCTTCGACCAGATGATCCGACATCATGTCGAGCATGGTTTTGACAAGATCAGCCGATTCGCTGCGCGACAGTCCGATTTGCCGATGGACCGCCTCACTGAGATCGGCGCGGGTAAGCGTCTTGCCAGCCATTCCTCTGCCCCTTGCAATATCGTTAAAACTAAGTCGCAACGCCGGTGCGGTCAACCAAAATATTGCGAACTCAATGGCTTACAGCAGAAGCCTCAATAGCGGGCCAGAACCGCCCCCCAGGTGAAGCCGCCGCCCATGGCTTCGAACAGCACAAGATCGCCCTTGTGGATGCGTCCATCCTGGATCGCGGCATCAAAAGCCAGCGGGATCGAGGCGGCCGACGTGTTGCCGTGGCGGTCGAGCGTCATGACGATGCGGTCCTCCCGGATGCCCAGTTTACGCGCCGTTCCCTCGAGAATCCGGCGGTTTGCCTGGTGCGGCACGAACCAGTCGACATCGGCAGCCGTGATCCTGGCCTCCGCCATGGCCTCGTCCATGACAGACGCAATGTTGACGACGGCATGTTTGAAAACCTCGCGGCCTTCCATGCGCAAATGGCCCACCGTCTTGGTGGTGGACGGGCCACCGTCGACATAAAGCTTGTCGTGATAGCGGCCGTCGGACCGGATGCGGGTGACCATGATGCCAGGGCTGGCGGGCGAATCGGGCACCATTTCCGCCTGCAGCACCACGGCTCCTGCGCCATCACCGAACAGCACGCAGGTGGTGCGGTCGGTCCAGTCGAGAATGCGCGAAAAGGTCTCCGAGCCGATGACCAGCACGCATTGCGCCTGACCGCTCTTGATCATGGCGTCCGCCACACTCAGACCATAGACGAAGCCCGAACACACGGCCTGAACATCGAAGGCAGCACCCCTGGTGATGCCGAGGTCGGCCTGGACCAGCGTTGCGGTGGCCGGAAAGGTCTGGTCGGGTGTCGAGGTGGCAACGATGATCAGATCGACGGCATCCGCGCCAAGCCCGGCATGCTTCAGCGCACGGCGCGCCGCTTCGGTGCCCAGCGTGCGCGTCGTCTCGCTGTCGTTGGCGATATGGCGAGCCTTGATGCCGGTGCGCTCGACGATCCATTCGTCACTGGTGTCCACCACCTTGCTCATGTCGGCATTGGTCATGATGCGGGCGGGCAGTGCCGATCCGGAGCCCTTGATGACGGATCTCCGGACCAGTTTTGCGGCTTCATTCATAAGGATATTTCCGGTTGCTTGTCTGGCGCCGTGACCGGTTTGATCAGCGCGTTCATGGTTTCGACGTCGGTCTTGATCTTGCTGACGAGATCATTGCGGACCATATCGAGCGCCACGTCGATGGCGGTGGCAAACCCCAGGGCATCGGTGCCACCGTGGCTCTTCACCACGACACCGTTGAGGCCGAGAAAGACGCCGCCGTTGTGTTTGCGCGGGTCCATGCGGTCGCGAAGGGCCGCAAAGGCGCCAGAGGCGAGCAATGCGCCGAGCTTCGACAGCCACGAGCGCATCAGCGACTGCTTGAGATAGCTGGCCAGTTGCTTGGCCGTGCCTTCCGCCGTTTTCAGGGCGATATTGCCGGTGAACCCCTCGGTCACCACCACGTCCGCCGTACCTTTTCCGATGTCGTCGCCCTCGACAAAGCCGATGTATTCGAGCGGCAGGCTGGCATCGCGCAGGATACGGCCCGCCTCCTTCACCTGCTCGACGCCCTTGATCTCCTCGACGCCCACGTTGAGCAAGCCCACCGTCGGCTTTTCGAGGCCGAAAAGACAACGCGCCATGGCTTCACCCATCACGGCGAATTCGACCAGTTGCGTCGCATCGGCGCCAATGGTGGCACCGACGTCCAACACCACGCTTTCACTGCGGAGTGTGGGCCAGATGGCCGCAATGGCTGGCCTTGAAATGCCGGGCATGGTCTTCAGCACAAAACGCGCCATGGCCATGAGCGCTCCGGTATTGCCGGCCGACACGGCGGTATCAGCCTCGCCGGACCTGACCGCCTCGATCGCCAGCCACATGCTGCTCTTGCCGCGGCCCTGGCGCAGCGCTTGGCTCGGCTTGGCATCCATTGTGACAAAGACATCGCTGTGGCGGATCTCGGCCCGTTCTTTCAAATGCGGGTGGCGCTCCAGCAGCGGCGCGATGCGGCTTTGATCGCCAACCAGCAGAAACCTGACGTTCGGATGCCGGATTGCCGACAGCGCGGCTCCCGGAATCACCATGTCAGGCCCCAGGTCGCCACCCATCGCGTCCAGCGCAACTGTCAGATGTTTCTTCATATTCAATATGTTATCGCAACCCACTCACGCCGGCCGATGGCTCGTGTCCGGCCGCCGGCAGTGCCCCTTGAAGCCATAGGAGATTGGCCGCGCATTGTCATTTCAAAAAGCCCAGGCTGAGTCCTGGTCATTCTGGCTGGCGCTTGGCCAGAATGGCAAAAGGCGATTCCTTCTCGACTGGCGCGTCCATCTCCTCGATGTGGTCCGCGAAGGCTTCGCCGGGTTTGCGCGGATAGGGTTCGAGGTCGAGCGCCAGGACTTCTGCCGCCACCTCGCCCAGATCGACCCGGCCGTTTTCAATCGGATCGGCGTCATCGTCCTCTTCGTGTTCGGTGAGCACGCCGGGCGGCAGGAAATAGCGCGTGATCGGCACCGATATCGTTTCCCGGAAGGCTTCCAGGCTGATGACCGAAACCTGTTCGAGATCGGCCGTCAGATGCCCCTCGAGCTTCAGTCCGCCGCCTCGCCACGGCGTCGCCCGGATTTCAGCGGAGAGGGCATGAATGACCGGCACCTTCAGGCGCCGGGCCAGCAAGATCAGTTCCTCGGGGTCGGCCTTGATCTTCTCAGTGCTGCCGAGCTTCGGAACCCGGTCGGCCTGCAGGGGCCTCGAGAATTCTGGCGTTCGCTTGTGTTTCACAGGACGGGCTCCTTGAATTGCAGCATGCCTCCGGCAAGGGCCGCGGCGGGCTGGGCGGCAAGATGGCTGCGCTGGTCAAGCATATAGGTGGCCAGCCGCGATGCCGCCACGGCGTTTGGACTGTCGGGAAACACGTTGCGATTGATGGCCGCTTCGAGTTGCTCGCGGCCCTCCTCCAGCGCCCGATCATAGGCCGTCACGCGGCCATAGAAAACCTCGGCCATCTTGCGCACCTTCTTGCCCACGCCGACGTCGCTCACTCCCATCTCCCGGAGGGAGCGGTCCATGTCGCGGAAAAATTCGTCCACCAGGGCCTGCCGGAAGGCCGGCTCGGTTCCCTTCAGCCGGTCCAGCACGAGGAAGGCATGCAGCGAAATCATGTCGTAGCGGCCGTCCACCGTGTCGGCAACGGCCATGCCGGTGTAGAGAGCGGGATGCCGTGCAGCAGCCACAATTGCTTCGTAAACGCGTCGCTCGGGCGGCTGGTGCCGTTGAAAAAGCCGTTTCAGGATCATCATCTTGCCGGTAACAGGATATTAAGGTTGATGGTTTCTTAAACTGATATGCCGAGAATAGGACACAGATTACAGCGCATGTTGAAAACGACTGGCGAATTCACCCGCAAGCTGGCCGCCGTTGCCGGCATTGCGATGATTGTGGCGGCCTGCTCGCCTACCATCGAGCATCGCGGCTATATCGCCAAGCCGGGCGCTTTCAACCAGATCACCAACGGCATGTCAAAACTTGAAGTCGAGGGCGTCCTTGGCTCGCCGTCGACCACTGCTTCCGTGAAGTATCAGGGCGACAGCTATTACTACATCACCTCGGTCACCGAGAGCCGCGCCTTCCTGACGCCGAACGAGACCAACCGCGAGGTCATCGCCATCCGCTTCAACCAGCAGGACCAGGTCACCAGCTTCGCGCAATATGGTCTTGAGGACGGCCGCATCATAGATGTCAATTCCCGCCAGACACTGGTTGCCGGCGAAGACACCAGCTTCCTCAAGAAGCTGTTCCGGGGCGTCGGCGCCTCGAGTACCGGTCCGATGCTCGGCAACAGAATGTAGCGCCATGGATTTTGTTCTGAAGGGTGGCCGCGTGATCGATCCCTCGCAAGGAATCGACGCGGTGATGGATGTGGGCTTCACGGCCGGCAAGGTTGCAGCCGTTGCGCGCAGTCTGGATGCCGCCGGTGCCGAGGTGCGTGACGTCTCAGGGCTGATCGTGTCGCCCGGCCTCATCGATCTGCACACGCATGTCTACTGGGGCGGAACGTCACTCGGGATCGATGCCGAGGACTTCTGCCGCACGAGCGGTGTCACCACGGCCGTCGATACCGGTTCCGCCGGTCCCGGCAATTTCGCCGGCTTCCGCAAGCATGTGATCGAACGCAGCCAGGTTCGCATCCTCGCCTATCTGCATGTCAGTCACGCCGGCATCTACGGGTTCTCCAACACCGTCATGGTGGGCGAGAGCGAAGACCTCAGGCTGATGGATCCGGTCACCGCCGCCGAAGTGGCTGATCGCAACCGTGATCTCATCGTCGGCATCAAGGTGCGCGTCGGCCGCCACGCTTCGGGCGATCAGGGTGTTGCGCCGCTCGACATCGCCTTGCAGGTCGCCGACGAAGTCGGCATGCCGCTGATGTGCCACATCGACGAGCCGCCGCCATCCTACGAGGACGTTGTCAACAAGCTTCGCCCCGGCGATGTTTTGACTCACGCCTTCCGCCCCTTCCCCAATGCGCCGTGCACGGCCCAGGGCACGGTCCGCCCCGCCGTGCTGGCGGCGCGCAAGCGCGGCGTGCTGTTCGACATCGGCCACGGGATGGGTTCGTTCAGCTTCAAGACGGCGCGCGCCATGCTGGCCAACGGCTTTCCACCCGACACGATTTCATCCGACGTCCATGCCCTGTGCATCAACGGTCCGGCCTTCGATCAGGTGACGACGATGTCGAAGTTCCTCTGCCTGGGGATGAGCCTCGCCGACGTCATCAAAGCCTCCACGTCCGACGCCGCCTTCGCTTTGAAGCGGCCGGAACTCGGCAGCCTGAAGCCCGGCAGCGTAGGCGACGCGACAATCCTCAGCGTCGATTCGGGGACTTTCGACTATGTCGACGTCACGGGTGAACATCTGACCGGCAACTCCAGGATCCATTCGCGCGGCGTTGTCATTGCCGGCAAGTGGTGGTGGCCAGACTGACGGCCCCTTGACCACGGTGGAGGTGGCGGTGCAGGCTTCGGACAGGGTGGGCATCTGAGTTCCGGAGGTTGTCATGATCCGTGCCGTCGCTGCTGCCGTCATTGCCCTTCTCGTCAACACCGCCGCATGGGCCGAGACCCCGACGCCGCAACTGATGGGAGACCGGTTGCGTGCAGGTGAGTTGCAGCCGCTCGAACAGGATCTCACGGCACGGCTTGCAGCCAGCCCGCAGGATGATCAGGTCCGCTTTGCGCTGGGCACCACATTGTTTCTCCGCACCGTCGAGCGCATGGCGCAGAACATGTACCGCTTCGGCTTGCAGGCGCCACAAGACGTGCAACGCCAGCTCCCGTTCTTCCGCTTTCCGCTTCCCGTGAACCCCGCGCCAGAGAAGCTCGACTATGAGAAGATGCGCGATGTGTTCAAGGAAGCACTCGCCGGTTTCACGGCTGCCGATGCGGCTCTCGCAGGCATGGGCAAGACGGAAGTCAAGTTGCCGATCTCCATCGGCCTCGCACGCCTCGATCTCAATGGCGACGGCAAGGCCGACGAACCGGAGCGCCTGTGGCGCGTGCTCGATTCGTCCCTCGGCGGCGGCACAATTCCGGATGAAGCCGCGGAACGCTTCATCATCACCTTCGACCGCGCGGATGCTGCATGGCTGCGCGGCTACACCCATCTCCTCAGTGCACTGATCGAATTCATGCTGGCGCACGACGGAAAGGCCAGCTTCGATGCCAGTGCCCACATGCTGTTTCCGGACGCAGGCCTGCCCAATTCCATCCTGAACCGGCAGCACCGCACGCCCGACGAGTGGTTTGATCCGGCCCCCATCGCCGATGCGGTGGCTGCCATCCATCTGATGCATTGGGACGTGAAGGAACCAGACCGGCTGGCTGCCGCGCTCGGGCATCTTGAAAGCGTCGTCACACTGAGCCGCGAAAGCTGGAGTTACATCCTGACGGAGACGGATGACGAGGCGGAATGGATTCCCTCGCCGAAACAGAAGAACGGCGTGATGCCCGCTGCAACCGTCACGCAGGCGACGGTCGACGGCTGGATGATCTTCCTCGGCGAGTTCGACGCTCTGCTGAAAGGCAAGAAGCTCATTCCGCATTGGCGCCTCGACAAGGGCATCAATGTCCGCCGCGTGTTTCTCGAGCCGCGGCCCTTCGATCCGATCTTGTGGGCCCAGGGCTCTGCCGCCCTGCCCTATCTGGAAGACGGTCCGATGACAGACGCGCAAATCTGGGGGCAGATCATGATGATGTTCGAGGGCAACTTCCTCGGCTACGCGATCTGGTTCAACTAATTCCGGCTTGTTGGCACTCCGGCCGCATGTTGATCCTTGTCAACGCGCCTCCGCATGTTTTGTGGCCAAGTGCTCCAAATCCAAGTGGGAGGAGTCCATGTCCAAAGTACTTCTGCTTTCTGGTTTACTGACGTCCCTGCTGCTTGCCGGTGCCGCACAGGCCGCTGAGGGGGATGCTGCCAAGGGCCGGTTGCTTGCCCAAGAAAAATGCGCGCGCTGTCACAATATCGAGAAAGGCGCTGCCTTCAAGCTACAGCCACCGAGCTTCCAGGCCATCGCCATCTATCGCACCCGGCAGGATATCTGGGGGCGCATCATCTCGCCTTCCCCCCATAGCGGGATGCCGGACATGATGTGGGCGCTCACGCCGGATCAGGTGCAGGATGCAGTGGCCTACATCACCTCGCTCGACACGCCGGTGACCTTGCCGCAGTAGCGCAGCTTCCTGATTTGACGTCAGTAGCTGTCGCCGATGATCGCCTTCAGTTCGGCGTATACGGATTCATTGCCGGCGATGATCGGGTTGCCCTTGTGCAATCCGTCATTGCTGAGGAAGTCGTTGGTCTTGAGGCCTGCGGCGTGGATGACGGCTACGCCGCCGAGGCAATCCCATGACTTGATGACCGGTTCGAAGAAGCCGATCAGGCGGCCCGCTGCCACATAGCAAAGTCCCAGCGCGCCAGACCCATCGCGATAGAACATGCCGCCTGCCCTGAGGAAGCGTTCGAAAACGCCGAGAAACTGGTCGACGCTGCTTTTCGGCGAATAGCCCGTACCCGTCAGACCATCGCGCACCGAACGTCCGGCGTGGCCGGTGATGGGCGTGCCATTGAGGGTCGCCGGAAAGCCCTTGCCGCCGGTAAAGAGTTCGCCGCGCGCCGGCGCATAGACCATTCCGAACTGCAACGCGCCGCCGTGCACGAAAGCAATCGACACGCACCAACTGGTGAGGCCGCAGATGAAGGGCTGCGTTCCGTCGATGGGATCGACCACCCAGATGCCCTGACCGTCGCTGTAGGCGGTGGGCGGCGTTTCCTCGCCGAGGAAGGCGTCTTGCGGAAACGCCTTGGCCAGCTTCTCGCGGATCAGCAGTTCGGCATTGAGATCGGCTTCGCTCGCCAGATCCTGCGGGCCCTTGTTCTGGATGGTGAGCTTGTTCCTGTTGTTGAAATAGCCCAACGCCAGGTCGCCCGCCTCGCGAATGAGCATCAGTCCGAAGTTGAAGCGTTCATCCAGCGTCATTGTCAGTCCTTCCACAGCCAGGCGGCACCGCGCACGCCGCTCGCATCGCCGTGCTTGTTGCGCAGGATTGGCGTGTGGAACACGGTCGAGAACGTCCGCCGCGCAAGGGCGGGAGGCAAGTCGGTGTAAAGCTCGTCGATATTCGACATGCCGCCGCCCATCACCAGCACATCGGGATCGAGCGTGTTGACGACTGTGGCCAGGCCTCGCGCCACGCGGTCGATGTAACGGTGCCACAGCAGGCCGGCGAGATGATCGCCCTTGCGCTTCAAATCCATGATCTCGGCAGCCTTCAGCTCCACGCCCTTGTGCTCCGTATACTGAGCTTCGAAGGCGCGTCCCGAGCACCAGGTTTCGATGCAGCCGTGGCGGCCGCAATAGCAGGGCTTGCCCGGAATCTCGGTCGTATCCGGAAACGGCAGCGGGTTATGACCCCACTCGCCGCCGGAATTGTTCGGCCCATGATGCGCCCGGCCGTTCACCGCGATGCCAGCCCCGTTCCCCGATCCGAGGATCACCGCGAAGACGACATTGTATCCGGCACCCGCGCCATCGACGGCCTCGGAGGCGGCAAAACAATCCGCATCGTTCTCGACGCGGATGTCGCGTTGCAGCGCCGCCTTCAGGTCGGCTTCGACGGGCTTGCCCAGAATCCACGTCGAGCTTGCACCCTTGCCCAAGCGGCTCACCGGTTCCAGCGATCCGGGAATGCCGATCCCGATCGAGCCTCTTTTCCCGGTCCGTTCTTCGAGCGCGTCGACCATGGCGCGGATCGTGTTGAGGCAAGCCTGATAGTCATGGCGCGGTGTCACTTCGCGCAGACGCAGCAGCTCGCGGCCATCGGCCTCCATTGCCACGCCTTCGATCTTCGTCCCGCCCCAGTCAATTCCGATCAGCATGCTGGCTCCCGTCAGCCTAGACTTCTTATAGCTCCGCGTTTCCCACCAGCGGAGTCAGTCTCTTAGCCTTTGTGAAATTTAAATAGTAGTTCCCTATCGGAACGACATGTGCCTGCTAAATAAACTCCGGCTCAGAAAATGTGTGCTGTTTCCCTGGATTGCCGAACCAGACATTTCTTGCTCTGTATTCACTGCCCAAATAGTCGATAAGGTCTGGCCATTCATTGTGTGGCCTTTGAACACGTGGCGTCATATAGTCGATCTTCCACCACCTATTCAAAACCGTTACAGGCCTTTTCGGCAACGAATTTTGGAGCCTATCGTTGAGGGGAAGCTTCAGGAATCTTGCAATGGCCCACTCTGCCATTCTCAATGACACCGGTGTGGCTACCTTCTTCCGGCCCGGCACATTTCCGGTGGCGATTTCGCCTAGCCAGATACTCCGGTCTCTCGTAACAAGCCGCAACTTGTGATGTCTATCTGTAATTCTCGTATAGAGCTTTGTGTTGCTCTTTCCGATGTATTGGATTTTTCTTTTGTGTGTGCCAACTGTCTTGCCAATACAGAGGTACAATCCTCCCGCGTGGAAATCATAGGCGGCTCTATAAGCTTCCCCGATTTCAAATGGACCATACCAGTCAATTCCGACGACCAAATGAGTATTCGCCAACTTTTGCTCCCACAACGTATGCTTGATGACGAGCAATGACCGATTCTGTCAATATTTTTACCCGGAGTTAATTCAAGTCAATCTCAGCGGCTATGTCATGAAAACGGCCGGAACATCGCTGCCCCGGCCAGGTATTCATGTCGCAACTGCGTTGCCTCAATGCCCGGCGAGGACCGCCAGCAGCAACAAAGCCACGATGTTGGTGATCTTGATCATCGGGTTCACGGCGGGGCCCGCCGTGTCCTTGTAGGGGTCGCCGACGGTGTCGCCGGTGACGGACGCCTTGTGGGCATCCGAACCCTTGAAGTGCTTCTGGCCCTTGGAGTCAACGAAGCCATCCTCGAAGGACTTCTTCGCGTTGTCCCAGGCACCGCCGCCCGCCGTCATCGAGATGGCGACGAACAGGCCCGTCACGATCACGCCCATCAGCATGGCGCCGACGGCCGAGAAGGCGGCTGCCTGGCCGGCGATAGCGTTGATGACAAAGTAGACGACGATCGGCGAGAGAACCGGCAGCAGCGACGGGATGATCATTTCCTTGATCGCCGCCTTGGTCAGCAGGTCCACGGCGCGGGCATAGTCCGGCTTGTCCGTGCCCAGCATGATGCCCGGCTTTTCCTTGAACTGGCGGCGCACTTCCACCACCACGGCCATGGCCGCACGGCCAACCGCCGTCATCGACATGCCGCCGAAGAGATAGGGCAGCAGGCCGCCGAACAGCAGGCCGACGACGACCCACGGGCTCGACAGGTCGAAGGTCACAGGCACGCTCGGGAAGAAGGTCTTGAGGTCCTGCGTGTAGGCGGCGAAGAGCACCAGAGCACCGAGGCCTGCGGACCCAATGGCATAGCCCTTGGTCACGGCCTTGGTGGTGTTGCCCACGGCGTCGAGGGCGTCGGTGTTGTGACGCACTTCCTTGGGCAGGCCCGCCATTTCGGCGATGCCGCCGGCGTTGTCGGTAACCGGACCGAAGGCGTCGAGCGCCACGATCATGCCGGCCAGCGCCAGCATGGTGGTGACGGCAACCGCCGTGCCGAAGAGGCCGGCGAGCAGGTAGGTGACGATGATACCGGCGACGATGACCAAGGCTGGCAGGGCCGTTGCTTCCATCGAAACGGCAAGGCCCTGGATTACGTTGGTGCCGTGGCCGGTGATCGAGGCCTCGGCGATCGAGTTCACCGGACGCTTTCCAGTGCCGGTGTAGTATTCGGTGATCCAGATGATCAGCGCGGTGATGACCAGACCGGTGACGCCGCACCAGAACAGGCTCATCGGCGTGAAGGTGGCACCCGAAGCCGTCAGTTCAACCGACATGCCGCCGAAGATGAAGCTGATGACCGGGTAGAGCGCGATGAGCGAGAGAACGCCCGTCGCGATCACGCCCTTGTAGAGGGCGCCCATGATGTTGTTGTTGGCGCCCAGCTTGACGAAGTAGGTGCCGATGATCGAGGTGATGACGCAGGCGCCGCCGATGGCCAGCGGCAGAACCATGCCGGCCAGCTTGTAGGCGTCGGGAAGCGCGATGGCGGCCAGAACCATGGTGGCGACCGTGGTCACGACGTAGGTTTCGAACAGGTCCGCCGCCATGCCGGCGCAGTCGCCGACGTTGTCACCAACGTTGTCGGCAATGGTTGCGGGGTTGCGCGGGTCATCTTCCGGAATTCCGGCTTCGACCTTGCCGACCATGTCGCCGCCGACGTCCGCACCCTTGGTGAAGATGCCGCCGCCGAGACGGGCGAAAATCGAGATCAGCGAGGCACCGAAGGACAGGGCCACAAGCGCGTCGATCACCTTGCGGTCAGCATGGGGAAATCCCATGGAGCCGGTGAGGAAGCCGAAATACAGGGTCACGCCAAGGAGGCCGAGGCCCGCCACCAGTAGACCCGTCACAGCACCCGCCTTGAAGGCGAGGTCGAGGCCGCCGGCCAGCGACTTGGTCGCTGCCTGCGCCACGCGCACGTTGGCGCGGACCGAGACGTTCATGCCGATGAAGCCGGCAAGCCCCGAAAGGACGGCGCCGATGGCAAAGCCGACAGCGGCCCAGACACCGAGCAGGATCCAGGCGAGGATGAAGATGACCACGCCGACGATGCCGATGGTCGTGTACTGACGGTTGAGATAGGCCGTGGCGCCTTCGCGCACGGCTGCCGAGATCTCCTGCATACGAGCCGAGCCGGCGTCAGCGGCCAGGAGGCCGCGCGTCGTCACGATGCCGTACACGATGGAGAGCGCGCCCGCGAGCACGATCAGCCAGAGTGTTGAGGTCATGATAAACCCTTGTGATTGTTAATGTTGCCCCGAAGCCCCCGGACGGAATCATCCCGCCCTTGCCCTGCCCCGGAAAGTGGAAGCGGTATGCCAAATGCAGGGCGGTCTGGCAATGGCAAGATATTGAGAATGCACCGGAAGTCTTGAGGGGCGCACGTCAGCGGGGTGAGGTGACAATGGCGATGAGCGTCCTCTCTCGCGATGATTTCGCACTTCCGTCATCGGACATCAGATTACAACCAAAGCTGCCGCTGTAAATTTTGTTTCAGAAATCCTGGCTTTGTGACTGCTGTCACATCGAACCTCTGTTCCTGCCGCTATGTCCGGCACCACATGCTGGAGGAACGATCATGACGACGCGCAAATGGGGCAACGAAACCATCGTCGCCGACGGCAATACAGGTGTCTTCCTGGCCAACGACAAGGGTCTCGACATCACAACGCTCAAGGACGGAAGCTACATCGTCTCGTGGATCCAGCAGGATGGCACCTTCACGGTCCGGGCGCAGAAGTTCGACGCAGCCGGCCAGGCAGTCGGCGGCAGCTTCGAGATCGGGGCCAGCGTCACCGGCGCCAGCAAGACCGATGTGGTGCTGACGGCAACCGATGACGGCGGTTTCGCGGCCGCTTTCACCGATGGCGCCAATGCGGGAAATTCCTGGTACGAGCAATACGATTCCACCGGTGCCGTGGTGCGGACCACTCAATGGGACACCAGTTCCACGGCGCTGGCCGAACGGGACCCATCCATCGACAGTGACGGCGACTACATCTATTTCGCCGAAAGCGATGCATTCAACGATGGCGAAGTCTATTTGCAAATGCGCAAGATCAGCGACGGCAGCGCCGCCCTGATCAACGGCGGCTCCACCTTCATGACGATCAATTCCGATCTTCTCACAGGAACGCAGAGCGGCATCAATATCGCTCTGTCGGGCCTTGCATCGGAACATAGCCTCGCCGCCGTGTGGCTTGACATGCAGACCAACACGATGCGTTTGCGGCTGTTTTCGGTCAACACCAATGGCGTCAACCCGACGGTTACGGCGATGACCGCATCGCTTGATATTGCGGGCGCTGCCGGCAGTCTCGATTTCGCGCCGCAAGTCGTGGGGCTGCGCAACGGCGGTTACGCCGTGGCCTGGCACGACAACTCGGGCAGCGGCTCTCCCGATACGAGTTCCTACGGCGTCCGCGTCAAGTTGTATGACAAGGACGGCAACGCCCTGACCGGCGAAATCTCCGTCAATTCCTCGTTCACGGGCCTTCAGGCGCGGCCGGACATCGTCGCCCTCGACAATGGTGGCTTCGTGGTCACCTGGGACGACCAGCACACCGGCGACCGCAACATCTCCGGCCAGGTGTTCGACGCCTTCGGAGAACGCGTCGGTTCTCAGTTCTCCGTGAACACCCATACGAGTGGCACCGATTTCGACTCCCGCATCACCCAGCTTGCTGACGGCCGCATCGTCGTCGTCTGGAGCAATCAGGATGACGGATTGATCCGTCAGCAGATCATCGATCCGCGCGATGGAATCGTCGAGGGAACTGAGACCGCTAACACGCTCTATGGCCATGCAGCTCTCGGCGACGAAATGAATGGTTTCGGCGGCGACGATACGATCAACGGCCTTGCCGGCGGCGACCAGATCTACGGTGGCGAGGGGAACGACACCGCCAATGGCGGCATCGGCGACGATGCGATCTATGGCGGCGAAGGCGACGACGATCTGCGCGGCGGCAGCGGCGAAGATACATTGAGCGGCGGCGATGGGGCGGACTTTCTGCGCGGCGGCGCCGGGGCCGATCTGTTCGCGGGAGGAGCTGGCATCGACACGGTTTCCTACAACGAGTCGGCCACGGGCGTGGTTGCGGCCCTTGATCTTTCACTCAAAGGCAAGGGCATCGCCGCAGGTGACACGTTCGGTGGCGTCGAGAACCTCGAAGGATCGAACGCCAATGACGTGCTCGTCGGAAATTCCAAGGCCAACGCTCTGAGTGGCCTGATCGGCGATGACAAGCTGATCGGCCAGAAGGGCAGCGACACGCTCGAAGGCGCCTTCGG
>CAUJIO010000015.1 GCA_963205315.1 Pseudomonadota bacterium | reverse complement strand
ACGCCCGGCTTGAAGCCGGTCTTGCCTTCCTCGCGGATGGTGAGCATGCCTTGCGGGGTGTTCACATAGAGGAAGGAATCGCTGCCCAGGACTTCGGTGTATTCGACCGTCCCGGCCAGATCGCCCTTGGAGTCGGAGAGCACGAAGTGCTCGGGCCTGACACCCAGCGTGTGAGCCTTGTAGGCCGCTGCCGGCGCGCCGGTGATGAAGTTCATCTTGGGGCTGCCGATGAAGCCGGCAACGAAGGTGTTGGCTGGCTTGTCGTAGAGTTCCATCGGCGTTCCGACCTGTTCGACCTTGCCGGCCTGCAACACGACTATGCGGTCGGCCAATGTCATCGCCTCCACCTGATCATGCGTCACATAGATCATCGTGGTGTTGGGCATCGAGCGCTTGAGCTTGGCGATTTCCATGCGCGTCTGCACGCGCAGCGCCGCGTCGAGGTTCGACAAGGGTTCGTCGAAGAGGAAGACCTTGGCGCCACGCACGATCGCGCGGCCAATGGCGACGCGCTGGCGCTGGCCGCCGGAGAGCGCCTTGGGCAGCCGCGTGAGGTAAGGCGTGAGCTGCAGCAGGTCCGCCACCTTCTCCACCTTCTGCTTGATCTCGGCGCGCGGCAGGCCCTGATTTTCCAAGGCGAAGCCGATGTTCTCGAAGACGCTCATGTGCGGATAGAGCGCATAGGACTGGAACACCATGGCGATGCCACGCTTTGAGGGCGGCACCTCGTTGACGACCGCGTGGTCGATCTCGAGCGTGCCGGAGGTGATGGCCTCGAGGCCGCAGATCGAGCGCAGTAGCGTGGACTTGCCACAGCCCGAGGGGCCGACGAAGACCATGAACTCGCCCGACTTGATGTCGAGGTTCACGTCCTTGAGGATATGGACGGCGCCATAGGCCTTGTTGAGGTTGGTGAGCTTGATGTCAGCCATGATTGTCAGCCTCCCTTCACGGAGCCTGCAAGCAGGCCGCGGACAAAGTAACGTTGCAGCGAGAAGAACACGATGAGCGGCACGATGATGGTGATGAAGGCGGACGCCGTGAGGATGTCCCAATTTCCGCCGCGCGATCCCAGCAGCGAATTGAGCTTGTAGGTCAGCACCATCTTGTCGGGCTCGGTGCCGAGGAACACCATGGCGACGAGCAGGTCGTTCCACACCCAGAGAAACTGGAAGATGGCGAAAGAGGCGAGCGCCGGGAAAGACAGCGGCAGAATGATGCGGCGGAAGATCTTGAAGTCGTTGGCGCCGTCAACCTGCGCCGACTCGATGAGGTCCTTCGGCAGTCCGGCGATATAGCTCCGCAGCAGATAGATTGCGAAGGGCAGGCCGAAGCCGGTGTGGGCCAGCCAGATGCCGAGATAGGTCTTCGAGAGGAAACCTGTCGCGTTGTAGATCTTCAGCAGCGGGATCAGCGACATCTGCAGCGGCACGACGAGCAGGCCGACGATGACGGCGATGATGAAGCCGCGTCCGGGAAGTTTCATCCAGGCCAGGGCATAGGCCGCGAAGGCTGCAATCAGGATCGGGATGATCGTCGCCGGAATGGTGACGGTGAGCGAGTTCATGAAGGACCGGCCGATGCCCTCCGAGAACATCACGTTCCCGTAGTTCTCGGTGGTGAAGCGCGGCGGCACGGATGAGACATAGAACACGCGCCGGCCACGGTCGTCCTCGAAGGCCTTGGTGTTCGACCAGACATAGGAGCCGTCGGCATTTACGGTCATCGACTGGCCGTCGCCGAGGTCGGCGGTTGCGCCAGGGGCATTGGCGCCGGGCTTGTTGACGTTGGTGCCCCAGGCCGAGACGGTTGTCGGCGCGCCGCCTTCGAAGATATTGCCTTCGATGACGAACTTTCCGTCCTTTTCAACCTGGTCGGCCTTGCCCTTGGTGCGGCCCTGGCCCTTCTGTTCCGAGGTCGAAAGTGCCGTCCACCAGCCCGACGCCGAGATCTGGTTCTTGTCGCGCAGCGAACTCACCAGCAGACCGGCGGTCGGCAGCGTCCACAAGGCAACGATCACGAAGACGGCGAAGTGCAGGGCGAAGCGCGAAGGTTCGAGGCGGATGCGTTGCAGCATGTCAGTGCGCTCCCTTCTGTTCGGCATTGGCCTGACGGATGTTCCAGACCATGATCGGCATGACGGCGATCATGATGACGATGGCGATTGCAGCACCGCGGCCGAAGTCGCCGCCGCCGGTGAACATCCAGCTGTACATGAGGTTGGCCAGCACCTGCGTATCCCACTGGCCGTTGGTCATGGTGAGCACGATGTCGAAAACCTTGAGCACCAGCACGGTGATGGTGGTCCACACGACGATGATGGTCGGCATGATCTGCGGCACCATGATGCGCCAGAAGATCTTGAAGGGACCGGCACCATCGATATTGGCAGCCTCGAGCGTATCCTCGGGCACGCCGCGCAGGGCGGCGCCGAGGATGACGGTTGCAAAGCCGGTCTGGATCCAGACGAGGATCACCATCAGGAAGAAGTTGTTCCAGAAGGGCAATGAAATCCACACCTGCGGGCTGAAGCCGAAGTATTCGACGATGGCGTTGAGAATGCCGATCTGCTGCTGGCCCTCGCCACGGAAGTCATAGACGAATTTCCAGATGACGCTGGCGCCGACGAAGGAAATGGCCAGCGGCAAGAAGATCAGGCTCTTGGCGATCGGCCCCCACCAGATTCGGTCAGTCAGCACGGCGATGATGAGGCCGAAGAAGGTGCAGGCGGCGGGCACCACGAGCAGCCACAGGAAATTGTTGAAGATGGACTGGCGGAACTGCGAGTCCTTGGCGGCCCACACGTAGTTGTCGAAACCGACGAATTCGGTGCCGGCCTTGTCGTGGAACGACAGCCAGACGGTCTGGATCACCGGATAGATCAGGTAGACAATCAGGAAGATCAGCGCCGGGCCGAGGAACAGCCAGGGGCGGATGGCGGACTGGATCTTCAGGTTGCGTACGGCCGCGGCATCGTTGCTGGCGCCTGCGGGGAACACCCGGTCGAGCAGGAAATTGGAACTGTAGAAGTAGGCGAGGCAGCCGCCGACACCGACGATGATGGTGACGAGGGCGGACAGCAATTGCGTGGCCATGATCGCCGCTCCGCGAGAGAAGGGTTAAGGGTGCCCGGACGGCCCATGCTGGGCCATCCGGGTCCTTCGTGTGAACGCCGGGAGGAAGTCGGCGTTTACTTGATTTCGTCCCAGGCTTTCTGGATGGCAGCACCCGTGTCTTGCGCCGACTTGCCGCCGACGAAGTCGACCATGCCGGTCCAGAAGGCACCAGCGCCGATCTTGCCGGGCATCAGGTCCGAGCCGTCGAAGCGGAAGGTGGTGGCGGACGACAGGATCTCGCCCTGCTTGCGGGCGGCGTCGTTGACATAGGCCTCCTGGTTCACCGTCTTGAGCGGGGTGAGGAAGCCGCCATCCTTCATGAAGACCTCATGAGAGAGCGGCATCTTCAGGTACTCGATGAAGGCGCGGGCGGCCTTCGAGTCCTTGGTGATGGCGGCCAGCGTGCCGGCGCCGAGCACCGGCTTGCCGAGGTTTGGCATCTCGGCAATGGGCGGGAAGTAGAAGAAGTCGGCATCGGTGCCGACCTTCGTGCCTTCCGGGAAGAAGGAAGGGATGAAGGACGCCTGACGGTGCATGTAGCATTTGGGCGGCGCCGAGAAGAGGCCCTTGGGGCTGTCGCGGAAGTCGGTCGAGGCAACGCCTGCCGCTCCGCCATCCACCCAGGCATTATTCTTGGCGAACTTGCCGAAGGCTTCGATTGCACCGACGACTTCGGGGGAATCGAACTTGATTTCGTTCGTCACCCACTTGTCGTAGACTTCAGGCGGCTGTGTGCGCAACATCATGTCTTCGACCCAATCGGTGGCCGGCCAGCCGGTGGCACCGCCCGAGCCCAGGCCGATGCACCACGGCTTGCCGCCATCGGCGACGATCTGGTCCGAGAGCTTCACCAGGTCTTCCATCGTCTGCGGGATTTCATAACCCGCATCCTTGAAGTTCTCCGGCACATACCAGACAAGGCTCTTCAGGTCGGCCTTGTAGGGGAAAGCGTAGAAGCTCGATGCGCCGTCCTTGCCCTTGTAGGTACCGAGCGCCACCCACGACGACCCGGCGCCATAGTTGTCGGTAATGAACTTGGCGTCGTCGGCAGAGAGCGGCACGAGGCGGCCCTTGGCGGCGAGATCGGCGAGCAATCCCGGCTGCGGCAGGATCGAGATGTTGGCGGGCGAGCCGGCCTCGGTGTCGATCACCACCTGCTGTTCATAGTTTTCGGAAGACGAGTATTTGACTTCGGCGCCGGTGGCCTGGCGGAAATACTCCAGCACCACCTGGATGTGGGCTTCGTCATCGCCGCGCCAGGGTCCGAAAATCGTAAGGGTTTCGCCCTTGAGGTCGATCTTCTTGAGGGCCTCGAAATTCTCCCAGTGGAACGGGCCTTCGCCGAGCGGGTATTTGAGATCGGCAGCAAATGCCGGTGCCGAAAGGGACAGTGTTAGAGCTGCAACGCCGAACGCGAGACGGAATTTCATTGGACGTCCTCCCAGATGGTTAAAGCGGAACCTTCGCTCAAACGCCTCCGGTGGTTGCCCCACCTGTTGTTTCCAAAGCGCTTTGAATAATTTTGCTATACGGTGGAATGTGGGTGACGTCAAGCGGAAAGCCGAAAAATTCCCCATAACTCCGGGGGAATTTGCTGCAGTGCAGCATCGGAAGCGAGGCAATCTGCATCATTCATGCACTGCTGGATCACAAAGTATTTGAAAGCGCTTTGAGAGTGTGAGAGGTTCGCGGGCATGAATCTCCGTGAACTTTCGGCCCAGTTGGGCCTGTCGCAGACGACCGTCAGCCGTGCCCTCAACGGATTCCCGGAAGTGTCGGAGGAAACGCGCGCGCGGGTGAGGGCGGCGGCAGACCTGCATGGCTACCGGCCGAGTGCCGCGGCGCGGCGGCTGGCCACAGGACAGTCCGGCACGCTGGGGCTGGTGTTTCCGGGCGAACGCAACATGCTGGGCGATCTCCTGTTCACCGAGTTCCTCGGAGGCTGTGTCGAGCGGGCCTCGCAACTCAATTACGACGTTACGCTGGGCATGGCCCACGGATCACAGTCGGAAGAGGCGGTCTACCGGCGGGCCGTGCGCAATGCGCGGGTCGATGCGATGATCCTGTCGAGCCCGCTGATTGCCGATCCGCGGCCGGCTCTGCTGCGGCAGCTCGGCATGCCCTTCATGATTCATGGCCGCACGCAGAGCGCCGAACCCTATGGTTTTCTCGATATCGACAATGAAGGCGCCTTCTTTGCCGCCGCCAAGCTTCTGGCTGACCTCGGCCACAGCCGGGTGGCGCTGTTCAATGGCGAGACGGCATTCAATTTCGCCGCCGATCGCGAACGCGGCTTCCGCCGCGCCCTCGAAATGCGCGGCATCGCGGTCGATCCCGGCCTCATCAGTTCCGGCGCGATGATCGAAGCGAGCGGCCTCAGTCAGGCCAAACGGCTTCTGGAGTTGCCGAAGGATCGCCGGCCCACGGCCTTCGTGTGTTCAAGCATCGGCGTGGCTATCGGCGTCAAGCGCGCCTGTGCCGCGCAAGGCTTGGGCATCGGCAAGGACATCGCCCTGATCGCCCATGACGACCGCATCCACGACATGGGAGCCGAAAGCTTCGACCCGCCGCTCACCGCCACGCAATCCTCGATCGGCGATGCCGGCCGCCGCATCGTCGAACTCTGCGTCGGAATGTTGCGCGAACCGCAGGCCCCGCTGCCGTCGGAAGTGTGGCCGGTCGATCTCGTGGTGCGCGGATCGACAATGCCTGTGGGGTGAGGGGATCAGCGCGAGCTGCCAGACCGCATTGGGCGATAGCCCGGCCGTGACGAAAATTGCGAGCCTGATGGGTATGGTGCAGCCGCCGCCAGTGTCGAGGTGCTATCCAACTCCTTCAGCAATGTGGGCGTGGGCGAGTGTTTAGGAACTCCCGCGGAAAATTCATGGTTCGTGTCAGGAGGGCAAACGGCGGTCCACCCGTCGATGGTCTGGCGCCGCGCTCTGCCACGTTGCGGGGCCTTGAAGCGGACCGGCGCCAGGCCTGGCCTCTGGCTCAGGGAGCCGCGCCCCAGTTGTTGAGGTTGTTGAAAACCTCCCGGGTGATGCGTGTTGCGGAGTTTGTGCCGCCACCATCGTAATAGGTATGAACTGCCATGGCATAGGGGCCGTCATTGCGGGTTTCATAGACCGCACTGCCACTCTGGCATCCAAAGGTATCGATCGTATATCTCACCTTGTAGGTCGAGGACGCCTGAACGCTTCCGGCCATTCCCCACATCTGTCCGGACGGCTTGTCGCAGGGATAGCCGAAAATCTTGATTGGGCGGTCCGTCAAACCTTTTGCGGTGTGAAAGTAGCCAAAGGTGCCCGTCTGTTTGCCAACCGAGCAGTCGAGCTTGATCGCCCCATAGTCAAAGTTTTTCGATCCATCCACCGACCACCCCGTGACAGTGTAAAGCCGGCGGGCCTTGCAGCTTCCATAGGGTGTCGACGCGCCGTTGCGCCCCGGGCGAACGGTGATGTTGCCTGGCTTGTAGAAGCCGGACGTTCCGCCGCGGCCCTTGTGGACGCAGTGGCCTGCCGTCGCAACCGTGTCCTTGCTGATGAACCAGCCGGTGCAGCCCCAGGTTCCGCTCCCGTCGATGCGAGTGATCTCGGCGATTGCGCTGTAGGGATAGCTGGAGGTGTTGTTGATCCTGATGCGGCCATCGGCTCCGATCACCGCCCTTTCGGCCGTGGCCACCGGCGAGCGCTTGTTCTTGATGGGCTCGGAGACTCGCTCGAGGCTAGACAATCCGGGAAGCGGGCCGGTTCCCTGTCTTGGCCTGACAAGTCCGGCCCTTGCCGTTCCGGACTCGGAAGAGGGCACTACGGAACCGTCACTGGCAACCGGCGTCTGACCATCGTCCGCCCCGGCTGCTGCGCTACCCTGTGTCACCGCATGTGCCAGAGCCACTGCGAGGACCACGCCCGGAATTGCTCTGATCAAGTTGTCCCCCTTCGTTAGCCGGCGAGAGACCAGCGACGACTCATCCGAGCGCTGGGCCTGGCCTTGATGACACTGGAATGTGACTCACCTTAGACAATGGCTCCGGGTTTGCAAGAGCGGCCTCCGCCATCTGGGGCACCCGTCAACTTGAATGCAATATGAGACTAACTTTCTCGCCAGGGCGACTCAGCGTCGGGCTTAACCCTTCAAAAGCGACTTCAGGCCCACGGAGGCATCGGCCAGCGCTGCCGATGCTGGTGCCGCGGATCTGGCGATGAGCATTTCGGCGAGCTTGACATCGCGGGCGATGGAGTTGCCGGGGCCGATGCCGGAGGCGCCGACGAGACGGCCCGAGGCGTCGCGATGAAAGATGATGAAGGCCTGATCCGAGAGCTGGCGGCGCACGGTTTCGACGCCGTCACCGGGTACGCCGGCGATCTGCAACGACAGATCATGTTGATCTGACCAGAACCACGGCACCGCGGTGTAGGCTTTGCTCCCGCCAAGCATGTTCTCGGTTGCGACGTTGGCCTGATCGGTGGCGTTGCGCCAGGCTTCGAGCCGCATGCGCTTGTTTCCGAACAGCTGGTGCGGGAAGGAACAGCAATCGCCCGCCGCAAAGATGTCGGCATCCGCGGTGCGCAGCGTGGCATCGCAGGTGATGCCATTGTCGACGGCAAGGCCTGCCTGTTCGGCGAGCGCTGTCTGCGGTGTGGCGCCGATGCCGGCAATCACGATATCCGCCTTGATCTTGCGGCCGTCGGCCAGGACCACGCCATCGATCTCGATGGCGGACAGGCCGGTGCCGACCTGCATGGCGACGCCCGCTGCCTCGTGCCGGGCGTGGACGACGTCGGCAATCTCTTGCGGTACGCCGCGCATGAGGATGCGCGGTTGGGCCTCGATAACCGTAACAGCGGCACCGAGCTTGCGGGCACTGGCCGCGACTTCCAGTCCAATGAAGCCACCGCCGATGATGGCGACGGCGGCACTGTTGCGGATGCGGTTGCGGAGATGGTCGCCATCGGCATAGTCGCGCAGGGTGTAGCCCAGTTCGCCGCCGGGCAATGTCAGACGCCGCGGTTTGGCGCCGGTGGCGATCAGCAGCTTTTCGTAGGACAGGGAAACTCCATCCTCGAGATGGAGTGTCTTGCTGGCACGGTCAATTGACTTGGCGCGAACGCCGCGCAGGACTGTGGCGTTAAGCGAGACAAGCATGCTCTCGTCGAGCAGCCAGGCTGGTTGCGGCTCCTGCTCGTCGGTGATCATCGCCTTGGAGAGCGGCGGGCGGTCATAGGGCAGCAGGGTTTCCTCGCCCACCAGCGTGATGGCGCCCTCATAGCCCGAAGCCCGAAGATTGACGATGGCGCGAGCCCCGGCCATTCCGCCGCCGACGATGACCATGCCATTCGTCATTGCGGTCAGCCGACGTCGATCAGGACTTTGCCGCCATCAACCTTGACCGGATAGGTCTTGAGATTGATGCAGACGGGAGCGCCCTTGGCTTCGCCGGTGCGGTAATCGAAACGGCCATTGTGCTTGGGGCACTCGATGATGTTGTCCATCACGAGGCCATCCGCGAGATGGATTTTCTCGTGTGTGCAGAGGCCGTCGGTGGCGTAGAACTTGTCATCGGGCGAGCGATAGATCGCATAGGTCTTGCCGCCGTGATCGAAGCGCATCACGTCCTCTTCGTCGATGTCGTCCTTGCCGCAGGCTTCGATCCACTGTGCCACGCGTTCCTCCTCAAGCTGATTGGTTGATCGTTTCTGTTTATTCCGCGGCCTTGGCCGGTGCAACTGCCGGAAGCTGCCGCTGCACGAACCAGCCCGGCTCGCGAATCTGGCGGATAACCGCCGGTATGATCTCGGCATAAGCGGCCCACGTGCTGGGGTAGGGCGCCGGGCAATAGGGCTTCATCTCTTCATGCAGCTTGGGCAATTGGTGATAAGGCACCATCGGGAACATGTGGTGTTCGACGTGATAGTTCATGTTCCAGTAGATGAAGCGCAGCACCGGGTTCATGTAGACAGTGCGGCAGTTGAGGCGATGGTCGAGGACATCCTCAGGCATGCCGGCATGCTGCGTCAGGCCGGTGAGGACGTGCACCCAGGCGCCGTACATGGTGGGCAGGGGCCCCACCAGGAGCATCGGCAGGATCGACCCGATCGACACAGCATAGGCGATGACGGCGAGGTGAATGACAAGCCAGATGCGGGCCGTCATGTAAACCTTGGCACGTTCGCTCTCGGGGATGAAAGTCGCTTCGGCCTCGGTAACGCGGCCGGCGGCATGCAGCAGCAGGCTCTTGATCGCGCCCCAGACCTGGGGAATGGCGAAAAACATCGAGATGACCTTGAGTACGACGGTCGGGCGCATCACGGCAATTTCGGGATCGCGGCCGACCACCAGTGTGTCGGTGTGGTGGCGCGTGTGGCTCCAGCGCCAGACTGTCGGCTCCCGCATGATCATGAAACAGGCGAGATGATAGATGACGTCATTCATCCATGGCGTCTTGAAAGCCGTTCCGTGGCTGCACTCATGCCAGCGCGAGTCGCTCGATGAACCGTAGAGCACGCCATAGGCGAGGAAGAACGGGATCGACCACAAGCTGGGCCAGAACCATGCGGCGAGGCCGCCGGTGATGGCGAAGGCTGCAAACCAGATGATGGTATCGCGGATGGCGGGGCCATTGCTCCGCTGCATCAGTTCCTTCATGCGCTTGCGCGGGATCGGTGCCTGGTACCATTGGGCAGAGACCAGGTGATGCTCCTCGGCATATCTGGAGTCGCGGCCGGTCAAACTGTAGTCGCGGGGGTAGGTCAACTCGGTCATGGAACGTTCCTCGCCTTTCGGTAAGACATAGAAGAAACGTTCCATGCCTTCAACCGAGGCATGATGTAATCTATCAGATTGCATCATTGCCTTTCATGCCGTACGACACCCATCAAACAGGGAACACGGATCGTGGTCAAGCGGCCGACAATCACCGATCTGGCGCGCCATGCGGGCGTCAGCGTTGCCACCGTCGACCGGGTGCTAAACCGCCGCCTGCCGGTGCGCGAGGACACCGCGCTCAGGGTGGTCGGCGCCGCCGAGGCCATCGGCTATCATGCCACCGGCCTGCTGAAGCGCCGGATGTCGGAGGTTCCCCGCCGCACGCTTGGCTTTCTGCTGCAGAAGCGGCAGGATTCCTTCTATCAGGCGTTCGGCGCCGAACTGGTGAAGGCGGCCAAGTCTGTCCAGTCGATCGAGGGCAAGCCGCTTCTCGATTTCGTCGATGAACTGGTGCCGGCGCTCATTGCGGCGCGCATCCGGGAGATGAGCGAACGCGCCGACGCACTGGCGATTGTTGCCGTCGATCACCCGACGGTCCACGAGGCGGTGGATGACGCGGTGGCGCGGGGCAAACCCGTCTTCACCCTCCTGAGTGATATCACGACAGCCAGGCGCAGCTGCTGCCTTGGAGTCGATACGCGGCGTGCGGGGCGGACCGCGGCCTGGACAATCTCGCACTTGGCCAGGACGCCCGGTAAAGTCGGAATCCTGCTCGGCAGCCACCGTTATCTCAGTCAGGAAATTTCGGAGATCAGTTTTCGAAGCTACATGCGCGAACATGCGCCGGACTTTCAGGTGCTCGAACCGATCATCAATCTTGATGACGAACGGATCGCCTATGAGGCTGTGATCGACATACTTGCGAGCAATCCGGATCTTGCGGGACTTTACGTCTCAGGTGGCGGGCAGGACGGTCTGGTCCGGGCGTTGCGCGAGGACGGCAAGGGCCGCGGGGTCATTGCCGTCTGTAATGAACTGACATCATCGACACGTACCGCCGTGATCGATGGGGTGATCGACATGGCGCTGAGAACGCCCATCGAGGCCATTTCGGAGCGCACCGTGGCGCTGATGGCGCAGGCAGTCTCCGGCCATGCCGCCGATATCCCGCAGCAAGTATTGTTTCCAGCCGAAATTTTCATCAGCGAGAATATCTGAACGAGATATCAGGCAGGCTGAGTGGTTTTCTGATAGTTTTTGATGTGTTTGGTCCGGCTGCTGGAAAGGACGTTTGACACACTTCCAAATTGGAATAAATTGTCCATAGATGTAGGGAATTGTTCCAATTATTCTACACAGGAACTTCCGGATCGGACCCATACAAGAAGTCCGCCGGTGCAGGAGAGGGAAATTGGTTGCAAGAGAGGCCCCGCCCGCGGCATGGTTTGTTTAATGCAACCGGTTGCAACACACGACATTTCCAAATCTGCCATTTTCGGTATTGTCCCTGCCGGGGCATGTGCTGAAATCCGATTTCATTCTTCGCCGGACGAATCCTTTGCTCGCTTTGTCCGGCGTCGAGCGGGTGTTGGCCGACAGGCTCCCAAATCCCCAGGGACATGGGGAATCCGGACAATCAATGGCGTAACCGGGCGTCAAAACCGAGGAGGACCCTAGACATGAAGAAACTCGTCATCGGCGCTCTTGCCGCAATGCTCATGACCGGCACTGCGCATGCCGAAAAGATCGGCGTCTCGATCGCTCTGCTCGAGCATAACTTCCTGGCCGTGATGGCCAAGGGCATGACCGACTATGCCGCGAAGACGCCGGGCCTCGAGCTGCAGCTCGAAGACGCCCAGAACGACGTCGCCAAGCAGCTCGATCAGGTCAACAATTTCATCGCCTCGGGCGTTGATGCGATCATCGTGAACGCGGTCGATACCTCGGCCACGCAGGCGATGACGGATGCCGCCGCCAAGGCCGGCGTTCCGCTGGTCTACGTCAACCGCCAGCCGATCAATGTCGACACGCTGCCCGATGGCCAGGCCTTCGTGGCATCCAACGAAGTCGATTCCGGCACGCTGGAGACCAAGGAAATCTGCCGCCTGCTCAAGGAAAAGGGTAAAGGCTCTGGCGCCAACATCGTCGTCATGGTCGGCGAACTGTCGAACCAGGCGGCCGTGCAGCGCACACAGGACGTGCATGACGTCATCGCCACGCCGGACTGCAGCTTCATGAAGATCGTCGAAGAGCAGACGGCCAACTGGAACCGCGCCCAGGGCCAGGACCTGATGACCAACTGGATCGCCAAGGGCGTGAAGTTCGATGCCGTCGTCGCCAACAACGACGAGATGGCAATCGGCGCCATTCAGGCGCTGAAGGCGGCTGGCGTGGCGCGTGACTCCTACGTCATCGGCGGTGTTGACGCCACGCAGGACGCGCTTATCGCCATGCAGGCCGGCGACCTCGATGTGACGATCTTCCAGGACGCGCATGGCCAGGGTGCAGGCTCGATCGATACCGCGCTCAAGATCAAGAAGGGCGAGAAGGTCGAAAAGAAGGTCTACATTCCCTTCCAGCTCGTCACGCCCGCCAACATCGGCGACTTCCTCAACAAGAACTAAGCCGGTCAACGCACTCACCGCGCCGGGCGATGTCCCGGCGCGGCTTCGCTGTTCACGAGGGGACGAGAATGACGGACGTTGCTGCTGCCAATGACATGTTCACGGCGCGCAAGCGCAAGTCGCTGCCGGCTGAAATGAATGCGTTTCTGGGGCTTGTGGTGCTGATTCTCATATTTGAGGCACTCGGCTGGTCGCTGATGGGGCAGAGCTTCCTGTTCAACAAGCTGCGCCTGTCGATCATGATCACACAGGTCGCCGTAGTTGGCATTCTCGCCGTCGGCGTGACGCAGGTGATCATTTCCGGCGGTATCGATCTGTCCGGCGGCTCGATTATCGGCGCTACTTCGATGATCGCCATGAGTTTCGCTCAGTCTTCGGTTTTCCCGCGCGCGATCTATATCGAACAGGGTTGGGTGGACCTGCCCATTGTCATACCGATCGCCATCGGCCTTGGCGTGGCGTTGATATGCGGCATCATCAATGGTGTGCTGGTCGCCTACGTCAAATTGCCATCCTTCATCGCGACGCTCGGCATGATGGTGACGGCGCGCGGCGTGGCGCTCTGGTACACCGAAGGCAAGCCCATCAGCTTCCCGACCGACGGTTTCAAGGCGATCGGCGAGGGGTTGATGCCGGTGTGGATCTTCATCACCGTGGCGGTGCTGTTCTGGTTGATCCTGCGCTACACGCTGTATGGCAAGCACACCTATGCCATCGGCTCGAATGAAGCGGCGGCGCGGATGTCCGGCATCAATGTCGAACGCCATCTCTTTCTCGTCTATGTGATCGCGGCTCTGCTTGCCGGACTCGCAGCGCTCGTGTTGACGGCGCGTTCGCAGACCGCCCAGGCCATGTTCGGCACGACCAACGAACTCGATGCCATTGCCATGGCGGTGATCGGCGGCGTGTCGCTGGCCGGGGGCCGTGGCAGCATTCTCGGCACGGCCATCGGAATGCTGATCTTCGGCGTGATCTTCTCCGGCTTCATCTTCCTGTCGGTCGACGCCTATTATCAGAACATGGTCAAGGGCGCGATCATCGTCGGCGCTGTTGCACTTGACCAATGGCGCCAGAAGCGCCAGGCGATGGAGATCTGAGCATGTCGGATGTTATTCTCAAGACCGAAGGCCTCACCAAGTATTATGGTGGTCTGCACGCGCTCGACAATGCAAACTTCGAGCTGAGATCAGGCGAACACGTCGCCATCATGGGCGACAATGGCGCCGGCAAGTCAACCTTCGTGCGGCAGATCACCGGCGTCGAACAGCGAACCCGCGGCAAGATCATCTTCAACGGGCAAGAGGTGCACTTCAAGGGTCCCCTCGAAGCACGGGAAGCCGGAATCGAAACGGTGTTCCAGAATCTCGCTTTGGCCGATGATCTCGATGTGCCGTCGAACTTGTTCCTGGGCCGTGAGAAGATCTGGCTCAACCTCGGGCCCTTCTCGATCCTCGATTTCAAGGGCATGAAGGCCGCGACCGAAGCGGCGCTGAAGCGCACGGCGGTGAAAATCCCCAACCTCGCCAACACCATCCGCAACATGTCGGGCGGTCAACGGCAGTGCGTGGCCATCGCCCGCACCGCGACGTTTGCCTCGAAGCTCATCATCATGGACGAACCGACGGCGGCGCTGGGTGTTCAGGAAACCGCCCAGGTCGAGAATATCATCCGTACACTGAAGTCCAATGGCGAGCCAGTGATCCTGATATCGCACAACATGCGGCAGGTCTTCGATCTGGTCGATCGCATCGTGGTGTTCCGCCGCGGCCGTATCGTCGCGAATCTGAAGAAGTCGCAGACCACTGGCGAGGAGGTCGTCGCCTATATCACCGGGGCCAAGACCGCACCGGAATTTTCCGACGCCGCCTGAGGTTTCTGCAAGGAGAGATCGATGGCGCGATTTGTGCTGATCCGGCACGGCGATGACCCGGACGATGACCGGGTCGTTACCTATTTCCGCAGCAAGGGCGTTGAACCGGAGATTATCCGGCCGTTCAAGGGCGAGGTGCTTGGCGATGTGGACGCCGCAGTCGGCGGCAGCGTGGTCTATGGCGGACCGTTTAATGTTTTCGAAGAGGACAAGCACCCGTTCCTGCATGACGAGGCGCGCTGGATCCGGCGGTGCATGGCGGCTGACGTGCCGCTGCTCGGTATCTGTCAGGGTGCTCAGCAGATCGCGCGCGTCCTCGGCGCCGAGGTTGGACCCCGGGAGGGTGAACCAAACGAGTTCGGCTACTACACAGTGACGCCTTCCGAGGCAGGCCGCGACTTTTTACCCGACAGTCTTGTCGTGGCACAATCGCATTTCCATGAGTTCCAGTTGCCGCCGGGAGCCGAGCATCTGGCAGGCAGCGCGCTGTTTCCAAATCAGGCCTTCAAATATGGCGACCGCACCTTCGGCTTCCAGTTCCATGCCGAAGTGACGCCCCGCTGTTTCCGCCGCTGGCAGGAGGCGCCCTGGGCGCGCTACGGCAAGCCCGGCGCGCAGACGCGCGAGGAACAGGACCAGCTGATGGCGCTCCATGACCGCCCCCAACATGAATGGTTCATGCGTTTCATGGACCGGCTGTTCGGGGAAGCGGTGCGGGTGGGCGACTGAAGCCATTTTCCCTTGTGCAGGCCGGACAAGTGACACACAGATCGAAGCGCCGGTCATGCGCGCCCTAGCCATAGAGCCAGGCTGTCATCGCCGCATATAAAGGGAGCCCCACGAGAATGTTGAATGGGAAGGTGATGGCGAGCGAGCAGGTGAGATAATAGCCCGGATTGGCTTCTGGCAGGGCCAGCCTTACAGCGGCGGGTGCTGCGATGTATGAGGCACTGGCGGCCAGGGTGCCGAGGATGATCGCACCGCCTTCACTCATGCCGATCATGTGCGCAGCGCCAATGCCGAGTGCCGCATGGAGTACGGGCATGACCAAGGCGAAGGCGGCGAGCCGCAGGCCAACCTGCCGGAACTCATCGACCCGGCTGGCGGCAATGCGGCCAAGCTCGAGAAGGAAGAGGCAGAGGACTCCCTGAAAAAGGTCGACAAACAATGGCTTGACCTTGGCAATACCTTCAGCGCCCGACACCGCGCCGATCAGCATGCCGCCAATCAACAAGACAACGCTCTTCGACGACAGGATTTCTGTCAGAATGCCGGACAAAGGGCTTGCGGCCGGTGATCCGGATCTCATCAGGACGGCGGCGCCGGATTGTCCGACTGACAGTGGCTGATGTGCTATCGCAGCGATCCGCGCCAATCCGATCGCCACGATAATGGCTGGTACCTCCATGATGGCCAACATGGCCGGCATATAACCTTCGTAGAAGACATTCTGCTGGTCGAGCAGGGCCACGACGGCGGCGAAGGTGACGGCCGAGACCGAACCATAATGAGCAGCGAGCGCCGCCGCATCGACCACTGAGAGACCTGCAAAACGCCGCAGCAGGCCATAGCTCCACATTGGAATCAGGCAGCCAAGGGCCAGTGCCGCCGTCAAAGGCACTGCCAGCTCGGCCAATGGGCGGTTTGCAAGCTGAATGCCGCCTTTCAATCCAATGGCCAGCATCAAGTAGATCGACAGTGCCGTGAACACGGGCTCCGGCAGCTTCAAGTCGGATCGCAGCAGGTTCGCTACGGCGCCAAGCGCAAAGCACAAGATCACGGGGGAGAGCAGGTTTGCGGCGGCGAGATCGGCAACGGTCATAGCTAATGCTTTCAAGATTTCGCGCACCTTGCAGGACTTGCTGTACAAGCGAAATTAAATGGTTCTGGCTTTTGTCATTTGATTTGTTAATGATGACGCTATGCTCATCCGCCTTGACCACGATCTTCTTCGGAGTTTCGTCACTGCCGCTGAGGCGGGCAATTTCACCCGGGCGGCGGAGCGGCTGAATCTCAGCCAGCCAACGATCAGCCTGCAGGTCAAGCGGCTGGAGGCAACGCTGGGCCAGCGGCTCATCGAACGCAGCCCGCGGGCCTTTCGCCTGACGGATGCGGGGGAAACCTTGCTGAGTTACGGCCGGCGCATCCTTGCATTGTCGGATGAGGCGGTTAGCCGGATCGCAGAGCCGACGGTTGCGGGGATCGTGCGCCTTGGCACTCCGGAAGACTTTGCCACGATGCATCTATCAGGTGTTCTCGCTGCATTCTCGCGGGCCCATCCCAATGTCGCGCTGGAAATCACGACGGATCTCACGCTCAATCTCATGGAGCGGTTTGCTCAGGGCGAGTTCGATCTGGTGCTGGTCAAGCGCGAACCGCTGGGACCGAGCCAAGGCGTGCGGGTTTGGCAGGAAGCGCTGGTCTGGGCCTGTTCGGCCGAACACTACTCCAGTTTCGCCGGGTCCAGCGATACCTTGCCGCTCGTCCTGTCGCCTCACCCTTGCGTCTATCGCAAGCGGGCGATGAAAGCTCTTGACGAAGCCGGGCGGCCCTGGCGCGTGGCCTATACCTCAACGTCGCTGGCTGGCGCGCAAGCCGCCGTGCGGGCGGGGCTCGGCATCACCGTTCTACCCGCCGGAATGGTACCTGCCGACTTCAAAAGGCTTGGGCCCAAGTCCGGACTGCCGCCATTGCCAGAAACCGAAATCGCATTGATGACCGGGCCTTCCCCGCCGCAACCGGCAGAGCGGCTGGCCCACCACATCGTGCGCTCGCTTGAGCTTGTCGGCGACAGACACGGCACGCCGGAGATGTGATAGCGCAGCATTCACCTATAGCCCCATCGCCAGCTTGCGCCCTTCATAGATGGCCATGGCGGCGTTGCGGGCGGCGGTGGCATCACCGATCGTCGGCGCGCCGAGGTCATCGCCAAGCGATCGCTCGGAGACATTTGTCGCCGAGACCACCAGCGTATCGGCCGCGATCACTTCGGGCTTGCCGCCATAAGCTTGGATGGTCGCGCCATCGCCGTGCCACTCGCGCAGGATCGTTTCGGGCATCAGTCTCACACCGAGTTCGCGCAGGCGTGAGCGCATCTGGATATCGACATTGGTTCGGGCCATCTCCATCATGATCGATGCAGAGCCAGTGACAACGGTGACTTCGTGTCCGGATTCGGCCAGCGTCAGTGCGGTGCCGGCACCCTTCCAGTTGGCGGTCTCGTCCAGCACGATGACGCGCTTGCCGGGCCGTGCGGCGCGCGACATCACATCCTCGGCGCTGACCGCATTGCCACGTTCGATGCCGGGCAGGGCGTCGTGTTCCGGCATGGCGCGCTGGAAGGCCTTGCCATCGGGGAGCGAGCCGGTGGCGATAATGACTTCATCGGCGCCGATGGCCTTGGCCTCTTCGGCATCGAGCGGCGTGTTGAGCATCACCTTCACCTGCAGCTTGTTCAGCTGGCGCTCGAACCAGTCGAGATAGTCGAGGATCTGCTGGCGGCGGGGGGTGAGGCCCGCGAGCCGGAACTGGCCGCCGAGCTTGTCGGAAGCTTCGGCCAGCGTGACGCGATGGCCGCGCTCTGCCGCGACGCGGGCCGCTTCGAGGCCTGCGACACCGCCGCCGATCACAAGCACATGTTTCGGTTTGGCTGCGGGGGTGAAGCGGTCGCCACCCCATTCGAATTCGCGGCCGGCACTCGGATTGATCAGGCAGGAAATCCAGTAGTCGCGGTAGCGCCTGCCCCAGCACATCTGGTTGCAGGAGAGGCAGGGGCGGATGTCCTCGGGGCGACCTTCCTTCGCCTTGTTGGCGAGATGCGGATCGGCAATCTGCCCACGGACGATCGACACCATGTCGGCTTGCCCGGAGGAGATCACATAGTTGGCGTTCTCCGGCGTCCTCACATGGCTCTCGCACTGGACCTTGGCGTACTTAACGACCTGCTTCAGCGCTTCGGCGTGCGGTGCGCCCAGCTTGTCGGCGAAGAAGACATTGGGAATGATGGCCTGATGGGCGAAGTAGCTTCCCGTTCCGCAGGTGACATAGTCCATCAGCTGGCGCTCATCATGCCAGGCGACGATCTCCTGCAACTGCTCGATGGTTTGCGATACCGGGGCTGCCGGGTCCATGTTGACGGCAAGGCCGATGATGAAATCGTCACCGGCGAGCTTGCGGATGCGCTCCATGATGGTGCGCGAGAAGCGCATGCGGTTCTCGAAGGCGCCACCCCATTTGTCATCGCGGCGGTTGTTGAAGGGCAGCCAGAACTGATCGATGATGGCATTGTAGGCAGCGAACAATTCGATGCCGTCGAAACCCGATTCCTTGGCGCGCCGTGCCGCCTGCACGAAGCCTTCGATGATCTCCTCGATCTCGCTTTCGGTCATGGCATGGCTGCCGTCCGAATCGTGGAAGGAGGGCAAGCCTGATGGTGACCATGACGGTTCATAGGAATTGTCGAAGTCGCCATGCTGGCCGACGTGATAGAGCTGATGGCAGATCACGGCGCCATGGGCGTGCACGGCATCGGTGATCTTGCGGAAATGCGGGATGATCTCATCGGTCGAATGCAGGAAATTGCCGCGCGTCAGCACCGCCGTGCGATGCACCGGCACCGGCTCCACGACGATCATGCCAACGCCACCCCTCGCGCGTTCCTCGTAGTAGCCGCGGTGACGCTCGCCGGGGAGTCCCAAGTTGGACATATTGGCGGTGTGCGAGCCGAAGACGATGCGGTTGCGCAGCGTCTTGTGGCGGATCTGCAGGGGCTTGAAGAGGGCGGGAAATTGGTTGGACATGATTGCTGTTCCTCAGTCGATGGGGGCGCCGCCCTGTTCCTTGCGGTGGGCAACGAAACTCACAAGCTCCTCGCGGATGGCGGGATCGAGCGGCGGTTCGGTGTAGGTGGCGAGCGCCTCCTGCCAGATGCCGGTGGCGCGCTGGGCGGCATCTTTGGCGCCGGCCTCGACCCACGCACCGTAGTTCTGCGTGGTGGAGACGAGCGGGCGATAGAAGGCGGTCTCGACGGTTTCCAGGGTGCGCGGCGAACCGAAAAAGTGGCCGCCGGGGCCGACGTCCGCCAGTTCATCGAGGGCTAGCGTATCGGCATTGATGGGCACGGGCTGCATGATATGTGCGATGCTCTGCACGATCTCGCAGTCGAGGACGAATTTTTCGTATGATGTGCAGAGCCCGCCTTCAACCCAGCCCGCTGCATGCATCAACAGGTTGGCGCCAGCTGCCATCGCACTTTGCACCGCATTGGCGGATTCATAGCCCGAGGCGAAATCCGGAATGTTCGAAGCCGAGAAATTCGAGGACCGCAGCGGCAGTCCGTAGCGCCGCGCCATCTGGCCGCCGATGATCGTGCAGCGCATCATTTCGGCGAGGCCATAGGCGGGCGCCCCGGTCTTCATGTCGACGTTCTTCGAGGCGCAACCGAAGAGCACAGGCGCTCCCGGCCTGACCAGTTGCGCCAGCGCAACGCCGAAGAGGATTTCGGCGCAGGTGACGGCCATGGCGCTGGCGATGGTGGCCGGTGTCGAGGCGCCGGCCATGACGAAGGGCGTGATCAGCGTCGGCTGGCCGTGGCGCGCCATGTCCATGACGCCAATGGTCATCGGCACGTCATATTGCAGCGGCGTGTTGGTGTTGATGATGGAAAAAACGCCGGGGCGCTGGCCGAACTCCTCCAGCGTTTCGCCGCGCGCAATGGCGCACAGGGTGAGCACGTCCTCGATGCGCTGGCGGCTCTGGCAGAAGACGTAAGGCACCTTGTCGGTGACGGTCAGCATGGCGAAGGCGGCGTCAAGGTGACGGTGGCGCACCTCGATGTCGAGGGGTTCCACCGGCCAGCCATTCATCTGCACGATGTTGAAGAACTGCGTGAGTTTGAGCAGTTCTGTGAGATCAGCGAGCGATCCTGACCTGCGGCCCCGGACAAGATCGGCGCAGTTGGGTGGACCCAGCACGGCGGCCGTGGTGAAGTCGTCGTGGCCCAGCCGCACGGCCCGATGCGGATTGCGCGGTGTGAGGGTGAGCCCGGATGGCGCTGTCTGCAGCGCGGCCTCGATGATGTCACGGCCGACACGGACGCGCCCGTCGCTCTCATCAATCAGCGCACCGGCGCGGGCGAAGATGTCGCGCGCCTCCTTCACGGCGCAGCGGATTCCGATGGTCTCGAGGATCGTCAGGGCCGCCTGATGCAGCGCCTCGACCTCGTCGTCAGAAATCAACCGGGCGCGCGGCAGCGGGTTGCGCAACGCCATCCAGGGCTGCTGCACGATGTCAGCGGCACGGCGGCGGCGGTGAGGCGAGGCGGGCCGCATGGGATTTCAGGTGAAGCTTTTCAGCCGTTCATAGAGGGCTTTGGAAATCGGCAGGCTCTCCTTGGCCAGCCGCCTCGCGGTTTCGGTGCGGCGGGCGTTGGGGAGGCGGGCACCCTCCTGCGCGGTGATGGACTTGACCAGTGCCGTCACCTGTTTTGCGAATGCGCCGCCTGAAAACAGGTTGGGCTCGATGGCGATGAAGAACTGGCCGCAACCGATGCGCTTTCCGTCATTGGCCATGAAGGAGCCCATCTGCGGGCCGCGGTTGGAGGCGGTGAGTGCTGCGCACATCACCTCGACGATCAGGCCCTGGCCGAACCCCTTGTAGCCGCCGGAGGGCGCCATGGAGCCGGCGAGACCCTTCACCGGATCGGTGGTGGGATTGCCGTCACTGTCAAGCGCCCAGCCCAGAGGAATAGGGCGGCCCTCATCGGCGGCGCGCTTTACCGAAGTCCAGGCGGTGGCAGACGAGGACTGATCGATGAGGAAGGCGATCTTGCCGGGCTTGCCGGGCACGGCGAAGGACAGGGGATTGGTGCCGATCACCGGCTTCTTGCCGCCGACGGGAGCGATGGCCGGAGTGGCGTTGGTGAAACCGAAGGCCAGCAGCCCCTGTTTCGCCAGGTAGCCGGTGTGGAAGCCAAGGGTCGCCGCATTGTAGGAATCGTGCACGGCCAGCGCGGCAATGCCGTTCTTGCGCGCCGCCGGGATCAGCTTCTCGAAACCTTTCTCGATGGCCGGATGGGCGAAGCCGCGGTTGGTCTCGACGCGGAAGGCGACGGGAGACAGTTTCTTCACCGTCGGCCTCGCCTTGCCGTCGACCTTGCCGCTCTGCAGGTGTTCGCAATAATACTGCAGCCAGTAGAAGCCATGGCCCTCGAGGCCGCTCAATTCGGTATCGAGGATGGCCTCGGTGAAATAACCGGCATTGGCGGGTGCCGTGCCCGCTCCGATCAGCGCGCCGGAGATCAGCGCCCGTGCGGCTTTCGGCGTGAGCCTGACGGTATCGTCCGCCATGTCAGGCCTCCTGCGCCGCGGTTGCAGAGACGATGACGGGTCCCATCCGATCCAGAATGTCTTGCGCCAGATGGCAGCGGATCAGGTGGCCTTCGCCCATGTCACGAAGCGGCGGCAATTCCTTCTCGCACAATCCGTTGGGAACCTCCGACTTGTGCGGGCAACGCGTCTGGAACGGGCAGCCCGGCGGCGGGTTGGTAGCGGAGGGAATGTCGCCTTCCAGCAGCACCTTGCGCTTGGTGTAGCGCGTGTCGGCAATCGGGATGGCCGAGAGCAAAGCCTCCGTATACGGATGATAGGGCGGCTCGAAGATCTGATCGGTGGTGCCCTGTTCGACGACGTAGCCCAGATACATGACGACGACGCGGTCCGAGAGATAGCGCACGATCGACAGGTCGTGGCTGATGAAGACCATGGTGGTCTTCGAGGTGCGCTGGATGTCCATCAGCAGCTCGGTAACGGCGGCCTGCACCGAGACGTCGAGCGCCGACATCGGCTCGTCGGCGATGACGACGCTGGGGCGTCCGGCGAAGGCGCGGGCGACACCGATGCGCTGCTTCTGGCCGCCGGACAGTTGGCGCGGCATGCGGTGTTCGAAGGCGCGCGGCAGCTTCACCAGATCGAGGAGTTCGAGCATGCGGTTGCGGCGCTCCGCCACTGTCTTGCCGATGTTGAATTTCTCCAGCGTCCGCATGATCTGCGAGCCCACCGTGTGGCTCGGGTTCAGCGTGTCGAAGGGATTCTGGAAGACCATCTGGATCGAGGACACGGTAGAGGTGTCACGCTTCTCGATATTGGTCGACTGGATCTCGCGCCCGCCCAGTTGCACGCGCCCGCCGCTTGCTGTCTCAAGTCCCAGCAGCACCTTGGCGAGCGTGGACTTGCCGCAACCCGACTCGCCGACGATGGCGACGGTTTCCGAGGCGCGCGCCACGAGGCTGATGTCTTCGTTGGCCTTCACCGTGCGGCGCTCGCCCTTGCCGAAGATCTCGTTGGCGGCGACCTTGTAGTGCTTCTGCAAGTGGTCGATGGAGAGGACGGCCTCGCCCGGTTCGATGGCGGCATGCGACTTGCGCCCGGCGGCAGGTGCTGCCCAATCGATCTCGGCGATGCGCAAGCAGCGGCTGGCATGGCGCTCGTCACCCGGCACGGCAGCCATGGCAATATCGGCGGCATCACAGCGGCCCTTGACGAAATGGGCGCAGCGTGGTCCGAAATTGCAGCCGGGCGGACGTTCATGCGGCAGCGGCAACTGGCCGGGTATGGCGACCAGCGGGTTCTCGTTCTTGTCGGTGCCGGGCAGGGCAATTGAGCGGAACAGACCCTGGGTGTAGGGGTGGCGCATCTTGCTGAAGACGTCGGCAATGGCACCAGTCTCGACCGCTTCTCCCGAATACATCACGGTGATGCGGTCGCAAGTTTCGCGGATGAGCCCCAGGTTGTGCGAGACGAAGATCATCGAGGTGCCAAACTTGCGGCCGAGTTCCTTGACCAGCTGGACGATGCTGGCCTCGACCGTGACATCAAGCGCCGTCGTCGGCTCGTCGAGCAGCAGCAAGGCAGGTTTCGACAGGAGAGCCATGGCAATGACGATGCGTTGCTGCTGGCCGCCTGAGAGCTGGTGCGGGTAAGAGTTCATGATGCGTTCGGGATCGGGCAACTTTACCGCCTTCACCATGTCGAGCGCACGCGTGCGGGCCTCTTGCTTCGAGACCTTCTCATGGATCATCGGCACTTCCATGAGCTGGTCAGCGATGCGCATGGACGGATTGAGGCTGGCCATCGGTTCCTGATAGACCATGGCGATCTCGGAGCCACGGATCTGGCGCAGCTCGTCGGTTGACATCTCGCCCATGTCGCGCCCACGGAACTTGATCTGTCCCTTGGTGATGCGGCCGATGCCGGGCAGGTCGCGCATGATGGCCAGAGCCACCGTGGACTTGCCGCAGCCGGATTCCCCCACCAGCCCCATGCATTCGCCGGGCATGACTTTCATGGAGAAGTCCATCACCGCGGGGATCTCGCCGATCTTGGTGAAGAAGGAAATGTGGAGGTTGCTGATCTCGATGATCGGTTCGGTCATGAACTTGCCCTCCCTAATCGCGCAAGGATTGCTCGCGGAGCGAATCCGCCAGCAGGTTGAGGCCGAGCACGAAGGACATCAGCGCCACCGCAGGAACCAGTGGCGGCCACACGTAAAGCCTGAGGAACTGGCTGCCGTCCTTGATCGCCGTTCCCCAGTCGGGACTTTCGGATGCCATGCCGAGACCGAAGAAGCCGAGCGTGCCGAGCAGGATCGTGGTGTAGCCGATACGCAGGCAGGTATCGACGATCAAAGGTCCCCGCGCATTGGGCAGGATTTCCCACAGCATGATGTACCATGGCGTCTCGCCGCGCGTCAGGGCGGCATTGATGTATTCGCGCGTCTTGATGTCGAGCGTCAGTCCGCGGACGATGCGGAAGACGCCGGGGCTGGAAGCAAAGGCCACGGCCACGAAGATGTTCAGCTCATTGGGCTCGATATGGACGATGCCCAGCGGGTCTGCGTTGAAAACGAGGCCGGCATAGATCCAGCCGCCGATCAGAACGGTGAGGCCGAGGTAGAGTGCCAGCTTGCCCGGCTGCTTGTTGTAGCCGGTGTAGAACAGAACCGCGAAGAACAGGATGGGGAAGAGGAAGAAGAAGCCGGCCATTGTATAGGGCACTGGCGTATCCATGATGCCCGGCGTCACCAGCAAGTAGAACAGCAGGATGACGGGGAAGGCCAGCACGAGGTTGGCGATGAAGGACAGGACCGAGTCGACCTTGCCGCCGAAATAGCCAGCGGGCAGGCCCAGCAGTGACCCGACCATCAGTGAGATGGCCGTGGCGGCGGGTGCAATCGCCAGCACGATGCGGCTGCCGTGCACCATGCGGCTGAAGACGTCGCGCGCCAGCTTGTCACCGCCCAGATAGAAGGGAATGCCGGTTTTCGCCTCGATGGTGCCGGGCAGCGCATGCTTCATCACGGCAATCTGCTCGAGGGGGCCGAAGGGGGCGATGAAATTCGCAAGGAGAGCCGTGAATAGCCAGAAGCCGCAAATGACGACGCCGGCGAGGCCGACGCTGCTGCTGATGAGGTGCCCGTAGAGGCCAAGCCGGCGCTTGAAGGCAAATGACAGGGCGATCAGCACGGCAAGCGCCAGCCACACAGGCCAGAGCCGGACGAGCAATCCGATAACGACGCCGAAGGTACCGACATTTTCCATGAGGGTATCTCCTAGCTCACGCGGATACGGGGGTTGAGATAGGCGTAGCCGATGTCAGAGATCAGCTGGGTCACCAGCACCACCGCGACCGAAACGAGGCCGCAGGCCAGAACCAGATCGATGTCATTGTTGGACGCAGCCGTCACCAGCAGATTGCCGAAACCCTGATAGCGGAAGATGGCCTCGACGACGACGACACCCGACAGCAGCCACGGGAACTGCAACATGATGACGGTAAAGGGTGCGATCAGCGCATTCCGCAGCGCATGCTTCAGCACGACAGCGCGGAAGCTCAGGCCCTTCAGGCGCGCGGTGCGGATATATTGCGCCGACATGACTTCGGCCATCGAAGCTCTCGTCATGCGGGCGATGTAGCCGATGCCGTAGATCGCCAGGGTGATGACGGGGAGCGTGAAATTGTAGAAGCTGATGCCTTCCGATGTGGCGGTGGCGGCCGAGCCGTTCAGCACTTTCAGCCAGGTGGCGAAGATGACCGAGAAGATGATGCCCGAGACATATTCCGGCGTCGCGGTTGAGGTGATCGACAGCACGGAGAGCCAGCGGTCGAGGCGCGAGCCTTCGCGCATGCCGGCAAGCACGCCAATCACCAGCGAGCAGGGCACCATCACCAGCATGACCCAGAACATCAGGATGCCAGTAGCCGCAAGTGCTTCCGGCAAGCGGTTCTCGACCTTGGTCTTCAACGCGGTGGAGCAGCCGAAATCGCCTTGCAGAATGCCGGAATACACCGGTTCCTTCGCTTCATCGCAATAGCGGAAACGTCCGACGATCTCGCCGGTTGTGGGATCGGTCACTGGCAGTTTCTGGAACACGCCGATCCAGCGGCCATAGCGCACAAAAAAGTTGTCACGGTAACCGTTGCGCGCCAGCCAGCTTTCCTTCTCCTGATCGGAAGCGCGCATTTCCGTCTGGAACGTGGCGAGCTTGGTCAGGTTTGGTTCAAGGTTGACGAAGAAGAATACCACGAGGGACAGGAAGAACATGGTCAACACCATGACGCCCAACCGCCGCACAAGGAATGTCAGCATCGAGAATCCCGCCCCCCGAAGACATTACACGATCCGCTCCGTTTCTGTGCCGGAGCTCTTGCCGGAAATTGTGAAGGGCGGGAGGCCATGCCGGCGTCCCGCCCCGGTCTGCTACTTGTCGAGCCAGACCTTATCGAGATGAATCTCGAAGGTCGGATGCTTTTCGAGGCCATGCACATAAGGTTTGGTATGGCGGTAGAGCGAACGCCAGAACGGCTGGATGATGACGCCGTCGCTCTGCAGGATCGACTCGATGTCCTTCATCAGCTCCTTGCGCTTTGCAGCGTCGGCGACGGCGAGCGCCGCGTTGAGCTTGGTATCGAAGTCGGGATTGGAATAGGCCGACTCGTTCCACGCCTCGCCGGTACGGTAGGCCAGCGCCAGCACCTGAACGCCAAGCGGACGCATGTTCCATTCGGTCGTCGACCACGGATACTTGGTCCAGTCGTTCCAGAAGCTCGATCCCGGAATGACGGTGCGCTTCACCTTGATGCCGGCTTCACGGCACTGTTCGGCAATGACGTCACCGGGGTTCTTCACATAGTCCGCTTCATACGAGATGAGTTCGAACTCGGTGTCGGCATGGCCGGCTTCGGCGATCAGCGCCTTGGCCTTTTCCGTGTCGCGCGCGATTTTCGGAAGCTCGTAGTATTCCGGATGGATCGGGCAGACGTGATGGTTCTCGCCCGTCGTGCCGGCGTTGTTGTAGCCAAGCTGGAGAACGACGTTGTTGTCGGTGGCCAGCTGGAAGGCATTGCGCACGCGCTTGTCGTCGAACGGCTTGTTCTTGATGTTGGTGCGGAGAACGATGGTCGACGCCGTGACGGCTTCCGACTTCACTAGGTCCATGCCGTCGAGCAGTGTGACCGTCTCGCCTGTGGTCTGGTAGTTGGCATCGATCTCGCCGGCTTCGAGGGCCGCCACGGTGGAATTCTGTTCGCCGCCGTAGTCGATGAAGTCCACGCCGTCGAGATAGACCTCGCCACCCCACCACGTGAAGTCCTTGCGGCGGCGCACCGAGGCCTGCTTGCCCACCTGGTAATCGGTGATCTCGAAGGGGCCGGTGCCCGGCGTCTTCAGCATGTCGGGGTTCTTGTCGAAATCGCGGTGCACGATGGCCGCCGGATAGTCGCAGAAGCCCGGAATGATGGTGATGTCGGACTGGCTGGTCTTGAGCTTCACCGTAAAGTCGTCGACCTTGGTGATGGCGCCATCGGCGGCCTTGTTGGTCTTGGCATCGATAAGCGTGCCCACGCGGCCCGCCATCGAATTGCCTTCCGCCGCCTTGTCGCACCAGCGGTTGAGGTTATAGACCACGTCATCGGCGTTGAAGTCATCTCCGTTCGACCACTTCACGCCCTTGCGCACGTGAAGCGTGTATTCTGTGGCGTCGTCATTGACGTCCCAGCTCTCAACAAGCTGGCCGGTGAATGTGGCGTCGCGGTTATAGCGCACGAGGTATTCATTGGCCTGACGCGAGACATTGGCCATTTCCGACCAGTCCCAGGTGCGGGGGTCCTTCATTTCCTTGATGATCATCTGCATCTTGAGGATGCCGCCCTTCTTGGGCTCACCCTCAGCGCGGGCCGGCGTGTAGGTCAGGCCGAGCATGCCATAGGCCGTTGCCGCGGTGGCGCCGAACACGCTGGCCATGGCCAGGAATTCACGGCGATTGAACCGGCCGGCCTTGGTGTCAGCAGCCAGGCTTTCAATCACTTCCGGCAGCGGTTTGCCGTTCTTCCTAAGAAACTTCATCTGGACTTCCTCCATTGTTTGTTTGGGCACCTTTTGGCGGTGCTTGTTATTATCGGGTTGTTTTAACCTTTCGGATTGCTCCCGCTTGGACAATTCCCGATTTCATTGTTGCGCCATCCGCGGCGCTTGGCAAGGCTTGCCGTCCAAGGTCACGGACAACTTTTCTCATCGGTTTGATGGCGTTTTTCTCATCCCAGCCATTTCAACTTACTGTTTCTCCACCTCCCAGGGAGCGATCCAGTTTCCTTCGACGCGCAGATCGATGCCGGCATCATCTTCGATCACCCGGCAAACACTCATTTCTCCGGCCCCCATGCCGTAACGGGCGCCTGCTTCCTTGAAGCGGTCATGCGTAGCCCGTGTCAGCTCGTTTCGCGTGCCGGTTTCCGTCATCAAGTCCTCGATCAGCGACAGGTCCTTGAGGCATAGAGCAATGGGGAAGGAGGGATCGTAATGCCCGGCGAAAATCGAGGGCACGTCATGCTGCATCACGAAGCTGTCGGCGGCGCCGCCCTTCATGACCTCCCACCAGACGGCGGGATCGAGGCCGGCCAGCTTGGCCGTCACCATGGCCTCGCCGATGGCGGCGGCATGGATCTTCCAAAGCTGGTTGTTCACCAGCTTGGCGATATAGCCGTTGCCATAGGCACCGACGCGGCGAAGCTGACCCATGGCCTCGATGATCGGGCGGGCGCGTTCCACGGCGGCATCGGTGCCGCCCACGAACATCGGCATGTCGCCGCGAATGGCCGCATCGACCGAGCCGGTCACCGGCGCATCGACGGCCTCGCCGCCCTTGCTCGTGAACTCCTTCGCAAGAGCGCGCATGAGCGACGGGCTGGAGGTGGTCATGTCGATCCACAGCTTGCCAGTACAGGCGGTGGACAGGAAGCCATTTGGCCCACGCAGCACCTTTTCCACCTCTTTCGGGCCGAAGACCATGGTGACAACGGCATCGCAGCGGTTCAGCACGTCAGCGGGGCTGGTTGCGGCGGTGACGCCAGGCTGAAGGAAGCCCTGAACGGCTTCGGGGCGGATGTCGTAGACCGTCATTTCGAATCCGGCACGCCGCACGTTCTGCGCGGCATTGCGGCCCATGGTTCCAAGTCCGACAAATCCCACTCGCATCGATCCCTCGCAGTTATCTCATGTGCAGCGGATGCTGTTGCGGAAAGGCAGTTGCCACAAGCAAATTGTGGTTATGGCGGGCATAAGCTAGGCTGATGCCGTCATGGACATTGAAGTCAGGCTGCTCAGGAGCTTCGTGGCGATTTTCGAACGCGGTTCGCTGTCGCGCGCCGCCGAGAAGCTTGCCTGCACGCAGGCTGCCATGAGCATGCGGCTGAAGCTGCTGGAGACCGAACTGGGCGAACCGCTGTTCCTGCGCCAGCACCACCGGCTGGAGCCGACATTCAAGGGTACGGAATTCTATGCGCGGGCGTTGAGCGTTCTGGCCGCTTATGACGAAATGATCTCGGTCACGCGCAGCCACAGGCCGCGGCAGAAAATCCGCCTCGGCGTGCCCGATGACTATGCGCTGGGCATTCTGCCTCGGGTGTTGTCGCAAGTGGATGGCGGCGGCATCGAGATCGAGGTGCTGTGCGATCTCAGCGCCAATCTCGCAACGGCTGTGCAGCGGCAGGAACTCGACATTGCGCTGGTGACGCTGGCGGCCCGGCCTTTGGCCGCGGCTGATGCGATTGAAGTCGATTTGCGCTGGGTTCTGCATCCGAATGCCGGCGAGAACCTGCGCGAGGCGGTGCCGCTGGCGGCCTATCCGGAAGGTTGCGTGTTTCGCCGAGCGATGATCGCGGCGCTCGAGGAGCAAGGGCATGCCTGGCATGTGCTGGCGCAGAGCCGGAACCACGCAGGAATCATGTCGGCGGTGCGTGGCAAGCTGGCCGTGACGGCAATGGCCAGAGGCACGGCACCGCCGGGGCTGACCGAGGTGGCGGAGAACGAATTTCTGCCCCGGCTTGCGCCGGTGCCGATCTATCTGCTGTCGAATGCCAAACCGGCGGACAGGCCTGTGCAGCGCATCGAGGCGCTGCTGCGTGCCGAACTGGCAGAGATGGCCAAAGGCGAACGGATCAGCGTGTCAGGCTGACGGCGTCTGCATTGACGACCAGAGCCGGGTCGAGCGTGCCGGCGAAGAAGTCCAGAATGTTCCGAACCGAAGCGATGGCCATGCGGGCAGCGCATTCATCCGTCAGTCCGGCAGAATGCGGGCTGATGATGGCCCGGTCATTCGATAGCAGCGGGTGATCGGGGGCCGGGGGTTCCGATCTCAGCACGTCGAGACCAGCAGCAAAGAGCTTGCCATTCCGCAGGGCGTGATCCAGCGATGATTCATCGATCAGGCCACCGCGCGCTGCGTTGACGAGAATGGCCGACGGCTTCATCAGCGCCAGTTCGGCGGCACCGATCACGGGTCCGCCCGTTGCCAGCGGCAAATGCAGCGACACGTAGTCAGCCTTTGGCAGGGCGGCGGCGGCTGTCGGTTCGTGCGTGACGCCGAGTGCCGACATGGCATCTGCCGACACGTAGGGGTCATAGGCGTGGACGGTCGCGCCGAACGCCTGCGCCAGCTGGGCGACGCGGCGGCCAATGCGGCCGAAGCCCAGTAGCAACACGGTCTTGCCGTCAAGTTCGACGGTCTCGAAGCGATTGCGGACATTCCACTGGCCGTTCCGCGAGGCCTTGTCATGGGCTGCAACGTGGCGGGCACAGCTCAGCATCAGCATCAGTGTGTGTTCGGCCACGGCGCGCGAGTTGACGTCGCCAACAATGGTCAGCGGGATGGCGCGGGCATTCAGGGCTTTGACATCGACGGCGTCATAACCGACGCCGTGACGTGACACGACCTGCAGACGCGGCGACGAAGCCACCAGGTCGGCCGTCAGCGGCTGGGTGCGGAGCAGCAGCGCGTCAGCTTCCTGCAAGTGCGGCGCGTAGGATTCGACTGAAACTTCTTCGACAATCCTGAAGCTGTGTCCGGCCGCCGCCTTGAGGGCGGCGACGCCTGCTGCGTGGATCCTTCCGGCAACGAGGATATGGGCCATGTCAGTAACTGCTGTTCGTCGAGGCGGGAGCTGAAGCCTGTGCCTCGCCCAGCGCCTTGCGCGTGGCGGCGACGTTGGCTTGCGCCGCGGTGGCGAGCAGGCGGACATCGTTCAGCAAGGTCACCAGGTCAAAGCCCCAGCCGATGGCCCTGGCGGCATAAGCGCCATTGCCGCAATGCAGGCAGGCGCGGATGCCTGCGCCGTGGGCCTTGGCGAGAATGGTCTTGATCGCGTCAAGCATCTCGGGTTCTTCGCGGTCGAAGCCCGTAGGATACTTGCGGCCGGTGAGGCCGAGCGTCAGATCGGCCGGGCCGATGTAGACACCATCAAGGCCCGGCGTGGAGACGATCTCGTCAAGATTCCTCATGCCGTCCGCCGTCTCGATCATTGCGAAGCAGAGGACTTCGCCATCGGCCTTCTGGCCGTAGTCGGCGCCATGGGCGAAGACTGCGCGGGTGGGCCCGAAGCTGCGCTGGCCGTGGGGCGGATAGCGCATGTAGGACACGAGTTGCTCGGCCTCGGCGCGGTTGTTGATCATCGGGCAAATGATGCCCAGTGCACCGGCGTCGAGCGCCTTCATGATGTCGCCGGCCGAGAGCCAGGGCACGCGCACCATGGGTGTCACCGGGCTTGCCTTCAGGGTCTGCAGCATCGCAGCGGCGGCTTCATAGCCAACGAAGCCGTGCTGCAGATCGATGGTCATGGCGTCATAGCCCTGACCTGCCATGATTTCGGCGGTGAACGAATTGCCGATCGAAAGCCAGCCGTTGAGTACGGGCTTGCCCTCGGCCCAGAGACGGCGGATGCCATTGGGAGTCATTGCGCGTATCTCCTAGACCACAACCTGGGTGAGCTTCACATTCATATAGTCGAGGATGCCCTCGGAGCCGCCCTCGCGGCCCATGCCGCTGGCCTTGATGCCGCCGAAGGGCGCCTCAGCCGCGGCCAGCGCGTAGGAATTGACGCCGACCATGCCGGACTCAAGACGCTCAGCCGCCTCGCGCATGCGGGTGGGATTGCGGGTGAAGACGTAGGCCGCCAGACCGTACTCGCTGCTGTTGGCGCGGGCATAAGCTTCGTCGGCCGAGGCAAAGCCAGTGATGGCTGCGATGGGGCCGAAGTTCTCCTCGGCCATCGCCCTGGCGTCATCGGGCAGGCCGGTGATAACGGTCGGCTCGAAGAAGAAGCCTTTGTTCTGGCCAGCCGGCCTGCCGCCGCCAGCGTTGATCTTTCCGCCCCTCGACTTGGCATCGGCAACGATGGCTTCCATCGCATCGACACGGCGCTGGTTGATGAGCGGGCCCATCTGGCTCGTTTCGTCAAGACCATGGCCGAGCTTGAGAGCCTTGGCGCGGGCGACGAAGCCTTCGGCGAAAGCCTTCTGCAGCGACTCGTGCACATAGAAGCGGTCGGCGGTGACGCAGACCTGGCCGGCGTTGGCGAATTTCACCGGCACGGACAGATCGAGCACCTGGTCGACATTGGCATCCTCGAACACCAGCACCGGGGCGTTGCCGCCCAGCTCCATCGAGACTCGCTTCAAGGTCGCGGCCGAATCGCGGATCATCTGCTGGCCGATGGCGGTGGAACCGGTGAGGGAGATCTTGCGCACCGCCTTCGACGCCATGATGGGATCATAGGTGGTGCTGGTGGGGCCGGTGACGAGATTGATCACTCCGGCTGGAACGCCTGCCTGCTTGACGCAATCCATCAGGATCATGGCGGTGCCCGGCACTTCGCGGGACGGCCTGACGACGATCGAGCAGCCGGCGGCAAGTGCTGGCGCGACCTTGCGGGCAATAAGGAAAGCCGGGAAGTTCCAGGCGGTGAAAGCCGCGGCAACGCCAATGGGTTCATGGCTGATCTCGACGCGGCCACCGGGCGCGCGGCTCTCGATGATGCGTCCATAGATGCGGCGGGCTTCCTCGGCATACCAGCGGAACTGGTCGATCGAGAGGCCCCACTCACGCTTGGCCTGGGCCAGCGGCTTTCCGGTTTCGAGCGTCATGCGGCGGGCGGCTTCGTCGGTCCGGGCCTGCATGATGTTGGCGGCAGCATGCAGTAGATCGGCGCGGGCCCAGGCTTGTGTTGCCCGCCAGACCCTGAGGCCGCGTTCGGCCGACTCGATGGCCTCGCCGACATCGGCAGCGGAGGCGGCGGGCGCACTGCCAATGACCTCGCCGGTGGCGGGATCAGCAATGTCGATGGTGCCTGCGCCGCCCTTCGCACGCCATTGCCCGTCGATCAAAAGCCCAAAATTCTCATACATCTCGGTGGATCCTTTTTCGGCGGAGCGGGGGTACGGCGGGATTGATGCAATTTCAATTGTTGATTTTATTTTGCGGCAACGAAAATTTCGTGTCAAGTAGAGGCTGTACGGCCTGTTGATGTTGGGTGATTGTGTCTATCCCTAGCCCGCGGCAGACGCCAGATTGCATGAGAATTCCTGAAACTCGTTGAGTCCCATGGCCAAAGCACAGCACCCGCCGGATGCCAGCATCCCCCAGAATTACGAGGGCATCGTCAATCTGATCACGCGGGAATATCCGGCGCTCTCACCCGGCTATCAGCAGATCGCACGGTTCTTCACCCAGAATCCCAATGTCATCGCCCTCGAATCGATCAATGCGATCGCTGAGAAGTCCGGCGTGCATCCTTCGAGCCTGGTGCGCTTTGCGCAGAACCTCGGTTATTCGGGTTTCAAGCAATTGCAGGGCGTTTTTCAGACGCGGCTGGCGACGGCAGCGCCCGGGTTCCGCGAGCGGATCAGCGCGCTTGAAAGCGAACTGTCGCGCAATGAGAGCCACGGCAACAAAGGCTTCCTCAAGGATCTCGTGGTGCGCGACATGGCGGCGCTGCAGGGCCTGATGGAGTCCGTGACCGAGGAGTCGCTGTCCGCCGCCGCGAAACTCCTGACGTCCGCCTCGACGATCTATATCGCCGGCCAACTTCGTTCGGAACCGCTGGCGCTGTTGCTGCGCTATCTGTTGACCATGTTGCATCGCAGGGTGATCCTGCTGGATCCGGCAGGTGGACTGGCGCAGGAGATGGCGCTGACGATGACCGAGCGCGATGTGCTGGTGGCCATTGCCTTCCGGCACTATGCAAAGGAAGTGGTGTCGATCACAGAGCATGCTGTTGCAGCCGGCACGCCAGTGATCGCCATCACCGACAGCCAGCTTTCTCCGCTGGCCAAGGATTCGAAGGTGCTCTTCACGGTGCCGGAAGATGAATACACGTTCTCGCGCTCCCTTGCCGCACCCATGTGCCTGGCGCAGTGCCTTGCGACCGCCACCGCTGCTGTGCTTCAACCCAATCGTGACTCGCTGCCGCGCATCCCCAGCGTGACCGAGATCGCCAGGGACCAGAAGGCCCGCCTGCCAAAGCCGCAGAAACTGCAGCGATGAGGATGTTGCAATAAAACTTGTCTATTGTTCTACAATGCAATAAAAGTTTCTAAATTCCGGATATGAGACCAATGGGAGGTTCAGTTATGTCGACCGTCCGCTTGACGATGGCACAGGCGCTCGTGCGCTATCTGTGCAACCAGTTCACGATCATCGATGGCAAGAAGGAACCGCTGTTCGCCGGTCTCTTCGGCATCTTCGGGCATGGCAATGTCACTTGCCTGTCGGAGGCGCTCGAGGCGGTGCAGGATACGCTGCCGACCTGGCGGGGCCAGAACGAGCAGTCGATGGCGCTGGCCGCCATGGCCTATGCCAAGGCCATGCGCCGCCGCCAGATCATGATTTCGCTGTCGTCGATCGGACCGGGTGCCCTCAACATGGTTACGGCGGCCGGTTGCGCCCACGCCAACCGCATTCCGATGCTGATCCTCGCCGGCGACGTGTTCGCCAACCGCCGGCCTGACCCGGTGCTGCAGCAGGTCGAGCATTTCGGCAATCCGACCACATCGGTGAATGACGCCTTCAAGGCGGTGTCGCGCTACTGGGACCGCATTTCGCATCCGGAGCAGATCATTTCATCGCTGCCGCAGGCGATTGCGACGATGCTCGATCCCGGTGACTGCGGCCCGGCCTTCATCGCCCTGTGCCAGGATACGCAGGAACTTGCGTTCGATTATCCGGAAGCCTTCTTCACGCCAACCGTCCATTCGATCCCGCGTCCACGTCCCGACCGCGACCGCGTGGCCGAAGCCGTTGCGCTCATCAAGTCGGCCAAGCGTCCGCTGATCATCTCGGGCGGCGGCGTGCGCTATTCGGGTGCGGAAAAGGCGGTTGCCGATTTTGCGGTGAAGCATGGCGTGCCAATGGCCGAGACGATTGCCGGCAAGGGTGCGGTGACGCATGACCATCCAGCGCATGTCGGACCGATCGGCGTCATCGGCTCGTCCTCGGCCAACGAAATGGCAGGTGCGGCGGATGTGATCATCGCCATCGGCACGCGCCTGCAGGACTTCACGACGGGTTCATGGACGGTGTTCGATCACAACGCCAAGTTCGTGTCGATCAACGCCGCGCGCTACGATGCCACGAAGCATCGCGCCCTGGCGGTGACCGGCGATGCGCTGGAAACGGTCACCGAACTCGCTGCCGCCCTCAGCGGCTGGAAGGTTGATGCCGCCTGGACCAACAGGGGCAAGGCAGCATTCAAGGGCTGGAACGAACTTCTCGACAAGCATCAGGCGCCAACAAATGCCGCCGTTCCGAGCTATGCCCATGTGGTGGGCATCGTCAACAAGTGGGCCGCGCCCAACGACACGATGGTGACGGCGTCGGGAGGTTTGCCTGGCGAAACGGCCAAGGGCTGGCGCATCAAGAACCCCAACACCTATGATCTCGAATTTGGCTTCTCGGTCATGGGCTATGAGATCGCCGGCGGCTGGGGCCATGCCATGGCCAAGAAGGGCGATGGCGAAACCATCGTCATGGTCGGCGACGGCGCCTACCTGATGATGAACTCCGACATCTATTCGACTGTGCTGACCGGCCACAAGATGATCGTTGTCGTCTGTGACAATGGCGGTTACGCGGTCATCAACCGGCTGCAGAATTTCAAGGGCACGCCGTCGTTCAACAACCTCATCAAGGACAGCCGCGTAAAGCAGCCCTTTGCGGTGGACTTTGCCAAGCACGCGGAGTCCATGGGCGCTGCAGCACGGCATTGCGAGAGCCTTGCCGATCTCGAAGCGGCGCTGGCCTGGGCCAAGACCACGGACCGGACAACGGTGATTTCAATCGTCACCGATGCCTTCCAGTGGGTGCCGGGTGATGCCGACTGGGACGTCGGCGTGCCGGAAGTTTCCAACCGGCCTGACGTTCAGGCGGCGCGCGCCCACCACGACACGATCCGCAAGAAGCAACGCATTGGAGTTTGATCACCATGAAAGCCAAGCTCGGCATGTCACCCATCGCGTGGTGGAACGACGATCTTCCCGATCTCAGCGACGACGTCTCGCTTGAGGAATGCCTGCGCCAGTCGCGCTCAGCCGGCTTCACCGGCATGGAAAAGGGCCGGCGCTTCCCGGAGTCGGCCGCTGAAATGTTGCCCGTCCTCAAGAAGGCGGACGTGACCCTGTGCGGCGGCTGGTATTCCGGCACCGTTGTCAACGAGTCGCTCGAGGTAAACCAGAAGCGCATCCAGCCGATGATCGACCTGTTCAAGGCGGTCGATGCGCCCTGCATCGTCTATGGTGAAGTCGGCCGCTCGATTCAGGGCGACCAGTCGAAACCACTCGTGACAAAGCCGAAACTGACCGGCGACGAGATGAAGTCCTATGGCCGCCGGATGACCGAGTTCGCCGAATGGGTCGAGGCCCAGGGCATGCCGCTGGTCTATCATCATCACATGGCGGCGGTGGTCGAGACGGAAGCCGAACTCGATTCCTTCATGCATCACTCCGGCATTTCGCTGCTGTTCGATGCAGGCCACATGGCATTCGCCGGCGGCGACGTCCTGCGCTGCATCGACAACCATCACGCCCGCATCAAGCACGTTCACACCAAGGACGTTCGCATGGACGTGATCAACAAGCTTGACCGCACGAAGGAAAGTTTCCTCGATGCGGTAAAGAAGGGCGCCTTCACGGTTCCAGGCGATGGCTCGCTGGACTTCGAGGCGATCGTCAAGAAGCTCGCGGGCTATGGCTACGAGGGCTGGTTCGTGGTCGAAGCCGAGCAGGACCCGAAAAAGGCGCCGCCCTTGAAGATGGCGCAGATCGGCCACAAGGAGCTGATGCGGGTGATGACCGCCGCCGGCTACACCGTGGTGGCCTGAGATGCGTGAACTTGGCATTGGTATCATCGGCACCGGCTTCATGGGCAAGGCGCACGCCTTCGCCTATCGCGCCGCGCTAGCAGCCTTCCCCGGTATTCCCGTGCCGCGCCTTGAAATGATCGCCGATGTCGATCTGGCATTGGCGGCCAAGGCCGCGCACCAGTATGGTTTCGCGCGCGCGTCGGGCAACTGGAAAGAGATGATCGCCGATCCCAAGATCGACGTCATCTCGGTCACCACGCCCAATACGTTCCACAAGGAAATGTCGCTCGCGGCCATTGCCGCCGGCAAGCACGTGCATTGCGAGAAACCGCTGTCGCCGACACTGGCCGATTCACTGGCCATGGCCGAGGCGGCAGAGGCCAAGGGCATCGTGACGCAGGTTGGCTTCAACTACATCAAGAATCCGCTGCTCAAGCTGGCGCGGCAGATGGTCGAGGCGGGCGAGCTTGGCGATATCACCGGGTTCCGCGGCATTCATGCCGAGGACTACATGCATGATCCGGAAGGACCTTGGACATGGCGCATCGATCCCTCGGGCGGTCCCGGCGTCATTGCCGATCTCGGCTCGCATATCATCGGCATGGCGCGCTTCCTGGTTGGACCGATTGCCGAAGTGAGTGCCGATGTGCGCACGGTGGTCAAGTCCCGACCGGTGTCGCGCGGCGCGAAGGAACGCAAGGACGTGCTGGTCGATGACGTGGCGCGAATCCTCGTGCAGTTCGGGCGCGGCTGTGGCGGCACCATCGAAGCCAACTGGATCGCCACGGGCCGCAAGATGCAACTGGGCTTTGAGCTTACGGGCTCCAAGGGTTCGCTGGTGTTCACGCAGGAACGGCTCAACGAGTTGCTGTTCTACAAGGCCGGCAGTGATGCCAAGACCAATGGCTATGTGCGGATCGAAACCGGACCGCAGCATCCGCCCTATGGCGAGTTCTGCGTCGCCGGCGGCCATCAGCTTGGCTTCAACGACCTGAAGACCATCGAGATGGGAGAGTTCCTAGGCGCCATCGGCGGCGGACCCAAGGCGGGTCCGGATTTCCGCGAAGCCTATGAGATCCAGAAGGTGGTGGAAGCCTCGATTGCTTCGTCCAAGGCGCGGAGCTGGGTCAAGGTGTAATACGGCATCCCTCTCCCGTTGCCGGGAGGGGGATACTCACGTCAGCCAGATTCTTCCCTGCGGTGGGAGGGGCAGGGTGTCGTTTTGCAGCGTGACGGCGGCATTGGCGAGCCGGTCGAACCATTCGGTGACACCTGCGGCCTCGAGCGAGCTGCGCGGGATCGATTGCCAGCGCTCCGAGAAATTAAAGAGACAGACCAACGGTCCCACCGGGCTCTTGCGGGCAAACGCAAAGATGCCATCGATACCGAGATCAAGGATCGAGACCGGGTTTGCGGCGTGAATGTGAGCCGTGGCACGGCGGCGGTCCAGAATATGCCTGAGGCCCGCATAGATCCGGCCCTCGATGGTGGCCTGATCTTTGCGACGCCCGGCCTTGGTCCAATCCATCTTGGGGCGGTGCATCCAGCGTCCATCATGGCGCAGATGACCGTCCGCCTCATAGGAGTGATCGTTGATCTGGCCCAGTTCATCGCCCATGTACAACAATGGTATGCCGCCAAAGCTGCAGATCAGCGCGTGGCCCATGAGGATGCGGTGTATGGCGTCGTCAATGGCCCCGGCATCGTTTGCACCGATGGCTGACTCCAGTCCGCAGAGCGAGGCACAGGTACCGTTGGTGCGCTTGTCACCGGTGCCGGGGTTCGACTGGAAATCGCCGCCGCGGGCGAAGCCGCCTGGGAAACGGCCAGCATAGAAATCCGCAAGGAACCCGCGATGGGCGAAGCCGGAGACGCCGGCGGCCGCAGCATCCTCATCGGTGATTGCCCAGCCAATGTCGTCATGGCAGCGCAGGTAGGTGCCCCAGGTGGCGTTGACAAAACTCTCGGGGAAATGCGTGCGCAGCACATGCGTCATCAGTCTTGTCTGGCGCGTTGCAAGGGCCGACCAGAACTGCACCATCAGGGAATTGTGATAGGCGAGATTGCCCTCGCGGCCTGAGTGTTTGCCCTGACCGAGATAGGGGATCAGGTCCCGCGGCGCGACGATTGCTTCTTCCTTGTGGATCAGGGCAGGTGCGACGATGCGGCTGGCGGCGCGAAGGGCCTGCAGCAGCTGATGCACTTCCGGCTCGTTCTGGCAGCGTGTGCCCATGCGTTTCCACATGAAGGCGACGGCATCGAGCCTGACGACGTCCACACCCTTGTTGGCAAGAAACAGCATGATCTCCACAATCTCGAGAAAGACCTGCGGATTCGACCAGTTGAGATCCCATTGGTGCTCATTGAAGGTGGTCCATACCCATTTCTTCATGTCGTCGTAATAGGTGAAGTTGCCGGGTGCATGGGCGGGGAAGACTTCGACCAGCGTTTGCGAATATGCATCAGGCAGGCTGCGGTCCTCGAACGTCCAGTAATAATCCTGGTAGCGCTTCTCACCGTTGCGCGCGCGCTGGGCCCACTCATGTTCCTTGGCGGTGTGATTGAGCACGAGGTCGATGCAGACGCTCATGCCTCGCTGACGAAGTGCCGTCGTCACGGTCTCAAGGTCGGCCATGGTGCCCAAGGCCGGATTGATGGCGCGATAATCCATCACCGAATAGCCGCCGTCGCTATCCCCGGGCCGTGGCTTCAGGCAAGGCATGAAGTGAATGTAGGTGGCGCCTAGCTCTTCGAGATAGCCTGCCTTGTCGAGCACACCCTGCAGCGTGCCATTGAAGCGGTCGATGTAGAAGACATAGCCCACCATGTCCTGGCGCTGGAACCAGTCAGGTTCGAGATCGCGCTGCAGGTCGAGATGGCGCAGCGCGCCTGGTCTTTCCGTCTGCAACCGGATCAGCGCCGAGACCAGATCCCTGCAAAACTGCTCATAGCCCGGCTTTGCCCCGTAGAGCTCCTGGAGCGGGCCGAAGAGATCGCGCTCGCTGCGCCGAAAGCGCATGCGGAACACGTCCTCCTGATGCGGCGCCAGGTCTTTTGCGGCGGCCAGACCTTGCTCCATCATGGCGCTATACTGACTGTCCCGCTGTGGCATCGAAGTCCCCTCCTGCGCAGCCGCAATTCTCAAAGCGCTTTGAAATTTAAATCAGAAACTTTGGGAAGCTGGTGATGACGCGCCGTTATGATAGCAAAAAAGGCTGAAATCAATGGGCTTATTGCTGCAATTTTCGCTGCACCTGCGAAGTGAATTATTCAAAGCGATTTGAAAGTGCCCATTTATTGTGGTAGACGGGTTGCGACGACGACGTGTGTTCAACTGAGCTTGGGAGACCCCGATGGCAATTCGTGCGCTGGTCTGGAACGAGAATGAGCATGAGAAGCGCAATGCGCTTGTTCGTAAGCTGTATCCCGATGGCATTCACGCGGCGATTGCCAAGGCCTTCGCGGGCGACGCGGACATCACGGTCGAGACCGCGACCCTCGATATGCCGGAACACGGGTTGACCGAGGAGCGCCTGGCCAAGACCGATGTGCTGTTGTGGTGGGGCCACATGGCGCATGGCAAGGTCGACGACGCAATTGTCGCGCGCGTGCAGAAGCGGGTGTGGGAAGGCATGGGTCTCATCGTCCTGCATTCCGGCCATTTCTCGAAGATCTTCAAGCGGCTGCTCGGCACGCCATGTTCGCTCAAGTGGCGCGAGGCGGGCGAGGTGGAACGCGTCTGGGTCATCAACCGCAATCACCCGATTGCCGCGGGCCTGCCGGAGTATATCGAGATCGAGCACGAGGAGATGTATGGCGAGCCCTTCACCATTCCGGAGCCGTTGGAGACCGTGTTCATCTCGTGGTTCGAGGGTGGCGAGGTGTTCCGTTCCGGTGTGACTTTCCAGCGCGGTGCCGGCAAGATCTTCTACTTCCGTCCCGGCCACGAGGCCTATCCAACCTATCACAACCCGTTGGTTCTGAAGGTCATCCACAACGCAACGCGCTGGGCCTACAATCCGGCCACGCCCTGGGTGTCGGTGGATGACGCGCCGAATGTGCCGCATGACAAGGCGCCTGTTCCCCTCGAGGTCAAGGGTCCGCGCCTGCATGAAGAAGGCGAGGAGGGCTTCCGGTGAAGAAGGTTCGCCTCGCCGTTCTCGGCACGGGCTCGATGGCTGCGAACCATGCGCGGCTGTTTCAGGCCGATCCGCGTGTCGATGTCGTCGCTGCCGCCGATGTCGATGCCACCCGCGCCAAGGCCTTCGCCGCCAAGCACGACATCGCCACATCGTTCGGAAATCTTGATGACCTCCTGGCATGGGGCAAGTTCGATGCGGTGACCAACGTCACGCCCGATGCCGTGCATCATCCAACGACGATGAAGATCATCGCGGCCGGGAAGCACGTGCTTTGCGAGAAGCCGCTGGCGGAGAATTTCGCGCTTGCCGACGAGATGGCAACGGCCGCCGATGCCGCAGGTCTCATCAACATGGTCAACCTGAGCTATCGCAATGTCGCCGCACTGCAGAAGGCGCGCACCCTGATCGCAGCGGGCGAGATCGGCGAGGTGAGGCATGTCGAGGCCTCCTACCGGCAGAGCTGGCTTGTCGGCAAACACTGGGGTGACTGGCGCACGGAGGCGATGTGGCTGTGGCGCCTGTCGGGGAAGCACGGGTCCAAAGGCGTGCTTGGCGATGTGGGCATCCACATTCTCGATTTCACGACCTACGCCATTGGCATGATGCCCGTGTCGCTGCAGGCGCGGCTCAAGACATTCGACAAGGCCGAGGGCGGCGAGATCGGCGAATATCCGCTCGACGCCAATGATAGCGCCTCGATGCAGGTGGAGTTCGAGAATGGCGCGCTCGGCGTCATCCATACCAGCCGTTTCATGACCGGCTATGGCAATGTGCTGAAGCTGCAGGTCTTTGGCGACAAGGGCGCAATCGAGATCGAACATGGACTCGAGTGGACGGAAATCCGTCTCTGTTCGGGTGGAGACGTGCATACGCAGGCGTGGCGGAAAGTTGCGGCCGATGCCGTCCCCACCATCCATTCGCGGTTCATAGATGCGGTTGTGTCGGGGGTGAACGGCGACCCGTCGTTCCGCCGCGGTGCGACATTGCAGGCCTTGCTCGATCTCTGTTTCAGCGAAGAGGCTGCCCGCGCAGTTGCTGTGAACGTCTCTGCCTGAAATCAGAGTGGGGTCAAATGGCGGCTGGCGGGGCCGTGCCGTCAAGGCTCAACGCCTCGCAGCCGACAATCGCATGCGACGCACGCTCTATTTCAGGCTCCAATGGATTTCAGGCTCCAATGGCCGGGACAGGATGCGGTGGAAAGGCCCGGGCCCTCGAACCGCATGGGTGGCTGCCTTGTAGAGGTGGTGCTGGCACCGATGCCAGTCCGGACGAATGCGACAATCTTTTGGTATCTGCTCAACAGCGCTTGATTAAACGGATATCATGGCTTAATTGCCCGGCTCTCACGGAAGGGTGGCCGAGTGGTTTAAGGCACACGCCTGGAACGCGTGCATACGTGAAAGCGTATCGAGGGTTCGAATCCCTCCTCTTCCGCCAGTTCCTCCCCGCTGAACATTCTCTGCTCGGTCAGTGGTGTCAAAAATCCCCAGTATTCGCGCGGTTCGGCGAGAGACCTCTGAACTGTGGAGCTAGGCCAATGCCCGAAATTCCGTTCTCTCTCCGCCGATTTCTCTGAAGCTCTGGACTGCGCGATTTTGGTGCGGAGTTTACAAGTTACTGATTTCACGTGGTTTTATGATCTAGCAGACTCCGTACTTTTTGCGATCGGTATTGGTTTCCGCAAGGGACTGATATCGAATCGCACCATTGATTTGGCACGGGATTTTCGTTCTCCGGGTACGGCGGTGTTAAGCTTCCGTGTCGTGAATCACTCCAACAAGTGTCCCGTCAAAGTCCGGTGCTGCGGGCGTTAGAATGCAGTCAAAGTCAATCCAACTGTTCCTGCTTTGTGCCGAGTCAACGGCATGCTAGTTTGCCTCAAGAATTGCGGTAACAGCAGATGGCCCAGAAATCCGAAATCGAATGGACCGACGCGACATGGAACCCTGTGACGGGTTGCACCAAGGTCGGTCCGGGTTGTGACAACTGCTATGCCGAACGCTTCGCGGAGCGTTGGCGTGGGATTGCTGGACACCCCTACGAACAAGGTTTCGACCTGACACTCTGGCCATCACGGTTGATGCAGCCCTCGCAGTGGAAAAAGCCGCGAATGATTTTCGTGAACTCCATGAGCGACCTGTTTCACAAGGACATCGACCACGCATTCGTCGACAAGGTGTTCGATGCCATGGAGCAGGCGGACTGGCATGTCTACCAGGTATTGACCAAGCGCAGTTCGCTCATGCGCAACTATGTTCGGAAGCGATATGAGGGTAGGCAGGTTCCGCGCCACATCTGGCTTGGCGTCTCGGTTGAGGACGCCGCTCACACGAGCCGGATCGAGCATCTGAAGCAGATCAACTCCGACGCACGCTTCATATCGTTCGAGCCACTACTCGGCTCTATCGGCGATGTCGATCTAAGCGGCATCGCCTGGGCCATCGTCGGCGGCGAGAGCGGGCCGCGGGCTCGACCCATGGACGAAAGCTGGGCCAGACAGATCCGGGACATCTGCGATCGTGACGACGTAGCGTTCTTCTTCAAGCAATGGGGTGGTGCCCGACCGAAGTCCGGCGGGCGTTTGCTCGATGGCGAGGAATGGAATGGCTTTCCCTGGCAGATCGTCCCGAAGCCAATCCTTGATCAGATTTCAGCGTGAGCCATTTGGTATGGAGCACCGTCGGTATTGAAGAAGTCGCACGTTGAGAACACGGTTGGCCCTTGGGCCCGACAGAAGCTCAATGGCCTCGAAGCATATTTGCGCGCCTACACCATTGCGCTGAAGATGCAGCCCTTCGAACTGATCTACATAGATGCGTTCGCCGGCGCAGGACGCTCAAGAATCCGCGATGCTTGGGCTGGCGCTGATGACGAGGACCTTCATCTTCTGGACGACGAGTTCGTTCGATCCGAAGAGCGGTTCATCGAAGGCTCCCCGCACCGAGCCCTCGCCCTCGAACACCCCTTCACCCAATACCACTTCTTTGACGCGGATGCCGGGCGCGCAGCCCTTCTCGATGGCCTGAAAGCCGACTACCCGGATCGAAAGATCAGCGTTCAGGTTGGGGACGCGAACGAATTGATCCAGAAGCTGGTGCCACGGATTGCGGGGCGGAACACGAAAGGTGTCGCTTTCCTTGATCCTTACGGACCCCACCTGGACTGGCGAACCGTCGAAGCCCTCGGGGCAACCAAGAAGTTCGAGGTCATTATCAATTTTCCGCTCGGTATGGCCATCAACCGACTGATCACGCGCTCAGGCGATATTCCAGAGAACTGGCGCACTGGGCTGAACGGTTGCTTCGGTGGCACCGACTGGGAAAGCCTCGTTTATGCAGAGCGGACCGACCTCTTTGGCGACACGACGCGCCACAAGGTAGATGATGCCGCGAAGCGGCTTCTGGACCACTATGTTGGCCGCCTGAAGGCTTTATTCGGCCACGCTGCGACGCCGAGTATCGTCAAAAATACGCGAGGAGTTCCGATCTACTACATGCTCTGGGCGGGGCCACATCCCCTTGGCCAAAAGATTGCCGACTACATTCTTGCAAAAGGTGACCGGATCACGCCACCAAAGAAGCAGCCCGCTCGTCGGTAGCCTTCGACAAAGAGGTCAGCAATTCATCACTTAAGGCGCAGTGTGGCTCGAAACCGGCCTATTCGCATGCTTCAGCACGATGTCGATGACCTCGGCAGGCTTGAACGCTACATCGGAAGCCCACAATCCAAATCCGCCATGTCCATTCACGGCTTCCGTCCATTCTGACAGCGCCGCACGCTTCGCCCGGTTCTGAGGCGTGTCTTCGCCTTTGATTTCCAGCGCCAAGCTTAGGCCGTTGTGCAGGCGAACGATGAAGTCTGGCAAGTACCGTCGGCGAGAGCCCTGCCACAGGTAGCTGATGTGGAAGCCGAGATGGTCGTTCTTGGCGTAGGCAACCACCTCAGGGCGTGTCTCGAAGACGTTTGCCGCATGACCTTCCCACGACGAGTCCCCGACGACATGGCTGATGTGGGATCTCTGCGTCAGGATGTTCGGCTTGGTGGTGTACCAAACCCGCATGTCCGCGGTCGAGCCAATGGGGCGCTCCTCATCGAACACCGGTTCGAGTTTGGTCGTGTTTTGCTCGGTTACGAAGCGCAGAAGGTGCGTGACCACCCCATCAATGTTGAGGGCGATCAGGATCCGGCGTCGCAAGGAATCGCTGTGGAACAGCGATGGAATATCGATCTTGTTCGAGGCCAGGAACTCCTCGACCAGCCGGACGAGTTGGGCCAGCAGGTACTCTTCGGTTCCTTGGAAACTGCCGTGCAGTGCGGAGAACGCCTTACGCGCCGCAACGAAGATGAGCCGCTGAAGGCGAAAGCCCTCGGGCAGAGCCGCAAGATCGATCTGGGTGACCTTGCTCATGTCGGTCGCGCCGCCGAGCGCCGGGGCCAGCTCCGCCGTGATTGCAGTCGCCGCAGGATCGAGCGTGAGCGTCTCGACCTTTGACCAGTCGACGGCGAGCACCGGCTTCACGACCTGCTCGATCCGCAGGATGTTCGGCCAACGCAGCTCCAGAGCGGCACGTTCCGGCACGACATCGATCTGCGTCGAAGGCTTCGGCGGCGGCGGCGCTTCATCTGCACCTTGCCCGCCATCGACTCCTTCTGCAGCAGTGAGTTCATGACCAGCAGGCTGTCGCCCGCGATCAGCCGGTTGGACCAGCCCTTTTCATGCCGGTAGAAATCCACCGCCTGGCGAAGCGGCAGGTTCTCGAAGGGCGCGGCGAACAGATCCGCCTGCCGCCAAACCTCTCCAGCCTTTTCGCCCTTCAGGCGCTTGCGCGCATTGGCAAGGATCGTCGCCGGGTCCACGCGCTCGTGCACATGCAGCGATACCGTGTCGATCTCGAATGAGGTCCGCTCGGCCTTGCCCGTCCAATTGAGATAGGGTGCCTGCATGCGCTTCAGTTCTTTGAGCGCCTCCTTCATCGTGTCCGCATCGCCGGAGGCCAGCGCGTCGTCGATCACCTTCTCGATCCGCGCCCGTGCGGTGTCGAACATCAACGCCGGGTCGATGTGCGGATCATAGGCGTAGGTTGTCTTGGGCTGGTCGGGATCGTTCTCGGGATGGACCATCCCGACTTCCGGGTTGTTGGTGCGCTTGTCGAGGTGGCGATAGCTCACGACCTGCACCGGTCCGCTTGAGCGTGACGATTTGCGCTTGCCCTTCGCGGCTTTCCGCGGCAGAGCCACCGCCTCGTCCTCGGACTCCAGCGCAAATTCGTCTTCGTCCTCTTCGTCGGCGTCCTCATCGCCGTCCGTTGATTCTTCGTCTTCGACATCATCAGCGACAGCTCGTGCAATCGATCCCCCGCGCCCGCGCCCCTTGACGCCACGTCCGGAAACGACGAGTGCGTCCCGTGCCGTTGCAAAATCTTCTTCCGACAGATCGGGAACTTGCGCACGCACTTGCGTCAACGCGGAAGCATTGCCGATGGCTGATCCATCCTCCGGGAGAATGGAGTAAAGTATTTCGGCAATATCTTGCGGTGAGGGCATGGAGCGGATCGCGATTCTTTAAGGCATTGACGATCCGCAGAATAGACGCTGGGGAAACTGATTCAATCATCAATCGTCAGGCTCCGTGTAATCCCGGTCGCGCTGTTCGACGTCGGTTCCGTCGACGAGCGTTTCCCTCTGACGCTCCCACTCCACAGGAAATGGCTTCAGTACCGCCTCTATCTGCATATCCCACGGCTGACTACCATTCAGAATTTGCTCGACAATATCCGGTGCCAGCAAAGTGAGCCTCAGGATCCGGCAGACATAGGATTCGTTGATCTTCTCAGCCATAGCCAGTTCGGCGACTGAAGAAAATTGGCCGCTCTCAAGGAGTCGCTTCCAACGATGAGCCCGGGCAATGGCCTTGATCATCGTATTGTCGATACGGGCGCGGGGCGGGTTCCAGGGCGCTCCGTCAGGTGCAATGACCAACTTGCGGCCACCGCGCTTCTTGATGGCGAGGGGCACGCGCACCGTCAGTGTGCTACGGTCCTTGGACATCGTTGCGCTGCTCGTCATGCTGCCTTCCTCGTCCGATCACCAATACCTGCAACCTCGCGATAGAGCCCTGCCAGCCCATCGACCCGCAGCTTGATGTCAGCGCCATCTACGCTGACATCGATCCTATCGACCAGAAGCTGCACAATTCGCGCCTGTTCGGCAGGAAAGAGTTCGTCCCACAGAGGGTCGAGCTGTTCCAAGGTCTCTCGTACCTCCGCTTCCGTCAGTCCCTCGATCTGCTGGCGCGCCGCCTGCCATGTCCCCACGATGATTTCGGGGGCGCGCAGCAGGCCGCGCAACTGCTCGATCACGGCAGCCTCGATTTCGGCGGCAGACACCCGTCGCACTGGACATGCCTCGGACCCTCGTTTCAGGACCGCTTGACTGACATAATAGCGATAGAGTCTGCCGTGCCGCTTGGTGTGAGTGGGAGACATGGCGCAGCCGGTGGGACCGAAAACCAGGCCCTTGAGCAGGGCAGGCGTCTGCGCCCTGGTACGGGCGGCTCGAGTCCTGGGGCTTTCCTGCAGGACGGAATGCACCTTGTCCCACAGCGTCTTGCTGATGATGGCGTCATGTTCGCCGGGGTAACTCGTTCCCTTGTGCACCGCCTCGCCGATGTAGACCCGGTTGTTGAGCAGCTTGTAAAGGAAACCCTTGTCGATGGGCTTACCGCTTCTCGTCGTGACATCTTCACTGCCAAGCAGTCGCACCAACACTGTGGCTGAGCCCACTTTCAGGAATCGCTCGAATATCATGCGGACGGTTGCCGCCTCCGGCTCGTGGACAATGAGCTTGCGGTTTTCTACCTTGTAGCCGAGCGGCACGAAGCCGCCCATCCACATGCCCTTCTTGCGAGATGCAGCGAACTTGTCGCGAATCCGCTCGCCGATCACTTCGCGCTCGAACTGGGCAAAGGATAGGAGGACGTTGAGGGTGAGCCGACCCATCGAGGTGGTGGTGTTGAAGGACTGAGTGACGCTCACGAAGGTAGCGCCCTTGCGATCGAAGACCTCGACCAGCTTGGCGAAGTCCATGAGCGAGCGGGACAGACGGTCGATCTTGTAAACAACGACGATGTCGACAAGGCCTTCTTCGATGTCGGCGAGCAAGCGTTTCAGGGCAGGGCGGTCCAAATTGCCGCCGGAAAAGCCGCCATCATCGTATCTGTCGTTGATGGCGACCCAGCCTTCGGCCTTCTGGCTTGCGACATAAGCCTCACAGGACTCGCGCTGGGCATCGAGGGAGTTGAACTCCATGTCGAGACCTTCCTCGCTCGACTTGCGGGTATAGACCGCGCAGCGCATCTTGCGGACGAGTGGCTTCTTCATGTCCGCGCCTTCATGTTTTTCAAGCCAAAATAGACCCAGCCATTCCAACGTGTACCGGTAATGGCGCGGGCAATTGCAGAGAGCGACTTGTAAGGACGGCCTTGCCACTCATAGCCGTCTTTCATCACGGTGACGGTGTGCTCGACACCTTGCCATTCACGGATGAGGCGGGTTCCGGCGATCGGTCGCTCGTCGGCGCGGGTTTTCCGGATGGTGATGTTGCCGCCGTCGAGCTGTTCCCCCAGTGCTTCGAGACGCGTAATGGTCTCAGGCTTAAGGCCACCATAGGCCAGTTCCTGGATGCGGTAAGCAAGCCTGCTTTCCAGGAAACGGCGATTGTAAGGAGGCGGCTCTGTCTCGAACAGCTTGCGCCACTCCTCCTTTAGTTTCGGCGTGGGCGCAGCCTTCAATGCCGCCAATTGGGTGAGCACGGTATCCGTCATGATCGTGTGTCTCTCCTGCGTTTTGGAGGTTCATGACGGCGTTGGTCGGGCGGAAAGTGAAGGCAACTTTCTCCGTGGTCTCCAGATAGTTGCCTTGACTGGCAGGCCATTAGCCGGATCAGGCCAGCGGCGAGAATCGCGCAGATTTCGGTAAAGCGCTCTTCGGCGGACATGCGGGAGGGGTGGATCGGATTCGGAATGTCCATCGGGCACCAAGCAAGCAATTGGATTCCCGATACTTCTACTGATCCTGTGCACAATCCGTCCCAAAGGGGAGCATCGGGCTCGACTCCCTCACCTAGGGTGAGCTAGGAACGCAAAGTGAACATCAAGATCTGATTCGGTGAGTGGAGATATGGCCAAGAACCTGAAGAAGTTCGTCAATCCGAAATTTTCCCGGACAGTTGATCTGGGCCTCTTGCGCCGCCTTTTGGAACGCCATGCTCATGAACTCAGGGGGCTCGATCTGAGCCTGCTCGAGGCTGGAGATAGGGCCGACGAGGTCCGGCAAGCCGTGCAAGACTTTTTTGCCGGTTCCGAAGACAACTACCCCGAAGGCTTGGTGGCCGATCTTCACCGGATCGCGGAGCTCGGCAATGCAGCTGGCCTCGATATCATCATCCAGCAATCCACCAGGCTTGGTGTCCAGTTGCGGGCGGAATCAAAGGAGGGCGATGAGGTCGAGGCGCAGAAAGACCCCAAGCATGTCGCGCTCAGGGTGTTCCTCGACTATCCCCAGGTGTTCGACGCCGCCTCCGACATGATGGCTCTGATGGCCAGAACATCTTTCGCCGAGTTTGCCGGAGAAGAAGAAGGCGTGGAGGCAAGTCTGGAAAAATCTCAGATGGCCGAGTTTGAGAAGGCGGTAGCCGCCATGTTCGAGCGCGACCTGCGCAGTGGCCATTGCCGGGTCGGTTGCTATGATGATGCCGACGAACTCAATCTCATCATCGAGCATGGATCACCCGTCACTACCCAGGAGGTCCTGCGGGGCGACAAGAAGCTGGTCATCAGCTTCCGTGCTGCGGAGCATGCAATTCTCTCCTACAGCGCCTTAACCGGGCGTCTGAAGATCAGTGGCGTGGCCAAGGCCCGTGGTGCGGAACTCGCCGAACTCTTTGCAGACAGGATGCTCGCCAACCCCGGATTTTTTGCCGGTGAGGATGCACAGAATCTTTACACGTTGGAGCCTATTCAGCGCGCAGGTTTTGGGTTCACCTTTAATCACGCCTTCGATCCCGGCATTCAGAAGGTGCAGATCACTGAAGTCCAGGTTGACCGCTCGGGGACAGACCAAAGGACCGGGGACACACGCACCTTTTATTCATATGTTGCGCGCGATGGCCGCGACAATGCTCTGGCGCGCCTCGGCGAATTGATGCATGGCGCGCGCTTCGGTGCCGACTGGCGGCTTAATCATATTGTCGTCCGTGTGCACTTTGCTACGGGCAGTGCGCGGCCGAAGAAAGTAACCGTCAAACTGAAACCGCCAGCGCATGCGATGTTCAAGCGGCAGCAGTTCGAGGGCCGCATCATGATGCTGCTCAAACGCAATGGACTGCTCTGTGAGCGAGACGCTGGTCAGGCTGTTATTGCGGCTGAGTGAGGCTGGCGAACCAGCGGTCTTGTGGGGTCGCCAAGCGGTACCCCATGTTGGCCGCAATTTCGATCGCCTTCTTGAACGTGGCATTCTCGTTGAACAGGCGCCGGCGGAGGAATGGGACGTCTGCCCCGCCTGCGACTGCGGCCTCGATGCGCGCCCGATCCAAACGGTCAGCGACCAGTCTGTCGCCGTCTGCCCCTTTGACCACCGAAATGATCGCATCCTCGAAGCCTGCGATCTGCAGAGCTATAGCATCAAACTAGTTGCGCTTGTGCGTAAGATCGCGACAGCATCCGGATTCACCAATGGGCCATCGGAAATCTTGCCCGGCATGTGGCACCTCGGCCAAATGACTGATCGCCGCGAGTTGCTGTTGGCAATAACCAAAGCCGCAAGTCAGCAACCGGGCCTCATTGCGAAGCTTCGCCTTCTCATTCCGTCGGCCCAGGTGACGATGATTGCACCTGTTCTCTCTGTCACGGAACTCGCCGATCTCGTCGAATCTGGTATCCATGTCGTCAGAACCGAAGAATGCTTTGGCAGCATCAGCGACCGCGGCTTTGCCATTGATTTTGCCAGACTGCAGCAGTCTCGCAATGTTGCGCCACGGCTCTCTGTCCAGCGTGCTGCAAAGATCGTTTGCCTCGATGGGCATCCGAAAATCCTACCTGACCAAGCATTTCAGTTGCTCTTGGTGCTGGCCGAACATGCTCTGGAGTCTTCCGGTATCTTGGAAAACCGCGCGATCGAAGCGCGACTATGGGGTTCGAACATTCACAAGATTTCGTCGCAGGTTCGGGAACCAGTGCGCACGCTCCGAGATGCACTGGCGACTGGCAGCACTGACCCAAAGGCGGTGCGCGCGTTGATCGAGAACCGGCACAAGCCTAACGGCTACCGGCTAGTCCTGGCGCCGGAAGAAATCGAGCTGGCACCATGAGCATCAAACGCAATCTCGGTGTGAGCGGCAGATTGAGGTGATCATGGCTTCGTACGGTTCTAACGAGGTTGGCGGTTTCAGCATTGTCAGCAAATCCTACAAGGCGAATCCATCAATTGAGAATTACGTCAAGCTTCGGCGCGAAGACCCAAGCGCTGAAATCGAGGTCGGCGTCATCGGCGGTATGGACCAACTTTTCTTCATGGCGAAGGAACTCGAAAAATATGGGTTCGACCCGGAGTTGGTCGCTTCTGCCATGGATGCTGACGCTGAAGCAATCAGCGAACTATCTCTCCAGATCATGGAGAAGATGATCGAGGCCAAGGCTCTCGCGAAGTCTGGCATGACCCATCTGGCACGCCGCGGCTTGGTAATCCCCGATAAGCTGGTCCATTGGCTCATCGCCTGCATGTTGGACTCCCTGAGCTGGAACGATGCTCTCCACATACCAAGAGATCTCATCGTTCTCATTCGCGAGCGCCTCGGCGGATCAAATCTGGAGTATGAGCAAGCATCTGACGCTCACCAGAGGCGATGGGCAGCAATAGAAATTGGCGGTCAGCTCAAGGCGCAGGGGATTGAACCGAGTTTCAGGATGATTGGCAAAATCCTCAAAGTCGCCCCGAGCACTGTGATGCGATGGTTTCCGAACGGAGAGTTCGAACGGGAAATTGCCGTCGTGGCTCGCTGGTTCGACGATGAGGGAAAGCTCAAACCGATCGATCAGTTGGGTGGGCGCCCGTTGCGCACGAAATAAGCTGCGCAACGCCCTCTGACCATCGCAAACCTGCGTAACCGAATAATTTCGGTCGATCGCAGGATTTGGTGATGGCTTCGGGTTTGGTCTACCCACACATGGCCCACAACATCACCACGCCATGCCCACCAATCCGGGCAGGGCCATTGGCATCCTGCGGTCATCAACAACGATGACCGAGGCCCTGACCGATGCACTTCGCAATTTCTTCTGCCGATCTTCACGTTCTCCTTCATGAGGCCGACCGTGCGGCCCGCCGCTTCCTTTGGAAACTCAGGCTTCCCGCTTCCGATCTCGATGATATTCGCCAGGAACTCCTCGTCGACTTGATCTCCCGGGTTCGCGGATTCGATCCCGAGCGTGGGTCGCTGGGAGCCTTTGCCAACATCGTGCTGTCCAACCGGGCGACGGAGCTTGCCACGAAGATCAAACGAGCGCGCAGCGTCTTTGGCGCAGTACCTATCTCTCTCGACGAGCCTGTTCCCGGCTGTCCTGGAATCACCCGGGGCGACACTTTCTCGGAAGATGAAGGCGTCGCGGCCCTCTGGGGCCAGTCGGTCGATCCCTTCACGGCTGCAGAGCGCCGCATCGATGTGGCACGCGGCGTCAATCGGCTCGACGCCGGTGAACAGACCCTTTGCGCGGCACTCACTGAAGCCAACATCCCCGACCTGGCCGCTTCTGGCCATGGCTCGCGTACCGGCCTTTACCGCCAGCTGAAGGAACTGCGCTACGCGCTCACGGCCTTCGGCCTGCAGCCTGCTTGAGACGGTTTTCCAGGACCACCAGTAGAAGGTAATCATGAACATCATCATTTCCAAAACGCCGTCCACGGCTAGGCGCATCACCGAGATCAACCTTTGTGGCTGGATTGGGCAGGCCTCGCCCGGCGCTGTCCTTGAATACCACCGGGGCTTCCTTGCCCTCGACACGAGCCCACAAGGCAAGCGGCTTGGCGAAGAGGAACGGGCCGAACTTCTGCGCGTCGCCCGCCGTGCCTGGTGGGCGTCGGAAAAGGGGCTCGTCCATCTCGTTCAGCATCGTCATGGCGCTGACGACTACAGCTACTTCGTCATCGCTCGCCCCAGAGCACATGCACCTTCGGCGCCGCTCTCATCGATTCTGTTAGCGGAGGCCGCGTGAAGATGTGGTGGCTTCCCCTTCTGCTCAGCTCATTCAGGAGATTCATCATGAACAGCCCTATCTCTCTGGCGGCCATTCGCAAGCGTCATTTCATGCTGGAAGCGCTTCCCGACACGATCGTCATTCCCGTTCTTGGCAATAGGCAGGCCGAGCAGAGTGTCAAGCCGATTTCCGAGGCAACGCTTGACGACGTGGCCTTTGCGCTTCGGGGGCTCGATGCCGAGTTTAGTGCGGTGAGCGACCGCCTGCATGCATTGAGGAAGCTCTACCAGATGGCCCGCGATGCCGGTGCCATTGGCGCCGATTGCGCCCTTGATGTTGTCGCCAGTTCGAAGGGGAAGCGGTGATCATGGCGCTCCGCATCATCACGGCAGACGAACGGCTCTCGGCCGCCCACAACAAGACGACGATTGCTTTATTCGGGGCCAGCGGCCACGGCAAGACCTCGCAACTCAAGACGCTGCCGGCGAATCAGACCCTGTGCCTCGATCTCGAAGCGGGCCTCAAGTCGGTGCAGGACTGGCCGGGCCTCTCCATTCCCATCCGCACCTTCGCCGATGCCGTCGACATTGCCTGCCTGGTGGGCGGCGTCGATCCGGCGGCGACAGCCGATTCCTTCTTCTCCGAGGCCCACTACGGCCACGTGGCTGGGCTTTATCCCGATCTCGTCAAGGTGATCGCCGAGCGCAGCATCATCTTCGTCGACTCGATCACCGATTTGACCCGTCAAGCGATGGCGTGGGCAAAGACCAGGCCCGAGGCCTTCAGCGATCGTACCGGCAAGCCGGACACTCGTGGCGCCTACGGCCTGCTCGCCCGCGAAACCATCACGCTCTTGAAGCACCTGCAGCACGCGCCAGGCAAGACCGTGATCTTCGTCGGCATCCTAGAAAAGGTGACCGACGACATGGGCCGCGTCACCTTCCAGCCGCAGGTGGAGGGCGGAAAGACGGCGCGAGAGCTTCCCGGCATTGTCGACCAGGTGATCACCTTATCGCTGTTCGATGCCGACGGCGAAAACCTCATCCACGCGCCCGACAGCGGCCGGCTCCGCCGCTTTGTCTGCCAGGCCGGCAATCCCTGGCGGCTTCCCGCCAAGGACCGTTCCGGCCGCCTCGATTTGACCGAACCAGCCGATCTCGGTGCCCTTCTCTCCAAGATCAATCTCAGCCGCAAAGGATGACTCCCATGTCCCTCGACTTCAATGACGCCGAACCCCAGCGCTCCAGCGACCTCATCCCTGATGGCAGTTTCGCTAAGGTCGGCATGACCATCCGCAAGGGCGGCATCGATGGTGACGGCGAGATCGACCGTGGCTTGCTCAAGGCGTCGCAATCGAGCGATGCCGTCATGCTCGATTGCGAGTTTACGGTACTCGAAGGTCCCCATGCCCGGCGCAAGTTCTGGCAGACCTTCGTGGTCCGCGGCGGCAAGGTCGACGAGCAGAGTGTTTCCATCGGCTGGAAGATCTCCAAGGGGGTGTTGCGCGCCATGATGGAAAGCGCCCAGGGGCTTGATCCCAATGACATGAGCGAGGCTGCGAAGCAGAAGCGCATGCTGCGCGGTCTGGCCGATCTCCATGGCATTGCCTTCGTCGCCAAGATCAAGATCGAGCCCTCCACCAATCCGGGTTACGGCGATAGCAACCGCCTCGAGCGGGTGGTGGTCCCAAACGAACCTGAATGGAAAAAGGTGATGGCGGGCGAGGCCGTGCCTGCCGCGCCCAGCCACCGTGCAGTGCGGCCGAGCCAGCCGAAACCTGCCGCGCAGCCCGCCTGGAAAGAGCCCGCCGCCACGGCTGCACCTCCGCCGAACGTGAAGCCAGCCTGGGGCAGTTCTCCGGCACCGCAGCAGGCCAGCGCGCCCGCACCGGCCAAGTCTGCCGGCCCCGCCTGGCTCAACAGCTAGACCGATGATCGAGGATGAATGGCAGGCGCATGTCACCCGTGAAGCCGCGAAGGAGATCGGTGAATGGCTCTCCGCAAGAGGTACCGGAAAACTCAAGAGTCCCATCGCCTCGCTCACGCTGCCGGACCTGGAAGCGATGGCCTCCTGCGCCATCACCCGCTGGATCGTGCTGCAGTCGGAACGCCTCGCCAAGGCGGATTGGCCGCGCGACGACCCGGTCCGGAAGCTGCTGCTGGGCTAGCGCCATGTGCGCTGTGCGGCCGGCAATCACGGGGCTTCGGCTACTGCCATCATCTGCAGTGGGACCGCTTTCCGCACCACCGCTTCTGCTCGATGCGCTGCCTCGCATTGGGCTCAGACCTCGCAATCAGGAATGACGGCATGATCGACAAGACCGACATGGAAGCACAGGCGATCCGGGACGCGCGCCGTCCCTTCGCGGAAGTGCTCACGGAGCTGGGGCTCATGCCTGCGTTCTTCGACCGCAAGGCGGAAGACATCGACCGCTTGATCGAGGCTTGCGTCGATGGCTTCCAGGAGTCGATGCAGCGGCAGGCGGCGGAAAAGAACAAGGCCGCGCCGCTCAACGACGAGATTCCTTTTTAGGTACTGCCGATGCTCATCGACCTCAATCACGGTTCTGGCTTTATCTACGATGGGAGGTCCGTCCATCCGGCGGCCACTCGTATCAACGACATGATCGACATGGCGTTGACATCCGAGCGCCGGAGCATCGCACCGCGCGAATACCTCGGTGCATCGCGCATCGGCGAACCTTGTTTGCGGCGGCTGGTCTATGAGTTCACCGGCACGCCGCCGGACGAGGGCAAGGATTTCGATGGTCATGTGCTGCGCATCTTCGAGGCCGGCCATGTGTTCGAAACGCTGTCGATCCGCTGGCTGCGCGCGGCAGGCTTCAACCTCCGCACCACGAAGAGGGATGGCGGACAGTTCGGCTTCTCGGTGGCAGGCGGCAAATTCCGCGGTCATATTGACGGCGTCATCGTTGACGGACCCGGCATCGGCATCAGTTGGCCAGCGCTGTGGGAACACAAGGCGCTGAACGCCAAGTCCTGGAACGATCTGATGAAGCGCGGGCTGATGGACTCGAAGCCCCTCTACTACGCCCAGGTTCAGATCTACATGGCCTATCTCGAGGTGCCGGTGACGATGTTCACCGCCCTCAACAAGGACACGCAGGAGCTCTGCCACGAGATCGTGCCCTTCGAGGCAGCATCTGCGCAGACGCTCTCCGACAAGGCGGTGGAGATCATCCGGGCCGCGGAAGCGCACGAACTGCCGCCGCGCATCGCTGCCGGTGCTTCCTTCTACCTCTGCCAGTTCTGCCCCTTCATCAAATGCTGCTGGGAGTACTCTGCATGAGCTTTACACCCTCTGCCATGCAGGCGAAGGCCATCGCCACCGTCAAGGACTGGTTCGAGAACCGGACTGGCGACCAGCAGGTTTTCAAGGTGTTCGGCTATGCCGGGTCCGGCAAGTCGACGCTGGTGAAGCATGCGATGGGCGAACTCGGCCTCGCAGACGGCAGTGACGTGCTTTACGCCGCCTTCACCGGCAAGGCTGCTCTGGTGATGACCCGGAAGGGGACACCTGCTTCCACGATCCACTCGCTGATCTATCGCGTATCGGAGGCAACCCCGGCCGAGATCGAGCGCATCAAGGAGGAAATCGCCGGTATCAAGGCCAAGCTTCCAACCATGGCACTTGCCGAGCGGCTCTTCGCGGAATCACAGCTCACGTCGCTGCAACTCCGGCTCTCCGACAGTCACAAGCCGCGCTTCATCCTCAACGAGCAATCGGCTTTGCGGGACGCAAAGCTCCTCGTTCTCGACGAAGTGTCCATGGTGGGGGATGAGATGGCGCGTGATCTGCTCGCCTTCGGCAAGCCCGTCCTGGTGCTGGGCGATCCGGGTCAGTTGCCACCTGTCAAGGGCGAAGGTGCCTTCACCCGCGATGCACCCGACGTGATGCTGACCGAGATTCACCGCCAGGCGGGCGAGAGCGCCATTCTGAGGCTCGCGACGCTGGCACGGGAGGGCAAGCCCATCCCTTACGGAGAGCACGACCGGTTCGTCTGGAAAATGCGGCGGCAGGATGTGGCGCCGGAGCAGATGCTGAAAGGGGGCCAGGTGATCTGCGGCAAGAACGCCACCCGCATCCAGCTCAATCTCGCCATGAAGGGTGCCGCAGGCTTCGCTGGCATCTATCCCGGCGGCCTTGGCGAGAAACTCATCTGTCTCAAGAACCGCAACGATCTGGGTCTCGTCAACGGCATGTTTCTCGATCTTGGGGACATCGAGGATACGGACGAGCTCTCCTTCACCGCCACCATTACCACCGAGGACGGCCAGAAGATCGGCGGCAGTGATGGCAAGCGCGAGCGCTTCCGCATCTACAAGGGCCATTTCGACGAGCATGTCTCACCTGATCCCGAGCGCGACCGGCGTGACCATTGGAAAAAGAAGACTTTGATCGAGGCGGTCTGGGGCTGGGCCATCACCTGTCATAAATCGCAAGGCTCGCAATGGCCCAACGTCATCGTGTTCGACGATGGGCTTGGCCGCACCGCTGAGGACCGGGCGCGCTGGCTTTACACCGCCATTACCCGGGCCGAGCAAGGCCTCGTTCTGCTTGATTGAGGCCAACCGATGATCGACCTCAACGACGCCTCGCCACAGCCGATCCCTGCGCTTCACTATGATCTCGATGCGATTGTCACGCGTCTGCGTGACACCGCAGCCAGTTGGGTGCCGCAGGCGTTCCCGAATGGACGAAAAGAGGGCGATGAATGGCGGCTGGCCAACATCAAGGGATCGGCACCCCGCAAGAACGGCTCCTGTGTGATTGCTCTCAAGGGGACGCGGGCCGGGGACTGGTACGATCATGATGGCGGCGAAGGCGGCGGGCCGCTCAATGCGCTCGAACATGCGACAAGGCTTTCGGGGCGGGAGCTCTATGCCCATGCTGCTGAAATCACCGGGTGGACATCCGCGTCACCGGCGCGCCGGGAACCGCCTCCGCCACTGCCGGCGAAGGAGAAGGACAGTACCCGCGAGATCGACATCATCCTGTCCCGCCTCGAGCCGATCCAAGGCTCGTTGGCCGAGACCTATCTGCGTGCCCGGTCGCTTGCCGTCCTGGATTGCGCCGATCTCAAGTTCCATCCCGATCTCGCCCATTGGGAATCCAGGATGGGATACCCGGCGCTGGTCGGGCTCGTGCGCAATGCCAGGAACGATGTTGCCGCCCTGCAGCGCATCTATCTCAGTGCGGATGGAACCGCGAAAGCTGCTGTCTCCAGTCCGAAGAAGATGCTGGGCAAGGTGGCCGGTGGCGCTGTGCGACTGGGCACTATTGCCGCCGATGGCCGTCTGGGCCTCTGCGAAGGAATCGAGACCGGGCTTGCGGTGATGTCAGCTGTGCCCGGACTCCCTGTGTGGGCGACACTCTCGACCAGCCATCTCGAGCAGGTCGTCCTTCCGTCCGACGCCCGCGAGATCATCATCCTCGCCGACCATGACACTTCCGGCGCTGGCAGCCGCGCTGCCGAGGCGATTGCCGTGAAACTCAGGGCCGAAGGCCGCAAGGTTGCGATCGTCATGCCACCGGAGCCCGACAGCGATTTCAACGATCTTCTGAGCAATGAAGGTCCGGATGCTGTCGGGGCACTCGTACTGAGCGCACTTGGCAAGTTGACCGAGGTCTCGCCGCCGGATCCCGATATTGGTCGGCATCTGCCGCATGGTTTCACACTGCCGTCGCCGCCACTACCGCGGCACCGCTCCGATGAGGGCGATCTCTCCCGCTCAGGCAACAAGGCATGGTCGCTGATCCTTGCTTCAAACCGAAAGCCATGGCTGTTTCGCACTGGCGGGGTGCTGTCGTGGGTGGTGCCCGATGACCGGGGCCAGCTTGTTGCAGCGCCTGTCACTGACGAACGTCTGCGCTACATGCTGGCGCGACTCGCGGTGTGGCAGAAGATCAACCACAACAGCGAACTCGTTCCGGCACCCCCGCCGACCGGGCTCGTCAAGTCGCTGCTCGCCACGCCCGATCCGGCCCTTCCGGTTCTGGCCGGGATCGTCAACACGCCAGTCTTCGGCAGCGATGGGACTCTACTGACCGCACCGGGCTATCACGAGGAAGCAAGGCTTCTCTATCATCCAGCACCCGGCTTCGTGCTGCCAGCCATTCCGGAGTGTCCTTCGGCTGAAGACATTGCCCGGGCCAGGGCTCTGCTTCTGGACGATCTTCTGGGCGACTTCCCCTTCGTGAGCGAAGCGGAGCGTGCCCACGCCCTGTCGCTTCTGCTGCTGGGCTTTATCCGCGCCATGATCGATGGGCCGACACCGCTTCATGTCATCGAGAAGCCGACGCCCGGCACCGGCGCCACCCTCATGGTCGATGCCATCGCCACGGTGCTGACCGGCATCGGCGCCCCGGTGATGACCGAAGGTCGCGATGACGAGGAATGGCGGAAGCGCCTCACCGCAAAACTGCGGCAGATCCCGTCCTTGGTGCTCATCGACAACTTGCGTCATCCGCTCGACTCCTCGGCGGTGGCAGCGGCCCTCACCGCACCCCATTGGGAGGATCGCATTCTGGGAGCCTCCGAGATGACCAGGCTCCCCATCCGCTGTGTCTGGATCGCCACCGGCAACAATCCGGAGTTCTCCAACGAGATGGCACGGCGTATCGTCCGTATCAGGCTCGACGCCCATATCGACCAGCCCTGGCGGCGCGATGGCTTCCGCCATCCGGATCTCATGAGCTGGGTGAGAGCCAATCGCGGCAGGTTGGTTGCCGCCTGCCTCACCCTGATCCGCTCCTGGATTGCGGCAGGGCGGCCCAAGGGTTCGCGCGTGATCGGCAGTTACGAGAACTGGTCCCGTATCATGGGCGGTGTGCTGGAAGTTGCTGGCGTTCCAGGTTTCCTTGGTAATCTCGATGAGATGCTGGCGGCGGCCGATGGCGAGGGTGCCGTCTGGCGGAGCTTCATCGGCGCTTGGTGGGATCGTTTCGGAACCGCAGAGGCCGGCACCGGTGAACTCTTCGAAGTGGCACTCACCTGCGAACCGCCATTGGCGCTCGGGTCAGGTGGTGACCGTTCCCAGCGCACACGGCTTGGCAAGGCGCTCGGACGCCTGCGTGACCGCGTGTTCAGTATCGCGGGCCGCAATCTCAGGGTTGATGGGCAGGGCACCTATCAGGGTGCGCGGCGCTGGAAACTCGTCGTTGAGGCGGGTGCAAGCCCGGATGTCGTGAACGTTGCCGTGAACGTGGTGAACGTTGGTGAACGTGCAAATTCCAACGTTCACGAAGATAACCCTCTGAACGACATGGGTAATTGCGAGTCTGGTGAACGTCGTGAACGTTTAACCCACCCCCACGCACACGCCTGCGCACGCGCGTACATGAATGGAGGGGAGGCCGAAAAACGTTCACGATGTTCACCACGTTCACCGGCCCCTGAAAAATCAACGGGTTGCGATGGTGAACGTATTGGTGAACGTCGAGATGGATGTCCAACGTTCACCGAAGTGCCCGATTGGTTGAAGGAGGTGCTGTGATGACAGTCCTCCGGCGTCACCATGTGCTTGCGCAGCCAGCAACGACCGGTCCGCCACCTTGGGCCAGCTTCCTCAATCCATTCACCACACGCTTTGCAGGGAGAATTTCATGATGTCCGTCAGCCAACTCGCAACTTCCGTGAATGCCGCTGTCCCGCCCAACATCGGGCATTTCGCGCAGCAGAAGCACTGCACTGCCATTCTCGCGCTCGACTTCGGCTCAACCACCGGCTGGGCACTGAGCGCGGCTGATGGCGCCATCGTCTCCGGCACCATGTCATTCCGGCCCAGCCGCTACGAAGGGGGTGGAATGAGATTCCTGCGCTTCAAGTCTTGGCTCAATGAGATCGCCAATCGCGTGGGCCAGATCGGAACGGTGCATTTCGAAGAAGTGCGCCGACATGTTGGCACCGACGCGGCACATCTCTACGGCGGTTTCCTCGCTCATCTCAGCGCGTGGTGCGAGGTGCAGAAAATCCCGTACCAAGGCGCACCTGTGGGCACCATCAAAAGATTCATCGCCGGCAAGGGCAATGCGGACAAACAGGCGGTGATCGCCGCAGTGCGGGCACGCGGCTTCAATCCCGCCGACGACAACGAAGCCGATGCGCTCGCAATCCTGTTGTGGGCCATGGAAACGCAGGGAGGGATCAAGTGAAGGTCTTCCCGCGTGGAGTTGGTGGCGCACGGCGTGACCCCGAGCAGGTCAAACGTGAAGGCTGGCGCGAACAGAACATCCTGGTGGTAAGTCCCGAGGACCAGCGTCTCACCTGGCCTGAGCGTGAGCTCGTGAAGCAGTTGGGTGAGAAGCTTTATGGAGGGCGAAGAGCGAAGGAGGCACGCCATGGTTGATGTTGTGAGACTGGCCGATGACGGCGAATGGACTTCTGCGCGTGTCGAGGCACGGTTGGGCGAAGCAGCTGACGTCATGCGACGCCTGCCGCCGGTGCGTGTGCAAGGTTACTTCAACACCTGGCCTGCCATCGCCCATGAGTTCTCCGACCGCGTGGGTCAGGAGCCGACGCGGATGCGCCGGCCACCACCGAGTCCTGACGCGATCACGCGTGCTGAAGCGACACTGCTGTGGCTGCGCTGGCTCGAGTTGGATGACGCGCGGCTGGTGTGGATGCGTGTCGACCGGGCGAGATGGCGAGCGATCTGTCAGCAGTTTGGGATCGCAAGATCGACCGCTAATCGCCGCTACGACTATGCACTGACCGTCATCGTGTGGCGGCTCGAACGGCGGCCAGTGCCGAAGTCTTGGTCGCAACGTTTTCTGTCAGCGCGTGCGCGCTCTTTGGAAGATGCAAGTTGAGCTCGCCCAAAAATGTCCCGCACAAAAAGCAAAGCGCGGCCTCTTGGTGCTAGACAAATCGGGGCGCGAAGCACTATTTTCAGTGCATGCTCGCAAGAGGAGTGCCGATGAGCCCAAGGGCATGGTTCCTCCCGGGCGATATTCCCTATACGGGAGGGCGAGGCGCGTTTGATCGCTAGCGACAGCCCGGAATTTTTGGGAAGCCACCCGGAGTCCACCTCAGTCTCGATCAGCGCCATAACCTCGTAAGTCCACGCGTTTTTGCACTTCGCCAAGACTGGTTTCCGGAGTCTACTTGGGAGTCCAGAGGCCAGGCGGAATCCACCTTCAGAGTCCACCAGGCAGAATCCATGACCTTGAGCTTCGCACCCGAGGCGATCGAGCTTTGGCCGCTCGACCGCCTGCGCCCCTATGCTGCGAACGCCAAGACCCATGGCGAGGAGCAGGTGGCGAAGATCGCCGCCAGCATGGCGGAATTCGGCTGGACCGTTCCGGTGCTGGTGTCGGGTGATGGTGAAGTCATTGCCGGCCATGGGCGCATCATGGCTGCCACACAACTTGGGTTGACCGAAGTGCCGGTCATCATCCTGGATCATCTGTCCGAGGCGCAGCGCCGGGCCTATCGCATCGCCGACAACAAGCTGACTGAACTCGGCGCGTGGGATGAGGGGCTCCTCTCGGAGGAACTGCAGGACCTGCTCGGCGAAGACTATGACCTGTCACTGATCGGTTTCGAGGATGGCGAGCTGGATCGTCTGCTGAACCTGTCTCCCGCTGGCGAAGGCGGTGGTGACGATGGCGCGGCTCCGGTCGTAATCCCCGAGCCACCACGCAATCCGGCATCGCGAGCAGGCGATCTCTGGATTCTTGGCGACCATCGCCTGCTGTGCGGCGACAGCACGAAACACGCTGACGTCTGCCGCCTGATGAATGGCGACCGCGCCACGCTGTTCGCCACCGACCCGCCCTATCTCGTCGATTACGACGGCTCGAACCATCCGACCCGGAACAAGGACTGGTCGCAGTCCTACGGCGTCACCTGGGACGACAGTTCACAGGGAGCCGAACTTTATGATGGCTTCATTGCCGCCGCGGTGGCGGAGGCCATCGCCGAAGATGCGGCGTGGTATTGCTGGCATGCTTCGCGTCGCCAGGCGATGCTCGAAGCCTGCTGGGAACGTGCCGGTGCCTTCGTGCACCAGCAGATCATCTGGGTGAAGGACCGCGGAGTTCTCACCCGGTCGCATTACCTCTGGAAACACGAGCCCTGCTTCATGGGCTGGATCAAAGGCAAGCGTCCGCCGAAGGTGGCTGACGAAACGCTGCCGTCAACCTGGGAACTGCCGTCCTTCACGAAAGACGAGCGGCCAGATCACCCGACACCGAAGCCGCTCGAGGCTTTTGGCATCCCTATGCGCCAGCATGTGGCGCGCGGCGGGCTTTGTTACGAGCCGTTCTCGGGGTCCGGCTCGCAGATCATGGCGGGCGAAGCGAATGGCCGCCGCGTCTGCGCCATGGAGATCAGCCCGGCCTATGTCGATGTCGGCGTAGAGCGCTGGCAGGCGGAGACCGGGCGAGAGGCAATTCTCGATGGCGATGGCCGGACCTTTGCGCAGGTAAAGGACGAGCGGCTGGGCGACTGTGCCGGAGCGCCTGTTCCCGCGCCGGTCACAGACGTCAAACCTGCACGCAAGCGCAAATCCGCCGCGTGACATGCATGACCTGGCTTTACATCCCTCCGGATGTGCTTCCGGAGTCGGAGAAGCCTGCCTCTTCGGACTGTCGCTCTGTTCGGGCGCAGGAGGGCTCGACCTCGGGCTGCACCTTGCACTCCCCAGATATCGTGTTGTGGGCCATGTCGAACGGGAGACCTACGCCGCAGCCACTCTCGTGGCGCGGATGGAAGACGCGTCCCTGGATCAGGCTGTTGTCTGGGACGACGTTGGAACCTTCGACGGCCGCCCGTGGCGCGGCGCGGTGGACGTCGTCACTGCGGGCTATCCGTGCCAGCCGTTCAGCGTGGCCGGCAAGCGCCGGGGCGCCGAAGATCCACGCCATCTCTGGCCGCATGTCGCCCGTATCATCGGCGAGGTCGAGCCGCCCTTCGTCTTCCTCGAGAACGTCGCCCATCATCTCCGCATCGGCTTCCCCGAAGTCGCCGAAAGCCTGGTCCACATGGGCTACAAGCTTGCGGCAGGACTCTTCACGGCGGCGGAAGTCGGTGCACCCCACAGGCGCGAGCGGCTGTTCATCCTCGCCATCCGCGAGGGGGATGAACTGGCCGACCCCGCGCGCCTGCTCCGGGGCACGGTCGAGTGGCGGGAACCGGACGGAACTGCTGCGACTCTGGCCAACGCCCCAGATCGACAGCTTCCGCAATCGGGGAGGAGAGCGGAAGGACGAAAAGGGTCTGGACCGCATGGCCCGGGACTGGCCTACGCCGATGGCGAACGACGGTTGCAAACCGAGCGCGGGAAACCGCAGGATGGCCGATCTGACTCATGCGGCGGGGTTGTGGATGACGCCGACGGCGCGCGATCACAAAGATGGTGCCACGACTCTGGCGAACACGCCGGTGAATGGCCTGCTTGGCCGCCAGGTCCTGGTGACGCCGATGGCTGGGAGCGATACCTCCGATGTGCGCCGGACCTTGAACCCGCTGTTCGTCGAGGCGCTGATGGGCTGGCCCACCGGGTGGACCGGCTTCGGCTCTGTGGCAACGGCGTGGTGCCGCTGGTTGCGGCGCATGCGCTCCGAACTCTCGCGGCTGAACTGCTGGCCGATGGATGAGGCCGCAGGTTGAAGCAATCTCGCGTCATGTCGCTGGTCGAGGCCATTGCCAATGTCATCGTCGGCTACGGCGTCGCGGTCATCACGCAGATGATGATTTTCCCCGCATTCGGGCTGCACACTACGCTGGCGCAGAACCTGACGATAGGCGCGCTGTTCACCATCGTGAGCATCGCCCGATCCTTTGCGCTACGGAGGTTGTTCGAAGCGATACGCCTTTGATGTCTTGTGAGCGCAGACCGAGCGCGATGTTCAGTCGAATTTATGCCGCTGTCGTATTGTCTCTACAAGTGCCACGCAAAGATCACGACCAACAAGGCACGGAATACTGGCAGCGGTGTTTTCAACGACAATGATGGATACAAGAAGGGACGCGGCGAAGTTCCAGAACCAGTGATCAGCTGGTAGGTCTACATATGAAAAAAGCGTGCCCAATCGATCCGCGATAGGAGGGTAATAGGCAGAGCCTTCACGTGCATGCTCCTCCGTGAAACCAAAAACGACGTAGGATCCGAGCGCGATTCCGGCAGCTCGCTTAGCGAATACTTCTTCAATTTTCTGGCCAGAAGCGACGGAGTATTCAATAGCGTTATCCAGAATGAACTTCCGAGCAAAGGCGTCGCACTCTAGTTCCTCAGCAACTGCTGAAGGCCGGACTTTTTCACAATTGAACATGACGTGACGCACTTCATGCAGCAGTATGTACGCTGTGGCGATCATCGTCAGGTCGAAGGCAGCTTGCTGTTGGATGTCCAATCCAGTCTTGTCGCTCTGAACCTTTGGAACTTTTTCTGGCCATTCGGCATCTGGCTCAATTCCTTGAACCAGAGGAAACTCGCGGACTGCATAGAGTACCGTTTCAAGATCTGCAGTTGCCTCTGCGTATGTGGGATCAACTGCCCGCAGGCTTCTATCTGAATTGGTGCCAGTCATGGCTCCCCACACTAGATGTGGTCCGTGGAGGCAAAATGCTTTCCATCCAGCGAATCCAAGCAGCCAAAGCCAGGTCAACGACTTGTTGTCGAACTCAATGCGATTCCCGCGTGCTCGAATGGTTACGCCCTTACGGTCAGCTATAAGGTGAAAAGTAATACGATATTGTTCGCGAAGCTCGCGCCAATGGTCGGACTTCTCCGGCACTGCGGACTGAATCAGCAGATCGATCACCTTCGGATCGACTGCTTCTGCAGCGTCGTCGTCATGGTTCAATTCTGCAGTATCCCTTGGGTGATCGCGTATGGCGGTGCGGAATTCTCTCCGAACCTGAAGGTAGAGTCAATCTGACGCGCGATCAGCAAGGTCTGCAATGGTCGGGAATTGGATTGCAAATGGAGCCGCCGCCCCGAAGGAGCGGCGGTCGTCTTCCCGTGGAGATCGGGTAAGTCAGGCGGCGGGGAGTTTGTATACCCGCCCGCGTGCCTCATCCTTCTCCGAGGTGACCTCCAGCCCGAGCTTCTTCTTCAAGGCACCGGCCATCGCTCCGCGCACTGTATGGGCCTGCCAACCGGTGGCGGCGACGATCTCGGCGATGGTGGCACCCTCGGGCTGCCTGAGCATGCCGATGAGTTGGGCCTGCTTGGTTCCCTCGCGGGTCTTGCGCGGACGGGGGCTTGCGGGCTCCGTGGGCGCGGCTTCGTCACCCGGGGCGGCGGTGGATGCGCGTTCCGTCTCTTCGCGCTCCGTGGCGCCCGTGTTGCCACCGTGGGGCGTGGTCTCGGGCTCGATCCCGAGAGCCGCGAAGGCCTCCGAAGTGGCGCGAAGCGTTAGGCGGCCGCGCTGTTCATCTTCGCGCCAGACAGTGTCATCGCGCCCGGCCTCGACCTCTGCGATGAGACCCTTGCCGAGGAGGCTGTTGAGCACCTTGGCGGCGGCCCCACCAGCAAGCTTAGTGGCCAGAGGGTAAACCGAGTGGCCGGAACGCTGGCAAGCGGCGGAGAGAATGACGAGCTGGGTATCGGAGAGCTTGGACATGGGGCAGTTCCCTGTGCTGACAAGGCCCGCGACCATCGCGGACCTTCTACTGCCCCAAGCCGCGCAGCGGGTGCGCGGCGATCAATTGTCTGTCTCGGTGCGAGCGGTCAGTGCTGCGTTTCTGTTTCGGCCATGATCTCGAAGTGGGTGATGAAGCCCGTCAGGTAGGGGAGTCCTGCCGGGATTCCGGTCTCACGGCTGAGCTTTCTTCCGAATTGCCAACCCATCCAGCGGTCGACGGCGGCAGCAATCACATTTTCCGGCGATTGGCCAGCGGTAAGCCCGCTGGAGACATCGTCGGCGAAGTGTCGGCCATGGCGGCTGTCGAGGAAGTCGCGGATTCCTTCGGGCGAGGCACCGGAGGCCGCGGCGATGGCGGTGAAGGCGAGATGCCAGGCTTGGCCCGGTTCGGCATGATGGCGGATGGTGCCATGGAAGCCCCAGGCTTCGTTGCGGGTGGGAAGGATCGTCGTTGTCATCGTTCGGCTCCGCTTTTGATCGTGACGCCATACATGCTCTGTATACGGACGTAATCAACCAGAATTGCGGATCATCTTGTTGCTTTCTGGAGCATTGCCATGGAGGGGATGAGCGAGCGCCAGTATGCCGCTCATGCGGGATTGTCGCGGGGCGCCATCCAGAAGGCCAAGGCGGCGGGACGGCTCGTGCTTCATGCCGATGGCTCGATCGATGCTGCCGGGAGTGATGCCAGACGCAAGGGCGCCACCGATCCTTCGAAGCAGCGCTCGACGAGTACCATTTCGCCGAGGCTCAAGCCTGTGCCGGAGGCGGCCGTCACCGCCGTCAGCGACACCTTGCGCGACAATGGTCTGCCCGCACCCGGCACGGGAAGCGGCACGACGTTTCTCCAGGCCAAGACCGCGCACGAGGTACTGAAGGCGCAGGAACGGAGGCTCCGTCTCGACAGGATGAAGGGCGAGCTGATCGACCGCGGCAAGGCGACAGCACTGGTGTTCAAGCTTGCCCGCGAGGAGCGTGACAGCTGGGTGAACTGGCCGGCCCGGGTGGCGGCCCTGATCGCGGCCGAGCTCGCCGTCGATGCGGGAGCCGTGCAGAAGGCTCTGGAGACCCATGTCCGCGCCCAGCTCGACGAACTTGCCGGCATCCGGCCGCAGTTCCGCTGAAACATCCGATCCCGGTCCCTTTGAGGGATCCGACGCCCTCATTCATTCCTGGCGGCAGGGGCTCAGGCCCGATCCGCATCTGACAGTTTCGGAATGGGCCGACCGGCATCGAATTCTCGCCGCAAGGGCCTCGGCCGAGCCGGGGCGCTATCGCACCAGCCGCACGCCATACATGCGGGCAATCATGGATGCGCTGTCACCGGGCAATCCGGCCCAGCGCATCGTGTTCATGAAGGCGGCACAGGTCGGGGCCACGGAGGCGGGCAATTGCTGGCTGGGCTTTGTCATCCACCAGGCGCCGGGCCCGATGCTGGCGGTGCAGCCGACGGTGGAACTGGCCAAGCGCAATTCGCGGCAGCGCATCGATCCGCTGATCGAGGAAAGTGCCGTGCTGCGCGACCGGGTGAAGCCGCCGCGCTCGCGCGATGCCGGCAACACCATGCTGTCGAAGGAGTTCGCCGGCGGCATTCTGATCATGACGGGAGCCAATTCGGCGGTGGGCCTGCGTTCGACCCCGGCCCGCTACCTGTTTCTCGACGAGGTCGATGCCTATCCGGCGTCCGCCGACGAGGAAGGCGATCCGGTGACTCTGGCAGAAGCCAGATCACTGACCTTCGCCCACCGGCGCAAGGTGTTTCTGGTCTCGACGCCAACCATTCATGGCTTGTCGCGCATCGAGCGGGAATATGAGACCTCCGACCGCAGGCGTTACTTCGTGCCCTGTCCGCACTGCGGGGGCATGCAGTGGCTGAAGTTCGAGCGGCTGATCTGGGAAAAAGGAAGACCTGAGACGGCAACCTACCATTGCGAGTCTTGCGACCAGCCGATCTCCGAACATCACAAAACTGCCATGCTGCAGCAGGGTGAATGGCGCGCGACGGCAGAAGCCGCCGATCCGACGACCGTCGGGTTCCACCTCTCGGCGCTCTATTCGCCGGTAGGCTGGCTGTCCTGGACGCGGATCGCGCGGAACTGGGAAGCTGCCCAAGGTTCGGATGAATCCTTGCGGGCGTTTCGCAACACGATCCTCGGCGAGACTTGGATCGAGCGCGGCGAGGCCCCCGACTGGCAGCGGCTTTATGAACGGCGGGAGCGTTGGCCTTTCGGCACTGTGCCGAGCGGCGGATTGTTCCTCACGGCTGGCGCTGACGTCCAGAAGGATCGCATTGAAGTCTCGATCTGGGCCTGGGGACGTGGACTCACCTCCTGGCTCATCGAGCACATCGTCATCGACGGCGGACCTGACAGTGCAACGGCCTGGCAGCAGTTGACTGATCTGCTGGGCCGGACCTGGCCCCATGCCCATGGCGTGAGGCTGGGTCTGTCGAAACTGGCTATCGACACGGGCTATGAAACGCCCGCCGTCTACGGCTGGGCTCGCAAGACAGGCTTTGCGCAGGTGGCACCGATCAAGGGTGTCGAGGGCTTCAACCGGGCGGCCCCGGTTGCGGGCCCCACCCATGTCGATGCCACCGAAGGTGGCCGCAAGATCAGGCGCGGTGCCAGGCTTTGGACCGTGGCGGTCGCCACATTCAAGGCCGAGACCTATCGTTTCCTCCGCCTCGCACGCCCGACAGACGAGGAAATCGTCGCAGGCGCTTTGGCCCCTGCGGGCTATGTCCACTTGTCCGAAGTGGCCGACGCCGAATGGCTGAAGCAGCTGGTGGCCGAACAACTGGTGACGGTGAAGACCAGGCGCGGTTTCCAGAAGCTCGAATGGCAGAAGCTCCGGGAACGCAACGAAGCCCTCGACTGCCGCGTCTATGCCCGCGCTGCCGCATGGATTGCCGGGGCCGACCGCTGGAGCGAGGCCATGTGGAAGGATCTGGAAGCTCAGGTGGGTGAGGCGCCGAAAATTGCCGAAGATATTATCAGCACCGCTGCTGAGTCCTCCGAGGATGTGGCCGGCGTCGTACGCCGCTTACCGCCGCGGCAGGGGCGGCGGGTGTTCCGCTCGTCCTATGTGAGCTGATGTCATGACGCTTGAAGAACTGACCACCCAGCGCGAGGCGCTCCTGAAGGCGCGGTTTCGTGGGGTGCGCACCGTCGAGTACGATGGCAAGCGGGTCACCTACGCCTCCGATGCCGAACTGGCCGCCGCCATCACGGATGTCGAGCGGCGTATTGCCGGTCTGGAGGATGGCGGACGCCGCCGCAGAATTCTGACCTCCTCCTCGAAAGGACTCTGAGTGCTGGCGTCTCTGCAATCGTTCCGGCGCCGGGTCGGAGCCTTCATCGGTGGCTTCGAGGCAGGCCTCGCCAATCGCAGGCTCAAGGGCTTCCAGCCGAGCCGGGCCCATCTCAACACGCTGATTGCCGCGGCGGGGCCTGACATCACGGCGCGGGCCCGATGGCTTGTCCGCAACAACGGCTATGCCGCCAATGCCATCGAAAGCTGGGCCGGTAATGTGGTGGGTGCGGGGATCAAGCCGTCGTCGCTCATTTCCGATTCCGGTCTCAAGGCTGCGGTTCAGAAGCTGTGGCTCGACTGGACTGATGAAGCCGATGCCGAGGGGTTCACCGACTTCTATGGCCTGCAACGCCGAGCGGCGCGCGAAGTGTTCATTGCCGGAGAGGTGTTCTTCCGGTTCCGGCCACGGCGCCCACTGGATGGCCTGACGGTGCCGCTGCGATTGCAGATGCTGCCCTCGGAGATGCTGCCGCTCAATCGCAATGAAGTGATGCCCGGGGGCACTGTCATCCGCCAGGGCATCGAGTTCGACAGGATCGGGAGGAGGGTGGCCTATCATTTCCTGCGCCGGCATCCGGGCGATGTTACCGATCCGGGGCTTACCGGTGACACCGTGCGCATCCCGGCCTCCGAGATCGTCCACATCATCGATCCGGTGGATGCCGGGCAGCTCCGTGGCATCTCACGCTTCGCGGCCGGGATCGTGAAGTTGTTCCTGCTCGACCAGTATGACGACGCCGAGCTCGACCGCAAGAAGGTCGCGGCCATGCATGCGCTGTTTATCACCACGCCGGCACCTGCCGAACCGCTCGATGCGGTCGAGGGACGCGACGAGAATGGTGAACGCACCCTCGACCTTCAGCCCGGGCAAATCATGCTGCTTGAGCCAGGCGAGGAAATCCAGACCTCTGACCCCGCGGATTCAGGTTCAACCTACGAGCCCTTCCAGTATCGCACCTTGCTGCAGGTGTCGGCGGCGCTCGGCGTCCCATACGCCTACCTGTCGAACGACATGCTGAAGGCCAACTATTCGAACTCGCGTCTGGCGCTCCTCGAGTTCCGCCGCCGCATCGAAGCCTACCAGCACGCCGTCATGGTCTGGCAGCTGTGCCGCCAGGTGTGGGCGAGGTGGATGGATACCGCGGTGATGGCGGGGGCAATCGATGCTCCTGGCTATGAGCACCAACGGCGCGAACATCTCCGCTGCGATTGGTTGCCACCCAAATGGGACTGGATTGACCCACTCAAAGATGCCCGTGCCGAGATCGAGCAGATCGGCGCCGGACTCAAGAGCCGCAGTCAGGCGCTCGCCGAGCGCGGATACGACGCCGAACAGGTGGACGCACAAATTGCGTCTGACAAGAAGCGCGAAGAAGATCTCGGCCTGACCTTCAGTTCATCGGCGCCAGCACCCGCCGCCAATGAACCCGCAGATCAATCTCAAGCAGGATAAGATGTCGACGCCAGGAACGCCCAAAGTCCGTGAGAAACTTCTCACGGCGGAGGAAGTCCGTCGCTTGCTGAAGTATGAACCCGATACCGGAACATTCTTCTGGCGCGTTGACACGTTGAACACGTCAGCCGGCGACAAGGCCGGAAGCCAGCAGTCTCGCGGATATTGGCACATCAAGATCAACCGCCGCCTCTACATGGCGCACCGGCTGGCTTGGGTTCACGTCACGGGCGAATGGCCGGATGGCCATGTCGACCACATCAACGGTCGACGGTCCGACAACCGTTTTGTTAATTTGAGGATTGCCACGAATAGCGAAAATGCATGGAATTCGCGAATCCGCAGGAATAATGCGTGCGGCTACAAGGGCGTCCATTTCAAGAAGGCCATCAAGAAATTCGTCGCCCAGATCAATGCCGGTGGGCATGTTCGGCATCTTGGCGTCTTCATGACAGCTGCTGAAGCGCACGCGGCCTATATGAAAGCGGCTCGAGAGCATTTCGGTGAATTTGCTCGCCCCGCTTGAGAGGCCCAAGGTGCGCGATGACGTTATCACCGCTTCCGCTGAGGCGACGGCTTGAACGGATCCAACGTCGGGACCCCGGCCCGGGTGAAGTCCGATACATTGCGCGTGACCACGGTCAGCCCGTGTTCAAGCGCCGTCGCCGCAATCTGGAGATCGGCACTGTCGTTACCGATGGTGGCGCTGAGAACACCCCAACGGCGGGCAGCGGCCAGATCGAAGGGCAGAATCCGGTCGCCATAGGTGGCAATCACCTGGTCGAGCCAGCGCGCAAGCATGGCTGCAAAATCGGGATCCCGGCCTTGCTGCAGGGCGATACCGCGCTCGATCTCGCCAATGGTCACGACGCTGAGGAAGAGGTCGGCGGTTCGCTGGCGGGTGAACCATGCTTCGACATTGGCGTTGCGCTGCCGCTTGGCCAACGCCGAAAGCACGTCGGTGTCGATGAGGAACATCAGAACGTCACGTCGCGCGGCTTGGCCTTGGCCCGCTCGAATGCGACGTCTCCCTGCGGCATGGCGAGCAGCATTTCGGCGAAGCTCGGGGCCTTCAGATTCTGCAAGGTGCGCAGCCGCTCATATTCCTCGGCGGAAACCACTACCGCCGCGGGCTTGCCATGCTTGGTCACCATCTGCGGTGTCCGGCGCGCGGCATCAACCACTTCGCTGAACCGGTTCTTCGCATCCTGGACCGACCAGGTGGGGTTGGCCATTGTACATTCCTAACTAGCTAGAAAATATAGCCAGAATATAGAAGTCCGAATGCCAGCCGTCAAGGCCGCCTTCTCAAGGAATATCTTTGCTCAACCTTCCGCATGTCGCTGCCCGGGTCTTCGGGACGCCCCTGATGATCGGACGGGCCAAGCTCGAGGTGATCCTCGGGGTGCTGGGCCCGCGTTTCTCAGGGGGACTGGTGGAGTCCTTGCCGTCGGAACCTGACCCTTCGCCGCTTGCGTCAGTAACACCGGAGGGCATTGCCGTCATTCCGATCACAGGCACGCTCGTCAGCCGGTCTGGCTTCGTGGATGCCGCGAGTGGGCTTCTGTCCTATGGCGAGATTGGCGAGGCGGTTGCCAACACCATGGCCGCTCCCGATGTCAGGGGCGTCATTCTCGACATGGATTCGCCCGGCGGCGAGGTCGGCGGCCTCTTCGATCTCGTCGATCGCATCACCACGGCGAAGAAGGACCACAACAAGCCCCTGTGGGCCGTGGCGGACGAGTGTGCGCTGTCGGCGGCCTATGCCATCGCCAGTACCGCAGATCGCATCTATGTGACCCGCACAGGTGAGATTGGTTCCATCGGCGTTGTTGCCGCCCATGTCGATGAGAGTGGCGCTGATGCCAAGGCGGGCCTCGCCTGGAGCTTCATATTCGCGGGCGATCGCAAGGTCGACGGTAATTCCCATGGGGCGCTGTCGGAACGCGCTCGTGCCGATATCCAGGCCGATGTCGACCGGCTCTACGGTGACTTCTGCACGCTGGTCGCCACCAATCGCAGTCTGTTGCCGGACGCCGTGCGCGCGACGGAAGCAGCAATCTTCCGGGGCGATCTCGCCATCAAGGCCGGGCTTGCCGACCGGCTTGGCACGCTCGACGTAGCTCTTGCCGAGATGACGGCAGAGTTCGAGCAGCCGCTTGCCGCATGGCGCCTGTCCACCAATCCAAAACCCAAGAGGAGTGCCTCCATGGCGACTGAAAACACTGAACAGATTGAAACCGAACCGCCAGGGCCGGTCGTAACGCCCATCGCGCCGATCACAGAACCTCCGCGTCAGCCTGATGCTGCGGAGACTCTCCGCGCCGAATATGCCGAGATCGCGGACATCGCAGCACAGGCAGGAAGGCTGGGCGTCACCATCGACGCAGCGGATGCCATGCGGAAGGGCATCAAGCCGGACGCGCTGCGCCGCACAGCACTCGACAGCCTGGCGCGGCACAGCGAGGCCGCCAGCGTCGTTGCTGCGGCACCATCCATGCCCATCGCGGGCGACAGTCCGATCGTCCGCCGCGCCAGGGAACGCGCGGCCCAAAGCCAGAAGTGAGGTGAACCATGCCTGTCCTGACCCAGTCGCCGACGCTCGGCGATCTCCTGAAGTTCGAACTCAATGGCAGCTACAGCCGCGAGATCGTGACGCTGAAGGCCGGCACGAACTACGTGCTGGGCTCTGTCCTCGGCAAGATCACCGCCTCCGGCAAATATCGGTTGGCCCCAGCCGCAGTTGTCGTTGGCGATGAAGGTGCCGAGAAGGGCATCGCCATCCTGCTCGAGGCAGCCGATGCCACGGGCGCCGACAAGTCCGCGCTGGTTCTTGCGCGGGGCCCCGCCATCGTGTCGAAGAATGCGCTCGTCTTCGACGCCTCCGTCGATCTGCTGGCGGAGAAGGTGGCCAAATACGCCGAGCTTTCCGCCGCCGGGATCGTGCCGCGCGATACTGCCTGATCTGACTACCACCATCCTGTTCCACTAGGCCCCGTGAAATCGGGGTCTTTTCATTTTGGAGATCCCCATGCCCGTCATGATCAATCCCTTCGACGCCGGCGGCTATACGCTGGCCGAGATGACCCAGGCCATCAACATCCTGCCCAACATCTATACGCGGCTCGGCGAGATGGGGCTGTTCCGCTTCGAAGGGGTGACCCAGCGCTCGGTCATCATCGAACAGGCGGAAGGAGTGCTGAACCTCCTGCCGACCGTACCGCTCGGCGGACCCGCCACGGTTGCCAACCGCGACACCCGCTCGATGCGCTCCTTCACGGTGCCGTGGATCCCGCACGATGATGTGGTGACGCCCCAGGACATTCAGGGAGTCCGTGGCTTCGGTGTCGCCGATGCCGCCGATCCGCTCGCCACCGTCATGGAGCGCAAGCTCACCCGCATGCGGGCGAAGCACGCCCAGACGCGGGAATACATGGAGGTCAACGCACTCCGCGGCATCGTCAAGGACGGCGCGGGGGCGACCCTCTACAACTACTTCACCGAGTTCGGCCTGGCCCAGCTCACGGTCGACTTCGTACTGGGGACCGCCGGGACCAATGTCCAGGGCAAGGTCCGCGATGTGCTGCGGAAAGTGGAGACCGAACTCAAGGGCGAGACCATGACCGGCGTCCTGGCGCTGGTGTCGCCGGAGTTCTTCGACAAGCTGATCTCCCACGCCAAGGTCGAGGACGCCTACAAGTACTTCTCCTCGACTGGCGCCCAGCCGCTTAGGGAAGACACCCGCCGCCGCTTCCCCTTCGCCGGCATGATCTTCGAGGAATACAACGCCACCGTCACCCTCTCGACGGGTGCGACCGAAACCCTGGTCCCGGCCGGAGAAGGCCTCGCTTTCCCGATGGGCACCATGGATACGTTCGTCACCTATGGCGCCCCCGCCAATCTGATCGAGACGGTCAATACGATGGGCCTTCCGATCTATGCCCGGCAGATTGCCAGGAACGACGGCTCAGCGATCGATGTGAAGACCGAGGCTTCGGTTCTTCCGGTCAACAAGCGGCCCCGGCTGGCGGTCAAGATCTTCAGCAGCAACTGAGCCATTGTCATGACGGATATTGCCGGCGCGCTCGATGCACTCTTCACCGACGCCAACATAGGTCGCGATGCAATCTGGCGGGCTGGTGGCGCTGGCGCGGGTGTGAATGTGCGTTTGGTGTATCGGGCACCCGATGCGACCTCGAGCTTCGGCGGTGGCCGCTTTGTGGCGCAGAGCCGCTTCATCGACGTGCGGATCTCCGAAGTACCGGTCATTGCGCCCGGTGACACGTTCGAAATCGGCGGCACCACCTATGTCGTGCAGGGGGAACCCATGCGCGACGACGACAACTTGATCTGGTCGGCAGAGGTTCGGGCCGCGTAATGTCAGGCGTGCAGGTCACGGTTATCGGCGATCTCGAAAAGGAGCTCCTCGCCGAAGTGAGGGGAGGCGAACGGGCCGTCACCGCAGCGATCCGTCTGGCCGGCTCCGGTGTGAAAGCCGGATGGCGGGCACAGATTGCTGGGGCCGGGCTCGGTGAACGTCTCGGGCGCACCATCCGGGACCAGTACTATCCGAAGAGTGGCGAGAGCATCGAAGCAGCCGCACTGGTCTATTCGAAAGCACCCCATATCGTCGGGGCCTTCGAGCAAGGCGTTGCCATCCGGTCGAAGGACGGCTTCTGGCTGGCAATCCCGACGCCAGCGGCTGGCAAGGGCGCGAAAGGTGGCAGGATCAGCCCGCACGAATGGGAGCAGCGCAATGGCAGGAGGCTCAAGTTCGTCTACCGGCGCGGGCGTCCGGGCCTGCTGGTTGACGCAGGCGATGTTCTGCTGCGGGCGCGGGTCATAAAGCGCGATGGCACGTCGCGTGCCGCACGGGGCTTCAAGAACCGCTCGGTCATCATCTTCATCCTGGTGCCGCAGGTGCAACTCCGCAAGCGCCTCGATCTCGAGGCTGCCGCCCGTGAGTGGCAGGACAAGCTTCCGGCACTGGTCGTGCACAACTGGCCCGACCTCAAGGCGGAGGCGCGCTGATGGCCACAAAGCGTGAGACCGTCCTGCAGGCCTTGTTCACGCTGCTGTCGGGGCTCTCGGGACCAACGGTCCTGCGCAACGGCAATCTGCCCGAGCGCATTCCGGCAGGCGGCATGATCATTCTGCGCGATGGGGATCCGGGCGAACCGGAAGTCCTAATGTCGCCACCCGAATATGTCTATGAGCATCGCGCCGATGCCGATGTCCTGGTCGACGCGGCAACACCCGCGGCGCGCGACACGATCTTCGACAGCATCATGCTGGCGATCGGCAATGCGATCTCTACCGATCGCACCCTCGGGGGCCTATGCGACTATGCCGAGACGGCAGCCCCGGTTCCGGTCGATCTGATCGTCGAAGGGGCGCCCGGTTTCAAGGCGGCAACGCTGCCGATCATCCTGCACTACGGGACGCCCGATCCACTGTCCTGATTTCAACACCTTAATGGAGGAACTGCATGGCACGTGCACAAGGCGCGCGGTCGGTGCTGGCTGCCGCATTCGAAACGACCTATGGGACACCGCCCGCCGCCGGTCAGTTCTGGCAGATGCCCTTTGCCTCGTCGACGCTTGGCAGCGAGCAGCCGCTTCTGGCATCGGAACTTCTGGGGTATGGCCGCGATCCGCAGCCGCCGGTCAAGGACGTGATCACGGCGGACGGCGATATCGTGGTCCCTGTCGATCTTCGCGCCTGGGGCGTGTGGCTGAAAGGTGCGTTCGGGGCTCCCATCACGACCGGAACGACGCCCAAGACCCATACGTTCAAGTCGGGATCGTGGAGCCTGCCATCGCTTTCGGTCGAAATCGGCATGCCGGAGGTTCCCTATTATTCGATGCTGTCGGGGGTGATGGTGAACACCCTGTCATGGCAGATGCGGCGCGGCGGCCTTCTGACCGCCACCGCCGGACTGATCGCCCAGGGCGAAGCGGTTGGCGTTGCTTCACTTGCGGGGGTGCTCAATGCCTATACACTGGAGCGCTTCGGCCAGTTCAACGGCGCCATCAAGCGGAACAGCGTATCGCTCGCCAACATCGTGTCGGCGGAAGTGACCTACAGCAACAATCTCGATCGCATCGAAACCATCCGGAGCGACGGCAAGATCGATGGTGCCGACCCGTCCCAGGCGGCGCTCAACGGCCAGATTGTCGCGCGTTTCGCCGATCAGACTCTTCTGACCGATGCGGTGAACGGTACCCCTTGCGCGCTTGATCTCTCCTTCACGATCTCGGCGTCTAAGTCCTTCACGCTGACGATCCCCAAGGTCCATCTCCCCAAGCCGCGCCTCGCCGTCAACGGGCCACAGGGCGTGCAGGCGACATTTGCGTGGGCTGCGGCCTACGATTCCACGCTGCAGGCGATGTGCTCTGCTGTGCTGGTCAATGACGTTACGAACTACAACAACACGACGGTGGCCTGATGCTTCGCCTCAATCTCTCGCGCGATCCCAAGTGGATCGATCTCGGTCACGATGTCAGAGTTCTGACCCTGCCGCTCACCTCCGCCATCCTGATCAGCCTGCGCGGTGACCTCTCCCTGCAGGACGCTGAAGCATTGTCACCGCCCGAACAGGCGCTCCGCTTTGCCAAGGCGGTGGCCTCGCGCGTAATCACCGAATGGGAGGGGGTCGGTGATGAAGCTGGCAGGGAGTTGCCGGTCAGTCCCGAGGCCGCTTCCGCCCTCATGGATGTGTTTCCCCTCTATCGCGCCTTCGAGGCGCACTACATTGGCCCCTGGCTGAGGCTGGACTCAGAAAAAAACGTCTTCGCGCCCTTGCCGAATGGCACTTCGGCGGGGGCGCCTCATATTGCACGGCCTGCAGGCGAAAGTGTCCCGACTGCCCCGTAAATCTGAATGCACCCGAAACCTTAGAAGGCTGGCAGGTCTGGGATGTGGCATTGCGCATGGGTGGGCAGCTTCGTGTGGCACCTGCTGGCGCTATCCTCGGCTGGGACCTGTCGGCAGCATTGGCGCTGGCGGCAGCGCTGGCGGTCGATCTCCTGATCGCCGCGGAACTGCTGCCGGTGATCGAGGCGGCTGCCGTGCGCGGACTCAATCAAACTCTCTTGGCTTCTCTGGATAGAGACAATGGCTGAACGCAAGGTCTCAGTCAGGCTGTCGGTTGTCGATGGCGGCCAGTTCAAGGCGGAACTGGCCGAATTGGGGGCCTCTGGCAACCAGGCACTGGGGTCGATCGGCACCGGTGCTGCGAATGCCGGCAAGGCCGTCCATCTCAGCTCGCAGCAGCTGACCAATCTCCACTATCAGCTGAGCGACATCGGCGTCAGCCTCGCCTCCGGGCAGAACCCGTTCACCATCATGCTGCAGCAGGGCTCGCAGATCGTGCAGATGTTCGGGCCGGGTACCGGCGTCCTCGGAGCGCTTCGCGCGGTCGGGACCGGGCTCATCACCTTTCTGACCAATCCCTTGAACCTTGCCTTGCTCGGCTTCTCGGCGGCAACGGCAGCGGCGGGCTATCTGTTCTCGGCGATTGCGGGGTCCGGCGAGGATGCCAACAAGACACTCAAGGAGCAGGAAGACATCATCGGCCGCATCGCCGAGAAATATGGCGAGGCGCTGCCGCAGGTTCAGCGCTACGCGCAAGAGATCGACCGGGCCAATCAATCGGCAGAGCTGGCAGATGCCCGGGTAGCGGCGATCGGGCGGGCCTGGAGCGAGGCCATGCAGGGCTTCGATGCCGCCCAGGGCGACATCTTCGACACCTACGCCATTCTCGAAGGCATCGGCGCCATCGACTCGGTCGCCAGTCTGCAGCGTGCCATCTGGGATCTCCAGGACGCGCTGAAGGCCAATACGGCGACGGCCGCTGATGCCCAGCACATTCATGACCTGTTGATGCAGGTATTCCGCGAGACCGGCATTCCCGTCACCGAAACCCTGGCTAACAGGTTCGCAGCACTCGGGCAGGCGATCGCCAAGGCCAACTCGGAAGCCTCGGCCATTGGCCAGGAGTTCTCGGCCAACGTACCGGCGCAAGGGGTGCTGACGTCTTTGCAGGCGGAGCTCGATGCGCTCTCCAAGACCGAGGAGCAGCTTCGCATCGAAAAGGAATTGCGCAAGGCCAATGTCGATGCGGCGTCCGAAGAGGGACAGGCCATTGCCGCCACTGTGCATCGGATATTCGCCGAAACTCAGGCGCGCAAGGATGCCACTGCCGCCGGACGGGAGGCGGCTTCTGCCCGTCGTGCGGCTGCCGCTCGTGCTGCCGCCGAAACCGAACGCCAGCACGAGGCCGTCACCGATCTGATCGCGAGCCTCAAAGAGGAAGTTGAGATCGGAGAGACCCAGGACCCGGTGCAGAAGGAACTGATCCGGCTCCGGGGACAGATGGCGGGTGCCACCGACGAAGAGCGGGCCGAGATCGAAGAGCTGATCCGCGCCAAGATCGCCCTTCAGAAGGTGGAGAAAGAGGACAAGGGGCTCTTCGGCGCGTCGATCGACTTTCTCAAGGACTTCGTCGACAAGGCAGGTACTGCTGCCGATCTCATCAAGGAAGCAATCAGCAGCGCCTTTTCGTCGGCGGCCGATGCGGTCGGCGAATTCGTGCGGACCGGCAAGGTCAATTTCGCCTCGCTCGTCACCTCGATGCTGGCCGACCTGGCACGGCTGGCGGTGCAACAGGCGGTGCTGGCACCCTTGGCCAAGATGCTCGGCGGCCTGCTCGGAGGCTTCGGTGGCGGAAGCGGGATCGGCAATATTCTCGCCGGAATCTTTCATCGGGGCGGCACAGTCGGCGGAACATCGGCCATGCGCACGGTTCCAGCCCTTGCCTTTGCCGGAGCACCTCGGCTGCACGGCGGCGGCATGATCGGGCTTGGGCCTGACGAGGTTCCCGCTATCCTGCAGCGGGGCGAGCGCGTCCTGAACCGCAGGGAAACGCGCGACTACGGCAGCGGCCGATCGGTCACCATCAACATCGCAACGCCTGACATCGAGAACTTCCGACGTGCACGCACGCAGGTTGCCGCCGACATCGCGCGTGCCGTGTCCTTTGGTTCACGAGGTCTCTGAACATGGCTTTCGATGAGGTGCGCTTTCCCGACAACATCAGCCGGGGCGCGCGAGGCGGGCCCGAACGCCGCACCCGCATTGTCGAGCTCGCCTCGGGGCGCGAAGAGCGCAATACACCCTGGGCCAACTCGCGGCGGCGCTATGATGCCTCCTACGGTATCCGCAAGGCCGACGATCTCGCCGCCGTCATCGCCTTCTATGAGGCCCGGCTGGCACGGCTGCGCGGCTTCCGCTGGAAGGATTGGGCGGATTACAAGTCCTGCCTGCCGTCGCAGACGCCAGCGGCCACCGACCAGCTTATTGGCCAAGGCAATGGGACGGTGACGGCGTTCCAACTCGTCAAGACCTACGCCTCGGGTCTGCAGTCTTATGTGCGGGTGATCAACAAGCCGGTGGCGGGGACCGTGCTCGTGGCGGTCGGCGGCGTGGCGCAGCCCTCGGGCTGGTCGGTCGAGACGACAACCGGCATCGTGACCTTCACGGTTCCGCCCGCAAACGGTGCGTCGGTAGCGGCGGGCTTCGAATTCGACGTCCCCGTGCGCTTCGACAGCGATCAGCTGGATGTGACCCTCGACATCGAGCGCCTGGGATCTATTGCCTCCATTCCGCTCGTGGAAATCAGATTGTGAAATCACTGCCGCCGACGTTGCAAGCCCATCTCGATACGGGCGTCACCACACTGTGCTGGTGCTGGAAGGTTGAGCGCACGGATGGCGTGGTCTTCGGCTTCACCGATCACGACCGGGCGCTCACCATGGCAGGAATTGTCTATGAACCGGATTCGGGTTTTGCCGCTTCGGAACTGCGTGCCAATTCCGATCTGTCGGTCGATGCGCAAGATGCGGAAGGGGTGCTGTCTTCCGGCCGCATCACCGAGACCGATATCCTCGATGGCCGCTGGGACAATGCCCGGATCGAAGTCCGGCGTGTCAACTGGGCGGATGTGACGCAGAATGTGCTCATGCGCCGCGGCAATATCGGGCAGGTGCGCCGCGGCAAGGCCGCCTTTGTTGCCGAAGTGCGCTCGCTTAGCCACATGCTGAACCAGACCGTGGGGCGCACGTTCCAATATTATTGCGACGCGGCGCTTGGCGACACACGCTGCGGCATCAATCTCGACGCTGGCTCATACAAGGGCACGGGTACCGTCACGGCGGTCACTGCCGACCGCCGCTTCAAGGCTTCGGGCCTCTCGGGCTTCGCGGCAGAATGGTTTGAGCTGGGCTATGTCGCGTGGACCAGCGGCGCCAATGCCGGACGCATGGCGGAAGTTTCGCGCCATTCGCGTGTCTCTGGCGTTGCGACCCTCGAGCTGTTCGAAGCGCCGGTGCGCGCGATCGGCATTGGCGACAGCTTTACCATTCACGCTGGCTGCGACAAGCAGTTCAAGACCTGCAAAGCCAAGTTCGCGAACGCCGTCAACTTCAGAGGCTTTCCCCACATGCCCGGTGACGACACAGTGCTCCGCTACCCGAGCAAGGGCGACGCCAATTCCGGGAACCCGCTGTGATGGACATGGCCGGCACTCAAGTCTTTGCTGCGGCCGATCCGGCGCGGGTGATCGCGATCGCACGCGCGTGGCTCGGTACACCCTATCACGATCAGGCGAGTGTGAGGGGCGTGGGCTGCGATTGCGCCGGCCTCGCCCGTGGCATCTGGCGCGACCTGGTGGGCGAAGAACCTGCGAAGCGTCCAGCCTATTCCCGCGATTGGGGCGAGGTGGGGTCGCGCGAGACCTTCGCGGACTTCGTGCGCCCGTTCCTGATCGAGATCGATCCCATGAACGCCGGGCCGGGCACCTTGCTGCTCTTCCGCATGCGGCGCGACGGTCCAGCCAAGCATTGCGGCGTACTGATCGAGGAGGGCACCTTCATTCATGCCATCGAACGGCAGGGCGTCGTGACGGTTCCCTTCGATCGAATTTGGCAGCGCCGGACTGCCTTTGCTTTCCTCTTTCCCCAGACGATCCCCTGAACCATGGCCTCGGTTGTTCTGAGTGTTGTGGGCGGCGCTATCGCCGGGCCTATCGGTGCCGCCGTGGGTTCAGTCGTGGGCGCGGTGGTCGACAGCCTGCTGGTGTCGGCGCTGACGCCCACCCAGAAGGCCGAGGGCCAGCGGCTCTCCGACATCAAGATCACCTCGGCGACCGAGGGCATTGCCATCCCCCGCGTCTATGGCCGGACCCGGATGGGCGGCAACATCATCTGGGCCACCGATTTCCGCGAAGAAAAGCACACCACGACCTCGGGTGGCGGCAAGGGCGGTGGTGGAGGTGTCGAAACAACCGAGTATCTCTATTTCGCGTCGTTCGCGGTGGCCCTCTGCGAAGGGCCCATCGCCGGGATCGGCCGCATCTGGGCGGATGGCAAGGAGTTCAAGGTCAAGGGTGCCGTCTGGCGCCTCCACAAGGGCACCGAGACGCAACAGCCGGATACACTGATCGCGAGCAAAATGGGCAGCGGCAATGCGCCCGCCTACCGGGGTGTTGCTTACATCGTCTTCGACGATCTGCCGCTCAAAGCATTCGGGAACCGCATTCCGCAATTGACCTTCGAAGTGTTCCGGCATGTCGACGATTCCGACAGTGCCGAGCAGGTCACTCGCGCTGTCAATCTCATTCCGGGAGCTGGCGAGTTCGTCTATGCCACCGAGAAGATCCTCGACACCACGACCCCTGACACCCGCGCCGAGAACGTCAATTCGAGCGCGGGCCAGCCAGATCTGCTGGTGTCGCTGGACACCCTCGAGACGGCATCTCCCAATGTCGAATCCGTGTCGCTGGTCGTCTCCTGGTTCGGCACGGATCTCCGCTGCGGACAGTGTCTGGTCAAGCCCGGCGTCGAAACCGCCACCAAGGTCACTAGCCCCAAGACCTGGAGCGTGAATGGTGTCGGGAGGGCGGGGGCCCATCTCGTCAGCCAGATCAGCGGCGCACCGGCCTTCGGGGGAACGCCTGCGGATTTTGCCGTGGTGCAGGCCATCCAGGAATTGAAGGCGCGGGGCTACCGCGTCACCTTCTATCCCTTCCTGCTGATGGATGTACCCGAGGGTAACGCGCTTCCCGACCCGTACTCGGACAATGCCGCGGCCATCGGCCAGCCCCAGTATCCCTGGCGTGGGCGTATCACCTGTTCGCCAGCGGCGGGATATGCCGGAACGGTGGACAAGACCACCTCGGCTGCTGCCCAAGTCGATGCCTTCTTCGGTAGCGCGCAAGGCTCGGATTACGCGGTGTCGGGGACGAGTGTGACATGGACCGGCGGCGCCGACTGGGGCTACCGCCGCATGGTGCTGCACTATGCCAAGCTCTGTGCGGCGGCAGGGGGCGTCGATGCCTTCCTGATCGGCTCGGAGCTGCGCGGCCTCACCCAGATCCGTTCCAGTACCTCCACTTATCCGGCGGTTGCCAAGCTCAAGGTGCTTGCCGCCGATGTGAGCGCCATCCTGGGAAGCGGTGCCAAGGTCGGCTATGCGGCGGATTGGTCAGAGTATTTCGGGCACCATCCGCAGGACGGCTCGGGCGATGTCTTTTTCCATCTCGATCCGCTGTGGGCCGACAGCAATATCGACTTCGTCGGCATCGACAACTACATGCCATTGGCCGACTGGCGGGAGGGCTTCTCCCATGTCGATGCCTTGGCGGGCTGGCCGTCGATCTATGATCGCGATTATCTCGAAACCAACGTCGAGGGTGGCGAAGGCTACGACTGGTATTATGCCACCCAGGCTGACCGTGACGCACAGATGCGCACTCCGATCACCGATGGCGCTTACGGCAAGTCCTGGGTGTTCCGGTATAAGGACATCCGGCGGTGGTGGTCGAATGCCCATCATGATCGGCCAGGAGGTGTCGAGAGTGGCACACCCACCGCCTGGGTGGCGAAGTCGAAGCCGATCCGCTTCACCGAGGCCGGATGTCCGGCGGTCGACAAGGGCGCCAACCAGGCCAATGTCTTCGTCGATCCCAAGTCGTCGGAAAGCGCCTATCCCAATTATTCGCTGGGGAACCGCGACGATGCCATCCAGCGCCGCTACATTGAGGCGCTCTATCATTATTGGAGCACCCATAATCCGACGGGCGGTACCTATGGCGGGCCGATGCTCGACATGGGCGAACTGGCCATCTGGTGCTGGGATGCCAGGCCCTATCCCGCCTTTCCCGGCCGCTCCGACATCTGGGGCGACTGGCAGAACTGGCAGTTCGGCCATTGGCTGAACGGCAGGCTCGGCGACAGTGGTCTTGCCGCATTGGTGCGCGAGCTGTGCCGGCGTGGCGGCCTCGATTCCACCGACATCGATGTGAGCCAGCTGGCGGCATCGGTTCCGGGCTACACCATCGAGGCGATCGCCAGCGCGCGGTCATCAATTGAACCTCTTGCCCACTTCTACGGATTCGACGCCACCGAAAGCGACGGGGTGATCCGCTTCGTGCCCCGCGGCATGGCGCCAATCGCTACCATCACGTCCGACGATCTCGTGGCGGTGAAGCGTGAGGACGAGGATATCGAACTGGTCCGTGCTCAGGAAACCGAACTGCCGCTGGCCCTCAAGTGGCGGCTGACCCGTCCCGACAAGAAGTATGAGGCGCTCACCGTCGAGGCCCGCCGCATCACCGTCGATACGGCGCGGATTGCATCGGAGTCCTTCCCCATTGTCGCTGCGGGGGCGGAAGCCGACATGCGCTGCAGGCGCGCGCTGATGGAAGCGTGGGTCCAGCGCGAGACGGCCAAGTTCCAGCTGCCGCCGTCGCGCCTGGCGCTCGATCCCACCGATGTGGTGCTGGTTGAACATGACGGACGGCAGCTGGAGTTCCGGCTGGCATCCGTCGCCGATCAGGACGCCCGCATCATCGACGCGGTGCGGACCGACGCCGTGATTTATGGCGCACGGCCCGGGCCTGAGCGCGATGTGACCCTGCCGCCGCCCACCGTCTACGGGCCGCCAGTCGTCGCGCTGATGGATCTGCCGATCCTTGATGAAGATGTGCCCGCGTATCGCCCCTTCATCGGGATCTATGCCTCGCCATGGTATGGCCAGGCCGCCGTCTGGAAGAGTCCGACGCTCGACGGGTTCAAGTTGCTTGACACCATCGGCCGCCCGGCGCGCATGGGAACGCTGGCCTTCGATTTCTATGGCGGACCTGCAGATCGCTTCGACTATGGGAACGCGCTTTATGTGGACATGCTCTCGGGCACGCTCACCAGCGTCACTGATCTGGAGCTCTTCGCCGGTGCCAATACGCTGGCCATCGAGCGGGCGCTTGGTGTCTGGGAGATCGTGCAGTTCTCCGGTGCCGAACTCGTCGCCGCCAATCGCTACAAGCTGACACGGCTGCTGCGCGGCCAGCGCGGCACGGAGGGCGCAATCGGCAATCCAACGCCAGCAGGCGCGCGCATCGTCATGCTCGACGCTGACATAGCGCCCTTGAGCATTGCCTCGACCGATATCGGCATTGCCTGGAACTGGATGGTCGGCCCGGCATCGGAAGACCTGACGGATTTGTCCTATGCGCAGGTCGCATTCACACCGAAAGGAATCGGTTTGCGGCCCTACGCGGTGGCCCATGTGAGCCAGCTGTGGAAGGTCGCACGAACGCCCGGCGATCTCACCATCTCCTGGAAGCGCCGCACCCGCGCACCCGTTGGAGATAGCTGGGATGCAATCGAAGTGCCGCTCTTCGAGGATTCCGAGTCCTACGAGGTCGATATCTTGAGTGGCGTGACGGTGAAACGGACGCTCGCCGCGAGCACCACCAGCGTTCTCTATACCGGCGCCCAGCAGACCACCGATTGGGGCGCTCCGTTGGGGCTCGGCGACAGTCTGCAGGTCGCCATCTACCAGCTCTCGGCCCAGTTCGGCCGCGGCGCGCCCAAACCCGCCACGCTCTATTTCTGATTATCCAAAGGTTCACGACCCATGCCGGATGACAGCACGCATCTGCATCTGCCCTATATTGCCGCCAATCAGGCGCAGAAGCATGTGACGCACAATGAAGCCGTGCGCCTGCTCGATGCGCTCGTGCAGATGGCGGTGATCTCGCGGACACTCACGGCGCCGCCGGGAAGCCCCGCCGATGGCGACCGCTACATTGTTGCCGCGGGTGCGACCGGCGCATGGGCAACGTGGGACCTGAACATCGCCTATCATGTCGATGGCGCCTGGATGAAGCTCGTGCCGCAGCCGGGCTGGCTCGCCTGGATCGAGGCGGAAGCAACCCACGTCCGCTGGGATGGTGCAGCCTGGGGCAGTCTCAGCAGCAGCGGTTCTGTCGCCTGGGGATCGATCACCGGTGCCTTGTCGAGCCAGACCGATCTGCAGGCAGCACTCGATGGCAAGGCTGCATCCTCTCATACGCACACGGCGTCACAGATCTCGGATTCGACGGTGGCTGGCCGTTCCATGTTGACGGCGGCCGATGCCGTCGCGCAAACCGCACTTCTCAATGCTTTCAGCTCGACACTCAAGGGCCTGGCGCCAGCATCCGGTGGCGGCACCTCAGCCTTTCTTCGGGCGGACGGAAGCTGGACAACGATCACCACCGCCAACATCAACAACAATGCCATCACCAATGCCAAGCTCGCGACCGTCGCCACCGCCACCTTCAAGGGGCGGCTCACGGCGGGGACGGGCACGGTCGAGGATCTGACAGGGACACAGGCGACAACACTGCTCGATGTCTTCACCTCCGCATTGAAGGGCCTCGTCCCGCCGTCCGGGGGCGGGACCAGCACGTTCCTGCGGGCTGACGGGACGTGGGCAGCACCTCCGGGCGGCGGCAGTGCGACATGGGGTTCGATCACCGGCACGCTTTCCACTCAGGCTGATCTACAAGCGGCGCTTGATGCCCGGCAACCGCTCGATGCGGACCTCACTACTATTGCGGGGCTCACGGCCGCGACCGACAGCTTCCTGCAGGCGAAGGCCGGAGCCTGGGCGGCGCGCACCATCGCCCAGGTCAAGACCGACCTCGGGCTGACCGGTACCAATAGCGGCGATCAGACCATCACGCTGACCGGTGACGTGACCGGTTCCGGCACCGGGTCTTTTGCTGCGACCATTGGCGCCAATGCCGTGACCAACGCCAAGCTCGCCACCATGGCGACGGCGAGCTTCAAGGGCCGCACTACAGCAGGGATTGGCAATGTCGAGGACCTGACCGCTGCCCAGGCGACGGCACTCCTCAATACATTCACCACAGCGCTCAAGGGGCTAACGCCCGCATCTGGCGGCGGCACGGTGAACTTCCTGCGCGCCGATGGGACGTGGGTCCCACCGCCCGATCCGACTTCGTTGCAGAACCTGTCGCTGCTCGGCGTCAATGCCACTGCCGACGCCACCAACAAGCTCGCCGTCGCCAGCAGTGCCGTTCTCTTCAACAACGCCGGCAATGGAGTCCAGGTCAAGGTCAACAAGGCCGCCGCGGCCGACACGGCCTCGTTCCTGTTCCAGACCGGCTTCTCGGGGAGGGCGGAGTTCGGCACGACCGGCGATGACGATTTCCACTTCAAGGTCAGCGCCGATGGCTCGGCCTGGTTCGAGGCGCTCACCATCAACCGCACGAATGGCGTGATCTCGCTGCCACAAGGGCTGTCGGCGCTCCCGGCCTTTACTTCTTCCGCCAAGGGCATCGTTCCAGCCTCGGGTGGTGGTAGCACCAACTTCCTCCGGGCTGACGGCACGTGGGCTGCTCCCTCGGGCGGCGGAGGATCGGGCGATGTCGTGGGGCCGGCCTCGGCGACCGACAATGCCATTGCCCGCTTCGATACCACGACAGGCAAGCTGATCCAGAACTCAGGCGTGTTGCTGCCGGACGGTGGCGAGGTTACGCTGCCCTATGTGGCCGCACCAGCCGTTCCAGCCGCTGACAAGCTGAACCTGTTTGCCGGCCGCAAGGCCAACCGCATGCTGCCACGCTTCATCGGGCCCTCGGGGCTCGATGTGACCTTGCAGCCGCTCATCGCCTCGAACAAGATCGGCTGGTGGAACCCGCCCGGCAATGCGACGACCCTCCCGGGCGTCGTGGGGATTGCTGCACCGACAGCCCTTGGTACCGCAACCGCCCGCAATGTCACCGCAACGAATCTGGCAACGCGGTCGCGCAGGCTGGGATATGTGAGTGCCGCCACGGCGGGTTCGCTCTCGGGGCATTATGCGACGACGGCACAGTTCACCATCGGCGCATTGAGCGGCATCGGCGGGTTCTTCTATGTCTGCCGCTTCGTGGTGTCGGATGCGGCAGCCGTTTCGGGAGCCCGCATGTTCGTGGGGCTCCGCAATGCAGTTGCCGCCCCGACCAACGTCGAGCCATCGAGCGGTCAGACCAACATGGTGGGCGTGGCGCAGATCTCGACCTCGAACAATCTGCAAATCGTCTATGGCGGCTCGGCGGCTCAGACGGCCATCGATCTCGGTGCGAGTTTCCCGGCCAACACGCTGTCCGCCGACCTTTATGAGCTGGCGCTGTTCGCGCCGCCCGACACCCAGGTGATCCACTACCAGGTCACCCGCGTGAATACCGGCGATATTGCCACCGGTACGCTGAGCGGTGCCGTCGGCACCGTCATCCCTGCAGCCACCACCTTCCTTGCTCACGCCGTCTGGCGCTGCAACAACGCCCAGGCCCTTGCCGTCGGCATCGACGTGGTGAGCGTCTACCTCGAAACCGACAACTGAAACTTGGAGGCACAGATGGACCTGCAATGGTGGATCACGGCAATCGGCATTCCGGTCGTGGGCTCGCTGATCTGGTTGAGGTTCCATGACCGCGAGGACATGGACAAGACCTTCCGTGCCCTCAAGGACGATCTTGCCAACTACAAGCTGCTGGTCGCCACGAATTTCGTCTCCGTCTCCTATCTCAAGGATGTCGAAACGCGGATCATGACCCACCTCGAGAAGATCGAGCAGAAGATCGACCGGGTGATCGAGCAGCGCCATCCGGCGGCAGAATAGCCAACACTCACCGTCGTTTCCCACCCAGCCCGCGCCACACGCGGGCCTTTTGCATTTTGAGGAGAACCCATGCCCACTCTCGACAAGGCGAGCGCGCAGCGCCTCGCCAAAGCCCATCCCTTGCTTCGGAAGCTCTTCACCGAAGTGGCGAAGCGCGCGGACATCGTGATCCTCGAGTCGCAGCGCGGGCGTGCCGCACAGGAACTGGCCTATCGCACCAAGCGGAGCAAGGCGCGCTTCGGTCAGTCCGCACACAACTGGACCCCGGCCATCGCCCTCGATGTCTGTCCCAAACCCATCGACTGGAAGAACACCAAGCCCTTAGTGAAGCTGGCGAAGGAGATCGTCCTGCCTCTCGCCAAGGAACTGAACATCCCGCTCCGCTGGGGTGGCGACTGGGACATGGACGGCAGGACCGAAGACGAGAAGTTCGTCGACATGCCGCACTATGAACTTAGCCCCTGGCGGAACTTCGCCAAGGACGCGGCGCTCTTCGAAGGCTGACATTTCCGCCGCCCGGGCGGCTCCCGGGCCATTCCCACAGGAGAACACCATGTACGACGTGAAGTCTTTCTTCGCTTCCAAAACCATTTGGGGCGGGCTCATCGCGCTCATTGCCAGCGCCGCCGCCATCTGGGGTTATGCAATCACGCCGGCCGATCAGGCACAGATTGTCGAGCTCATCACAGGTATCGGCGGCATCATCGGCAGCGTTCTGGCCATCTATGGCCGTATCGTCGCCACCAAGAAAATCGCATGAACTGGCTCTCGGCCCTGGCGGTACTCGCGCGGGTCCTCGCCGCTATTCTCGACATGGCGCGCGAGTCCCAGGCGCGGGACGCCGGCCGGGCCGAGGCCATTGCCGAGGCTTCAAACCATGCACTTGATCTCATCCGCAAGGCTCGCGATGCGCGCCACGTCGCTGCTGACGCTCCTTCTGATCCTTCCCGGCTGCGCGACGACGACGGGTTCCGTCGCGACTGACGCGCTCGCAGGCTCGCCTTGCTCTGCTTTCGAGCCGATCCGGTGGTCAACTAAGGACACCGATGAAACGATCCGGCAGGTGAAAGGGCACAACGCGGCGTGGAAGGCAGTTTGCCAGACTCGAAAGTAATCGCTTCCCGTCAATGAGCTTGATTGCTCGGATATCACCGGGAATGTGATAGGCAAGCAGCCGACCCCACCGGGCGCTGTGCGCAGAATCTAGAGTGACCGCCTGCTGCGGACAGTTCCTTCTTCCAAGACCTGTGGGCGTGCCGGCGGAAGACAACCGGCACGCCCCATTTCATCATGCCGGTCAGGACCGGCATGCGGCCAGCGAAACCTCGACTGGCCTGGTGGGCTCCGAACGGGTTCGCCGCCATTCCCACCGCCGCTCTCGATCCGCCCCAGCGTGCGGCGTCTCCTGCGGCCCCCGCGCTTATTGGGTCCGGGTCCCCATCACGCACCCGCCAGTCCGTCTATGCTGTCTATACCGGCAGCGTGGATGTCATCTCGGCGATTGCCTGAAACTCGGGCAGAAATTCCGGCCGGTTTTGCATCAGGTAGCGCATGACGCGCGCATTCCCGAGAAGTTTGGCGAGATAGCCCTTGATAATGGTCAGTTGCAGGTGGTCTTTGCCGTAGGTGTCCTGGATGGATGTGATTGCTTCCTGAAGTCGGGCGAGTTCGCGCTCCATCCGCGCCATAGCCTCGGTTGAGATACCCATGACGCGTTTCGGCTTTGAACCATCAACAAGTTGCGACTGGGGTGTGCTCGCTAAGATCGCCGAAACGTATGGAACCGAGTAATTGTTGGCATTGATGAGCAGTTCGGCCGCTTCGATCTGGCGCAAAGTCTTCATTTTGCGGAGGACTTCAAACGCCGCCATCGGGCAGGGCTTGTCCTTGAGCAAACTGATGGCCTCCTCGCAGATACCATCGAGCATTCGGACCTTGCGCTGAACGGAGTGCACATTGATGTCAAGCGCACTGGCTATCTTTTCCGGAGGTACGCCGCGGTCGATGGCTCGTTGGACCATGTTGTGTTCCTGCACGGCATTGAGCCTGCTGATCCGCTTGTTGTAGGTGAAGGCTTCGTCGTCGGTCGAAACCAGACACTCGACCTCGTTGATACCCAGGTCCTTCAGCACCTCGATCCGGAGATGCCCATCGAGAAGCAGGAAGACGCCCGGATGCTCCGGGTCTCGGGCAACGACGGGCGGCTCGACCAGGCCAACCTCGCGGACCGAGGCCGTGATCTGCCGGTACTTATGGCTAAGCTTCACTGTCTTCCGTAAGCTATGGACCGGCAGTATCGCATTCACGGGCAATGTCACGCATTCCGCCTCGAAGGCCTGATTGACGATCTCTGGAAGTTGTCTTTGTTCCCGCTTCATGCTTCTGCTCTCGGGGTGAGGGACTGCTCGAGGCAAGCCGGCAGCATGTCCAGTCCTTCTGCCTTGAGCAGCGTCAGGAAATTCTCATCCTCACGCAGCGCGCGGAAGGCCTCGGTCACGAAGAGCAAGCGGCCCTGTGTCAGTTCGGCTTTCTTGATCAACAACTTCTGGCGGTCGGCCTCCTGCCGATAGGCGCGAACGAGCGCGTCGCTGGTGAGCGGGCGTCGAGTACCCCGCTGCTGGCCAAATGGGGATTCATCGACATGGGGCCCATGGCGCTGGCGCCGTTCCAGAAGCCGCCGCACGGCGGTGAGCTTCTTGCCGCGCAGCTTCTTTTCCGCGTAGGCCTCCGTCAGGGCGCGCTGTGCACCCGCATCGTCGGTGCGCGAAATCTGAATGGCGAGGTTCAATGGCAGGAGACCAGCTTCGACCGCGGAGACAAGCCGCTCCTCACCGCGCTCAAGAAGCCCTGCGATCATCTTGACGTATTCCGAACTCAAGCCAATCTTCTCGGCGATCTGGCGGTCGTTGTAGCCGCGCTTGCGAAGTGTTGCGATCTCCTGCATCAGATCGATGGCCCGATGCTGCCGCCGTGCGCAGTTCTCAACGAGACTCATCACCAGGCATTCGCTCTCGCCGGCGTCGATGATGATGGCGGGAATGGTGGTCTGCTTGAGCTCGACAAAGGCTTCAAGCCGCCCTTGTCCGCAAACGAGATCATATTCTTCAGCGTCGGTCCCGGCACGCCGCGACACGGTAATCGGCCGCTTCAGGCCGATCCGCGAGATGTTTTCGACGATCTCCTCGAAGTGCCGCCGATTGCGAGCACGTGGGTTCAGCACCCGGATGCGATCCGTGGAAATGAGTTTCACGTGTTTGCGGGCAGTTTCTGGAGCATCATCTGGCATCAGGCGGCCTCCGCAAATCTGGCCCGGCCGGCGAGCGAATAGAAGAAATCAAGATTGTCGAAACGGTAGGCATCGAGGGACAGGCCGTTCTGCTCGGCGAGCCTCAGGCGGGGCACGGCCATGTCGATGCTCGGCAACACATAGTAGTCGAGCGGCGCTTCGTTCACTTCGTCCATCCGCACGGCAATCGTGATGTCGGGCACGAGCCCGGTATCGAGGCGGATGCGCCAACGCAAGGCTCCGGCGGGGGTTTCATAGCAACGCGCGATCACCACCGATGCGGTGAACTCGCCATTGATCGACAGGAGTTCGCTGTCCATGTCCTGTACGGCCGTTCCACCGTTTCGCACCACGCCCACGATAATCCCGGCAACGATCTGCGGATGGGACCGGCGGAGGGCGCGATTGATCTCGATGTAGCGGTAGTCGCGATCAGGTTCATAGCCGATCAGCTCGTAGGCGCGTAGCAGGCTTCCGAAGCGATGCCGGTAGGCGCTGGAGGACGGCATTTCTTCGCGCTCGTCGATGAGCAGCCCTGACAACATGCCGTGCTGCGCAAGTATCCCACGAAGGGACTGCAAGAGCTCCTCGTCCGTGAAATGCCGGCTCCGTGCGTCAACAATTGCCCGCGCGCGCTCGAAGAGTGCTCTGTCAACGATTGACGGATAGGCGCTTTCCGCACGGATCCACATGTCGCGCGGGTTCACGACCCGGTGCTGCTTCAGCTTGAAGGAAACCTTGTTGAAGACGTTGTTGCCGATGTATTTCTCGTTGGTGAGGACCTCGTGGACTGTGGCCCTCGTCCACGGCCGCCCGAGATCGGTTGACAAGCCCTCGGCACTCAGGTGCTCGGCGATTTCTCGCTCTGAGCGACCTTCCTCGACAAACAACCGATACATGCGGCGGACGACCTCCTGTTCGTCCTCGGGGCCCAGGACCAGGACGACCCGGTCGGTCTGCAGGCTCTTGCGATCACCACGCGCGAGTTCGCCCTTCGGGTTTTTGTTCTCGTCGATCAGGACGCGGCGAAGACCGTAGCCAGGTGCGCCACCCTGGCGGAAGCCGAGTTCCACCAGGCGGCACTGTCCGGCGAAGACCTTGACAGACAGCTCCCGGCTGTATTCGCCCGCCATCACCCGCTTGACCGTCTTGAGCAGGTTGGACCCGATGCTGCCGTCATTCTCGAACTGCTCGCCGCAATAATGCACGCGGATTCCGGCGCGCGAGCATTCGTGTTCATAGTACCCGCCCTCGTCGGCATCCTGAAACCGCCCCCAGCGGCTGACGTCATAAACCAGGATTGCCTTGAAATCGGCGTGCCCGGATTTGACCTCAGCCATCAGGCCTTGCAGCGCTTCGCGGCCTTCGAGGCGCAGTCCGGATCGACCGGAATCCTCGAAGACGCGCAATATCTTCAAGCCACGCGCAGTGGCGTAGTTGCGGATGACGTCGAGCTGGTTTTCGGTCGAATATTTCTGGTGGTCGGTAGACATGCGCACATAGGCAACGGCCGGCACGTCCGATGCCGCCTTTTCGCCCGCCACGCGAGACATGCTCGACCGCCGTCCCGTCACTTGATATCTCCTCTCCGCACCGGGCAAATCCCTCATCGCGCTGGAATCTACGGTCCAACCTTCCCGCTCACTCATTTAAAGCGAGGGAGGCTGGAATGTCGTTTCCAAAAAGGGGCAAGTTCTTTCCGCCGAGACGCGGGCATACTGGCGAGGGAAAGGCTGATGGCGACAATTACTTCGCAGAACAAATTGCTGCTGCACTGCATCGTTCCCTCGGTTCCACTAGATCCGGGGTTAAGACGGCCTCAGCTTGGACAGGGGCGAACGAGAAAACTGTTAAGAACTGGTTCTCTGGTCGTTACGGTCCAAGCGGAGTGCATCTGGCGGCGCTTGCTCGGCATTCGGATGATGTGCTCGAAGTATTCCTCGTGATGTCCGGGCGGGAGCATCTTCTTGTCGGCATCAAACTGGAATCGGCGGAAGAGGCAGTCGTGGATCTGTTGACATCCGTGCGACGCCTCCGGGGCGGCACGGGCGGCTGATCCGTGTCAATCTCATTTCGATCGGCAAGCTTGAGTGTGGGGCCAGCTTGTTGTCTGCACAATGCGAAGCAGTAGCCCGTGCCATGACCGCAGTACTCTGGATTAACTGCAGCAAATCCACGGCGAAGAGGCCCCCAAGCCGCAAGCGGCAGGCCTTGAGCGGCGATAAGCTTTGCGCGCACATGAGACTCTTGCTCCCTCTTCTCGCAAACGGATTTCCTGAATACCGATGGCATCGGCTGACGGCGTCTGCCCGCCGGCAACATTGATGCCACCTTCCGCATTGTCCAATCAGCTCATCGTGAAGACGGCTTTCTCCGTTTTCCGCTCGTCGAAAAGCCGAAATGCTGTGTCGGCGTCGTCGAGAGCGAAACGATGTGTTGCAAGCCGCTCAAGGTCAATCTTCCTTGCATCGATCAGACGCGTAATCTCATCGTATTCATGGATAGCGAAGTACCAGGAACCAATTAACGTCAACTGTTTGCGAATGAGCTGGTCGCTCGGCTTGATGGTTGTTTCGCGGGCTTCTCCCACGAATGCGACGCGGCCGAGAGGCATTGTCGAGTCCAGGGCCATATTCTGGGCGGTCTGATTGCCCGAACAATCAATGGCCGCAGTGAGGCCCGTGCCACCGGAGAATTCGGCAATCGCTCCTGCCGTATCAGGATCGGAAGGGTCAAGAACCAGATCGGCGCCAAGGCCCTGCGCGAAACTTCGCCGCGCGGCGATGGGATCAAGCGCGACCACCCGGGCGCCAAGCGCCTTCGCAACCAGTACGCCGCTGGTTCCCATGGGGCCCAAACCCCAAATCCCCACCGTGCTTGAGCCTGATATCATGAGCTTCTTCGCCGCGCTGTAGAGGGTACCGAATGCATCCGTCGAAACGGCAGCGGCTACAAACGACATCGAGTCGGAAATACGCAAGCAGTTCCGCTCGGGGAGCGTCAGGAATTCGGCATTGCCGCCGTGCGCCGTAAAGCCAAGACAAGTCCAGTTCGGGCACAGATGATAGTTTCCCATTCTGCAGAAAGCACAGACTCCGCATCCAATGGCAAGATAGGCCGCAACCCGGTCACCGGGCTTGAACCACTTCACGCCGCTGCCGATCTTGGTGATTACGCCTGCCGGCTCGTGGCCAGTGATGCATTTTCCAGCGGCCGCTCCACCCACTACGGCGTTGCCATAGTACAGACTCAAGTCGCTTCGGCAAATGCAGGATGCCTTCACCTGAATAAGAACTTCATCGTCGCCAGGTTCGGGGACAGGTACGTCGCGGACGATCACCTGCTTGTTTCCGGGCAAGAACACGGCTTTCATGAAACGGCCTCCATAGACATCTGACTTTGGTTAGCGAACCAACGGTTTCATGTACTCGAATGCCCTGCGCGCAATCATATCCGGCTCGACCGCACGCCGGTCGAAGCCGACTTCCATCGTGAGATAACCATCGAAACCGACATCCATCAGAGACGCGACGAGTGCCCGGTAGTCCACACGCCCGTCTCCGGGGGCCGCCCGGCCGACATCCGCCAGATGCACATGATCGAGGTCCTTGCCCATCTGATACACGTAGTCAGTGGGCACTTCGTTGCGATAGAGCGCATGATATGTATCAAACATGACCTTCACATTCTGGCGACCGCATTCACGCATCATTCGAAGCGCGCCGCCGCAACTCTCCACCAGGTTGCTGTCGGCCGAGGTGGGCTCGACTACCACAGTAACGCCCATATCGGCCGCTGCCTTGGCAATGACCGTCAGGGCGTCACGGCTCCAATCCCAGGCCTGTTCAGTGGCCGTTCCAAAAACCTGCCAGCCGGCGACATACAGAATTCTGCTGCCGCCCAGATCCGAGCAGAGCTGCGCAACCTTGATATATTGGTCTATGGTATTGGCGCGTTCCTCAGGCAGGGGAGAAGCTGCGTTGAAACCCGGCCCGCCGCCCGGTGCGGGCAACATGCTGGACAGTGCGATGCCGTTTGATTCAAGCATGCTCTTGATCTCGCGGCGCCGGTTCTTGCCTACATAGTCAGGAAAGGCATGTGGGCTGGCGGCGCCGATCTCGACACCATCGTATCCAATCCGGGCAATACGCTTTATGGTTTCGTCGAGGGGATAGGATGGGACCCATACCGGGAAGCTCGAATAGACCCAGGTGTTGAAGGAGAGTTTCATGGAGGTTCTACCATACTAGAGTGAGTACATTTTTTCGAAGCCGCTGATGGCAACCGCCAAGGGTTGTTCCATACAATCCGCCTCGGCGCGCCAATTCGGAAACTGGCCATAGGCCGACCAGATCGTGGAGCCGGACGGCAGTTCAGGATATTCGTTCTCGCCGTTTGTGCCCCAGTTCACCCATCCGCTGTCATAGCGCTGCACGATCTGCATGCGTGGTACCGGTCTGTTCACATAACGGACGAAGGAGAATCCAGTGAGGGGACTGTACTCGCAGGTTTTTTGCGCATTGAGGGAAAAGATCGTCTGTTGCGGCTCGCGATTCACATCGATGGCATCGTCCGTGAATTTCAGCAAATTGTGGTTCTTGTCCGACCAGACGATCTGATTGGCGGAACGCCAGATGCGGTCAACTTCCTCTTCGAGAACTGGCCGTTCCAAGGCACCCTCGATCACACAGAACATTCGCCAGTAGTTGTCCCAATGCCAGCTTGCCGGGTCCTCCTTTGGCTCAATTCCCAGTTTCGCCATAGCGGCGCTGACTGCGGCTGGATTGCGTGACTGGAGGTCCTTCAATCTCTCGAGCAGAATTTCCGCATAGAGATCGCCGGCGCGGTAGCCAGTGCCATCATGATGACGATAGGTGGATAGCAGCAGGTTCTTCTTGCCGCTTTCGATCTCATCGCCCACAGTGATGCGGTTTTTCACCGATCTGCCATCAACCGTCGATTCGTAATCATCGACGATGTAGGTACGCACGAACCAAGGAGAACGATGGTAGAAGCTCCACCACACCTCGATCGTCTTGTCTTTGAGCTCGGGTCTAAGCCCGTTGGGCACCTTTACGCGCATGCGGTATTGGCATTTGACCGGTCCTTCAGTGACCGGTTCGATCTCGGCGAGCGCATGGGCGGGCGGATTGACCAAGCCGTTCTCCGGCGTGAAGAACGGGCCGTAGACACCGCCAAATGCGTTCTTGTTACCTGCTATAAGATTGATGCGCTGGGCCTTGTGCTCGAAATGCCGGATTCCCCACTTGCTTCCACCGTCGCCTTTGGCTGTTCCGCGGCAGAGTTCGAGTATGTAGGCCCCGGTATCAAGACGCCTGTAGCCATCAGCAAGCTCTGGCTTGAGCCGCACGATGCCGCCGCCATCTTCCGGCGCCGTCGCGGGTTCATCGCCGAGATACACATAGTAGCGCTTTCTTGTGACCCCGGAGGGAATCTCCGCAATGAAGCATAGGGTTGCGAAGACGAGGCGTCCGGCAGAATTTTCACTGGCGGCGACGATCTGGCTTGAGATGCGCGCACCGGCTTCATCGATGACGGCAATTCCCCTGCGGGCAGGCTGGTAAACCACAAAGCTGAGACTGAATTCGACAGGCTCGGCACTCCTCCCGAGACCGAGAGGGTCGATGACATCAATGGCGATGCGGTGACGCATTGAACAATCCTCAAATCTTCCCATCGGCTTTCACTCCAGTCCCGCCTGTCGCCTTCGCCACCCTGTCAAACCTCAAGCCTCTCACCGCTCGCCGTATCGAACAGGTGGAGATTGCCGGCGTTCATCGACAACCGGATGCGCTCACCTGCCTTTCCGGTAATCCGTTCGGTGGTCTGCACCAGCACATCCTGACCGGCGAGACGGCAGAGCAAGATGGTCTCGACACCTGTCGGCTGAATGTCCCTGATTTCGGCTTCGTAGCTGCCGCGCACATCGATGCCGAGTTGATGGGGCCTGATTCCGAGCGTTACGGCTCGGCCATTGAATTTCATGGCTGATTGCGGCATCGGCACCGTCAATTCATGCGAACACCGGACAATGGGATGGCCGCCTTCCATGGCCATAGATCCAGTCAGAAGATTCATGGCCGGAGATCCGACAAAACCGGCCACAAACAGATTTTTCGGCTTGTCGAAGACATCCAGCGGATGGCCGACTTGTTCGATGACGCCCTGATTCATGACGACAATTCGGTCGCCCATGGTCATTGCCTCGACCTGATCGTGGGTCACGTAGATTGAGGTGGTGCCAAGCCGGTGGTGAAGATCCTTAATCTCGCCGCGCATGTGCACGCGCAGTTTTGCATCCAGGTTCGAGAGTGGCTCATCGAACAAAAAGATGCCGGGCGAACGGACGATCGCTCGCCCCATTGAAACTCGCTGCCTCTGCCCGCCGGAAAGCTGGCGCGGGAAACGGTTCTGGAGAGTTTGCAGGCCGAGGATTGCGGCTGCACCCTCAACGCGCCCCTTGATCCGGGCATTGGACATCCCGCGCAGCCGCAACGAGAAGGCCTGGTTGTCATAGACGTTCATGTGCGGATAGAGTGCATAGTTCTGGAACACCATCGCGACGTTGCGTTCCTTCGGCTCGAGTGCGCTCACTTCCGATCCGCCGAGCCAGATTTCCCCGCGATTTGCTTTCTCAAGACCAGCAATGATGCGCAGAAGCGTTGTCTTTCCGCATCCCGAAGGCCCCAGCAGGATCAGGAATTCGCCACTGTTGATCTCGAGATCAACGCCTTTGAGCACTTTGGTACCGCCGAAACTCTTTTCGACTTGGCGGATGGAGACACGGGGGCCGGCTGATACTTGGTCGAGTTTGGCGGATGACGCTGTCATTTGACGGCTCCCATGGTCACTCCGCGGCGGAAGCTGCGTTGCGTGAAAATGTAGAGGATGAGTATTGGCACAAACATGATGACGCATGTTGTGGCGACAAGTTCATAGTTGAACGTGAAGCGTCCCATGAAGTCGATGACAGAAACGCTGAGTGGCATCAGCTCCTGCTTGGTGGCGATCACCAGAGGAAGAAAGAAGCTGTTCCATGCCCATAGGAATTCGATCACTGCCAGTGCATTGATGCCCGGCAGCCCAACGGGAATCATGATCTTTGTCAGGAGCTGCCAGTCGGTGCAGCCATCGAGGCGTGCGGCATCGATGAGTTCGCGTGGCACTTCGCGGAAGAATGTCGTCATCAGGAAGATCCCGAACGACAGGCCAAGGGCGATCTGCGGAAGTATCATCCCGACATAGGTATTCAGCAGGTTCATCGACTTCAGCAGGTTGTAAACGGGGATGAGGATCGAGACCTCGGAGACCATGAGACCGACAAGTACCAACACGAAAAACGTACGCTTGCCCGCGAAGTCGAAAACCGCAAAGGCAAATGCCGCAAGAACCGAAAGGAGAACGGTGAGCACTGTCACCGAACCGGCAAAGATGAGGCTGTTGATCACGGCCTTGTAGTAGCCGCGCTGGATCAACACGAGATAGTAATTTCCCCATTTGGGGTCATGCGGAAGGGCGAAGACATTGCTGATGAGTTCAGCCTGAGACTTGAGCGAGGTAATGAACATCAGATAGACGGGAAACAACGAAATCAGCACAAAAATGACAAGAATCCCATTCGATACGAAGCCTGCGCCCGAACGAGTGAGAAGCCCTCGCAGCGCCGGACTCACGATGGCTTCCTTGTCATGTTGCGGATGGCGAGAAGACTCATCGCCAGAATGATCGCCGTCAGGACCACGCTCATGGCCGCGGCATAGTTCACGTCACCCTGGCGGATGAAGAGGTCGAACATGTAAACCGCGACGATCTGCGTTGAGTTGTCGGGCCCGCCCTTTGTCGCCACGTAGATGATATCGAAGAATTTCATCGATCCGATCGTGGTGTAGACGAGGACGAAGGTGAGGGTGGGCTTAAGCAACGGCAAGGTGATCGACCGGAACTGTTGGAGCGCATTGGCGCCGTCGATGCGCGCCGCTTCAAAGATCTCCGGATCGATGTTCTGCAGGCCCGCCAGGAAGATCAGCGTGCAAAAGCCATAGTAGCCCCAGCTTCCAATCATGTTGACGCTGACCAGGGCGGTTGCCGCGTCGCCGAGCCATGGTTGAGCCAAGGAGTCGAGGCCAATCAGCGTCAGCATCTGATTGAGCGCGCCGAATGTCGGATTATAGATCCAGCCCCACACGACGGCAGCCATGATCGGAGCCACGGTCACAGGAAGAAAGAAGATGGCCGAGTAAAACAGGCGGGTTCGCTTGTGAACCAAGAGGACTGCCAGTACCAGGCCTATGACTACCGGAACGAGGATGCTGAGCAAGACCCACACCAGATTGTGGAGGAGCGCGCGGTGGAAAAGTTCGTCGCTGAGGAGTTGGTGGTAGTTCTGCAGGCCGACGAAACGGAAATCTGCCCCGTGAGTACCCTCGGTGCCAAGGAAACTCAGATAGAAGTTCTTGGCGATCGGATAGTAGATCCAAATCCCGAGATAGATGATCGCGGGCGCCAGAAACAGATAGGGGCTTTTTCTGCCACGGGACTCAATCATCGCACTGGTTCTCGCTGCCGCTGGGCGCTGGGATACGAACCAGCCGACGCGAGCGCATCGGCCGGTTCTGGCGTTTTGTTACGGCGCCCAGACTTCGCCGGCCTGCTTGGCCACTTCCATCTGCTCGTCGAGTTTCTTGAGGAAGTCTTCGGGCTTGGTGTCGCCGCTCAGCACCCCTTGAATATCGTGGTACATGACGAAGGTCACGCGCGGCGGCGCGGTGGTGTGAAACGCATCCACATTGCGGTCAACCATCGCCATCCCCGTGTTGAAGGCTTTCGAAATCACGCCGGAAATCCCATACTGGGCGAAGTCGATCGGCTTTTTCTGGATCGGAATGGTATAACCATCCTTGATCCAAGTCTCCAGCCAGCGCGGGTCGGACATGAAGTTGACATACTCCGCGGCGAGATCCTTGACCTTCGACCCCGACCAAACGTACCAGGCCGAACCTTCCGACATGTGTGTTGCTTGCGGATGGGTGGCATCGAACGGCGGCATGTAGAAGATGTCGAGCTTGTCCTCCGGCATGTTGCGGACAACATCCTGGATCACCCAGGTTCCGGTCCAGATGGCCGTTGCCTGGCCGGAATAGAACTGCAGCAGAGCGTCGTTGTAGGATGTTCCATTGAAGCCTGGGCTGAAGCATTTGTGTTCGACCATCTTCAAGATGGCATCGAGAGCGGCCTTCGGCTCAGCGGAGTTCCAGTCCTGCTTGTCCTGCAGCAGGTCCAGACCCACCTGGCGGCCGCCGAGAAGTGCGGTCACGTCGGTCCACATGTTGACGGCGGGCCAGAGATCGCCGTTGCCAAGAGAGATGGCAATCTTGCCCGCGGCACTGGCTTTGTCGCACCAGGCGAGAACGTCGTCGAAGGACTTCGGTACGTCAATCCCGAGTTCCTTGAAGGCTTCCTTGTTGTAGTAAACGTACTCGAGATCCTGCTCCCAAGGGTATGCATATTGCTTGCCCTGATAGGTGTTGCGGGCGATCGCCCAATCGGGCAACCGCTCAGACCACTTGTATTTCTTCGCATAGGGCGAAAGGTCAGCCAGGTAACCGGCCTTGGCATAGGTGGTTAGGCCAGCGCCCGATGGCCAAGAATAGAACACGTCGGGGGCTTCGCCTGATGTCAGCGCCAATTCAACGGCGTTGCGGATCGGGAAGCCGCCGCCAAACACCGAACGCGAGAACACGACACACGGATGTTCCTTCTGGAACGCCTCATGGATCTTCTCGACGGCGGGGCCCGAGGCTGTCATGCCGTAATACTCGAACTGGTCCCAAACGGTCAGGATCTTCTTGTCTTCCGGCTTGCATTCTTGCGCCTGGGCGGCACTTGTCCAACCGGCAGCAAGAACACCGGCCGTGAGAAGCGCGCGGAACAGTTTCAGTGTCATTGTTTCCTCCCTGAGTTCCTCGACTCTGGATCACCGCGCAACCGAAAGCTCCATCCGGAACACGGGAGCATTGCAACGGAGTGCGGCGATCGACGCCGTTTTGCTAGGGCAAGCGGGGTAGCTGCAGAAGCCTCAAAGATATCCAGGATGAATGAAAACTATCCATTTTGGACAATCTGCAAGCACAACTCAATTCGCTGGCAAAGCCATCAGTAATGACCGTGCTGCTGCATCACCGCATCACTTCGATTCTGTGCATTTGACAGCGCCTGGTTGATCGACTTGAGGCCGGACAACATGTCGTGGATTTCCTGGCCGGCAATACCGATGACATCGGATATCCCGGCGATCGGGGGGCGTGGCCACATGCGCAACAGACTGCGCCGTGCCATTTGGTCGACAGCTGGAATCATTGGCGAAATGGATCTTATCTCTTGGTCCCGGATTATGCTGAATCGTGACCACGCCAGACTGCCATTGGCGGCGTAGAGTTTTGCTGCGCTGGGCGAAGTCAGCGTCCGCAGCGCTGTCCATACCGGACCGATTCGCTCGCGCTCGATGTTGGCCGGGATTGCCAGAGCATAGCCGCCAAGGGGAACAATGGGTGCTCCTTGCGGCCCTGCAGGATGAGGAAGGTAGCCGGTCATCCGGTAGGCTGGCGACGATTCATTGAGTTCATAAAGTTGTGCGAGTAGCGAATGCGAATAGGCACTTGCAACTTTGCCCTGAGCATAGGCCATGGCGCGATCATACCAAGTCATGCGCAGGATGTTGGGCGGAGAATATTGAACAAGTTCGCGCAGATATTCGGCCGTATCGCGGGCGGCGTCTGACATGAACATGGGCCGCATTTGCTCGCCACTGACATTCTCGGCGTCGAATCCATTCGGCAATCGCCGCAAGTTGACGACTGGCTGGCCAAATGCGCCCATGACCATGATGAATGTGTGGCCGAGGGGCGTCCCCCGACCACCATTCCATGCAATGCCACTCAATCCGGCGGCCGGACGGTGCAGTGCGCGCACCGCACTGAGAGTTTCAGCCGCAGTGGTGGGCGGCGCAATTCCCGCGCCAGCAAACAGATCGGTGCGATAGACGAGGATTTCCGCTGTTGTCAGAATCGGAATTCCATACTGGACGCCCCAATAACATGCGCTCGCCAAGGCGTCGGCGTGAAAATCGCGTCGATCAAACTCGTTCTCGTCGATCAGCGGATCGAGGGCAAGAAGCCTGCCGGCGGAAGCCATTTCACCAAACCAAGGCAAGTCACAAGCTATAATGTCGTATCGCGATGACTTGGCGAGGCTGTTGTCGATTATCTCGGCGCGAAGACGGTCGATTGAAAGCGCACGGCTCCTAATCTCCACGCCAAAGATCATCTCGAATTGCTTGCGCAATGAGTTCATTGCCACGAATGTTGGATCGGCATGAACGAGGATTCTAAGACCCCGGGTGAGGTTCAGCTTCTTTTCCAATGCCGCCGGAGGTGGCACGACTCGCGAAGCTGCGGGAACTCCGCCATTGATGTCATAGGCGGTCGGTTCCTCGATGTTTTCCCGGGCGAACTTGGAGTCCAACATCGACTTGACGCGCTGCTCGAATTTCTGCCACTGATCGAGCAGTCCAGCCGATGGGTGCAACGAAAAGGACTTGCCGGAGACTGTACGTGGCCTCTTGATGATGAGCCCTCTCTTCACAAGATCGTCCAGCGCCCGCATAGCAGTCCCGTACGAGAGGCTGGACGCATCAGCCAGCGAGGAAGCGGTCACGAGACGGCCGCTGAGGTGATGGCGCAAGAGATGAATGAAGATGCGCATCTCCCGGTAGCCGCCTTTCAGGGGAAGCGTTGAATCTGTCTCGTTTTCAAGCTCCTCCACGAAATCAATGAACCGGCTGCTTTCGCTTCGAGTGATCCCGACTTGCCAGTGCGGGTCTTCACCCTCGTAGGGCCCTTCCGGCGCAGACCTCAAGTTTGGTTTCGCGATACTTGTCGAGACCTTCCGGCCAGCTGATCTGTGTGGGTCATGAACCATTGATCGGTCGGTATCGCCTCCATCTTCCAGTATCGTGGTCTAGTGTGATGACTGCCAGGCGAGTTGGCAATTTGCCTCCACCAGAACGTTGACGATAGTCGAACGCACGTGTCATGTCACCGCTACTGCTCGGCTCCCGACCTCTTGTTCGGCATCTTCTTTCTCCTCTCCAGGCTATATTCGCTCAACTCGCCGTGTTCAGAAAATTCCTGTCAGGCCTAAGGAGCCAACAACATGCTGAAGTCTCCCATTCGACCTAGTACAAAATATCTATCGTGCAACCAGCTGGGGCGGAGGCTGATCATGGGCTGGCATTTATCCAAACATGGCAACAGCACGTGTAGCAACAACTTCAAGAGACTGGTTGCTGTTAACATTCATCCCTCAAGTTTCATCAGTAGATCCCGCGTAGCGCTTCGTGAGTGTTGTCATTTTGCTGCTCTCAGCAACTTCAGAAGCTCCGTTGGAGCGGGGGCATGCCAAATTGATTGGTAGGCTTCGACAACATTGTCGCGCACCACGGCAAGCCCCGGCAAGGCGATCCACGATGGCAGGGGCCGGCCAAGCAGCGCAAGAAGCGCGGCTGCCGCTGCAGCCTTGCCCTGGTCATAGGGGCGTTGCGCCCCAACCGACTTGATCAGGCCTCCTTTTGCCATGTTGATGGCGACGGCGTTGCCGAGATCAATCGTGGCGATCGGTGTCGTGTGCTGTGCCTGCTCGAGAACACCGGCGGCAAGCACGGCTGGCTCGTCCCACACAACGAACAAGCCGCCAAGCGGGCCTTCCGATGCAAGCAACGCCTGCATTATGCCCCTCACATCGGCCAACGAATGGAACTTGGCCTGCGCAATGGTTAGATCGGGACGGTTCCTGTTCATCCATTTGCGGAATGCGATTTCGCGCTCGTTGGTAGCAAAGAAATCCACAGCGTAGGACAGTAAACCGATTTTCTGGCCCGTTTCTATCGCGGCGCTCAACTGCCGGGCGGCAATCTCGCCCAGGCCAAAATTGTCGGCGGAGACGACGCAGGCGTACTCTGCGCCCGCGGCCAGGCCCGTTGGGGCATTGTCGAGAAGGATGAGCTTCTTGCCGACCTGGTGGATGGCGCGGTGCGGCTCCGCGACATCCGCATTGCCGATGGGTATGCTTATGACCGCATCAATGTCTTCATTGGCCATGCGCGTCAGTGCCGACAGTTGCTGGCCGGCGTCAAAGCCGCAATCGACCACGTCAACGATCGCAGCATTGTGCTGGCCCAGCATCGAGGAGATGCCTGCAAGCTGCTGGCGCGCCCAGTCGCTTTGTGTCGTATGCAGGACAACGCCGACCGAAAAACGGCGCTCGGCAATCTCCTGTGCGTCAGCCTCGTTCAACTTCAGGAGCAGCGGCGAAGCTGCACGTTCGCCGTGTGGGCCAAGGCCTGTTACTGGCATATCAGGAACTCCCTGTCATGAGGCAACCTTGGCCGAGGGCGCCGGTGGCACCAGGCGCCTGGCAAACATTGCAGCATCTTTCCTGGTTGCGGCAACCGCGTTGACGATCCCAGGGTGGGCCAATGGCGAAGCATGTTTCACCCAGCGTGCCAGAGTGTAGGGCGCGAAGATATCGTCGATCATCGAAAGCGCCAGGCCAGTCAGCGTGGCCGAACCACCCATCTGGGAGCGCACGATCTTGAGATCGCGCGACACCAGCGGATGCGAGCGGCGGTAGATTGCCTCGCGAATGGCGGCCAGAAGAATGTCGCTCTGCTGCGCCCATGGCCCGCCCAGAACGATGAGCGACGGGTTGAAGGCGTTGGTCAGGGCGGCAATTGTTGTGCCGATCTGCCTGCCGCTGCGGGCGAGAAGCTCGGCTGAAAACGCATCACCCATGATCGCGGCGGTTGCCACATCCGTCGGCGTCAACTCGCCATTGGCCGCGAGCAGTTCAGCCAATTCCGGGCTCTGTCCGGTTTGAGCGGCCTTGGTTGCGTTCCGGCCGATCGCATCGGCGCCTGCGACGGTTTCCAGGCAGCCGAGGTTGCCGCATCTGCATGGCGCCTGATTGTCATCGCCGGTTGCAATGTGTCCAATCAAGCCCGCACCTCCCTGTGCCCCGCGATAGAGCCTTCCGTCGCAGACAATGCCGGCGGTAATTTCCTTGCCCAGGTCTACAAACAACATGTCGGATGCGCCGCGTCCGCTGCCCGCGCGCAATTCGCCCAGTGTTGTCATCTGGGTGTTGTTGCGAACCCAGACCGGTGCCGCATATTTATCAACAAGGCTTTCGACGATACGCGCGCTGTCCCAACCCGGCAAGAAATGCAGGGCAGGGGAAGCAAAGAGCCGATTGGCCTGCTGTTCGACAGGACCTTCGACAGATAGGCCGACGCCCCATATGGGGCGTCCGCGCAAATGCTGCTCGAGCGCCCAGTCGAACAATGATGTGATGCGCGCCAGAATAGCCTGGTGGTCCATCACTGAGTCGATTGGTTCGTGATGCGCAAACACCAGTTTGCCACCGAGACTGGTCAGGCCAACGCCAATGGTGGATTGGTCGAGATGTGCCACCAGAAGCAGGGCGGCACCATCATTGAACTTGATGTTGCGCGGGGCCCTGCCGCCGGTTGCGACTCCCATTTCGCTTTCATCGGCGAGCATGAGTTCTACCAAACTGGCAACACGGTCAGCCACGATGGCGCGGCCCAGGCCGGATATGCGTTCGATTTCCAACTTTGTGTTGGCTTCCTCGCGGCGGAGCAAGTTGAGAATGAGAGCCAGACTTTGCTGCTCGGCATCGACGCGTTCAAGCGCGTCGGCAAACAGCGCACTGTCATTTCCAGCGCCTTCAACCATGGCCAAATCCACTACGACAAATCGATTCCATGGCCGGACTCTCGCAGATTTCCGCTGAAATATCAACATACTCAGCACAAGCCTGGCAACTTGCGTGGAAAATTACACTACTTTTGCAGAAAATGGATTGACATATGCAGAAAATGTTTGTTAAGGCAGAGACAACAAGCCAAGCAGCCAATGCGGGCAGTCTGAATGGGAGTTGAACCGAGATGTGGAAGAAGGCGTATCATGCCAATTGCTGGGGCAGCCTCGGCGGCAATGCCGTCGGCGTGACCTCTATTGCCCAGCTGACCTACCGGACCTTCGCGAACATCGAGCGCGCCATCGCGGACATTGGTGCCTGCGGCTATGAGGGTGTCGAAGTATTTGACGGCAATCTTCTCGACTATGAGGGCCGGTTCAAAGACCTCAAATCTGCCTGCCGCAACGCGGGGTTGACCTTTCTCGCGGCCTACTCCGGCGGCAATTTCATTTTCGACGACATCTTGGAAGAAGAACTCACCCGCGTCGAACGCGTGGCTGCCGCTGCCGCTGAAATGGGCGCGCAGCATCTTGTAGTCGGCGGCGGGGCCAAGCGCGCCAAGGGCAACAGGCAAGATGACATCAAGAAGCTGGCTGCGGCACTGGAAAAGGTCGTTGGTATTGCCAGGAAGGCGGGCCTGCAGGCCCACTATCACCCGCACCTCACGACTATGATTGAAGGCCCGTCGGAAGTCCGCGCGGTGTTCAAGGAGACATCAATCCACTTCTGCCCCGATACCGCCCATCTCGCGGCGGCGGGAGGCGACGTGCCCGCCATGATCCGCGAACACGCCGGCCGCATTTCCTACATCCACCTCAAGGGCTGGCAGAAGGAACCATTCGCCTTCACGCCGCTCGATCGTGGCACGCTGGATATGAACGCCATCATTCAAGCGATGAAGGACATCGGTTTCTCGGGGTGGGTGACAGCTGAACTGGATAGCTGGCCAGACCCGAAGGAAGGCGCAGCACTCAGCATGAAGTACCTGCGGGCTGCGGAATAACTCAACAATCGACAAACGGAGGAAACACAATGAACAAGCGCAAATTCATGGGCACGGTCGCAGCCCTCGCACTACTGGCCGGATGCTTCACCACTGCGGCCTGGGCGACAGACCCGGATGCTGCCCTGCAAGAGCTCGCCAAGACGGTGATGAGCAAGGGCCCGAACGGTGAAGACCCGGTTTCCGCCGCGAGCATCACGCTCAGCGACGAGGAGATCGCCAAGGTCAAGGCGATGAATGCCACCGCGGCCCTCGTCTTTCATATCGGCGGCAATGACTGGACCAATGCGCAGACCGCGGGTCTCAAGTCAGAGTTCGAAAGGCTCGGCATCAACGTGATCGCCGTCACCGACGCTGGCTTCAAGCCGGAAAAGCAGGTCGCCGACATCGAAACCGTGATGGCGCAGAAGCCCAACATCATCGTGTCGATTCCGGTTGATGGCGTGGCGACGGCTGGCGCCTACAGGAAGGCTGCCGAGGCGGGCACCAAGCTCATTTTCATGGACAACATCCCGAAGGACTTCAAGGCAGGGGTTGATTACGTCTCCGCAGTGTCTGCCGACAACTACGGAAATGGCGTGGCGGCAGGCCATTTGATGGCCAAGGCCCTCGGCGGCAAGGGTGAAATCGGCCTGGTCTTCCACGCCGCGGACTTTTTCGTGACCCGGCAGCGTTACGACGGTTTCAAGAAGACCATCGCCGACAACTATCCAGACATCAAGATTGTCGACGAACAGGGCATCGGCGGTCCTGATTTTGCGGGCGACGCCGAGAAGGCAGCAGGTGCGATCCTGACGGCTCACCCTGAGACCAAGGCCATTTGGGCTGTGTGGGATACGCCTGCGGAGGGCGTGCTCGCAGCAGCACGCGCTGCCGGACGTACCGACCTCATTGTCATCAATCAGGACCTTGGCGAAAACGTTGCCATCGAAATGGCAAAAGGCGGCATGGTGAAGGGCATGGGCTCGCAGCGCCCGCGAGAGGCAGGCATCGTTGAAGCGCGTCTTGCCGCTTATGCGCTATTGGGCAAGGAGGCGCCGGCCTATGTGGCGCTGCCTGCAGCCCCTATCACCAAGGACAATCTTCTTGAAATGTGGAAGGACATTTACGGCGCGGAGGCCACCGACAAGATCAAGTCGAGCTTCAAGTAACACCGCCGCAGGGCGGTTGATCTTCCTCCCTGGGTCAACCGCCCCTTTCCCATTCTGCTGAAGGTCTCACATCATGACGAAAACACTCAACGTGGCCATGATCGGCGGCGGCTTCATGGGCAAGGCCCATGCTCTTGCCTACGCTGCAATGCCGATGTTTTTCTGGCCGGCTCCCGCCATCCCCCATCGCAAGGTGCTGATCGATGTCAACGCGGATCTTGCTGCCGAAGGGGCCAGGCGCCTCGGCTTCGATGAGTCCTCGTCTGACTGGAAGGCCGTCATTGCGCGCAAGGATATCGATGTCGTCGACATCGTGACCCCCAATGACAGCCACGCCGAACTCGCCATCGCCGCCCTGGAGGCAGGCAAGCACGTCATCTGCGAGAAGCCATTGGCCCGCACCGGGGCAGAGGCCCGCACCATGGCGGATGCCGCGCAGAAATCCGGTGTCATGCACATGGTGGCCTTCAACTATCGCCGCACGCCGGGTGTGGCCATGGCGAAAAAGCTGATCGAGGAAGGCCGCATCGGCACGATCCTGAACTTCCGCGGCACCTATCTGCAGGACTGGTCGGCGGACCCCAACGGCCCCTTGTCCTGGCGTTTCCAGAAGAAGATCGCGGGTTCCGGCACCGTTGGCGACATCGGCACGCATGTGGTTGACTTCGCCCGCTATCTCGTCGGCGAAATCTCGGCGGTGAATGCGATGGTGCATACCTATGTCAAGGAGCGGCCGCTGCAATCGGGCGGGCTCGACAAGCTTGGCGCCTCTGACAAATCAGGCGCCGGCCCTAAGGCGGAAGTCGATGTCGATGATGAGATGATCACGCTGCTCAGGTTCCAGAATGGCGCTGTGGGTTCGATTGAAGCCTCGCGAAATGCCTATGGGCGCAACAATTTCCTGACCTTTGAAATTCATGGAACCAAAGGATCGATCGCCTTCAACTACGAGCGCATGGATGAGTTGCAGGTGATGTTTGCCGATGACCCCGCCGATGCACGGGGTTTCCGCACCATCTATACCGGGCCAAACCACCCTTACGGTCAGGGCCTGTGGCCCATTCCTGCCCTTGGCATTGGCTACGGCGAAACCAAGATCATCGAGTGCTATGATTTTTTCAAGGCCATCGTCAGTGGCCAACTGCCTTCGCCAAACTTCGAGGATGGCTACAAGGTGTCGGCTATCGCCGATGCCATTATTGAGTCCGGCAGCAGCGAACGCTGGGTTCAGGTTGCCAACTGATGTCAGGTATTGCCCAACCGAAAATTGCCGTGCGCATGACGGGCGTATCGAAAAACTTCGGCGGCGTCCAAGCATTGAACAACGTCGATCTGGCAGTGCATGCGCGCGAAATTCATGCGCTGCTGGGCGGCAACGGCGCAGGCAAGAGCACAATCCTCAAGATCTTGCGTGGCGTGCATGCGCCGACGTCCGGCACGGTTGAAGTGAATGGCCGTGTCCTCAGCGCCCATACACCAGAGGAATCGAAGCGTGCCGGCGTCGCCATGATTTTCCAGGAAATGAGCCTGGTACCGACACTGACCGTGGCGCAGAACATCTTTCTCAACCAGGAACTCAAGACGGGCGCCGGCTTCATCGATGACGATAAGGCCGTTACGCGCGCCCGGGCCTTGTTCAAGAGCCTCGATGTGGACGTTGACCCTCACGCGCTCGCCGGCGATCTGGGGGCCGGGCAACGCCAGCTCACCGAAATCGTGAAGGCCATCTCGCAAGATGCCAAAGTGCTCATTCTCGACGAACCGAGCACGGCACTTTCCGCACATGACGTCGACCGGCTCTTTGCCTTCCTCAAGAAGCTCAAGGCGGATGGTGTGGCCATCATCTATGTGTCCCACCGCATGGATGAGATCATGCGCATTGCCGACCGTGCCACGATTTTCCGCGATGGCAGGCACATCATCACGGCGCCTGTTTCAGAACTCACGCTGACCTCGATCATCCAGCACATTGTTGGCCGCGAGTCGAAAGGTCTCACGGGCATTTCGCGTCTGTCCGGCAAGCGCGAGCAGGTTCTGCTGGAACTGCGCGGCGTCTCGGGCCGCGTGAAACTCACAGACTTATCCTTGAAAGTTCATGCCGGTGAAGTCGTCGGCATAGCCGGCTTGCTCGGTAGTGGGCGCAGCGCTGTTGCGAGGTTGTTGTTCGGCATTGACCCTGTCATATCCGGCGAGGTTCTGGTCGACGGAATGCCCGTGAAATTGACCTCACCATCAGATGCCATTGCGCATGGCATCGCACTCATCCCGGAAGACCGGCTGCGTCAGGGTATCGTGCTGGAACACAGTGTGTCGGACAACATTGCGATGTCCATCCTGGGACGCATCAGTTCATGGGGATGGATCTCAGCGGCAAAGCAGTCGGAACTGGCGCGAGACAGGATCTCGGCCTTGAAGATCAAGACCGCATCCGCCGGAGCGGCCGTGCGTACGCTGTCAGGCGGCAACCAGCAAAAAGTCGTTCTAGCCAAGTGGCTGGCCTCCGATCCGCGGATTGTCATTCTCGATGAGCCTACGGCAGGCATCGATATCGGCAGCAAATCCGAGATCATCACCCTGATCCGGGAACTCGCTGGCCAGGGCAAGGCGGTCATCGTCATCTCGTCCGAACTCAACGAGTTGCTGGCGGCCTGTGACCGCATCCTGGTGATGAGCGGTGGTCAGCTGGTGCGCGATCTGGATCGCGCCCACTTCGATCCGCAGGGCGAAAGCGACACAGAAAGAAGCATGCAGGATGCCGAACACGCTCTCCAACGTGTTCTCCAGGAGGCCCGGACCAATGTCTGACGTTCAAATCACGCGGCGCCTTCCCGACTGGCGCCAATACATCATCTACCTCGGCTTTCTTGGGGTCTTCGTGTTCTTCGCCGTAACGCTCGGGCACAAGGGCTTTCTTGACGCCAACAACCTGCTCAACATCATCCGCCAGACGGCGATGATCGCGATCATGGCGGTGGCCATGACCTATGTGCTCTCGGCCGGCGAAATCGATCTGTCGATTGGCGCTGTTGCGGGGCTTGCCTCTGTCGCGACAGCCATGGGCATGGACTACGGTGGCGTTGCTTTCGGCATTCTCTTTGGACTGGCGACAGGCTTCGCCGTTGGCATGTTCAATGGAATACTGACCACGCGCATCGGCATCCCATCCTTCCTGACGACGCTGGCGATGATGGGCATCGCCAAGGGCACGTCTATGTGGGTGAGCGGGACCAAGGCCATTCCCATTCTATCAGACGGTTACAGCTATTTCCTGGGCGGCGGCAGCATCGGCCCCATACCCCTCGTGCTGTTCTGGATGCTTGCCGCCGGTGCCCTCGGGCACATCGTGTTGCGCAAGACTACATTTGGGCGCTTCGTGCTTGCGACCGGTGGCAGCGAAACTGCGGCGCGCTATTCCGGCATCAAGACGTCTACCGTCAAGTTCAAGGTCCTGATCATTTCTTCAATGGCGGCCGCCTTTGCCGGCATGCTCTATGCGGGAAGATTTCAAACTGGCCGCTTCCAGTTGGGCGAGGGCGACGAACTGTCGGTCATCGCTGCAGCGGTTCTTGGCGGCACGAGCCTGTTCGGTGGCAAGGGTACTGTCATCGGTTCGATCATGGGCGCATTGATGATCGGCCTCATCAACAATGGCCTCATCCTTGCCGGGCTCGAATTCTCGCAACAACTCATCGCTCGGGGTGCCATCATCATTCTCGCAGTGGCTATAAGCCAAAACAGGAAACAGTCATGAAGAAGCCAGGCTGCACCATCATCGGAACTGTCGTTGCCATACCTGAAAAGCGCGAAGAACTGTTGAAGATACTTTCAAGTTTTGTGGCACCCACACGCACCGAACCAGGTTGCATCAATTACGACTTCCACTGTGACGCGGGGGACCCCAATGTATTCGTTTTCTACGAGAATTTTGTGAGCCAGCAGGCCCTCGACAAGCATCTGAGCATGCCCTACCTCCAGCCCTTGCTTGACCGGGCGGATGAACTTTTGGCCGAGCCGGTCAGCATCCGGTACCTGACCATGCTGAGTGAACTTGCGAGGCCGTAGGCATTTCCCTCTTCGGGTAGCAAGGGCAGGTTTGCGGAGGTGCTGTCGACCGATGGGCAGCTCAGTTGAAGCACGGTTGGTCGCTTGCTGCCGCTACTGCCAAGGGGCAGGTGGAGAGTGTTGGATCTGGGCTCCATTCCCTCCGCCATCCCTCGTACACAGATGTTCCACCTCGTCCACTGGTGTCCGTTTTAGAAAATGGAAACAAGGACTTAAATCTACCGCAGTCCATTGCTATGTATGGTCTACCGCCCAAAGCCACGTTCTGCGCTGGGGTAAGGTGCTGGGGTAGAATGCGGAGGAGAACAAATTATGGCGGGGAAACTTCATCGGTTGACGGTTAGGGAAGTCAAAGTTTTTCATGAGCCGGGGCGCTATGCGGACGGAGGAAACCTCTATCTTCAAGTGAGCCCGAGCGGGGCCAGGTCATGGCTCTTCATTTACCGGTATGGCGGTCGACAGCGTGAAATGGGGCTCGGCAGCGCCGCCGCCGGAGCCGTGACCCTTCAGGATGCCCGGAACAGGGCTGCCGAGGCTCGGAAGCGGGTGGAGGCTGGCATCGATCCTCTCGAAGCAAGGAAGGCTGCCGAGAGCGCAGCCAAGGCAGCGAGCATTACCTTCGGTGCCTTTGCGGATGATTACGTGAAGACCCAAAGGCCAGGTTGGAAGAATGACAAGCACGCCGCTCAGTGGGGAATGACGCTCGGTGACACCTACTGCGCCGCTATCCGCGGAAAGCCCATCGCCGATATCGGGGTCACTGAGGTTCTCACGGTTGTTGAACCAATTTGGCAGAAAGTGCCGGAGACGGCCCGGCGGCTCCGGATGCGGATCGAACGGGTTCTCGACGCCGCTAAAGTCAAAGGACTGCGTTCGGGGGGCAACCCAGCCCGTTGGCGGGGACATCTGGATCACTTGCTCCCCAAGCATTTGAAGACCTCAAGAGGTCATCACGCTGCAATCCCCATTGACGAGATGCCGAGTTTCATGGACCGGCTGCGAAAGCTGAGCAGCACAAGCGCCAGCGCGCTGGAGTTTTCGATTTTGACAGCCGCTCGTACTAGCGAGGTGGCATTGGCTAAGTGGGATGAGGTTAACCTATCGGATAAGGTATGGGTTATCCCGAAAGATCGCATGAAAGCGGGTAGGGAGCATCGTGTGCCATTGTCTGATGGCGCTATGGCGGTGCTTGAGCGAGTGAAAGGCAAAGATGCAACCTGGATGTTTCCGGGACAGCTGCCCGACCGGCCGTTGAGCAACATGGCGATGCTGATGCTGTTGAAGGGCATGGGATAACCGGACAAATCTGTCTAGTTTGGTATTCGCCTCAATGCCTTAGCCTCACTGCTCGCTCTTGTCGGCAAGCCGCACCATCGCCAAAGGCCAGGCTTCGGCAATGACGCCCTTGGAGCGCAAGGCAAGGCCGATCTGCCTCATTGCATGGTCACTGCCATGAATGTATCGCGCCCGTTCAAGCCGCTTGAGGCTGTTGACATGCAGCCCGGCAAGCTGGGCCAATTCAGTTTGCTTCATGCCTGCCAAGGCTCGCGCCGCCTTGAGGTGCAATCCGTCTCTGAAACTCTGGCGTCCGGTCATGTCTTGCATTCCCTTCATCGCTTCTGAATTCTTGCCGTTCTGAATGGCCGGTTCTCCGCCGGTTGATCTTGGAACCGTGACCCTTTCTTCAAGAGCCCCTTTTTCTCCCCTTTCGAGCTATCCCCTCTGTGTGTGATTCTGACTCTCTTTGTCTTGTGTTGTGAGTGTCTCTCTCAGTGTCCCTCTCCTTGTCTCTATGGGAGCGAACGGTTCGCGCACCGTGAGCTAACGTCCATTGCCATTGCGCAGGAGGGAGCCTTTCTCGTTGACAGCCCAAGGCGCGGGCCGGTTTTCCGTAGCCGCTTTGGTCGAGGGAATTACAGCCTGCAAGGCGGTCTCCGCCTCATTCCGCAGATGCTCGCATTCGACGGCGTCAATCTGCTTTGCAACGGCGATCCGCGCCCTGTCATTGCTGGGCCGGTTCACCTCAAAGAAATTGCAGATGAGAATTTCTTCTGTGTCCACGTTTCTCTTGATGAGGCCTGCAGCCTCCAAGTCCTCGCGCGCGGACTGGCGTCATGCGCGCCTGGGGCGACCAGCTGGAATTCTTCCTGAAGGACCATCTCGCCAATCGATTTTCGGCCTTTGCCGCAGGCGCCGTTGCGACGGCGATTCTCGGAAGCGTCACTGCCATGGTGCTGATCGTGGCTGGAATTGCTGCTTCGGGCGCTGTCGGCACCGCGATCGGTCTCGCCATTCTGCTCGGCGCCGACGTCGGTTCGGTGATCGTCTCATCGGTTTTCGCTTCGGGCAGCAATATCGCACTCTGGGCTTCGCCAATCCTCGCGTTTGCCGGCTATGTGACTTTCAACGTGTCGAAGGAATTCCGACCTCACAATATCGGCCGGATATTCATTGGCCTCGGGTTCACCTTGCTGTCGCTGCAATTGATCAGATCCGCAATCTTGCCGCTCAGCGATGGAAGCCTGTTTCACGAGGTCCTGATGGCGGTGGGTCAGGAGCCGTACTTGGCGTTCCTGATAGGCGCAATGCTGGCCTGGGTGTTTCATTCCACCATGGCCGCCATCCTGCTCATCGCATCGCTGTTGGCGAATGGCAGCCTCGAGGTGCCCGCGGCCTTGAGCTTCATCCTGGGGATCAACTTTGGTGGCGGACTGCCCGCCGCCTTGTCTACCTTCGCTCTGCCGGCTGCAGCGCGGCGCCTTCCACTCGGCAACTTGCTGTGCCGCGGAACCATGGCCATTGCGGCGATCCCTTTCATCGGCTGGATCACAGCATTTGTCGTCAAGCTGCCACTGGCTCCGCTCGAGACGGCCGTGGCATTTCATACGCTGTTTAACATCGTGATCGGGACGGTTTTCCTGCCGCTCATCGGGATAGTGGACAAGATTATGGCCCGGCTGGTGCGTGACCAGCAGCAAGCCACCGACCGGTTGTCGTCGTTGCGCTATCTTGAAAAGGGCGTCTTTTCGCTGCCCCCGGTCGCGCTTGCAAATGCGATCCTCGAAACCGGCCGGATGAGCGAAGTGCTCCAGCAAATGCTCGAGGTCGCCATGACCGCGCTTCGCAAAGGCAGTACGGAAACCCTAAAAATGCTGAAGGAATTGGACGAGCGGCTCAACGCATTTCAAGTTGGCCTGCAATCCTATCTTTCGGACCTCGCTCAGACCGAGCTGTCGAATGAAGAAGCGCGGCGCGCTCAAGAGATCATGCTCTTCGTCAGCAATCTCGAGCATGCAGGCGACGTCATCTGCCTGAATCTCAATGATCGTATCAAGGCCAAGATCAAGGACAACGTCAAATTCAGCGACGAAGAACAAAACTCGCTCGATGAGCTTTGCAGCATCATAGTGAGCAGCCTCACCTTGGCCACAGGCGTGCTATCGTCGCGCAATGTCGATTCCGCGAAACTACTGCTCGGAAGAAAAGAGGCGTTCCGGACGCTCGAGAACAGACTGTTTGACGAGCATTTCCGTGAGGGCCGCCGCGGCAGCGGTGCTGCGTTGCGCAGCAGCATGCGCTATGTCGACCTAATTCGGGACTTGCACCGGGTCAATTCGCATATTGTCTCGGTTGGCTATCCGATTGTCGATGCCGCCGGCATGCTACTCGGATCGAGATTGAAAACCGAAGAGGCAAGTTAGGTTCCGACCTGCTTCTGCTGGCGGCGATGCCTCAACCGGGGCGCGGGCGGGTGATCGCCTGGGCGAGAGTCTTGAAATGCGCCGGCATGCGGTCAGCCGGAACTCCAGTGAATCCAAGTATCAGCGCACTCCTCAATTTGGCGCTGACCGTGTAGTCCGATAATGGAAAGCACTGGACGCCTGCCTCAATGGCTGAGCGCTGAACAGCACTGTCATTCCGATTGTCCGAAAGCCAGGCAATGGCGTTCATGCCGCTATCCGGACAATCGACTTCCGCCAGCCCGCCCAGTTCTTTGGTGGCGATGTCCGAGAATGCTGCCCGGCGGCCAACGTAAAGGTCACGCATGCGGCGGAGGTGGGTGACGAAGTGGCCGCGATTGATGAACTCTGCAAGCACCGCCTGATTTTCGATCGACACGCCACGGTTGATCAGACCCCCAAGGCTGCGGAACAGACCAACGAGCTGCGGGGGCAGCACCAGGTATCCCAACCTGATCGACGGATAGAGCGCCTTGCTGAATGTTCCCGCATAGATCACCCGCTCGGCGGCGTCGATGCTTCGCATCGACGGAAGTGGGCGGCCGACATAGCGGAACTCGCTGTCGTAGTCGTCTTCGATGATCCACGCATCGTTGTGCCTCGCCCACTCAAGGATGGCGAGGCGGCGGGGCAGCGAGAGCGTAACCCCCAGCGGATGGTGGCGCGATGGCATCACGAAGGCGAGGCGGGCGTCGCGATGGCACGCAATTGCGGTTTCGACATCCATGCCATCCCGATCCACTTTGACGAGACGGACATCAAGTGCGAGAGCACGAAAGAGATTGAAGACAGTGAGCGGACCCGGATCTTCGAACCAAATTCCTTCACCAGGGTTTGCGAGGAGCAGCGCGGCAAGTGCGAAGCCTGCATGGCTCCCCGGTGTGATGATGATTTGATCCGGATCGCAGGCATCACCGCGATGCAGTGCGAGATATTCAGCAATACACTTGCGAAGCGGAGCGTAGCCCGCAACGTCGCCATATCCCATGGTGTCGAGGCGTCCGGCTCTTGCTACGGCGGTCCGGCATTTTCGCCATGCGGCCAATGGAAATGCCTCGAGGGCGGGATGGTTGGGCAGGAAGGGGCGGTAGTGAGGCCGCCCAAGGTCGGCGGTCATGGTGCTCGTCAAGGCGCCGATTTCTGACAGGCGCAGGCGCGTCGCAGCCGCGGCTCTACCACGATCCGTGCGCTGATTCTTCTGCGGGAGATGCTGGGGAAGATCCGGAGCGACGAAGGTTCCGGAGCCCTGCCGCGCCTCCAGAAAGCCCTCGGACATAAGACTTTCGAGAACTTTCACGACGGTGGGCCGTGAAATCCCCAGTTCGTCTGCCAGCACGCGGCTGGCTGGCAGTCGCGTACCGTTTCTCAATGTGCCCTGCAGAATGGCAGCTCTCAGCTGACCTTCCAATTGTTTGTAAACCGGCGCAGGGGCAGTCGCATCAATAGTGATGAAGGGAAAATGCACACCCTCATGCTGCTTGACCATGCAAACTCCGCCTGATGCAGAAAGTGGTATACGCAAATTGGTCGCAATGGACATTGCCCATTTATCCAATTCGCGGTGAATATGCAATTCCCATGAAGCTATGGACCGCAACGGTGGAAGCTCCGACTCAAACTCTTCCTGTCTGGCAGAAATCCGATCCGGCCGGACTCGTGGCCCGTCTGGAAGCTGAGGCGCTGGACCTGCTGGTCACGCGGATCGACAGCGCCCCGCTTTTTGCGCATTCCTACGCCTATCATCTCAATCTCCGGTTTGGAACGGCGACGCCTTTCGACCTCTTGCAGTTTGCGAGCGATCACTATCTCGCCGGTCTCAAGATCCACGTGGAGGACGGCGAAGACCGGTCGCTGCTCAACATGAGCAAGGCGCAACGCCAGCATTTTGCGGCCGCAGCCGCGGAACGGGACCTCAAGCTCCACGTCGAGACGAGTTCAACCGATCGCCGCCATCTGGAGACCGCCGCTGAAATCGCGCGCGACATATCGGCGGAATCGATCCGCAGCTATCCCCGCTATGAAGGCCGCGTCTCGGACATCCTGCAACGGACCATTGCCGATCTCAAGGCGCTCGCCGCCATCGACCCCGAAGGACGGTTCCGCTTCACGCTGGAACAGCACGAGGACCTGAAGTCGCATGAACTGGTGCGCATCGTTCAGGCCGTCGGCAATCCCCGCCTTTCTCTGTTGTTCGATTTTGGCAACATGACCAATGCCTTCGAGCAGCCGCCGGAGGCGCTTCAAATCATGGCGCCACTGGTGACCGAGGTTCACATCAAGGATGTGAAGATCAACGCCGATCGCGGCGGCTGGGCTCATCTCGCCTGCCGTTCGGGGGAGGGGGATATCGATTTCCACGGTTTGCTGCTCGACTTGCTCTTGCTCGGCAAAGATGAGCCTCAGGTCGTCGCCTTTGCCCTCGAAGAAGAAGACGGGATGTACGCACCAGCCTATCGATTCCCCGACGAGGGAGCAGATCCCTTCATCCCAGGGCGGGAGCCGAGCAGCACAGAATTACCTTCGGGCGAGACGCTTGACCACCGCCTTGCCCGCGAACGCAATGAGGCCGCGCGGCAGGTCTCCTTTGTGCGGTCAGTGCTTAGCAGTCTAAGACAGGCCGCCACGCTGGAACTCGGGACGCGCGCCGCAACCATCGCTCACAAGACGGCAGGATTACCATGACGCCGCTAGCACCAAAAGGGCCGCAGGAAACCTACTGGCCGCTCGACTCCTCCGCCACGCCGCGCTTCGCGGGGCCGGTCAGCTTCTTCCGCCTGCCGCTCATTGCCGATCCCGAAGCGGCCGACATAGCACTCGTTGGTTTGCCGTGGGATGGCGGAACAACAAATCGCGCCGGAGCCCGGCACGGGCCGCGCGAAGTACGCGCGATGTCGACATTGATCCGCCCTTATCACCACGTCACCCGGACCTCACCCTATGAGCACTGCCGGGTTGCCGATTTTGGCGATGCCCCGGTCGACCCGGTCAGCATTGAGAATACGTTGGCACAAGTCGAGAATTTTTACGGGCGACTGGAGTCTGCTGGCGTGGTGCCGGTTACGGCGGGTGGCGATCATCTGATCACGCTTCCCATCCTGCGGGCCATCGCCAAGAATGGTCCGGTGGGGATGATTCAGTTTGACGCTCATTGTGACACCAATGACAGTTATTTTGGCGGTCACCGCTACACCCATGGCACTCATGTCCGGCGAGCCATCGAAGAGGGCCTCATCGATCCGAAGCGCACCGTGCAGGTCGGCATCCGGGGCACGCGTTATCGTGCTGACGCCAACGCATATGAAATCGCGCAAGGCATCCGGATCATCTTTATCGAGGAGGTTTTCCAGCTTGGGGTCGCCGGCGTTATTGACGAGGTTCGGCGAGTGGTGGGTTCACTGCCCACCTATGTGACCTTCGACGTTGACGGCATCGATCCCGCCTTCACGCCGGGAACCGGCACGCCGGAGGTTGGCGGCTACTCGGTTTTCCAGGCCCAGGAAATGGTCCGGGGACTGGCCGGCCTTGATCTCATCGGCGGCGATGTGGTCGAGGTTTCGCCGCCTTTCGATCCGAGCGGAAACACCGCGCTTGTCGGAGCCACACTCATGTTCGAGATCCTGTGCGTCATGGCCGGTGCAGCCAGCGGGCGCAGGCAAAAGAAAGCTGTTTCGCGAGCGAGATGACAGCTTTGCGATAAGAATCCACAGACCGCAATCCGACTGTTACAAATTCTGGCGAAAGTGCGATATAGAGAAGTTCAACAAGGAGGAAATGATGACTGATCTGAAAAAGAAGACGACATGTGTGGCAATCGCGTCAGCACTGCTCCTGTCTACGGCGCTGCCGGGCATAGTCCGCGCCGATGCCATGGATGATCTGGCGGCTGCCGCCCAGAAGGAGGGCCAGCTGACGGTCATTGCGCTGCCCCACGACTGGTGCGGCTATGGCGGCGTGATAGACGGGTTCAAGGCGAAATATCCCGGAATTACCGTCAATGAGCTCAATCCCGATGCCGGTTCGGCCGACGAACTGGAAGCGGTGCGCGCCAATAAGGACAACAAGGGACCGCAAGCGCCGGACGTGATCGACGTTGGCCTGGCGTTCGGTCCGCAGTCCAAGGACGAGAAGCTGATCCAGCCTTACAAGGTCGCGACCTGGGCAGAAATCCCGGACAATATCAAGGACGCCGACGGTTTCTGGTACGGCGACTATTATGGTGTGATGGCCTTTGGTGTGAACAAGGACCTGGTGAAGAACACACCGGCTGATTGGGCAGACCTGCTCAAGCCCGAATATGCCACTTCCTTCGCCTTCACCGGCGATCCGCGGGCCTCGAACCAGGCGATCCTCGCCATCATGTCGGCGGGCATGTCGCGCGGCGCCGAACCGGGCCAGGCTTCCGGCGAAAAGGGCCTCGAGCTCATCGCCGAAATCAACAAGGCCGGCAACTTCGTGCCGGTAACCGGCAAATCGGGCACCATCGCCCAGGGCCAAACTCCGATTATCGCGGCCTGGGACTACAATCTGCTGGCTTGGCGCGACAGTCTCAACGGCAATCCGCCCATGGACGTTGTAATCCCCGCGTCATCGTCGCTGGCGGGCGTCTATGTGCAGGCGATTTCGGCCTATGCGCCGCATCCCAACGCCGCCAAGCTGTGGATGGAGTATCTCTATTCCGACGAAGGCCAGCTCGGCTGGCTCAAGGGTTACTGCCATCCGGCGCGCTTCAATGCCATGGTGGCGGCGGGCAAAGTGCCGAAAGAACTCCTCGACAAGCTGCCGCCCGCCGAGGCCTACAACAAGGCGATATTCCCAACCGTCGAGCAGCAGGCTGCCAACAAGAAGGCCGTGACCGAAGGCTGGGACAAGGTCGTCGGCGCAAACGTGAAGTAATAGCCAAGTTAGCCTCCGTCCTTGGTCCGGGACGGAGGCTTTCTCATTAGGCACACCGATGTCCGCAACCGCCGAAGCCAACAAACGATCAACCCGCACTTCTCTCCCTCTCAACTGGGTCGGGGTTGCGCCGTTCATTCTGTTTGCCGTTCTGTTCCTGATTCTGCCGACCATCCACATCGTAATCGGTGCGTTCCGCACGGCCGACGGCGGTTTCACCCTGATGAATTTACGGGGCCTGGCCGACTCCAGCATCATGGGCGCCATTTGGATATCGATGAAGATCAGCCTGCTTACAGCGTTTCTTGGCTGTCTGGGCGGTCTCCTGCTGGCAATAGCGGTCACGCGCGGCGGCCTCCCAGCTTGGTTCCGGGATGGAACGCTAACGTTTTCCGGTGTCGCATCGAACTTCGCTGGCGTTCCGCTTGCCTTCGCCTTCATCGCCACGCTCGGCCGGCTCGGCCTCGTCAGCGTCGTGCTCAGGGATTGGTTAGGGATCAACCTCGCAGCCATCGGATTCAATCTCATCAGCTTCACCGGGCTGTCGCTCGCCTATCTCTATTTCCAGGTCCCGCTGATGGTGCTGATCATCACGCCGGCGCTCGACGGCCTCAGGCGCGAATGGCGAGAGGCGGCCGAGAGCCTTGGGGCTAGCAATGCGCAATACTGGCGCATGGTGGCACTGCCGGTTCTGTGGCCGTCGCTGCTGGGCACGTTCGCATTGCTCTTCGCCAATGCCTTCGGCGCGGTGGCGACCGCCATGGCGTTGACCGGCTCGTCTCTTTCCATCATCCCCATCATCCTCTTTGCCCAGATCCGCGGCGATGTGCTGCAGGATCCGCATCTCGGATACGCAATCGCCTTCGGCATGATCGTGATCACCGGAATCGCCAACCTCATTTACATCGTGCTGCGCACCCGCGCCGAAAGGTGGCTCAAATGAAGCTCGCCAAGTTCTGGGCGTGGATTACGTTCCTCGCGGGAGTTCTGTTTTTCTTTCTACCGCTGATCGGCACGTTCGAGTTCTCGCTCCGGGCGCGGCGCGGCGTGTATTCTTTCGATGCCTATCGCAAGGTCCTTGACGATCCGCAGTTCCGCGACACTTTCGGCTATTCAATCGTCATCGCGCTGTTTACCATTGTGGTTGGCGTGCTGATCGTCACCCCGACCGCTTTCTGGGTGAGGCTCAAACTGCCGAGGTTCCGGCCAATAATTGAATTCATCACTCTCCTGCCGCTGGTCATTCCGCCGATCGTCATCGTCTTCGGCTACATCCGGCTTTACAACACATCGAGCTATCTGCCGCTCACGGGATCGGCTTTCGGCACAAATATCCTTTTGACTCTCGGCTACACCGTACTGGCGCTGCCATATATGTACCGTGCTGTCGACACGGGGCTCAGCGCTATTGATGTGCGCACACTGACCGAGGCAGCTCTTAGCCTCGGTGCCAGCTGGTTCACCATTATCACAAGATTGATATTACCCAACGTCCTGGTGGCAGTGCTATCCGGCGCGTTTCTGACCTTTGCCATCGTCATCGGAGAATATGTCTTCGCGGCACTGCTGAACCGCCCGGCCTTCGGCCCCTATATGGTTTGGATGGGTGGAAACCGCGCCTATGAACCAGCCGCACTTGCCGTCATCGCTTTCACTATCACCTGGGCCTGCATGGCGTTGATCCAGCTTGCGACCCGCCTGTCAAAACATACGAAAGCGCAACGCTGATGTCGTTTCTCGAAATCCAGCACCTGGAAAAAACCTTCGGCCCGCTACGGGTGGTGAAGGATTTCAGCCTTAAGATCGAAAAAGGTGAGTTCGTGTCATTCCTCGGCCCCTCGGGCTGTGGCAAGACAACCGTCCTGCGTATGGTGGCAGGCTTCGAGACGCCGACCTCCGGAGTTATCCAGATCGAAGGTAAAAATCTGGTGGGTCTGCGTCCAAATCAGCGCAAGATCGGCATGGTGTTTCAATCCTATGCCCTCTTTCCCAATCTGACGGTGGCCCAGAACGTGGCCTTCGGCCTCAAGGTCGCAGGCCTTCCGCGCGCCGAGAGCGATTCCCGTGTGGCGGAGATGCTGCGGCTGATCGGCCTCCCTGATCTCGGGGCCCGCTATCCGTTCCAGCTGTCAGGCGGCCAGCAGCAGCGCGTCGCCCTGGCCCGGGCGCTGGCAGTGCGGCCGCGGGTACTGCTCCTCGACGAGCCGCTGTCGGCCCTCGACGCCAAGATCCGCGTCAGCCTGCGCGAAGAAATCCGCCAGATCCAGCGCGAACTCGGCATCACCACGATCTTCGTCACCCACGATCAGGAGGAGGCCCTATCCATTTCCGACCGGGTGGTGGTGATGAACGGCGGCATCGCCGAGCAGGTGGGCGTGCCCTATGAAGTCTACAACCGCCCCACCACGCGTTTCGTAGCCAACTTCGTCGGCACGCTCAACAACTTCACCGGCACCGTGGTCGATGCTGCCGCGGGGGTTGTCTCCCTGGAAGGCGTTGCCATAACCTTGCCGCGTGGCAGGCTCGCCGAGGTGAAAGGCAAAGAGGTGGCACTGGCAATCCGTCCGGAGTCGGTTCACCTCGGAAATGGCCACGGCCGCGATGTCGTTCTGCCTGCCATCATAGAGGAGGTGCATTTCCTCGGCTCGGTTATCCGCGTCAGGGCGAAAGCGGCGGGGACAAGCGTATCACTCGACATCTTCAATCGCACCGATCTGCCCCCTCCGCCTGAAGGTTCATCTGCCGAACTCTCCTTTGCCGCACAGGACCTCATCGTGCTTCAGGATCAAACGCAGTGATCAGTTTCTCATCACTTGCGCGACAATTCGATTATCGCGCACCGCATCGCCACTGCAAATGACCCGACCTCTCTAACGTTGACGTGATTGTCCCGCGGTCAACTGACGCTGTGGTCGCAGGTGTCGCCACTTGGAGAAGGTTGGCTTCCAGATCCTGTCCCTCCGCCCCCTTCATTGAAATTCCCTTTCGTTTCGGTGGGTTAGGCATCAAATCCACTAGGCTATCCGTATCTCGTCAAGCGTCAACTCGTCAGATCAGCTGCCAAATCCATTCTCCGAGGCTGGGCCAGCCATGCGCAATCTGGACCCTCATTGAAGCCTGAACGACGTTGTTGCCAGCGGTAGCCTCGGCGTAGCGACCCATGTTGTTGAGAGTAGTGCCTAGATTGTTGAGACTTCCGGCGAGATCAGCACGACTGCGGACCGATGGGTGCGACTCATGAAGTCCTTTGAATAGTTCTATTACCTGTCGGTAGTACTCCAGAGCCTCGCGATAATGACCCAAGTGGTAGCAAGAAATGCCGAGGTTGGTATAACTCGCACCAAGTCTCAGTTTACCCCTTGGAGATGGCTCTTTCTGATAAAGCGCCGTCCAATGTTCATGTGCTTGCTTTCCGCAGTCTATAGCCTCGCCGTAGTGGCAGGTGTTGTTAAGGGCAATCGTAAGGTGCTGGATGGTCGTCGCTAAGTCCATGCGGCTATTGACTGTTGGATGGGCTCTATAGATCTCCTCTTGGTGTTCGAGTGCCTGCTTGAAACGATCAATTGCTTCTGCGTGACGTCCCATTTGATCCAGTGCAACGCCTAGACTGCTGATGGTCCTTGCAAAATCAGCCCGGTGCTGGACACTCAGATCCGCTTTGTAAATCGTTTCCCTATAGCTAACTGCTACACTCAGATGATCTGCGGCTTCGTCGAAGTTGCCATCTAAACTGTAGGCGATCCCGAGATTATTTAAAGTCATAGCTAAACTGGCGCAAAGAGTGGGGCGGCAAGATTGCTCCGCGTTGATAATGTCGGATCTAACCGATAGACATCAGCGAACATTTTCGCGGAGTCTGTCAGTGCCTCCACCGCGAGTTGGTGTTGGCCCTTCTGATGTCGGCGCTTTCCTAACTCGAAAGCCTTTTTTGCCTTGCTCTCAAGTCGGGCTTTGGCTTGCGGGTCTGGCTTGGTCACGGGATTGAGTTCCTGCCGAGAATGTCTGCAAGCCAGGTCACGAGGCGGAAGGCTCGGTCGCTGACGTTACGGACAATTTCTGGTTGTGGAAAGTGGGCACCACTCGACGGCCGCTGGATTTGCCTGTGGTCGCAGTTGTGTGTCTTCAGAAGGTGGACAGTCCCTGGTTGTCGCCGGATGTTGGGTGCCTGCCCGGTGAGTAGGTGTTCCTCCTCGCCGGCCTGATCGGCCTGCCCGGTGGCGGAAGCCTCGGGCTGAGAGCCGCGATTGTGCGCGGGACGGAACGCGTAGCGCGGGGTGAAGAGGAGGTCCTGGCCCATGAGGACGCTGGCGCGGAAGAGCGGATTGATGGCGGGGTCGAGACGGGAGGAGACCGAGCCGGGCACGGCGAGGGTGGAGACCCTGACCGGCTCGGGAACGAGCGAGCGGATGGCCTGGACGGTGTCGCAGACCAGGCAGCCGTCGCCGGTCATGAGGATCAGGCTGTCGGGCCTGTAGGCGGCGACCAGCATGCCGGTGATGGCGGCGAACAGGGTGTCGGCGTTGTCGCGCTTGGTGGGGCCGTTGGGGCCGTTCACCTGGATGATGTCGCGGACATGCGGCTGCCAGCCAGCCTTGCTGAACATCCGGGCATAGCGGTTGTCGCCGAGCATGGGGGAGTAGGCGGCGTGGAGCTGGGTCTTGGCGCCCTGCGGCGAGAGCCTGCGGGCGAGGGTACGGAAGTCCACCATCAGGCCATGGTCCCTGGCGGAGAACATGATGTTCTCGGCATCGGCGACCACGAGGGTGTTGGTGCCGATGAGGGCGGAGAGATCGGGCGTGGTGGCGGGGATAGGCGGGAGCAGCCGGGTGCGCGGCGCCTGCGTGGCCACGCGGTTGGCGGGGAAGGGGAGGATCTGGGCAGCGTTGGTCAAGGCCGTATCTCCTGGTTGAGAGAGCATCTGTCGTGATTGACCGGTGCAGGACCTGAGGTCCCAGTCTTCACCTAGGGCTCGTTGCCAGTGGTGTCGAAGCAGCGCCCTGAAGTTCCGTGAAGCCCGAAGGGGTGAGGTCGAGACCGTGCTTCAGCCTGGTAATTGAAGCCCCCGCGGTCCTGGTGGGCGTTTGCTGACCACGGGGGTCGTGCTACGGCAGCTAGTGCTTGCCGTAGTTGGAGACGTGGACGGTGAGGTAGTCCTGGATGGCCTTGCGCAGCGCCTCGATGCGGGAGGTGGCGGAGCCATCGATGGGCTCGCTCATGGAGGAGGAGCCATCGACAGCGAAGACCACCACGGCCTTGCGGCTGGAGCGGTGGGCCTGGGTGTCGGAGGCCGCCTTGCGGATGGCATCGGCGAGCGAGCCGACGGTGCGGGCCTCGGTGTACCAGCCACCCGGCGTGGCCTCGGTGAGCTTCTTCACCTCGCTGCCGCTACCGGACAAGGTCGAGCCTGTTGATCCGCATGATCTACTCTCCCGCCGCCTCGAGACGCGCGCTCAGATAATCGTGCACATGGTCGATGACATCGTCGTAGTCGCCATTGATAGCAGCCCTGAGCGCAGCGTCTTGCCGCCGTAACAGATACATTTGCTAGCAAATTGGCTGAGTAACAATTTGACCTTGATCACGGCTTGGATCGCTCAGCTTCAGTCGTGTTGAGCGCCGCGTCTCCGGACTAGCAGATGCCCCGCCCGTTACGGCAGTCGAAGCGAGTCACATCCCTCTGGTCGCTGCCGTGCGAATGCTACTGGTCAGAGTAGATTTGACCTTACCTGTTGCAGGATCTGTGGTGTCGAAATTCTTTCTGCACTTCCGAAAGTGTGTTGCGACTTGACACTTCAGCGAGGCTGTGGGAACGTTCCCAGCAAGCGTTCCCACAAGAGGGCGCAATGTCGATGGGAGAAAATGGTTGGTTGAAGCTGTGCCAGCGCTTGAAGCGGTGTCCGTCTCCAAGTCATATGGGGCGACGGTTGCGCTGCAGGATGTATCGATCACCATCCTTCCGGGTGAGGTGCATGCCCTGCTGGGCGAAAACGGTGCTGGCAAGTCCACTCTCGTCAAGCTGCTGAGCGGTGTCGTCCGGCCGAACGCCGGCCGCATGACCATCCACGGAGTAGCCTACCAGCCCGATGGGATCGTCGATGCGCGGCGGCAAGGAATTGCGACGGCCTTTCAGGAACTAAGCCTGGTTCCCAATTTGACGGTTGCGCAGAACCTGGCCCTCCCACGGCAGGAGCGCGGGGCCCTGGGCTTGGTTTCCAGTGCCCGGACCGAGGCGAAGGCATCAGAGACACTCGACGCCTTTGGACTTGCGCTTGATCCCGCGCAGCTGGTGTCCGACCTGACGCTGGCCGAGAAGCAGCGCCTCGAAATTGTGCGCGCCATGTCCTGTAATCCCAAGGTGCTCATCCTCGATGAGCCGACGGCTGCGCTGGCGGAGGTCGACTGGCTCTTCGGGTTGCTCCGGGACATCGCGCGGCGCGGGACTTCCATACTCTATATTTCTCACCGCCTGGCTGAAGTGCGGATGCTGTGCCAGCGGGCGACGGTGTTGCGCAATGGCAGTAGCATCGGAACTGTGTCGCTGAAGGAGGCGACGGACGACGACATCTTCGCCATGATGGTGGGTCACAGCCGCGAGAGCGGCGCTTCGGCCACCCGCGAGGCGGTCGATCTCGCCAGCCCCATGGTGCTGAAGCTCGACAGGATGGTGGCAGGCGGCATCAGGGACGTCAGCCTCGAACTGCGCAAGGGCGAGATCTTGGGGATTGCGGGACTCGAAGGGCAGGGGCAGCGGGACCTGTTCCGTGCCGTCGTTGGCTTGCAGAAAATCACATCCGGCCAGATCAACGTCGATGGGGCCCCGCGCACGATCACTAGTCCGCATCGCGCCCTGAAGACCGGCAGCGGCATCGCTTTCGTGCCAGAGGAGCGCAAGACGGAAGGGATTTTCACATCGCTCTCGACGGCGGCGAATATCGCCCTTCCGATGCTCAGCCGCATCAGCGTGCTGGGTGGCATATGGGACGCGCTGGAGCGCCGAGCCGCCGCTGCCAATGCGGACTTTGTCGACCTCAATCCGCGCTATCTCGGCTTCCGGATCGGCGAACTTTCCGGCGGCAACCAGCAGAAGGCACTGCTGCTGCGGGCGATCGATAGCGGCGCCCGCACGCTTCTTCTTTATGATCCCACGCGCGGCGTCGATGTTGGCACCAAGGAAGCGATCTATGGCGCCATCCGCGATTTCGCGGCCAGGGGCGGCGCGGTGCTGTTCTATTCCTCCGAACTTCCCGAGATCACCCACCTGGCGAGCCGCTGCCTCGTTCTTTATGGCGGCCGGGTGCAGGCTGAATTCTCCGGCGAGAATCTCGTCGAACGCAAGATCGTTGCCGCGATGACGGGGTACGGCAGTGGCAATGCCGAATACAAGAGCAAAGTCGCATGACGTTTTCCGTGACCAAAGGGACGGCCGGAACGCGCGCCGCATCCGTGGGTCGCAAGGGCGGTGGGGCCGTTGCAGGCCTGCTGCGGAACGGCACCTTCATCGTCGCCGTGCTCTACGTCATCCTTTTCGTCGTCAACGCGTCGCTGCAGTCCAAGGCTCTCAATATCAACAGTGTCACCAATCTGGTGAACAACGCAGCACCTCTGGCCATTGCCTCGGCGGGGCAGGCTCTCGTCGTGATTTCCAAGGGCTTCGATCTTTCAGTGGCGGGCGTGGTGTCACTGACGAACGTTTTGATCGCTGCTTATCCCATCAAGGGCCCGCTCGGCGCACTCGCGGCGCTGGCGATGGCGCTTGCGGTGGGCGGGATCGTCGGCTTCGTGAACGGCCTTCTCGTCGTCAAGTTGAGGATGCAGTCGATCGCTGCAACGCTCGGCACCATGATCATCACGCAAGGCCTGGCGCTGGTCATCCTCGATGCCCCGAAGGGCAGCGTGGCGGACTGGCTCGCCGACGAACTGACGGACCGCCTGTTCGGATATGTTCCGGTTGCCGGACTGGTGGTTCTGGCGGTCGTGGTGCTCTGGCTCATCGCGCGCCGCACCGACAGCGTGGTGGGGCTTTATGCCGTGGGCGAGGACGAGGGGGCTGCTGCCCTGTCAGGTGTCCCCGTCCAGACCGTTCGCATGAAGACCTTCATTGCTGCAGGACTGCTTTATGGCCTTGCTGGCTTCATGCTGAGCGCCCAGACGGCGACGGGAAATCCCAATGCCGGTACGCCATTCCTGATGCTCAGCTTCGCTGCAGTTTCCCTCGGCGGCGTGTCCTTTGCGGGCGGGCGCGGCAGCCCGGTCGGTGCAATCATTGGCGCCGCGACGCTGATGCTGCTGCAGAAGGTGCTGTTCTCCGGCGGTGTGTCGTCCTTCTACACGGGCATTTTCCAGGGTACCGTTCTGATCGCCGCGATCGTGTTCAGCGGACTCATTTCGAAGTTGGGTTCGCGGGGGGCATGACATGACCGAGACCTCCGCCTCCCGCAAGGCCGTCCCTGCCGACACTCGCTCCTCGGCGCGGTTCCGGAGCGAGACGCTCGCTGTCGCCATGACTTTCGTGATATCGATCATCCTGGTCATCGCCTCTGGATTCATCAGCCCGGCGCTCGGATCGTGGAGTCAGGTCTACACCATCCTCACCCTTGCCTCGTTCCTCGTTGTCGTGGCCTTCGGCCAAGGCCTGGTGATCCTCATCGGCGGACTCGACCTGTCCATCGCATCGGTGATCATGCTGGGGGGCGTGATGGTGACGGCGTGGAGCGGGTCGGGCTATCCGCAGATCCTGATGATCCTCGCCGCGCTGGCATTGTGCGCGGGCGTCGGCCTCGTCAATGCGCTCGGCACGCTTTGGCTCAAGGTGCCCCCCTTCATCATGACAATGGCGACCGGCATCATCGTTGCGTCCTCGGCGCTGGGATACACCAGCGGCACGCCTCGCGGCGTCACGCCGGACCTGTTCACGTGGCTGATGAAGTCCGAGGTGGCAGGCATGCCCACCATACTGATCTTCGTAGGGCTGTTCGTGGTGTGCGGTGCCGTGCTGCAGGGGTGGACGAGTTTCGGGAGGCGGCTTCAGGCGGTTGGAACCAATGTCAGCGCCGCGCGGGTGGCAGGCCTTTCGGTTAGCCTTCCTGTCGTTGCGGCCTATGTCATCAGCAGTGTGTGCGCCGGCTTCGCGGGCATGATGCTGGTCGGCTATGCCAATGGCGCCACGCTGCGCATGGGTGATTCCTACCTGCTGCCCAGCATCGCGGCAGTGGTCATCGGTGGCTCGTCGATCCTGGGAGGGCGCGGCAGCTATATCGGGACGGTGGGCGGTGCGGTTCTGCTGACCACACTTGGAACCGTGATATCGGCACTTGGAATCGAACAGGGCTGGCGCACGGTGATCGAGGGAAGCATCATCATTGCCGCGCTGCTTCTGCTGAACGAGACATTCATGAGTTTGTTGGGAGGTCCAGCAAGGCGTTAAGCCACAAACGCTATTTGCACGGGAATGGCACCCTGAAAATGGGAACGTTCCCACTGGAAATGTGGTCCTGTAACGGAGGAAAATGGAAATGACGAACCTGAAGTCACTGGTGAGAGGCGCAGCAGCCGCGCTCCTCGGGGCGGCCACGCTGGCTGGCCTCGCTGCCGGAACGGCGTCCGCAGAGGACAAGAAATTCAAGATCTACCTGGCGATGAGCTACAGCGGCAACGCCTGGCAGTCGGAAGCGGCCAACATCGTCAAGGCGCTCGCCCAGACAGCGCCCTATGACAAGATGGTCGAGCTCAAGGAAGTCATTTCGGGAACCGACCCGCAGGCTCAGATCGCTGCCTATGAGAGCATGATCGAGGACGGTGCCGACGGCATCGTCAGCTTCCCGATCTCATCGACCGCACTGAACCGCACCATCAAGAAGGGCTGCGAGGCCGGCGTGCTGTTCTTCATGTACGACGCGACTGTGACCGAGCCCTGTGCCTACAACGTCAGCTACCTGACCTCGGGCTTCGGCGAGAACACTGCGCAGGCCCTAGTGAATGAACTGGGCGGCAAGGGCAAGATCTTCCTGAGCCGTGGCGTTCCCGGGAACTCCGTCGATCAACGTCACACCGACGGCGCGATGAGCGTGTTTAAGAAGTATCCCGGCATCGAGGTTGTCGCGGAATATTATTCCTACTGGGATGACCGCACGACCCAGCAGGAAACGGCCAAGGCGCTCGCTGCCCACCCGGTTGTGAACGGCATTTGGGCCCAGGCCGGCGAATACGGAGCGATCCAGGCCCTGAAGGATGCCGGAAAGCCGCTCGTTCCGATGACGGGCGAGAACTCCAACGGGTTCCGCCTTGCGCTCAAGGATGGGCTGAAGGGCGTCTCGGCCGGTTCGCCTCCCGCCCAGGCCGGATATGCGTTCAAGCTCCTCATGGAAATCCTGCAGAAGAAGCGCGAGCTGAAGCCGATGAACATCGAGTATCCGCTCCCGTGGGTGCCGGCTGACGAGGTCAAGGTCTGCGACGGCGACAAGATCGAGAACGGCTGCAATGTCTTCCCGGATGGCAAGGTGCCGAGCTCCTTCGTGACCGAGGTGTTCAACCCCGAGCTCCTGCCCGAGCTCAGCCTCGCCTCGGCGCTTGACGGAAAGCCGACGCCCGGCGCCACGATCCAGCCGCTCCCGGCCGAGGTGAAGCAGGGCGAGAATGAGCCCGGCATCAATTGCGAAGATTGCGAGGCCCCTGCGGATCTCTACCATCTGACCAAGGTGCAGCCGACGGTCCAGCCGTAACCTTAGCATCGGGGGACGGCAATCGCCGTCCCCCTCATTGATCCGTTGGAGAGGACTTGAGATGGCCCGCTGGCTGAAGAAATCTATCGCCCTTGCTGATAAGGAAGATGCCGACGTCAAGGTGCGCGGTGTCGTGGAGAGCCTGCTCGCGGACGTCAAGGCCAGGGGAGATGAGGCTGTCCGTGAGATGTCGATCAGGTTCGACAAATGGGACAGGACCGACTACCGCCTGACCGACAAGGAGATACGCGACTGCCTTGCGCAGCTCTCGGCGCGCGATATCGAGGACATCAAGTTTGCGCAGGCGCAGGTCCGCAACTTCGCGCAGCACCAGAGGGACGCGCTGAAGGACATCGAGGTGGAGACGCTGCCCGGCGTCATCCTCGGCCACAAGAACATTCCCGTGAACTCGGTGGGTTGCTACGTGCCCGGCGGAAAATATCCGCTGCTGGCCTCAGCACACATGTCGGTGGTGACTGCCAAGGTGGCGGGCGTGCCGTTCGTTGCCACCTGTGCGCCGCCCTTCGAGGGCAAGCCCGCACCGGCCATCGTGGCGGCCCAACATCTCGCTGGAGCCGATGTCATCTACGCTCTGGGCGGCGTCCAGGCCATTGCAGCGATGGGCATCGGCACCCAGTCCATCCGCGCGGTGGACATGCTCGTCGGACCCGGCAATGCCTATGTTGCGGAAGCCAAGCGACAACTCTATGGCCGCGTCGGCATCGACCTTTTCGCGGGACCGACGGAGACGCTGGTGATTGCCGATGATACCGTCGATGGCGAGATGTGCGCCACTGACCTCCTGGGGCAAGCGGAGCACGGTCCCAACTCGCCGGCCATCCTGCTCACGAATTCGGAGAAGCTGGCGCAGAGCACCATGATGGAGATCGAGCGGCTCCTGAAGATCCTGCCCACCGCGGGAATCGCTGCCCAGGCTTGGCGCGACTACGGCGAGGTGATCGTCTGCGACTCCGTCGAGGAGATGTTGAAAGTTGCCGACGAGATCGCCTCAGAGCACGTCCAGGTCATGACGTCCGATCCCGACTACTTCCTCAACAACATGACAAATTACGGCGCGCTGTTCCTGGGGCCCCGCACCAATGTGAGCTTCGGTGACAAGGTGATCGGGACCAACCACACGCTGCCCACCAAGAAGGCAGCCCGCTACACCGGCGGCTTGTGGGTCGGCAAGTTCCTGAAGACCTGCACCTACCAGCGCGTGTTGACGGACGAAGCCTCCGCGATGATCGGTGCCTACTGCTCGAGGCTTTGCATGCTGGAAGGCTTCGTGGGCCATGCCGAGCAGGCGAACATACGGGTCAGGCGCTATGGCAGGAGGAACATCCCCTATGCGACGGCCGCGCAATAGGCCGACACAGGATTGAGAATGGTGCAGTGATTCACTACCATGGGTTGTCATCTGAATCTTGGGGAGACGTGGTGACATGGCGACACTGACCGAACGGCGGCAAAGGAAGAGGCGCGTCACCCTGCTGGACTTGGCGGAAGACCTCGGTCTATCCACATCGACGGTGTCGCGCGCCTTCGACAAAGATGCAGTCATCGCGCCCGCCACACGGGACGCGATCTTGAAGCGGGCCGCAGAGTTAGGCTATGCGCCAAACCCGATGGCGCGCAGCCTGATCACCAAGAGCACAGGCATCGTCGGCATCTTCGTCACGGACATCACCAACCCGTTCTATCCCGAAGTTCTCACCAAGCTCACGGCCGGCCTTCAGTCGATCGACCTCAAGGTCATGCTGACAGTGGCGGATTCCTCCGAGGATGCCGACGATCAACTGCGGCTGCTCCTGTCTTACCAGCCGGACGTGGTTGTCGTTCTCGCTGCCGTGCTGTCGTCGGAGGCGATCGAGGCCTGCCGGAATGCGGGGACGCCCGTTGTGTTCTTCAACCGCCGCCCCGCCGATGCGCGCGCGCTCGGCGTCACATGCGACAATGTCGGCGGCGGAATTCTGGTCGCGGACCATCTGATCGGCCTTGGCCACCGCAAGCTCGCCTTCGTCGCTGGCCGCGCCGATACATCCACCAACATCGACCGCTGGGAGGGCTTCTCTTCGCGGTGCGTCGAGCGGGGAATTCCGGCCCCCCGCAGGTTCGATGCCGGATATTTTTCTTATGACGGTGGATATCAGGCGGCACATGTCCTGATGAATGACCCGCAACCGCCCGACGCGATATTCTGCGCCAACGACATTTTGGCGATCGGCCTCATGGACTGCCTGCGCCGGGAGTACGACATCGCTATCCCCGGCGACATATCGGTCGTGGGATTCGATGGAATTTCGATGGCCTCATGGCCCTCCCATGCACTGACAACCGTGAGGCAGCCTGTCGAGAAGATGTGCGCCTTCACGATCGATCTCGTCAAGAAGCTCTGCCAGGGCAAGGCCTTGAAACCGCGGATTGAGCGTATCCCGGGTGAGCTCATCGAACGCGAAACGACGACGAGAGGAGTGAATGCATGAAGGAACCAGGGTTGAAATTGCTGGACCGGTTCATCACTCTGCACCGTCCGGACTGCGAGGCGATCCGCCCGGAGGCTGCGGCACTGCCCGGTGAAGACCTCTCTCCGCTCTACGAGGAGGACGACGCGAGGCTTCGCCGGCCGTTCGATGAGCTGAAGCGTCTGATCGGCCAGGTCGCCGGGCTGCTGCTGCTGGCGGAAGTGAGTGCGAGGCGGGAAATTGTGGAAGCGCCGACGCTGATGACCGCAGTCGAAAGGCTCCGCGAAGTTTCCGCTGCCATCGAAGAGGTGAAGCCGAAGCTCCGCAATCCGGCTGCGGTGGCGGCCTACCCGGGGATCGCGGAGCACATCGGTCAAGCGATCAATGCGCTGCGTTCTTCGGCCGAAACAGCGACCACGTTCGAGATTGGCTCGGCGCTAACGCGCCTAAAGACGGCCTACAACCTACTGCAGAGAATGGCTGAACCCAGCCGCGGTCGGAGCATGGTCGACTTTAGCCAGGCCTGCTGCAGCTGCAATGGCGCTCAGCCATCCGTCATGACAATGAATAGAGGGAGGTAACGATGTCAGACTATTCGATCTGGGTTCTGGAGTATTGCTATGTCAGCAAGTACCATAAGAGTGGCGTCCTCTATGGTGCACACAATCAGGGCTACCTGAAGCTTCCCTATTGCTATGCGGTGATCAAGGGCAAAGGCCAGGTCGCCATGGTCGACGTGGGCTACAATGACAAGGCCTATGGCAAGCACCTCGGGGATAAGTTCGGAGTCGAGAACTGGCGCAACCCCCGGACCGTGCTTCAGGGTATTGGACTGACGCCGGAGGACGTGCAGAACGTCTTTATCACACATGCTCACTTCGACCATTTCGGCAATGTCGAGGATTTTCCCAATGCAACCTTCCACATTCAGGAGCAGGAGCTCGCAAAATGGGTGTGGGCCATGTCGCTGCCGGACAGGCTACGCTGGATGATGGTGGCCGTCGATCCCGGCGACATCATCCGCGGCGTCGAGCTGGCAAGAGACAAACGCCTCAAGTGTATCAATGGCAATGTCAGCGACGTCCTGCCCGGCGTCGACCTCCATGTGGCCCTCGACAGTCATACCTTCGCATCGCAGTGGGTGCATGTGCGCAATGACGGTAAGTCCGACTCGAAGGACGGCTGGGTGCTGGCCGGAGACCTCGTCTATGTCTTCGAGAACATCGACGGGCCAGGAGGCGTCGTCGATGTCGACCAGATGTATGTGCCCGTTGGCCTCGCGGTCGGAAGCCAGCAAAACCTGGTCATGGCGACTGAGGAGATGATGAAGGCGGTGCAGTATGATTCGAAGCGCGTCATTCCCATCCATGAGGAACGCTTGAAGGACCGCTTCCCATCGCGCATCACCGAAGACGGATTGCGCATCACCGAGATATGCCTGGCCGACAACGAGAAGTCGCGGGTCAAGTGATGGCGGAGAACAGCGTCCGCAGCGTTGCGGTGGTGGGTGCCGGGCTGGTGGGCCTTGGTTGGGCCATTGTGTTTTCCAGGGCCGGCCTGCCGGTGACGATTTATGACGCCAGCATGGAAGCGCGGGCGGCCGCACTCGGCCGCCTCTCGGCGAGCCTTGGCGATATGAAGGCCGCAGGGCTGCTCGACAATGTCGCGGAACTGTTAGGCCGCATGCGGGTTGTCGAGACGCTTGCTGAAGCCGTGGCCGATGCCGACTACGTGCAGGAGTCGGTTTTCGAGCGGGTGAACACCAAGACGGAGATCGCCAATGCTATCGGCCCGTTGCTGAAGACGGGCGCGGTGGTGGGAAGTTCGAGTTCGGGGATTCCCGCCTCCGCCTTCATCGAGCATGCGACGAACCGCGAGCGGTTCCTGATCGTGCATCCGGTCAATCCGCCGCACCTCATTCCTCTCGTCGAACTCGTTCCGGCGCCCTGGACGGATGCGGCCATCGTGCCGGCGGCCCGCAGGTTCATGAACATGGTTGGGCAGGTGCCCATCGTGGTGAACCGTGAGGTCGAGGGTTTCATCCTCAACCGGCTGCAGGGTGCGCTTCTGAACGAGGCATGGGCGCTCTTCGAGGAAGGCTATGCCAGCGTCGAGGACATCGACCTCACGGTATCCCATGGGCTGGGTTTCAGATGGTGCTTCATGGGTCCCTTCGAGACCATCGACCTCAATGCGCCGGGTGGTGTTGCTGACTATGCGCGACGGCTAGGTCCACTCTATCACAGCATTGCGAAGGCGCGGAGCAATCCGAAGCCCTGGAACGAGGATCTTGCAGGGCGTGTCGAAGCCGAGCGGCGCCAGAAGCTGGCGATTGATCAACTGCCGGAGCGTTCCGCCTGGCGTGACCGGAGGCTCATGGCGCTGCTGCGGCACAAGAATACGCAATCCGATACATGAGTCAGAATGGCATGGCCGCGGCTGTTCCCAAAACCGCTGTCGTAACTGGAGGTGCGGGCGGCATCGGCTCCGCCATCTGCCTTGCGCTGGCCGAGGAAGGTTATCGTGTCGTCGTCGGCTACAATTCATCGGCCGACGTGGCAGCCCGCATCGTCAACCAATTGCCGGAAGGTCGTCATCAAGCCATTGCCATGCCTGTAACCGATTCAGTCGCTATGGCGGCCGCAGCCCGGAATGTGGCGGAGCTATATGGCTGTGTCGACCTGCTGGTGAATGCAGCTGGCGTAACCCGATTCGTTCCGCATGATGATCTCGACGCACTAGACGATGAACTCATCTCCAGAATTCTTGATGTGAATGTTCGGGGCGTTATCGTTAGTGCAAGGGTGTTTATGCCGCTGCTCCGTGCTGCCAGCAAGGCGGTGGTCGTGAACATCTCGTCGATTGCTGGCGTCACGGGTATGGGCAGCAACATTGCTTACTGTGCATCAAAGGCGGCCGTTGATAACCTTACGATTTCCATGGCCCGAGCCTTCGCTCCGGGAATCCGAGTAGTCTCAGTATCACCAGGGCTAGTTGCCACAGAGTTCGTACAGGGGCTCGATGAAAAATGGCGAGAGTTACAGACTGCCCGAACTCCTCTTGGACGATTGGCCGAACCGCAGGAGGTGGCTTCAGCAGTTCTCGCCGCAGCCGAGCATCTTACATTCACTACTGGTGCTATCATTCCTGTAGATGGCGGCAGGAAGATGCTTTGATTGCCGCGCTGGAATTGAGGGAGTGAAAGTCGAGCACCCGCATCGTAGTAATTGGTGGCACTTCACCGAAATTGCCACGCGCTGGATTGATGATGATATCTATGGGTACATCAATAATGTGGTGTACTATTCCTTCTTTGATACCACTGTTGCGCAGTGGCTGATCGACCAAGGTCTGTTCGACCCGATTGATGCAGAAGTCATATACTTGGTGGTCGATAGTGGGTGCACTTATTTTGAGAGTGTTTCGCATCCTGCTATTTTGGAAGTCGGAATCAAGGCAGATCGAATTGGGCGGACGTCGGTCACTTACTCAATAGGCGTGTTTTGCAGAGGGTAAGCTCTGGCGGTGGCGTGCGGGCATTTTGTTCATGTAGCAGTTTGTTCATGTAGCAGTGGCCCGCAGTTCGCGAACCGCTGTTCCTCTATCGTCTGAGTCGCGGAAGGCACTCACGGATTTGTAGTTTTCCTTGATGCTCCCCTGATCCACCCCCACTGAAGTGGTCCGACTTGAAGTGCTCTGCCCCCAATAAACTGGGCCATCCATAACTGGAGTTTTCCGCTGTAATCTCCCTGGCTGGGAGGAGTGGAAACGATGAAGGCATCAAAGTTCACGGACGCCTAGAAGGCGTTCATCCTGAAGCAGGGGGCCGACGGGCACCCGGTAGCCGAGATTTGCCGCAAGGCCGGGATTTCGGAGGCGACCTACTTCAACTGGAAGAAGAAGTACGACGGGCTTCTGCCCGACGAGATGCGGCGCCTCAAGATGCTTGAGGACGAGAACGCCAAACTGAAGAAGCTGGTTGCGGACCTCTCCCTCGACAAGGCCATGCTGCAGGATGTGCTGCGCCGAAAACTCTGAGGCCTGACCACAAGCGCCAGCTGGTGAGCAAGGTTTGCAGTGAGTGGGACGTGTCGATCCGGCGGGCTTGCCGGGTTCTCGCGGTTGGTAAATCCACCTATCACTACAAATCCCGCCGGCGTGGCCAGGCCGCGGTTGAGAAGCGCATCAAGGAGATCACTGAGACACGTATGCGCTACGGGTACAGGCGTGTGCAGGTCGTTTTGCGGCGGGAGGGCTGGATGATCAACATCAAGCGAACAAGACGCATCTACAGCGAATTAGGTCTGCAATTACGGGCCAAATCGCCGAAGCGGCGGGTCAAGGCCAAGCTCAGGGAGGACCGTTGCCCAGCCTCACGGCCGAACTAGACCTGTGCCATGGACTTCGTGCACGACCAATTGGCACTCGGCAACAAACTCAGGGTGCTCACAGCTGTTGACATCTTCTCGAAGTTCTCGCCAGTCATCGACCCACGCTTCAGCTACCGAGCGGAAGACGTGGTCATGACCCTGGAAAGAGTATGTTCGGAGATCTGCGCAGCTTCGCGGCGATCAAGGCCGATCGCCAGCCTGCGAATGGCCTCAACACCATGCACTGTACCGGAAGTAGCACGTGATGCAGTCGCGCTGCGCCTCGTTGCTTGAAGCCGGCACGAATGTCATGGCGGGTCTGATCCTGTCCTTCGTCCTGCAACGGGTTCTGTTCATGGTTCTGGGCATCGTGGCAACCGCCCGCCAGAACCTCGTCATGACCGTTGCGTTCAGTGCAATGTCGCTTGCTCGAAGTTATGTTCTCCGTCGGCTGTTCATCCGGTTCCGTCGCGATCAATGCCGCTTGCAGGGATATGAACCTGCAAGGGACCTGCCATGAAGGGCAGGCGGCCGAAACCGACCCATCTCAAGGTCATCACCGGCAATCTTGGCAAGCGCCCGCTCAATGCACGGGAAGCCAAACCGCCCATCGCGCTCCCAACCTGCCCAGCCCACCTCTGCCCGTCAGCCAAGGCCGAGTGGAAGCGTCTGGCTCGTCAGCTTCATGACATCGGGCTTCTCAACAGCCTCGATCGCACCGCGCTCGCCGCCTACTGTCAGGCTTATGGCCGTTGGGTTGAGGCAGAAAGGAAGCTCAAGGAAACACCAGCCATTCTCAAGATGCCATCAGGCTACCTGCAGCAGAACCCCTGGCTCACCATTGCCAACAAGCAGCTCGAACTCATGGCGCGGTTCATGGTCGAACTCGGCTTGACGCCCTCGGCCCGTTGTCGCATCGCCGTCGATGTTCCTGGTCGGCCAAAGCCGTGGGAGGCGGAAATCGACGGGCGGTATTTCCGATAGCGGGCGCCCACGGTCCGATGCAAATAGCGAGTACCTCACAGTGACAGCCTCGGCCTTTCGCTATTTTGAACGGTCGGCGACTACACCCGACGTGAAAGAGCTGCGGCGTGAGGTCCGCGACCTGAGGCTCCTGGTGGCGGACCTCACCCTGGAAGACCGTCTGCTCAAAAAAGGCATGATCGCGGATGGGGAGAAGAGGAATGAGATAACCACCTCCAATACAACGAGAGCATCGCTAACTTCACCCCGGCGGACGTTTACTTCGGAAGAGGTCAAACTATCCTGTTGGAAAGAGAAAGGATCAAACGCGACACTATCAAAACCAGACGCTTGCAACACCGCGGCCAGGCCGCATAACATCAAACCCAGATGCGCCAGATCCTCTCTTCGATCATGCAGCCATCAGTCTCAAGTTATCTGACGACGGACATGTTGCATGGTAGCAAATCCAGGATAGCGTCCCACCCGAAAAATTTGCCGACATGCACGCCGAATATGTCACGAGACTGATGCAGTTTGGCCGCCGCAACAACAGCTTCGTTTTTGACCTGCTGACGGTTCCGTGGACAGGCACTTAAGTTAACCCAGTCTTTCTTTCGAACTCAATAGGACTGAGGTCAAATTGCGGGCCGGTATCACGATTTTGAGCGGCTAGACGAAACGGAGCAACCACTTCGTTTTGCAGTGGGTGGAATCATGATCTCGCGACGGCTGCACACCATGTGCGAAGCTGGCGATTGCCTGTTGCAAGCCGCCGAACCCATTGCCCAATATTGTATGAATTCTTGTTGCCGGCTGATCTGCATATTGCGGTCGACGACCGGTTACGGCCGAACACGCTCGCGGGTAAGCATGTGAACCTTCCGTCGGCATTATCGAAGGACAGGTCAAACTGACAGGTATCTCCATCCGCGCTTCAAGCGAAGCGCCAATCGCGAGCGGAACTGTTGCTCAAGCAGCAGTAATAGACCGCCGCCCTAAAATTTGATCTGCCTTCGCGCCTTTTGCAACGAAGCTTTGCCATGAAGAACGACCTTCAGCATGAGATCCTCGGCCGCAGAGGGATCGCTGCGATTGATTGCCTCGTAGATCTTCAGGTGATTGGCACAGTCGTCCTCGATCGGATTTTCGCTCTCGCTGAGTGCCTCTTGCTGAATTCGAAAACTGAGTTTCAGGAAACTCGCGACGATATGGCCGAAGCGATCCAGCATGGAATTGTGGGAGGCGCGAAATACCGCCATATGGAACTGCACATCAGCGTCGGCGTAGGCGACCATGTCGTTCATCGACCTGTGCATCGCGTCGCAGCACAAGCGGATCTGTTCGATATCGTCGAGCGTCGCCCGGGTGGCGGCAAACCGTGCGGCCGGTGGTTCGACGAACTGCCGCATCTCGATCAGATCGCGCAGGATGTCATGTTCCGCGGTATCGAAGGGATGCCAGAGCAGAACGTCTGCGTCGAATATGTCCCAGCTGCTGCGATCGAGGACGCGGGTACCTATCTTCTGCTTCGTCTCGACCAAGCCCTTCGCCGACAGAACCTTGATGACTTCACGGATCGAAGTCCGGCTGGCATCGTAGGATTCCATCAATGCGCTTTCGCGAGGCAGAAGACTGCCTGGTGGATAAAATCCACGGACGATATGTTCGCCCAGAGTATTGATGACCCTTCCCTGGATGCCTTTCGATTTCAACCCGACAATATCGGCATGCGATCTGCGGTTCCAGACGACAAGTTTGGAGGTTGGTCTCGTCATTCACACATCCAGAAAACACATATCAGGCGTAGATGCAGAAGCATCAAGTCGAGATGAAGCGCTTTGAAGCAAACAATGTACTTCCATTTACAGAAATATTGACGTCGACAAGATACTTAGTGATTGCGCGCGTGTCGATCTCGATACCGAGGCCGGGCCGGTCAGGCAACGATATTTCGCCATCTGCGTCGCGAAGGATCGGATTAGCGGCGATGTCTTGCGCAAGCTTCTTGGGCGCTGCGGGATATTCGCAGATCACGTGATCTCTCAGGCCGGCATAGGGTTGCAACGATGCTGACAGCGCCAAGTGAGACGTGAAGGTGTGGTTCACATAGGTCACGCCGCGTTGGGCTGCATAATCGGCGATGGTCTTAGCAGGACCGATTCCGCCGATTCGGCCGCAATCGATCTGAATGAATCCGACCTTGCCATAGTCAATCGTATGCCGCGCCATGTAGACATTGTGCGCTGCTTCGCCACCCGCCAGTTTGACAGCGCCTGACGTTGCAGCGAGAGCAGCATATGCCTCATAGGCGCTGCCGTGGAACGGCTCCTCCAGCCAATGGGCCTTCACGTGCCTCAGAGCAGGCAACCGCGCGGCAGCTGCGTCAACATCCTCGCCCCAGATTTGTCCGGCATCAATGAGCAACACGCCATCGGGTCCCAGACCCTCGCGGGCTGCAACAAATTGGTCAGCATCATCGGAGGCTGTGCCTCGGCCGATCGGTCCCCAGCCGAATTTAGCAGCGCGGAATTTATCCGCGCGAATAGCCTTGGCCTTGTCAAGTGTCTGTTGAGGCGTGTCACCGAACAGAACCGAGGCATAGGGAAGCTTCCTAGCGGCGCTCTTGTAGCCGAGCAGCCGCCAGACCGGCTCACCAACCGCCTTGCCGAGAATATCCCACAAAGCCATTTCGATTCCGGACCATGTATGCGGCGCCTGCAGGAGATCCATGCTGTCCCATTCGATCACGCGTGCAATGCGGGCAATGTCGGCGGGCGCAGACAATTCCTGGCCTTCGACAGACGCCCGCACCGGCCGGCAGGCACCGTGGGACATGGGCGCCACATAGGCAGCAATCGAAGTCAAAGGCGATGCTTCGCACTCGCCCCATCCGACAAGCCCACCTGCCTCAACCCGAACAAGCAGCGCGTCCTGGCTTCCGTCGCCTTCGGTCGTAATCGTTGGCATCGCCAAATAATAAAAATCGACCGTTTCAATTTTCATCGAGTGCATCCCTTGTGAGCCGGATGAATGTCCTTGAACAGGTTGCAGCTGACGGCGGGCTCCATGAACCCGCAACAGCCGAAACCTGGCCTGCATCGTCTGTTCGGGCAGAATAGATCATATAGTATGATAAATAAAGAGACGGGCGCTGGAAAATTGATCGCTTTCCAAATATCCAGGCACGCCATGCGGCCAAATACATATCATAGATCGACACGGAGGAGTAGGTGCCAGCGTGCGTGACATTCTGCAGTGGCTAACATGAATTGATGTTGTGACTCATATAAAATATGATAAATGAAAGCACGGGCGGTCGAAAGCGGCTCTCCGCCCCGTTGTCGGATATTGCTCTTGGATCACTGGTCTGGGACTGGACAGGATGCAGAGCGAACCGGGATCATTCAAAAAAGGGCACGCGAAGGGAGTGAAAACATGCTTACGAAGAGAGGTATGGTTGCCGCGATTTTCATGCTGATTGCGACACCCGCCGTTGCCCAGCAGATCGAGGGCAAGGCCAATTTTGAGAATTGCACAGACGGCTCGCTCAGCAAGGCCATTTCGGATGGCATCACCCTGGGTATCAGCCCAAGTCCGCCCTATTCCAATCTCGATCCCAACACCAAGAAAGCTGACGGTCTTGATGTTGAGATCAACGAGGCCGCTCTGCACTGGCTCGGTATCAACAACATCAAGTATGAAGTAGCTCCCTTCGGTCAGCTCATCCCGATGTTGCTATCGAACCGCATCGACGTCGTCTCTTCGAACATTCACCAGACTCCAGATCGCCTCAAGGTCGTATCCTTCACTGGTCCGGCTTGGTGGTACGGTCCCGCCCTGGTTACACAGAAGGGAAATCCCAAGGGCATCAAATCGTTCGATGATCTCAAGGGAAAAGCAGTCGGGGCCATCGCGGGATCGGCGGCCGATGAATATCTGCGCACGATTGGCGTTGAAGTGACGCCTTTCCAGGAAGATGCTGCCGAGTTCGCAGGCGTCAGCACTGGTAAGGTCGATGTCATCCTTGAGGATGATGTCAAAGTCCTCGATTACATAAAGGCCAATGCCGAATCGCCAATTGAAATCATTCCCGGCGTTGCCGTGCCTGAAGATCTCATCTTCAAATATGGATACGGTTACGCGCGCTACGCCGTGCGGCCCGCCGATTGTCAGCTCCGCATGGCTTACAGCGTCGCTCTGCACGAGCTCTGGGGGGCCGGAGTAGTTTCCGTCATCCTCAAGAAGTATGGTCTGAGCAACCGGAACCTCACATACTTCCCTCTGAACTAATCTCCGAATTGATTCCGAAAGCATGCGTGATGGCCGGCAGCGTCCGGCCATCAGCCACCAGAAGGGGTAAGAGCCGGAATGGAGTTCTTCAACGTCGACGTCATCCGCGACTACGGCGGCGCTCTGCTTCATGGTCTGCTGATGACGGTCATTCTGACCTTCATCGTCATCACGCTGTCTCTCGGGCTGGCAATCCCGGTCGCTCTGTGCCGCATGTCGCCCTATCGCGTCATTCGCGCCATATCGTCATTCTATGTCGAGGTTATTCGCGGCACACCGCTCCTGCTGCAACTCGTTTATATTTACTACGTCCTCCCGAGCATTGGGCTGAATCTCAGCGCGTTTTTCGCGGCCATCCTCGGCCTGACCCTGAACTACACAGCTTATATGAGCGAGGTCTATCGCGGAGGTATTCTGGCCGTTCCTAAGAACCAATGGGAAGCAGCGGCGACCATCGGACTGAGCAAGGCCCGCACCCTGCAGCGTATCATTTTGCCTCAGGCCCTGCGGATCGTCACGCCCACGCTCGGCAACTATTTCATCTCGCTGTTCAAGGATACGGCACTCGCTTCTGTAGTCACTGTTCAGGAACTCACGTTCACTGGACAGATCATTTCGGCGCGGTCCTATCAATACTTCACCATCTATACCGTCACTGCCATCCTCTACCTTTCCGTCGGCTATCCCGCGGCTCTCTTTGTTCGCTGGCTTGAGCAACGCACCCAGCACGGCTTCCGGTCGCGCTCGGTATGATAGGGCTCGTCGACATCAGAAAGAGGTTTGGCAATCACGAGGTTCTCTGTGGCATCAGCGAAACGTTCGCGACTGGCGAAGTGACCTGCATCATCGGCCCTTCCGGTTCCGGCAAGTCCACATTGCTCCGCTGCATCAATCTGCTTGAACAACCCACCTCAGGCGAAATCATCATCGAGGGTGAGATCGCCTACTACGACATTGTCGACGGCAAGGCGCGCCTCCATGCCGAGGCTCGAATATCGAAGGTTCGGCGCAAGCTGGGCATGGTGTTTCAGGACTTCGCGCTGTTTCCGCATCTCACTGCGCTCGGCAATGTGACCGAAGGTTTGATCTATGGCCTCGGCTTAGAGAAAGGTGAGGCAAAGGCAATTGCGAACCACATGTTGGCACGCGTCGGCCTCGCCGATCACGCCGGACATTACCCGGATGAGCTATCGGGCGGACAGAAGCAGCGCGTTGCAATTGCCCGTTCACTTGCCATGTCTCCCAAGGCCATGCTCTTCGATGAACCGACAAGCGCGCTTGATCCGGAGCTCGTCGGCGAGGTCCTGGAAGTGATGAAAGACCTTTGCCGCGAGGGGATGACGATGATCATCGTCACGCACGAGATGAAGTTCGCGCGCGAAATTGCTGACCGCGTGATCTTCATCGATCAAGGTGCGGTTGTAGAGGAGGGGCCACCGGTTGAGGTGCTGGATGCGCCCCGCCATGAACGCACACGAAATTTCCTGAAACGGGTCATGCGGTAAAGTGGGGCAACTGATGAATACGAAAGACTTCGCAATCCGGAAGATTGCCTTCGCCCCCTTGATGGGAGAATCCCCCAAGGGCGGCTGGACAAACGAGATCAGACCGGAAGATTCGGTTCACACTCTCATTGCCGTTCACACGGAGTCAGGCATCATTGGATATGGAAGCGTCTTCACCAATGGGGGCCTAGTGGAGGCGGCCCTGAAGCTGCTCGAACCACTCTATCTCGGCGAAAATGCCCTTGAGCCTGAGAGGGTCACCGAGAAGCTGCACCAGAATACATTCTGGATGGGGCGTGGGGGCACTCTTACGCATACGATCAGTGGCATCGACATCGCTCTCTGGGATTTGCTCGGGAAGGCCCTTGACCAACCCGTGGCACGTTTGCTGGGCGGGGTTTATCGCCGGCGCGCCATGCCGTACTGTTCTGTGCTCATGGAAGAACCCGGCTTGATGCGAGACGTCGCCGCGGATGCAAAAGGCCAGGGCTTTCATGCGCTGAAGATAGGCTGGGGACCCTTTGGCCGCCGCGACGACAGCAAGCTTGACGAGGCGATCGTCAAGGCCGCGCGCGCAGGCTTCGGAGACGACACCAAGCTCTTCGTCGACGCAGGTGGCAGCGATGCCTTCTGGCCGCAAGGCCTGCGCTGGGCCATTCGCACCGCGCAGATGCTCGCTGACTACAATGTGGGCTGGTTCGAGGAGCCGTTGAGGCCCGATGCTCTGGAGGATTTCATCGAACTGCGCCGGCAAAGCCCGGTGCCGATCGCCGGTGGAGAAGTCCTCACGCGGCGGCAGGCATTTACGACATGGCTAACGCGGGGCGCCTTCGACATTGTTCAGCCCGATGCCACCAAGGTTGGCGGTATCAGCGAGCAGAGACGCATCGCCTGGATGGCCGAGGAATTCGGAATACGCTACATTGGTCACGGCTGGAACACGGCCATCGGGGTAGCTGCGGATTTACAGATCTCGGCGGCTATGCCCCACACCGACATTGTGGAATTCATCGGTGGCAGCGCCTATGTCGACGGACTGCTCACGACACCGTTCAAGCTCGATGCTGACGGCTATCTGGAAATTCCAATGGCCCCCGGCATCGGCGTGACACTTGATCCCGAAAAAGTCGCGAGATATTCTCCGTCGGCAGCGTCCTTGTTCGCCGCATGAGAACATCCCAAGCACTCGGCGGTTTGGATGGCGTGGCCAAATATGCGGTCACGGGATGACTGCAACAATAATGTTGTTACGAAATGCAAAGTGAATGAGATGTTTCGCGGTGTTCGCTAGAAACCTGCTGCAAATTGACTGCTCGCCGTGAACCTGTGCTGCGGCGTCCACTATGAAATTTCTCCGGCTCCCAGCCAAGTCCCGTCGCGCATGCTCTAACTGGGACCATTGCCATCACTGCGAGTCATAATCGGACTTGCGCCCCCCCCCGCGATGCAATCGGAGGGCCAATGGCAGCAACCTGTTCTTTCACGATGAGTGAGACTGCTTCCCCGGTCAATCGCTGGCCAAAGATGTGGACATTCACGCCCTACAAGTTCATCTGCAAGTCCTGGACAGCACAGCCAGAACGATTCAATCTAGATCCGTTCCATCAAATGCCGGGACTGTACACCTAGAGCGTCAGGCCATTGGGGCGTGGGTCATCCCGCATGACGATCATGCTGAAAGTGGAGCGCTTCGCCATCTGCGTTGAGACGTTCGCAGTGTGCCGTTTGGCCGTAATTTCCGCATCGCCCTCATCTCACAAGGCGAGCCAAATGACGTGCTTGTGGGACAAAGGCGACTTTGTTAGACATGTCCTCAGCCCATTTCTTGTTTTGACAGGTTTGACCTCACTCTGTTTCACGGAGCTGCGTCATGGGACGGAAACTGCGCTACATCATTAGTCTCGTCGTTACGTTTTGGGGGGCTGCCGGCCTTGCGTATGATGCAAGTGCGCAGCCACCTCTTTCACCCGTCTTCAAGCGGACTGCCAAGATTTGCCAACTGACTGGCAATGTAGATCGGCAAGATCCCCGGTCACCAACTGGCATGGTTATAGGTGGGGGAAGCCGCGGTCTCACCGGCACCGACATAGGCTGGTCTTTCGATTACGACAATCGGCTGAATTTCATGTTCGGCGATACCCGCGATTTCAATTCCGACCGCTGTGACCCGGGTGCCTGCGGGGTTCGAAATAATTCAATTTCGGTATTCCCTCCACTAGAGGCGACGAACGCTGTCGGACGTTGGAAGGACTATACGGGACCGGACCCGCAGGTTTTGACAGATCCCGACAACTATTGGGATTGGCTCGATACCCACGGGGATTCCTCGGAGAGTTGGGCCTCCGCTCCCGCCGGATCCAATCCTGCCTCCTGCCTGCCTCTCGCAGTGGCAGCTGATGAGACGGGTAAGCGGCGGTCAACATTTTTGAACGGCAGGACCATGCCGCGTCAGGAAGGAGTCTTTAGTGGGTTCGCGGCCGGGTCGAATATCTACGGGTTCATTACGCGGAAGTCGTGGCCTGTTGAATGCGCAAGCCCGTCGGGCTGCGCGCACGACGATCATTCCTTCGGCGGGAAGACGGCGCTGGCGCTATCTCGTGACGGGGGCGCGACCTTCGACGAAATCTACCATTTCTCGACGACATTGTTTCAGTTCGTTGCACCGAGTGTTCAATCCGTCGGAGTCAGCCTGAACTATCCGCTCACTTTTTGGCGAAGGAAAGTCGTCTTCGCGTTCGGCGCAGGACGTTTGCCCGGGGAAGAGTGGAACAGCAGTTATCCCTACCTCGCGATAAGCAGGGCCGACAATGTATGGGGGAAGGTCCCGAGCGTCGATGGGGTGGCGGCCTTCGCGCACGTCCTCGGCGCCACCTCAGTCGGCAACCCCGTCGCACTTTCCGGTCCGGCGATAGGCCTCGCCCCGGAAGACAAGCGGATCATCGGGCTGGGCGACAAAGCTCTCGTCATTCGCAGTGACGGCCATGTCTGGTATCAGACGATCAGCCTCAGCGGTGTTGGCGCCTACACCTATGTTCCGCCCCGTGTCCAGCCCGATGGTTACATCCCCCTAGTCGGAGCCAACCCGCAGGATCGCTGGGTGGTACCAGATTCCAAACGTGGACGCGTGTTGGTGATTACGAACGATGGGCGCGTCTTTGCACATAAAATCACCGATCATGTGGAAGCGCCAATTTTGTTCTGGTCGATGTTTCCGGTCGCATCCAGGCCCGAGGACAACCATGTTCTGGTAGTAGGCGACCGGATCGTCGTGATTACCAAGCGTGGAATTGTCTATGCACATCCAATGCTCGGTCCAGAAGGCAACGCACTCGGCACGCCTACAATGCTCTCAAATCCGGCTAACCCCGATACTCTTATCTCTGGGACAACCCCGCCGGGCACTCCTGAGGACCGCTGGGTTTTCGCAATCGGCGACACGATCTATACGGTCAAGGGTGAGGGTCGGGTCGTGGCACACCGGATCACCACGGGCATCGAGGCACCGCAGCCTCTCTCCGGCTTTCAGAAGGTCGGTTGGTCGGATTACGATCGGTGGTTGATCCCGATCGAGACCACCCTCGGCAGCACGCCTTCGAACTTGCTGGCAGCCGTTTCATACAAGCCCAGCAAATTTCTCTATTTCGCTGGGCTTAAGGATGGGCGACCTGATTGGAAAACTGACGAAGCAAAATCCATTCCCCTGTGGGGTGGCCCCCATAAATGTCTCGGTTACTACTCAGTGCGTTTCGTTCCAAGTGTGAACCGCTGGCTGGCGCTCTATACCTGTTCGATCGCCTCAAAGGCAATCCGTGGCGTGTTCTTGCGGTCGGCCATAGACCCATGGGGTCCGTGGTCATCTCCAACCAAAGTGATGATGTCCAACGACACGGAGAATCCTTACTGCAAATATATGCATCTTCCTGCTGATATCGCCGTTTGCGCCGCGGGACTGTCCAATCCCTTCGAAGAGGAGAAACGCGTTCCCCAGTGGGACCCAAGCCGCCCAGGACGGCGTAACGTCGGAGGCGAATACGCGCCTTTCCTTCTCCCGAGCAACTACCAGAAGCTCAACGACAATGGGACAATGAGCCTATATTTCACGCTGTCGACCTGGAACCCGTACCAGACAGTCTTGATGAAGACAGTCGTGAAAATTCGCTGAGGTACCACGGCAAGGGTGTTTTCAGCAGTATGCCTGTTGAGCGGCTGCATTTAGTTGTCCATCTCGTCGCGGTGCTGACGTCGATTGTCGCGCGTTCCGAGGATCGACCATGAATGCTGGCAGATCATTATAGGCTACGCCGCATGAAGCCCAAATATGAGGCTTTGATGGGCCAGGAGAATTTTTCTTGAGGTTTCCGCGGCCATCTCAGTGTTCGGATCATCGCGGTAGATCGAGCGGCGGACAGGACTGTCGCGCAATAGGATCCGCAAATATCTGCGAGCGGGCGCAGTGGAGCCGAAGTTCAAGGTTCCGGAGCGGCCGAGCATGCTCGATGCGTTTGCCGAGAAGCTGTCGGCCTGGCTTCAGACCGAGGCCGGCAGGTCCCGCAAGCAGCGGCGCAGCGTAAAGCAGATGCATGCCGATCTTCTATCTCTGGGTTCCCTCCACCATTGCGCAGAATTGCGAACAACTACACTGGAGCTCGCTCCACCCCGCGGAAGCCGGCAAAATCTCATCAGGTCAGGCGGTTTTAAACGTCATACGTTTGCCGGTCGCTGAATTGCTCGGCACGGCATTGGCTCTCGCGGCCTCTGCACTTGCAAGGGGTCGGACCAATCGGACACTTGATCCGTTCAAAAGCGCAGGCTGCGCTGGCTTTCGAACACCCGCTCTGCGCCGGTCACTGGGTCGGTGAAAGCGATGCGCTGCGCCAGCAGTTGCAAGGCTTGGCTGAAGTCTTCCGGCGCACCCGGTCCGCGCAGCGCCTCGGGGTAAAACAGGTCACCCTCCAAAGGCAGGCCCAGCGCCAGCATGTGCACCCGCAGCTGGTGGCGTTTGCCGCTGACCGGCTCCAATTGGTACAGCGCACGAGAGCCATCGGTACGCAGCAGGCTGATGCGAGTTTCGCTGTTGGGATCGCCCGGCACTTCTTGCATCCGGAAAAAGGGTTCGCCCGCCACCAGGCGGCTGGTGTGGGTGCGGGGCCATGTCAGCTCAGCTCGAAAGGGGGCGACGGCGTGATAGGTCTTGTGGATGTGCTGCTGGCGAAACAGAGCGTGGTAGGCGTCGCGGTCGGCCGGGCGCTTGCCCAGCAACACCAGGCCTGCAGTTTCGCGGTCAATGCGGTGCAATGGAACCAGATCGTCACAACGCGTCAGGTTCTTCAGTTGCACGAGTAAGCTCTGCTGCACATACCGCCCCCCAGGTGTGATGGGCATGAAATGGGGCTTGTCGGCCACCAGCAGATGGTCGTCTTCGAACACGATGCTGGCCTGCTCCGGCAGCTGCGGTTCGTCCTCAATGTGGCGGTAGTAGAACAGGCGCGTGTGCGGCGTATAGGGCTGCGTGAGCAGCACGGGTTGGCCTTCCGCGTTCAGCACCGATTGGCTGCGCAGGCGCTCGGTCCATGCTTCTCGCGAGATGTGGGGCATGCGCTCGACCAAAAAGTCCAGCACAGTGGGCCAAGGGCCAGCGGGCAGGAATACGCTAGTGGGGCCCACGCCGTGGCGTGTCGGGATGTGCATTGCTCAGATCCTCTTGAACACCGTGTCCCACACGCCATGGCCGAGTTTGGCGCCACGGTTTTCAAACTTCGTGAGCGGGCGGTCGTCGGGCCGGGGTGCGTAGCCGTGCCGCTCGGCGCTGGCGGTGTTGCGCAGCAAAGGTTTGGCGTCAATGATTTCGAGCATTTGCGCGACGTAGGGCTGCCAGTTGGTGGCGCAATGTTATCAGCCCTCATTGGGTGGTCCGACCTGAATTCTAATGCGTGGGCGACCTCGGCGCTAGCGCTGGCGGCGAAGCCGGTCGGGGTGGCGCAGCCACCCGCGCGGACTGTGGAATGACGACATGCGTTCAAGCGTCACTTGCGACCTCCTTCGGTCACAATAGCGTCGAGACGGATGTCATGCGATTGCGGAACGATGGTTGGAATGCGGCTGGCGTCGAGGCCGACTCCGATGATGTAGGGTCTCGGTGCAAGGGCGGCAAGGGTGCGGTCAAAATACCCGCCGCCATAACCGAGCCGGTAGCCGCCGGGGTCCCAACCGACGAGCGGGGCGAGCGTAATCTCAGGGATGAGGCGGGCAGCGTCTGCTGCAGGAACGGGGATGTTCCAGTGTCCGCGCTCCATCCTGGCACCCGGGTGCCAGGCGCGGAACACCAGCGGTGCGGAAGGCGCCTCGACCACCGGAAGGGCGATGCGGGCGCCGCGGGCATGCAGCGCCTCCATCCAGAACAACAGGCTGGGTTCGGCCTTGATGGGCCAATAGCCCGAGTTCACGTGGCCGGCGGGATCACCCAGCCTCCCCGCGACAAGCCGGTCGAGTTCGGTCGCGATGGCCTGTGCCGCGAGGGCGCGCTGCTCCGCCGTAAGGTCAAGCCGGGCGGCGCGCAGCCGCTTGCGTTCAGCCGTGCGCCACGCGGCAATGGCTGCGGGATCGTCGGGGGAAGGAGCGTTCATGCTGTCTGCGCCGTGCTTGCCGAGGGAGTGCCTGCGAGCCGGGCGAGGCAGGCCTCGGCTTCGGCTATGATGCGCCCGAGCCGCACGCCCGCCGGCACGACGTCAGTGATGGCGGAGACGCCCTGTCCGGAGAACAGCGCCATGGCCTCGAGATCGCCCGTGGTGATGCGCAGCGGCGAATCGGTGCTGTAGCGGTAGATGGGCCTCGCGGCCTCATGCGCGATCACCTGGCGCGGCAGCTTCTCGGGGTCGTGGCCCAACGTGGCGAATCCGAGGCCCTCCGTGACGCTGTTGGCGATCACGCGCACGGCTGCATGGGCGGGCCAGTTGAGGACGTAGACATCGGTCAGCACGGTATCGCCCGCCGCCGCCGCGACCACGCGCTGCTTGTGATAGTCATGGGCGAAGGACTCGGTGGTCGCGAGGAAGGCGGTGCCAAGCTGCACGCCCTGCGCCCCGAGCGCGAGTGCCGCGGCGAGACCCGCGCCCGTGGCGATTCCGCCTGAGGCGACCACCGGCAGGCTGCTGCGGGCGGCGATCTCCTCGACCAGCGCGAGGGTTCCGATGCGGCCGTGGACGTGGCCGCCAGCCTCGATGCCTTGCGCGATGAGGACATCGGCGCCTGCGTCCTGCGCCAGCCGTGCGGCATCAGGCGTGCCTACCTGGTGGAGTACGAGGCAGCCGTGCCGCTTCACCCTCCGGACCACCTCCGGCATCACGTCCCAGAAGAAGGTGAAGTCGGTGACGCCGAGGTCGAGGCAGAGGCCGATCTGGCGGTCGAGCAGGGCAGGATCGGTGGCAGCGGGGATTACGTTGACGGCGAAGCGCCGCCGGGTTGCAGTCTGCAGCGCCCTCACCTCCGCCTCGATCAGGCCAGGATCCTCGCGCACCATGCCGAGCATGGCATAGCCACCGGCCTCGGCCACGGCCGCCGCGAGTTCCCAGCGCGACACGCCGCCCATGCCCGCGAGCAGTACCGGCACGTCGCAGCCGAGGAGATCGCACAACGGTGTGCGCAGCGCGATCGCGGAGCTAGCGGACATGGCGGCCATCCTCCGGCTTCGCGGCGACGGAGCAGAGGCCCATGCCGCGGTTGTCCTCGATCGCCATGTCGAGCGAGCGTGCGATGCGCCGGGCCCGTTCCCTGAGGTGGGCCGCCCCGGCCGGCGTGCAGGATTCTTCCGCTGTGTCGCGGAACAGCGCGAGCCACCGCTCGAAGACGGGCTCCAGCGCCCCATCGTTCCTGATCCTGTCATAGAAGCGGTGGACGACCGCGGTGAGCACCGCTTCATCGAGCCCCGTTTCGGCCATCAGGGCGGAGGTCATGTGGGGGCGAACCGACGCAATGGCGGTCAGTGAGGGGTGAGACATTTTGAACATGTGGGGGCTTTTGACTTGCATCCGATCCTAGTCGGATTAATAGGTACTGTAAATACCAATTCAATATGACCAACACCTCATGCGACTGACGTCCTTCACCGACTACGGTCTCCGGGCCCTGATGCGTATCGCGAGCGACCCGGCGCGCGGCTTCTCGAGCGCGGAACTCGCCGACGAATTCGACATCTCGCGTCATCACCTGACGAAGATCATCCAACGCCTCTCGCAGGCAGGCGTCGTCACGACACGGCGCGGCGGCGGCGGCGGTGCAACTCTGGCCAAGCCTGCAAACAAGATTCGGCTTGGCGACGTCGTGCGCTGGCTCGAGGAAGACCAGGCGCTCGTCGACTGCTTCATGCCAGGGGGCGGCATCTGCACCATCAAGAGTTGCTGCCGGCTGAAGTCACGCCTGCGTGCAGCGGAACATTCATTCATCGAAAGTCTCAACACATCGACACTCGCGGACGTCGCACTTCCGGCGCTCGCCACGGGCGCTTGCTGATCCGCGCTTCTTTCATTGGACGATAAACATGATTGCCTCTCTTTCGATTGCGCAGCGCCGCAATGGCCTTGCGTTCGCGCTCTGCCTTGCGCTACTGGGCCTCCTCATGGCCGCCGCGGCCCAGCATGGGCCGATGGTCGTGCATGGCGCCATGGCGCTGGTGCTCGGCATCGCCCTCACGGGCGCACTGGCGCGCGCCGTCTACGATCCGCCGCCTGAGGCTGCGCGGGCGTCGTTTTACTATGACGACCCGACGCGCTTCGGCATTGCGATGACGCTCATCTGGGCGGTGGTCGCCATGGGCGTAGGCGTGTGGGTCGCGGCTCTTCTCTACTGGCCCGAAGCGACGCCTGCCGTGCCATGGACCAGCTTCGGACGGCTGCGCCCGGTGCATACGACAGGCGTGATCTTCGGCTTCGGCGGCAACGCTCTGATCGCGACGTCTTTCTACGTGCTGCAGCGGACCTCGCGCGCGAGACTCGCGGATGAGCTGAGCCCCTGGATTGTGCTCCTCGGCTTCAACCTGTTCTGCCTCTGGGCGGTGACGGGCTATCTGATGGGCATCACCCAATCGAAGGAATATGCCGAGGCCGAATGGTATGCCGATCTCTGGCTGGTCGTGATCTGGGTTGTCTATTTTGTCCTCTACATCAGGACGCTGGCGCGCCGCGCCGAACCGCACATCTATGTGGCCAACTGGTATTACCTCGCCTTCATCCTCGTGGTGGCGATCCTGCACATCATCAACAACCTCGCTCTTCCGGTGAGCTTCGCCGGGGCCAAGAGCGTGACCATCTGGTCCGGCGTGCAGGATGCGATGGTGCAGTGGTGGTACGGGCACAATGCCGTCGCCTTCTTCCTGACGGCGGGCTTCCTCGGCATGCTCTACTACTTCCTGCCGGTGCGATCGGGGCGGCCCATCTGGTCCTACCGCCTGTCGATCCTCAGCTTCTGGGGAATCACCTTCTTCTACATCTGGGTGGGATCGCACCATTTGCACTACACGGCGTTGCCCTACTGGGTGCAGACACTGGGGATGACCTTCTCGATCATGCTGCTGGTGCCGTCCTGGGCTTCGGCGGGCAACGCCATCGCAACGCTCAACGGCGCCTGGCACAAGGTGCGTGACGACGCGACGCTGCGCTTCATGTTCGTGGCCGCCGTGTTCTACGGCCTCTCGACCTTCGAAGGCTCGTTCCTCGCGATCCGCCCCGTGAACTCGCTCTCGCACTACACCGACTGGACCGTCGGCCATGTGCACTCGGGCACGCTGGGCTGGGTGGCGATGATCGTGTTCGGCGCCATCTACACGCTCGTCCCGCAGCTGTCGGGCCGCGACCAGATGGCCTGGCCGCGTGCCATCGAATGGCACTTTTGGCTCGCTGTGACGGGAACGCTCGTCTACGTCGTGTCGATGTGGAATGCCGGCATCACGCAGGGGCTGATGTGGCGGAGCTACGGCCCCTCTGGCACGCTGACTTACAGCTTCCTGCAGTCGCTGCAGGCGATGGCGCCCTATTACCTTCTGCGCACGATCGGCGGCGGAATGTTCCTCGCCGGCACGCTGCTCTGCGCCCTGAATTGCTCGGCGACGGCGCGTGCGGCAACCGGAGAGGTCGCGGCCAGCGATCGTCCCCTTCTTCCCATGCCCGTGGAGTGATCGGCATGCTGCGTCTTCATTACAACCTCGAGAAGCTTTCGACCGGCCTCGTGCTGGGGATCATCATCGCGGCCTCGATCGGTGGCTTCGTCGAAATCGCGCCGCTGTTCACCATCGGCGAGACCGTCGAGCGGCCCGCCGACCTCCGGCCGCAGACGCCGCTGGAACTGGCGGGGCGCGAGATCTACATGCGCGAGGGCTGCTATGCCTGTCACAGCCAGATGGTGCGCAGCCTCGCCGACGAGATTGACCGCTACGGGCCCTATTCGCGTGCGGGGGAATCCGCCTTCGACCATCCCATGCTGTGGGGATCGAAGCGCACGGGACCGGATCTCGCGCGCGTCGGCGGAAAATACACCGATGCCTGGCACGTGGCGCATCTCACCAATCCGCGCGCCGTGGTTCCGGCCTCCATCATGCCGGCCTATCCCTGGCTGTCGGAGCCGCTCGACACGTCTGGTCTTGGTCCGGAGCTCGCGACGATGCGGCGGCTGGGCGTGCCCTATACCGACGCCATGATCGCCGATGCGGAGCGCGACGCCGAAGCGCAGTCCCAGCCCGACAGCGATGGAGCGGCCGGGGTGAAGGAGCGCTACAGCGAGAAGATCGTGGTCCGCGACTTCGACGGCAGCGTGGCTCGCGTGACCGAGATGGATGCGCTGGTGGCCTATATCCAGTCGCTCGGACAGCTGACGGCGATTGCCCATGACCAGCCGCCGGCGGACGGAGAATGACCATGACCCATGACACGCTCGTCTACCTCGCCAAGACATTCGGACTGTTCTGGATGATGGCCTTCTTCGTGATTGTGGCTGCGATCGCCTATCTCCCGTCGCGCAAGGCTGGCTATGAGCGCGCGGCACGCTCGATCCTTGCCCCCGACACGAGCCCTAAGGGAGGGCCCCGGTCATGAGCGGTGGGCACCGGCAGATCGTCGATCCCGTCACTGGATACGAGACCACGGGGCACGAGTGGAATGGCATCCGCGAACTCAACACGCCATTTCCGCGCTTCGTGATCGTCGTGCTGCTGATCACGGTCGTCATTTCGGCGGTGATGTGGATCTTGCTTCCGGCGTGGCCGACGGGTCACGGCTACACGCCCGGCCTTCTCGGCCTCACGCAGGAGGGCGAAGCGGTGCAAGGCTTCAAGGCGATCGCGGACGGCCGCGCCAGCTGGCGGAGCCGCTTCGCGGGAGACGACTTTGCATCGCTCGCCTCTGACGAGGCCGTGATGGGCATGGCCATGCCCGCGGCGGCGCGGTTGTTCGCCGACAACTGCGCGGCCTGCCACCGCGTCGGCGGTACCGGTGGCCCGGGCTTCCCCAGCCTCGCCGACCAGGACTGGCTGTGGGGCGGCGATCCCGCAACCGTGGCGGAAACCGTGAGTGTCGGAATCAACAGCACGGACCCCGACACACGTTCGTCGCAGATGCCTGCCTTCGGACGCGACGGCATACTGACGCGTGAGCAGATCTCGGCGGTGGCCGATTACGTTCTGGCGCTGTCTTCCGGCAAGGCCGATCCGGCCAGTGCGGGCGGCAAGATCTTCGCCGAGAATTGCGCGGCCTGCCATGGCGAGGGCGGGCGGGGAGGGCTCGGCACCGGCGCCCCGTCGCTCGCGGATGACCAGTGGATCTATGGCGGCACCCGCGCCGACATCCTGACGACGCTGCAGAACGGGCGCCAGGGCGTTATGCCGAGCTGGAAGGGCCGCCTCGCGCCGGCCGACATCCATCTTCTGGCACTTTATGTATCGCGTCTGGCCAAGGCTGCACCATGACCAGGGATCGCCTGCACAAGCGCCTCGCGATCCTGGGCGCCATCCTGGCCGTTGCGGCATTCGCTGCCGCGAATGTGCATTTGATCACCGTGGCGTACCAGTCACAGCCCGCTTGCGTCACGCCGGCCGCGGGCCACGCACCCGCCACGCCGGATTGCTGAGGGAACAGGACATGCTCGAACCACTTCCACGTCTCACACCCCCGCGCCGGCCACCGGCCGCCTTTGCCCGCCATCTTCCGCCGTCCGCCGCGTTCCAGTGGCTGCGCGCAGGCTGGCGGGATTTCAGAACCGGGCTGTGGTCCAGCCTCGGCCATGGCCTCGTGCTGCTAGCCCTCTCGGCGGGCGTGCTGCTTGTGTTGCGGGCTGCAGGCCTGCTTTATCTCGCGCTGCCGGCCATGGCGGGCTTTCTGATCGTGGGGCCGTTCATGGCGCTTGGACTCTATCGCAAGAGCCATATTCTTGCGGCGGGAGGCAGGCCCGGGATGGCCGCCACGCTCGTGCCGCACATCGAGTCCGGCGGGCAGATCGCTTATGCCGGGCTGCTGCTGGGACTTCTCGTCCTGTTCTGGCTTAGGGCTGCCGATCTTCTCTATGCGCTCTTCTTCGGGCTCAGCCCCTTTCCGGGTGCGGCGGATGCCCTGCACAACGTGCTCACCTCGCCGCGCGGCTGGGCGCTGATCGTGGTAGGCGGGCTGGTCGGCGCGCTGTTTGCCAGCTTTGCCTTCGCCATCAGCCTGTTCTCCCTGCCCATGATGATGGAGGAACGCCGCGATGCGCTGACGGCGATGGGCATGAGCTTCGCCATGACGGCACAGAACCTTCTGCCCGTGCTGGTCTGGGGCATGATCGTAAGCTGCGGCCTGCTTCTGTCACTCGCGACGGGTCTGCTCGGCCTGGTGGTTGTCTTCCCTGTGCTCGGCCACGCCACGTGGCATGCCTATCGTGCGGTGTGGTGCGGGGAGGTGCGGCCATGATCCTGCTCCTCCTGATCCCCATCTCGCTCGCCATGGGGCTCGCCGGCTTCGCCGCCTTCCTCTGGGCGCTCCGGAACGACCAGTTCTCCGATCTGGATGGCGCAGCCTGGCGGGTCGTCCTGCAGCACGAGGCGCAGCGACGTGAGAGGAAGGGTGCCCGTGACGCTGCAGCGGGGGGCACGAAGGGAACGGCGGCGTGAGCGGCATCACCCGGACGGCGGACGGCTATGTCGTCGATGCCGTTCTGCTGGGCCGCGCTTTCGGTCTCGATCCTGCCGAGGTGCCGGCGTTGATGCGGTACGGCTCAATCAGGGGACACCATGAAAGGGGTGTGGGTGCCGATGCGGGACGGCACTGCCTCGCCTTCAGCTATTCGGGCCGCACCTTCCGCATCACCCTCGACGAGGCAGGCCGCATCGTGTCTCAGTCCATGTCCCGGCCGATCTTGAGGGGACGTTTGCCCGCGCGCCCGGTGTGCTGACGCATAGATATCTGCGATATCTACGATCTTGCGAGACATCCCGTTTGATAGCCCTATTGGGCTGGGAGGATGTCTGCGACGACCCAGAAAGATCGCGAGATTCAGCGCAGGTTGAGGATCCTGAAGCATGCCGAGGAGACCGGGCATGTCGGCCGGACCTGCAGGTACTTCGGCAGCGGCCGGGCCAGTTTCTACCGCTGGAAGGCGGCCCTTGATGCGCATGTTGTGCAGTTCCGCGAAGCACAATTCGGGAAAGTTGCGCCACCAATGTCGACTGTTCCTTCAAGTTGTTGGAAGGAGGCGGAATCACTGCGCTATTGAAATCACCAGTGCATCAACATACCATCGTCCAATGTCTGAGGTCTTGGAATTCACCCGGCTGATCTTTGGCTCTTAGGCCTCGGCTTCGCTCACTGAGCGAAACCGGGGCTCTGTTTTTTTTGCCAGATCATCCAGTACGGGACCTGCCTCCATGAACAGCGACATTTCGCGCCCACCCATTCTCATCAGCGATGCAGACAAGCTGCAGCTATCGAAGCTTGCTCGCGGCTCTGCGAACAGACTGCCGGATATTGCAGACGAGCTTCTATTCGAACTGGAGCGGGCGGAAATCTGCCAGCCTGACGAAATTCCTCCCAATGTCGTAATGATGTACTCGATCGTTCGGTTTACAACAGACAAAGGCGCCGACCATAGGATGCAACTCGTCTATCCTGAGGAGGCGGATGTAATACAGGACCGTCTTTCGATCCTGTCGCCAATTGGCACTGCGCTCATTGGGCTGTCAGAGGGGCAGATTATGCAATGGACAGATCGGGCAGGTCAGTCGCGCTGGCTGAAGGTAGTGACAGTTGAGGATTGTCCTGCGGATTAATTTCCAGTTACCTCAATAGATTCTATTCTGTGCTCTCATAAGGAGGTTGAATTGTCGAACACGCCGCATACCCTGTCTGAAGAGTTTCCGGGTCAAATGGACCGGATATACCAACTGAAGATTTCCGATGCCCACTTTGCCCGGCTTCTCAGTGAGTATGATGAGGTCAACGATCGCGTGCATCGAGCCGAGTCCAACATCGAACCGGTGGAGCAACTTGTTGAAGTCGACCTTCGTAAGCGTCGCTTGCGTCTTAAGGACGATATCGCCGCATACCTGGCGCGAAGCTGAAACTAAGGCAAGAAAAACGCATCGGAGTGGAGTTTGCATTCCACTCGCTCTGGCAAGAGAGTCTGGTGTCAAGCTAGTATGAAAATTTGTTATCTTATTTGACTCGGTTGTTGACAAGAGACTGTTGATTTGCACTGAGAGTTGACCCGGGATTTTCATTGAGAAGTGACCCGGGTTTATGGTTTGTGCGGCGTCATTGGCCGCGCGTCAAGTGAGGGGTTTCTCCTTTCTGGTTTTTGGTTTTGTTGAACTGGCCCTGAAGGGGAAGCTGTCGTTCCCGGTTTCGAGGATGTGGCAGTGATGGGTGAGGCGGTCGAGAAGTGCCGTGGTCATCTTGGCGTCACCGAATACGCCGGCCCATTCACTGAAGCTGGCTGCCGCCCCTTGCTGAACATTCTCGGAAAGCCGGTCGGGACGTTTCTGACGGGAGGCCGGTTGCTTGAGAAGGAAACGGGTTCGATCATCGTCATCGTGGGGACGGATGCACCCCTCTCCAGCCTGTCGCTCCGGCACGTCGCCAGGCGCGCGGAAATTGGCATTGGCCGAACCGGCACACCCGGAGGCAACAACTCCGGCGACATTTTCCCCGCTCTCTCGGTGGCCAACCTATCCCCGATGCCTCAGCTTTCCCCGCCCAGGGTGAGTAGGCCCGAGTTGAACATGGAGTACCTCGACCACGTCCACCTGGCGGCGGTGAAAGCCGTGAATGAGGCGGTTGTGAACGCACTCGTAGCGGGTGAGGACGTGGCAGCGTTCAAGCCGAAAGGCCACCTGTGCAGGGCGATCAATACGCTGGAACTTGGCAGACTCTTTGCTTGATGCCCAATTGTCTGGCCATGGTTTCGTTCTATAAGAGAAGATGAAAGAACCATACGAGTGACCAAAGATGGCAATGATCCAGTGTGTCTCCCCGGTGAATGGGCAAGTGTTTGCCGAACGCGAAGCCATGAGCTTCGAGGCCGCCAAGTCGAAAGTGGCGCGCGCGCGGCAGGCGCAGAAGGCGTGGTCACGGCGGCCACTCGATGAGCGCGTGGAGCTTGTGCTGAAGGGGGTTGGCCGCCTGAACGAGATGGCCTCCGAAGTCGTGCCGGAACTCGCCTGGCAGATGGGCCGGCCGATCCGCTATGGCGGCGAGTTCAGAGGCTTCAACGAACGGTCCAATTATCTCGCGTCGATCGCCGCCGACAGCCTGAAGCCCTTGGTCATCGAGGAAAGCGGCGCCTTCGAACGCCGCATCGAGCGCGAACCACATGGCGTCGTTTTCGTGATTGCCCCGTGGAACTACCCGTACATGACGGCGATCAACACGGTTGCGCCGGCCCTCATGGCTGGCAACACCGTCGTCCTCAAGCATGCACAGCAGACGCTTCTGGTCGGAGAACGCATGGTGCGCGCCTTTGTGGAGGCCGGGATTCCCGAGGATGTTTTCGTCAACCTCTTTCTCACGCATGACGTTACCTCGCAGCTGATTGCCGATGGCTGTTTCAACTTCATCAACTTCACCGGCTCGGTGGAGGGCGGGCGGGCAATCGAGCGCGCGGCGGCGGGTTCCTTTGCCGGCCTCGGCCTCGAACTCGGCGGCAAGGACCCTGGCTATGTGATGGAAGACGCCAATCTGGATGCCGCCGTCGACACGTTGATGGACGGCGCGTTCTTTAATTCGGGGCAGTGCTGCTGTGGCATTGAGCGCGTGTACGTTCACGAGAGCCTGTTCGACGCATTCGTCGAGAAAGCAGTGGCCTTCGTCTCTGCCTACAAGCTCGGAAATCCGCTCGAGCAGGAGACGACTCTTGGGCCCATGGCCAACAAGCGCTTCGCGGCAACCGTTCGGTCGCAGACGGCCGAAGCCATCGCCGCTGGCGCCAGGCCGCTGATCGATGCGAAGCTGTTCCCGCAGGATGATGGCGGCACCTATCTGGCCCCACAGGTTCTCATCGACGTTGATCACTCGATGCGCGTCATGAAGGAGGAAAGCTTCGGCCCCGTGGTCGGGATCATGAAGGTGAAGAATGACGGGGAAGCCCTTGCTCTGATGAATGACAGTCCCTACGGGCTGACCGCTTCGCTCTGGACGTCCGACTCTCGGCGTGCTGCCCGTATCGGCCGCGAGGTTGAAACCGGGACGGTGTTCATGAACCGTGCGGACTATCTCGATCCGGCCCTTTGCTGGACCGGCTGCAAGGAGACCGGGAAGGGTGGTTCGCTCTCTGTGATCGGTTTCCAGAACCTGACTCGCCCCAAGTCGTATCACCTCAAAAAGACGCTCTGATTGTCACTTTTCCACTGACTAGAGCCATTGGGCGGCCGGTTGGGTCGAGTGTAGAAATCTACGGTCTTGCGAGACATCCCGTTTGATAGCCCTATTGGGCTGGGAGGATGACGTCGATCTCGAGGAAAAGCTCGCCCACTGGGAGCGCTTCTACAATCTCTCCAGACCTCATGGCGCCTTCAATGGAAAGGCACCTTACGAAGCGCTCAGAGAAAAGCTATAAACTCAATAAGGATCGTCTCGTCAGATCGTCATTATCACACCGCTTCCCGGGTGGCGCTGGCCGGGTCGCGGCGAGAGGATGATTCATGATATGAACCGATGCTTCTGTCGTGGCACGAATGAGAACTGCGATTATTGTTCAGGTACCGGCTATATCCTGATTGCTTGCAGACCCCAGGTATCAATCCGGCTATCGTAAGCCTCGCTTGGTGTTTGAACCAACAGATGTTCGGAGAGGTGGAGGCTCGCAAAGACATATGGCCTCAGCCCAAGGAAAAGGACGGTATCGCCATATTCGAAATGGCCTGCCCAGGCTGGGTGGGCGGCAACAGCGATCCGGTGAAGGTCGCCAGTCAGCAATTCGGCTTCGTAGATACCATACTCACCTGTGCCGATGATCCTATCCGGCAAGCGGCCAGTGCTCACTCATTGCTGTTCTTGGTGCTCGCCTTCCGCGGTGGGGCGGCCACCGGTACTGCTCAGAAAATGCTGAACGCAGCACAGCCTTCCTCCAGATCGTCGTGTCGGTACAATTAAATTTCGGTGACTTAGCGTCAATTGAGATCCGACAGTGGTGGATGTGCCGTTTTGTGATTGTTCACTCCCCGAGAGTGCAGTCGTTCTTCTGCGGCGTGCCAGAAGTTTGCGCGTCATCTGGCAATTTTCGATCTCCTCGAGAAGTTGGAGACCTGTTCGCTGTCAGTTATCTGGTTACGTTTGACGGAGAGGTCTTTCTTCGGAGTTTGGCGAAGCTCAAAGCCGGGTTGGACGAGGATAAGCGCCATACCATGCGCGGTAGGCGGACAGAGGATATGCTGGCGGACTTCACTCTAGTGCTTCTTCAAGCCATTTGAAGGCCTCTTCCTGCATCGCGATGTCGAACCGGTGCAGGCCGGGGTAAAAGGAGCCGCTGTAGGTAGCCCGTGCGCCAACGCTGTGGTAGGCCGCAGCCAACTTCTCGTCGGCATGACGCATACCATTTGCTGTGAACAACGTGTCGTCCAGCAGATACTGGACCAGGAGGGGAGAGGGCGCCCCGCTTGCAGCCAGATCAGGCCAGTCGCCGTGGCTGCTCCAGCCTTTCGGGAAAAACATCCACGTATGCGGCGCGATGCACCGGTCGAGCAATTCCTCGTAGGTACACATCATCCCGACGATCACCGTGGCGGCGAGGTCCTCCGAGGTTGCACGCAGGAGGGCAGCACGTGAACCTCCGCCTGAGAGGCCAATACAGCCCGTGCGTGTTGCATCGACCTCCGGCCGGCTCTTGAGGTAGTTCAATGCCACGCGGTCCTCGTAGGCCACGACGCCGGCAAAGCTTGCGCCAAGGAGGCTGCAGTATTTTTCGATGTGATGCTCATGGTGGTAGGCGGCACCATTGTATCGCCCCACCTCGGGGTCCGTAGAATGGAGCTGGAAGTAGCGGTCCGTGTCTTCAGCCAGTTTCCGGTCAATCTCGGGCAACACGTCCAGCGGAAAACGCCTGCTTCCCCAAAGAAAAGTGTCGGGCACCAGCACGGCGAAGCCACGCTCGGCAAGTTCGTTCGCAAACGCCCGCCCTTCGTAATAGGTGGACCGGAAGGCCGCGAGTTCTGCCACCGGCCCGTCCGGACCGTCAGCGATCTTCTCTTTTCCAAAATACTTGTAATAGCCGTGATCATGGAGCGCCACGACGCCCGGCAGCGGCCCGGTTTCTCCGGCTGGTTTCAAGAGAATGGCATCGGTCCGCGGGCCAAAACCAACAGACCATGAGACGAGCTCGCCTTCAACACCCTCGGCAGTCCATCGGCGGTCTACGCGCGGCGCCTCGGGCATTTCGTCACCGATAGAAAAGTTCAGCACGTCACGCACCAATTGGCGGGTGCGTGGTCCCGGCGCAGCCCGTCCGAACAGCGGCCCCCTCCGCTTTGCGGCTGCGACGAGGCCACTGAAGGGTCCAAGGTCGCGATAGGTCCTGTCGGTCTCGTCGGTCATAGGCATTTCGCTCCAACTGACGCTCCATGCTATCCCGTTGACCAGATTATTGGAAGCCGATGGATGGCGGAGGAGGAAGAGCCACTCCGGCGCGGCGCTAGGGTGATCGGTAAAATTCGTATGCAGTCAATATAAAAATTGTTATAAATCAATCACTTAAGAGTGGAGAAGGTTGAATTTCAGCCCCGTTCCCTCCGCCAGTTTCCTCCGCGCTGAATTTCTCCGACCGCCATTTGGCGCTCGATATCGCCAATAACTGCGCGGTTCGGTGGGAGACCTCACGACTGCCGGCTAGGGCCAAATTCCCGAATTTCGTTCTCTCTCCGCTAAATTCTCTTAACCTCTGGACTGCGCGAGTTTAGTACGAAACTGTAAGCGGCTGATATTACGTCTCTTTTCTGATGTTCAACCTCTGCGCTTTTCGTGTTTTGAATCGGATTTCCGCGTGTAACTGGCATCGAACCGCACCATTGATTTCGCACACATATTCGATTCTCTCAGTACAGGGCCAGTCAAACTACGCGCGGTGGGGCCGAGGCCTAATCTCCTGGTCGTTGGCGCTGGTGGGAGGCATCGGTGTCGTTGAGGAGGGAATGATTCCCGAGCGAGAAGACTTGCCGAGCCCGGCTCGTCCACTGTAGCAGGGACCACGAATACGCCGCGCGATTGCTGGTCTGCCTGTCGCGCAAGTCGCTTCAAGGCCGCTGTCAGACTTTCGGGTGGGTGGAATTCGGTTAGTGGTTTTTGGTCAGGGGTGCCCTTCTCGGAAAACGCGCGCACCGGCACGTACCCCTCCAGTCCGGCGAACACCACCACAACAAATGTCTCGATGGCTGGGTAATCGATCGACGGAACGCCAGAGTGGGTGATGATGTGAGCCAGATCGCTGCCCTGACCCAGGACATCGGCTTCGTCTATCTGATGGCGGGGCGCGAAGCCGGTGCCACGGTGATGCGCGGTTTCACGACCGTGCGGGATACGGGTGGGCCAGTTTTCGGGCTGAAGCTGGCGATCGACCAGGGGGCGGTCAGCGGTCCGCGCATATTTCCTTCGGGCGCGATGCTGTCGCAGACATCGGGCCACGGGGATTTCCGCTTGCTCAGCGCACTGCCACGGATGCCGAACGAACCTGCGGACTACACGGAGCGGACGGGCGTGGCGGCCATAGCAGACGGGCGGGACGAAGTGCTGCGGCGTACGCGTGAGCAGCTCATGAAGGGGGCGAGCCAGATCAAGATCATGGCTGGTGGCGGGGTCTCGTTGCTGTATGATCCACTGAATACCGCGCAATACACCTTGGACGAGATGCGCGCTGCGGTGGAGGCGGCAGCCGACTGGGGCACCTATGTCTGCGCCCATGTCTACACCCCTGCCGGAATCCTGCGCTGCATCGAAGCCGGCGTGAAGTCGATCGAGCACGGCCAGCTTGCCGATGCCCCGACGATCCGTGCGATGGCCGAAGCTGGAATATGGTGGAGCATCCAGCCCTTCCTCGCCGATGAGGACGCGAACCCGAAGTCCGACCCGCGTCAGCAGGCCAAGCAAATGGAAGTGGCGGATGGCACCGTGCGCGCCTTCGAGATGGGGCGGGCCGAAGGGGTGAAAATGGCCTTCGGCACCGACGTTCTGTTCAACCCCGGCGGCGCCGCCAGCCAGGGGCGCCAACTGGCAAAGCTGACGCGCTTCATGGCGCCGCTTGAGGCGTTGCGCATGGCGACCGGCGCGGCGGGTCAATTGCTGGCGATGTCGGGCGAACGCGCGCCCTATCAGGGTCAGCCTGGCGTCATCGCCGAAGGTGCACTGGCGCTTAACATAGACCCAGTTGCCGTTCGCCGCATCAACGAGTCACAGAGAGAACCCATCGAAAGCTGGCCCTACACTTGCCGCTCGCGGATGCAATGCCATGACTAAGCTATAGTGACGGTTGTTATCGTTTTCATGAAGCGGACCGTTAGACCTCATGAACCGTGTCGAACTCGAGAAGATGGGCCGAGGTGGCAGCACCGCCCTTGATCTCGTTGACATGAACGATGTCGAAGCGATTGCCTCGGCGGGCGTCGTCGGCGCCCCGCTCGGCCGCGCCCATGGCTGCCCGCAATGCCAGCCGCCCGATGCGGCCCATGCCGTTGATACTGACGCGCATGTTCGAATTCCTTTTTTGAGTTCTGCTATGTGACCGGTCAGGCCGCTCGCCTGATCGATCCTTCCAGCCTGGTGGCTTTTGCCACCGTGTTGGAGATTGTCCCGTACTTGCGGACATTGGTGTGGAGCAGGTCCAGCCGCCGATCTTCCTCGTCGGTGTCGACGATCAATTCGTAGTCGACCGATACCATCATCGGGGGTGCATCCTGCCGCATACCATGCAGCCTCACCTCGACGCCCCGGAACCGGAAGTTGATCATCGGCGCCACGCGCTCGATCCCCTTGATCATGCAGGCAGCGATTGAGGCAAGGAACAATTCGGCCGGGTTGAATGCATCGGGCCTGCCTTGCAAGTCCGTATCCAGCACCAGCGATGCTTGCTTCGTGCGGGCCTCGCTGCCATGGGCATCGAGCCGGCGGGCAGACACGCGATATTCAAGCATGGGATTTGATCCCCCTTTGATACCAGCCCTTGCTGGCGTTGACGATCTTGACCACAGACAGCATCACAGGCACCTCGATCAGCACGCCCACGACGGTTGCGAGTGCAGCACCTGAATTCAATCCGAACAGGCTGATTGCGGCGGCAACGGCCAGCTCGAAGAAATTCGAGGCGCCGATCAGGGCTGAGGGACCCGCAACGCAATGCTGCTCACCGCTCCAGCGGTTCAGCAGATAGGCGAGGCCTGAATTGAAATAGACCTGGATCAGGATTGGCACGGCCAGCAGGGCGATCACCATGGGCTGCGCGATGATCTGCGTCCCCTGAAAGGCAAAGAGCAGGACCAGCGTCGTGAGAAGGGCGAGGAGCGACAGCGGCTGGAGTGTCTTCAGCAGCCGCTGCAGAGCCGTCTCGCCGCCCGAGGCGAGCACACCGCGCCTGATGACCTGCGCCACGATGACGGGCACGACGATGTAGAGGGCCACCGACAACAGGAGCGTTTCCCACGGCACGGTGATCGACGACAGGCCGAGCAGCAGCGCCACGATGGGCGCGAAGGCGATGACCATGATGGTGTCGTTCAGAGCCACCTGGCTCAACGTGAAATGCGGTTCGCCTTTCGTGAGATTGCTCCACACGAAGACCATGGCGGTGCAGGGCGCAGCCGCCAGCAGGATGAGGCCTGCAATGTAACTGTCGACCTGCTCCGCCGGAAGCCACGGGCGGAACAGCCAGCCGATGAACAGCCAGCCCAGCAAGGCCATGGAGAAGGGTTTCACCGCCCAGTTGACGAACAGCGTGACACCAATGCCGCGCCAGTGCTTCGTCACCTGACGCAGGGCGGCGAAATCGATCTTCACCAGCATTGGCACGATCATCAGCCAGATGAGCAAGGCGACCGGCAGGTTGACCTTGGCAATCTCCATTGTGCTGATGGCGCCGAAGATGCCGGGCATCATTTGCCCCAAGGCGATGCCGGCAATGATGCAGAGAAATACCCAGAGGGTCAGAAATCGTTCGAAAATGGACATGGAGGAACCGTTAGAGTTTGCCGATTTCGCTGAGCTTGTTGTGGAGGCTCAAGCGGTCAAGCGAGGCGATGGGAAGGCTGGCAAAAATGGAAATGCGATTCTTGAGCATCCGGTAAGCATCGGCGAATGCCAATCGCTTCTCCGCTTCACTTCCGGTTGCGGCAACCGGATCGGGAATACCCCAATGGGCCGACATGGGTTGACCTGGCCAAATCGGGCAAGGTTCCTGAGCGGCATCATCACAGACTGTGAATACGAAATCGAGCTGGGGTGCGTTCGCCGCGGCGAATTCGTCCCAACTCTTGGAGCGGACGCCGTCCACGGAGTGATTGAGCTGCCTCAGCAGGTCAAGGGAGTAGGGGTGAACCGCACCGCGCGGTTGGCTTCCGGCACTGAAAGCCCTGAACCGCCCCGCCCCTTCGCGGTTGAGGATCGCCTCACCGAAGATCGAACGCGCCGAGTTGCCGGTGCAAAGGAACAGAACATTGTAGACGGGATCAGCCACAGCAGGCTCCGGAGGTTGAACAGGATTTTGATATTTCTTCGATGAGAGGCGCACAGAGCTCCGGCTGGCCGTTGCAGCAATCTTTCAGCAGGAACATCACGAGCTCTCGTACGCTCGGCAGTTGCGCGCGATAGATCATGCTGCGGCTGTGGCGCTCGACGCTCACAAGGCCGGCCCGCGTGAGGATGGTGAGATGAGCAGACATCGTGTTTTGTGGAACTCCCAGCCTCCGCGCAATTTCCCCGGCGGGCAGGCCGTCCGGCTCTTGGCCGACGAGCAGACGAAAGGTCTCGAGCCGCGTGTTCTGTGCGAGAGCCGAGAGCGCATCAATGGCAGAGTCTGATTTCATATATCGGGAATTATCGATATATTATGTGACAATCAAGTGACGGCTGCCGAATCATGCCCTTCCGTGCTTCTTGGATCTCACGACGCGACTTTAGCGCTGAGCATATTTTTTGATGGCGCGGCTCCAAGTTGCAGAAGGTTGGATTTCGATGCCTTTCCTCTGCCGTTGACCCCCTCCAACGAATCTCTTCACGCTATACTGTCCATAGAATTCGAATGCTTTAGTTGCGCTGAGACTTTATAGGATCGTCTTCTGCATTGCTGCATATAATGTTCTGAGTTCCGATGACCTTACTCTGAACTGGCTGCGCCGGTTTGTTTTCGGCGCGTTGGTCGATACGCTCTCCAGTTCGATGCCGGGATCGCAATGGACGGAAGCGGCGGTAGCCGCATTTATCAGGAGCGTGAAGTCTGTGCCCTCCGCAAGGTGCTCGTGATCACAAGAGCTGTATTGCCGCTCGAGCTTCTGCAGGGCCAGTACGGCCACATAGACCGCCTGCACATGCTTTCTGTTTCAAGTCCCAATAATGTGGGCGATCCAATCACCGTGGCAGGCGACTTGCTGATGTCCGGTCTTCCATGGATCGAGCTGAACGAGGACATTTTGAACACAACGTTGGAACTTATGGCCCAACGGGGGCGCAATCATTCGCATAACGGGGGTAATAGGAAGCGAGGAATATCGTCATGTGCGAGTAGTGGTAACTCGACATGAATTGGAATAAGCGGCAGCCCGATTGATCGAGCTGCCGCCTGCGGTGAGCCACATGCGATGCTGAGGCGCCGTTGTGCGACTTCAGCTTTCGAACCACCAGCGGTGATAGGCGCGGCCGCCATCGAGCTGCCACTCGGAAGAAAGGTTTGCCGGGTGTTGGACCTTGGGCGACCGTGCAGAAAGGAAGCTTTGGAAGAAGGCAACGATGGTGCCGCCTTCGTCGCGGCACAACTGCTGCATTTCGCCATACATTTCGCCGCGCTTCTTGTCGTCAAGCTCGGCTTTGGCTTCGAGAAGCAGCTTCTGGAAGCGGTCATTCTCCCAATGCGTGTAGTTCCACGGCGCATCCGAGCGGAAGAAGGTTGAGAAGAACATGTCTGGTGTCGCGCGCTGGCCGTAGTTGCCGCCGGCGAACGGCTTCTTCATCCAGACGTTCACCCAGTAGGCGTCCGACGGCTCTCGGTTAATTTCAAGATTGATGCCGGCCTTCGCCGCGTTCTGCTGATAGATTGAGCCCATGTCGACGGCACCCGGATAGACCGCGTCGCTGATCGAAAGCTGGACCTTAAGGCCTTCGGCACCCGCCTTCTTAAGATAGAACTTCGCCTTGTCGGGGTCGTACTGCGTCTGCTCGAGCTGTGCCTGATAGGGCATATTGGGGCCGACCGGATGGTCGTTGCCGATCTTTCCGTAGCCAAAGGCGATCTTGTCGAGCACTTCCTTGCGATCGAGCGCGTATTTCATCGCCTGACGGACATTGTTGTCACTGAAGGGCGCGGCGCGGCAATCCATGTCCATCGTGATCTGCGTGCCGCTCGGCACCACGTCGAGCTCCATGCCGACACCGGTCAGCATCTCGACAAGCTTGGGGTCCGGCTCGGCAATCGCGTCGGCCTCGCCGCTGATCAAGCTGTTGATGCGGGCGGTAACGTCGCTGATGCCCAAGATTCGGATCGCGTCGAACCACGTTTGGCGGTGGTAGCGCTCATGCCGCACGAAATCCGCTGAGATCCCCGGCTGGAAGGCGGTCACTTTATATGGGCCCGCACCGATGCCGGATTCCGCGTCGACCTCGCCATTGCCTTTGTCCGGCATGATGGCGAAGTGATAGTCGGCGAGCATGTAGGGAAGATCGGCTGTTCCGACCTTCAACTTGATGACGACAGTATCTTTGCCATCGGCTTCGATCGACTCGACATCCGCAAGCAGTGCCTTGCCGCCGGACTTGGTGTCATCGCCGCGGTGATGGTTGAGAGACGAGACGACGTCCGTCGCCGTCAACGGCTTGCCATTGTGGAATTCCTGCCCCTTGGCCAGTTTGAAACGCCAGACCTTCGCGTCCGGCGTCGCCTCCCAGGATTCTGCTGAGTCAGGTCCGACTTTGTTCTCAGGCGTGATCTCGGTAAGATAGGTCCGACAGATATGCGGACTCTGGATCGTAAAGGTGCCGTTGGACTTCGCAGGGTCCAGCGTGTCCGTGGTGTTGAAGTCGTTGATGGCGACGCGGAATGTGCCGCCCTTCTTCGGCGTTGCCGCTTCGACCTTGGTCGTCCAGAGCTTTGTGGCGGCGGGAATGCTGAGGCCCGCCCCGATGGCGATTTGCATAAAATGGCGGCGTGAGACCTTATGAGCTCTGGCGCCGGCAGCGAGTAAGTTGAGATCTGTATCAGTCATGGTGTTCCTCACAAAATTGAAGCGAACGTTCTTTTCACAGGCCTTTGTCGTCTCAGGCCTTTGCAATGCACTCACAGGAAGACGTCTCGGAATGCTCCGATGCGTTCGCTGTTTAAACTTTCAGAAATCCTTGCAGAGGCGCAGCGAGTCGTAGATCGCAGCGTGAACGTTACGGCTTGCCACAGCGTCGCCGACGCGGAACAGCATGTAGGAACCGTCCGGGTTGAGATTCACTGTTTGCGGAACTCCACTGATCAACGCTTCCTGATCCAGTACGCCGTCATTGCTGGATCGGGCGCGAGCCTCGCGGAACACCTCGTCGACCGGAACTGTGCCGTGCTCGACCACGAGATGGTCGACAACGCGTTCGATGTCCGGTCCGCCATACTCGTTCGAGAAGGTGACCTTCAGTTTGTTGCCAGCGCGCTCCACCGATTTGATTCGCGAGTCCGGGGTAATGGAGACACCCTTGCGATAGAAGTTGCGGAGGAAGATCGCAAAGTTCTGGTTACCCATGTCGTATGCCGCAGCACGGTCTGTGGTGACGTACTCGACCTTGGCATTTGGCCTGGCCGCGAGATGATCTGCGCAAGACGGCGCGCTCGGCTGTCCGTTGTCGTCATAGACAAGAATGTCCCCGGAAAGTGCCGGACCAGTCAGCGCATCCCACACGCTTATCGCCAAATCGGAGCCAGGCGCTAGATCGGTATCTGGCACGCCGCCCGTGGCCACGATGACGATGTTCGGCTTTTCGGCTTCTACATCCGCCAGGCTCGCCATAGTATTCCAGCGGATATCGACATCGAGTTCATCCAGTTCGCGCGCATACCAGTCGACGATGCCGATGAGGTCCTTGCGCCATCCAGCAAGCGCCGCCACCTGCAACTGCCCGCCGAGTTTCCCCGTTGCTTCGAACAGCACAACCTTATGGCCGCGACGCGCGCTCACCCGTGCCGCCTCGATCCCACCTGGCCCGCCGCCGACGACCACCACCTTGCGGATGGGTCCGTCAGTTTTGGCGATCACATGCGGCATGGTTGCCTCGCGGCCTGTCGCCGCATTGTGCATGCAGAGTGCGTCAAGCCCCATTCCCACACGGTCCAGACAGTAGTTGGCGCCAACGCAGGGGCGGATGGTGTCCTCACGCTTAGCCTCAATCTTCCTGACGATATGCGGGTCGGCAATGTGCGCGCGGGTCATGCCGACAAGATCGAGAATTCCTTCCGAGATCGCATGGCGCGCCGTCGCAATATCGGCGATGCGGCAAGCGTGAATCAGTGGAGTCTTGACGTGCTTGCGGAACTCCGCCGCCTGATGAAGCCAGGGTGCAAGTGGCGACCACATGCCGGGAATGTGCTTGGCCAGCGTATAGTGGCTTTCGATGCTGCCAAAGTTCACTGTCATGTAATCAGAGTGGCCCTGTTCAGCCACCATCTGAGCCGCCTCGATTCCTTCCGAGAGCCCGTAGCCCTCCTTGAAGTCTTCGTTGGCGCCGATGCGGACACCAACGATAAAGTCGGATCCCACTGCAGCGCGGACACCTTGCAACAGTTCCAAGGTAAAACGCATGCGGTTCTCGAGTGAGCCGCCGTACTCGTCGCCGCGGAAATTGGTAGCTGGAGAAAGAAATTGTTCTGGCAGATGCCCGTGCAGCAAAATCTCCGCCCCGTCGAGTCCGCCCTCCTTGCAACGTACTGCCGCCGCTGCATAGGCTTGGATGATACGCTTGATGTCATGCTTATCCATCTCGCGCGGAAAGGCGCGATGCGCAGGTTCGCGCACCGGCGAGGGGGCGACGACCGGCATCCAGTTTCCGGCGTTCCATGTCGTGCGGCGGCCGAGATGCGAGATCTGGCAAATCAGGCCGCATTGGTGCCGGTGGATTCGTTCTGCGAACTGCTGGAAATAGGGAATGATGTCGTCCGAGCTGACGTCGATCTGGCCGAATACCGAGGGCGTGTCAGAGGCGACGAAAGAGGAGCCGCCGAACATCGTCATGCCGATGCCGCCCTTGGCCTTCTCCTCGTGATAGAGCTGATAGCGCAGCTTCGGCTTTCCATCCTCCGGATAGGCGGGGGCGTGCGGGGTGCTGACGACGCGGTTTTTAAGTGTCAGATGTCGCAGCTGAAAGGGCTGAAGAAGTGGGTCGCTGGAAGACATTGCGTTATCTCACTTTTGGAAGGAAAACCGCTTCGGGCGCACATTTGCAAAACGAATGTTTCCTGGAGGTTTCCTGAAGTGCAACTTGATGTCAACATATTTTTTCGGCTAAAGTGCCTGACACTCGCAATGGTTCATCCTTGCAGGCGCAACGTCTTGGAACGATCGAGGAATGAGATTTGACGCAGACTGATGAGCTTGGGACAAATATCGGGGCAGCACTGCGGCGGATCAGAAAAGCTTCAGGTATGACACTGGAAGCAGCAGCAGGGCAGGCCGAACTGACGAAGGGCTATCTGTCAAAAGTCGAGTCGGGGCAGGCAACACCCTCCACCAGAGTTATGGTTCGACTCGCCGACGTTTTCGGAGTGCCGTTGTCGGATATCCTAATGTCTGACGCTGAGCGGCGTCCGATCTCCGTGGTTCGCGCTGATGAACGTAAAGTCATTACCAAAAATGGTAGCGACATCGGCCACACCTATGAGCTAGCGTCGCGAGCCAAGCTCCACCCAAGGGCAGAAGTATTCTTTCTAACCTTGTCCGTTCTGGAGGACGAAACGCCACCGCGTTTCAAGCATTCTGGCGAAGAGATCATTCTCGTGCTCGAAGGGCGAATGCGGTTCCAGTACGGAGGAATGGAAATAATCGTCGGTCCAGGAGATTGCATCCAGTTCGACGCCAGCATCGAGCATTACGGCCTCGCCGAAGGAGCGGTACCCGCCCGCCTCTTCGTGGTCAATATTCCAGACCGGTTCGAAGACAAGGCATCCAAGACGAGGAAAAGATAGTCAACGATCGAAGTCTGGAAACACAATATCGCAGTGGATCGGCGCACAAGTCCCTCAACAGTTGCTCGTTTGCATATTTCACATATTGCGCTGCCTTGGTTGTTGTTTTTAGGCAGACCGGGACGGGAAACGGGGTAAGTCTTCCGTGCCTGGTTTTGAGAGCTTGTTCGTATAACGGAAGTTAGGGAAGGACTGAGTTAGCCAGTGTTGCGTCACTCGCATCTCGGGCTGAGCCACAAAAATCCGTTCACGGTGCAGGAGACTTTCGGACGGTCCTCACCAACAGAGCATGAAGGCTGCCGACCGCTCTCGCACTTCATGAAGCGGCATTCCGATAGACGGTGAACTCCAACGGCTTAACGGCGCCACCGCCACTGGCTTCACCATCGATCTGGGCAAACTCGATGGCGACGTGATTGCGGTTGATGGGATGCCTGTAACTCCGCGCCAAGCAGACGCCAAAGCCCCCTTGCGAGATCATGCCTGAAGAAGCAAAGTCTGGTTTGATCATCGCGGCAGCCAGGGACATTGTCTTGCCAGCGTAACGGTGACGACGCGCGCTATCCGTGCGGCGCTTGCCCGCGGGCGATCATGATATGGTGCATCTGGTGGTGCATGCCGAAGGCGAGGACTCCGACAAGGCCGAGAGCGCGAAACTTGACCAGTTGCCCCGGGTCCGTGGCGGTTACAGTCAGGTCGGCGCCATCAGCGGTCTCCCTCGCCGTGAACTGCATTCCGCCGGCGCCGTTCATGGCGGCCGCGTGGGCTGTCAACATGCGCCGGATCGATTGCCGTACCGCGCCTTCGCCGGTGGCGCTGAAGCGCAGACTGCCGTTTTCCTCGTGCGCTGTCGTGGTTGCGCGCAGCGTCACGTTGTCCATGTCGATGAGGTGTTGTCGCAGGGCGTCGATGTTGACTTTTGTCCAGTCGGTCGCGGCATCCCTCTCGAGAATGCCGACGATTTCCTGGATCGCCGCGAAGGCTGACTGGCCCGGTTCCGTGGGTATTCCCGGCATGCCCATCATCGCGCCATGATTCATGCCCTGCATGTGGCTGTGATCCATCTGCTGGGCCACGGCAGAAGCGCCAGACAGCATCGTGAATGTCAAAAAGATCAAAATGTGCCGCATTGCTGCTTCCCTTCTAACACCAACTCTCTTGCCATTGTTGATGGCCCTGTCACATGATTGCGATCATGTTTGCATCATTGATGGCATTACCAGGAATTCACAGGAGGTTCGTTGCGGGAACATTCCTGTTTCATCGCGGTGATCCCGTTACGCACATCATGGTCGTGTTGTCGGGCGAGGTGCGGCTGATACGCCACCAGTCGGACGGCCGGATGGTCACGCTGCAGCGCGCGGCAGGGAGTTCGCTCGTGGCGGAGGCATCGCTCCTGAGCGACAGCTACCACTGTGACGGGGTGGTCACCAGCGAGGCAACAGTGCGCTTCATCGACAGGTCGGCAGTGCGCCAACGCTTCGATTCGGATCCTGGTTTCGCGTCGCTGTGGGTACAGCATCTGGCACGAGAGATCCGCGATGCCAGGCTGCGGGCCGAAATCCTCTCACTGCGGCGGATCAAGGAACGTCTCGATGCCTGGCTCGCCTGGCATGAGCGTCTCCCGCCGCGGGGAGACTGGAAGCGTGTTGCCGAAGACATCGGCGTCAGCCCGGAAGCGCTTTACCGCGAAATCGCCAGGCGCCGGCGCTCCGGCAAAGAGCGTTGCTAGCCACGCTTGAGCGAAATCAACGACGCGGGACGTCGTGGAACGCCTCGTCGCAGCAGGCCACCGAACCAGCGGTGGCGGGCGGGATAGACCGCCTTGAGAATTCCAATCTTCTCGACGCCGAGTCCAAATGTCATGAAAACGAGCGGGAAGACGCCCCAGCTCATGCCGTCACTGAGATTGTTGACGGGGCCCGCTTGCGACACGGCCAACAGGTTGCGGTCCCGAAATGACGTCAGCGTGAAGACCTCCCAGAAGTCTTCTCGGTCCGCGGCCTGAGGCCGGGCCCTGGCTTCCAGCGCCACATGGGCGCGCTGCTTTTGTCGTGGCCGGGCGAACTCGGTGATCTGAGCTGGGGTGTAGCGCTGATCGCGCTCGCCTGCCTCTCGTGGGGCATCGGCAACAATCTGACCCGCAAGATTTCGGCAGCCGATCCCTACATACTCGCTGCCGTGAAGGGCGTAGCGGCCAGCAGCGTGAACACGGGTCCCGGATTTGCGGCAGGTGCGCTCACGCGCTCCTTCGCCAGGATTGCCGGAGGCATGGCGCTGGGCTTCGTGAGCTACGGCCCGGGGCACGTGCTGTTTATCATTGCCTTGCGCGACATCTCGGCACGGCGCGCACCGGGGCCTATTATGGCACAGCACCGTTCCTCGGTGCGGTGGTCTCCGTTGTCCTGTTGGGAACACCGGTCACGTTGCTGCTTGTGTTGGCGGATATGCTCATGGCTGTGGGGGCGTGGCTGCATCTAGCCGAGCGCCATCAGAATCCCCATTATCCGGTCCTGCACCACCGGCAAAGTCACTGACGCAGCGCGTCAATGGTCGTGGACACAATGGCGATGGTCCTGCAGGACTTCGATTACCCGGCACTGGCAGACACGGCCATGGCTGCATTCCTCCAACATTCGTATGAGTACCTTGCGCAGCGACTGAAGCTTCTTGAGCCGGATCTCGATCTGTTCGAGATGGCTGCGGGCTATCGCATCGGCGGCGGCGCAGCTGGTCTCGGGCAAATCGGATAGCTGGAGAAGCTCGCGTACTTCCGCGATGCCGAAGCCCAGTTCGCGGGCATGGCGGATGAACTTGAGTCGCGTGGCGGGCCTGCCCGGCAGCGTCGAGCTCTTCGATCTCTCCAAGGACCCTGGCGAGAAGAACAATATCGCCGACGCAAACCCGGAGAAGGTGACCGAGCTCAAGAACAAGATGATCGCCATTTCCAAGGAGATGGCCCCGCCGTTGCTGATCATGGAAGCGATCAAGCTCACCTTCGGCGTGCCACCCGAAGCGCTCGCGCCCGCCTCGGCTGTGTTTTCGCCTCCCACGGCCGTCTTTAACCGCAATGATGCCTATGTCTGGTGGTCCTATGTCCAAGGCGCCGACTGGCGGCATCCAAAGGGGCCGGCAAGATCCATTGAGGGGCTTGCGAAACATCCCGTGGTTCACATCGGCTATGAGGACGCGGTGGCGTATGCTCAATGGGCTGGCAAGGAACTTCCATCCGAGGCCGAATTCGAGTTCGCCGCACGCGGCGGCCTAGATGGCAAACCCTATGTCTGGGGTGACGAGTTGCATCCTGGCGGCCGGATGATGGCCAATACCTGGCAGGGCGAATTCCCATGGGAAAATGCCTGCGATGACGGATACTACTGGACATCACCTATCGGCTCATATCCTGCCAATGGCTACGGCCTCTACGACATGGCCGGCAATGTATGGCAATGGACGTCGGACTGGTATTAGGACCACGCTGTCATTGACCGTCCCTGCTGCACCATGGAAAATCCGCGTGGTGGTGCTGAGGACAAGAGCCGGGAAATCGGCGTGAACGGTGCCGGCCTGCCGCGCAAAGTCATGAAGGGCGGCTCCCTCCTGTGTGCGCCAAGCTATTGCCAGCGCTATCGGCCTGCGGCGCGCATGGCGCAAACCATCGACACCACCACGTGTCATGTCGGCTTCCGATGCGTGAAGCGAACCGGTACAGCGAGCTGACTGCCGAAATCGCGTAAACTCACCTCGTTGCACGTCTCGGGCATGAACGATTGATGCGCCGACCAAGATGGAGGGTCGCACAAGAGATTGGGGCGTGATGCGCCGTACCTCTTGACACATGGTGCATTTCTTGCGCATCCTGAATACAAATTCAGAGGTAGAATAGTTATGCTGACCAACGGCATTCGCGACGGAAATGCGTCTGCGGCTTCCTTCGATCTTGTCATCATTGGCGCTGGGATCAATGGCCTGGGCATTGCCCGCGATGCCGCCCAGCGCGGGCTCAAAGTCATCGTGCTGGAAAAGGACGACATCTGCGGCGGCGTTTCGGCATGGTCGGGGCGGCTGGCGCATGGCGGCCTGCGCTATCTTGAACACCGCGATTTCGCACTGGTGCGCGAGTCCTTGCGCGAGCGGGAGCGGATGATCCAGCTGGCGCCGCATCTGGTGAAGCCGCTGCGCCTGCTGATGCCGTTTTACTCCCATAACCGCCGTCCGGTCTGGCTGATCCGCTTGGGCATGATCCTCTATGACGTGCTGTCCTTCGACAAGCGCACCGGCGGGCACGAGATCCTCAACACGGAGGCGACGCGCCGCCGCTTTGCCGGCATCGCGCCGCAGGGGCTTGGCGGTGCGGCTGTCTTCACCGAAGGCCAGGTGGAATATGCCGAGCGGCTCTGCGTCGAACTTGCCGTCGCAGCGGCGGCTGATGGCGCCTTGATCCGCACCAAGGTGCGCGTGGAGGAACCGGTGTTGGAGGCTGGCCGCGTCGCCGGCGTCCGCTATCGCGATACGGCGAGCGGTGAGATGCAGGAGGTGAGGGGATCTCTGGTCCTCAACGTCGCCGGACCCTGGATCGACCGCATCTTCCAACGCGGAGCGCCGCCGCAGCCACGGCTCAATGGCGGTACCAAGGGCAGCCACCTGATCGTCGATCCGTTTCCCGGCGCGCCGCAGGATGTCGTCTATTATGAATCGAAGACCGATGGCCGCCTAGTGCTCGTCATTCCCTGGGCGGGGCGCTACATGATCGGCACCACCGATCTTCGCTTCGATGAAGATCCCGATGGTGCGCGCTGCAGCGCCGCCGAGATGAACTACCTGCTCAACGAGGTGAACCAGCTGATCCCGGAGGCCAAGCTGTCGCCGCGCGATGTGCTGTACACCTTCTCGGGCGTGCGCCCGTTGCCCTATGCGCCGGGCGTCGTCGAGGCGAAGATTCCCCGTAGCCACGTTCTGCATGATCATGCGCCGGACATGCCGGGACTGGTGACGGTGGTTGGCGGCAAGCTCACGACCTATCGTCAGCTCGCCGAGGATGCGGTGGATGATGCCTTCCGCCGGCTTGGGCGCGGCAAGGTTGCCTGCATGACGGCAAAATTGCCGTTCCCCGGCGCACAATTCGATGCAGCCGAATTGCGCCGCGAGCTGACAGGCGGAGGCCTTTCACAGCGAAGTGCGGAGCGGCTCATCGCGCTCTATGGTGGCCGTGCGCGTGCGGTCGCCGCCGAGGCGCGCAACGACAAGGGCTTGCTGCAGGTCATTCATGAGGGGTCTGGCGCCATCGGTGCTGAACTTGCCTTTGCGCTGCGACACGAATTTGCAGTGACGCTCGCGGACGTGCTGGCCCGCCGCCTGCTGCTCGCCTTCGAGCCTGGACACGCGCTGGCGGAAGCCCCTGCAATGGCAGCCCTCATTGGCGCGCGCTTCGGCTGGGATCCCCAGCGCCAGTCCGCCGAGGTCGAGAGCTACAAGGCCTGGCTCTCGCATCTGGCGGTACCGCAGGAGGCGGCGTGATGAGCAAGCGCTATGTCATGGCCCTCGACGAGGGCTCGTCCAGCGCCCGCGCCGTGCTGGTCAACATGGAAGGCCAACTCGTGGCCGAGGCGCGCAATCCGGTCATCCCGAATTTCCCGCGGCCCGGCTGGGTTGAACTTGATCCCGTTGCGCTCTGGCAGGCGCAGCGCGCCAGCATGCAAGCCGCCATGCACAAGGTGGGCGCCACGACCGACGACATCGCCGCCATCGGCGTCACCTCCCACCGCGAGACCTGCATGATCTGGGACCGCCGCACCGGCGAGCCCGTTCACCCGGCGCTGATGTGGATGTCGAAGCAGACCGACAGCATCGTCGCGCGCTGGAAGGCCGAAGGGCTTGGACAACTCGTCCGTGAACGGACGGGCCTGTTCAATGACTCCTTCTTCAGTGCACCGAAACTCGCATGGCTGGTCGAAAGCGTTCCTGGTCTGAGGCTGCGCGCCGAGCGTGGCGAACTCGCTGCCGGCACCGTCGATAGCTGGCTCCTGTGGAATCTCACGGGTGGCCGCTCACATTATACCGATCACAGCGAGGCCTCGCGGACCGCGCTGTTTGCGCTCGAATCGCTGACCTGGGATGCTGATATTTGTGCCGCCTGTGGCGTGCCGCTGCCGCTCCTGGCTCCCGCACTGGCCTCGGGCAGCATGTTCGGCGAGATGCGCCCGCAGGATGTGGGCGTGCCCGGCACAGCGGCCGTACCGATCACCGCCATCATGGCCGATCAGCAAGCCAGCATGTTCGGCCAGGCCTGTTTCGAACCCGGTTCGGTGAAGAACACCTATGGCACCGCCGGCGTGCTCACTGCCAACACCGGTGACAGGCCATCGGTGCTCGAGGGTCTGACGGCCAGTGTCGGCTGGACGCTCGACGGCAGGACCGACTACGAGGCCGAGGGCGTCGTCTTCCACAGCGGCCAGACGATCCAGTGGCTGAGGGACAGCCTTGGCGTGTTGCGAGCGGATGATGATATCGAGGCGCTGGCGCGAAGCGTGCCGGACAATGGTGGCGTCTATATCGTTCCGGCCTTTGCCGGCATTTGCGCGCCGCACTGGGTGCGCGATGCCAGGGCCGGGATCATCGGCCTGACGCTCGAAACCGGCCGCGCGCATGTTGTCCGGGCCGGGCTTGAGGCCATGGCCTACCAGACCCGCGACAACGTCGAGGCCCTGAGGGCCGGAGGCCTGCCGATCTCCGAGCTCAAAGTCGATGGCGGTGCCACGCGCAACAACCTGCTCTGCCAGTTCCAGGCCGATCTTCTCGGCGTTCCGGTGCGCCGGCCAACCGAACTCGAACGGACTGCCCTTGGCATCGCCCATATGGCCGGCATGGGAGTGGGGCTCTGGACCAAGGAGGATCTCGCTGGCCGCTGGCAGGTGGACAGGATCTTCGAGCCGCAGATGGGGCAAGACCAGCGCGAGGCGCTTTATTCCGGCTGGCAGGCTGCCGTCCGCACCATCACTGGCAAGGCCTGATCAATTGGGCGCGAATGTGCGATTTCAGGTCTGCTGAATGCAAAAAATGCACATTGCATAAAAATTCAAGTTGTGCATAATTACTACAACGCTGTTCCGGCGAGCCTTTCCAGCCGCCACGGCCCATTCACCCGATAGAACCGGAAACCCGATGCCACTCACGCCAAAGCTGACCGACCTCTCCGATCTCGACGGCATCCGGCGGGAACTCAAGACTCTCGATCCCGGCGCCCTGCTTGGATCCCTCGACATGCAGCGGGTGGTGATTTCAGACGATGCCCACTTGAAAGTGAAGGCCTCAGTGGCCGAGGCCTTGGCGGCAGCCGGCAAGGCCGGCAGCGCCCATATTGTCATTCTCAAGGACAAGACGCCGATCTTGCGCAACGGCGAGAACCTGCTGGAGCTTGTTGAAAATCAGCTCAAGGATCATTTCGCGGTGCGCGTCGAGATCCTTGATGACGGCCACGACAAGCTCCATGCCGATGACACGGTGCTCGATATGGCCGCCGCCGCGGTGAAGGGTGCCGATGCCATCGTTACGGTCGGTTCCGGCACCATGACAGACATCGGCAAGGTGGCGAGCCAGCGCAATGGCGGCGTTGTCCACGTCGCCGTGCAAACCGCAGCCTCGGTCGATGGCTTCACAGACAATGTGTCGGTTGTCTTGAAGAATGGAGTCAAGCGCACCGTCCCGTCGCGCTGGCCCGACATTGTGCTGGCTGACGTAGTGACCATCGGCACGGCGCCGCGCGAGATGAACACATCGGGTTTCGGCGAAGCGATCTCGCTCTTCACCGCGCCCGCCGACTGGTATCTGTCTTCCCTCATCGGGCTCGACAACACCTTTCATCCGGCCTCCATGGCGATGCTGAAGGCAACGGCAGCCGAACCTCCCGCATGGTCCGCAGGCGTTGCCAAGGGCGAGGCGCATGCCACGCGTGAGCTGACCCGGCTCTTGGCGTTGCGCGGAATCGTGTCGGGCATTTCCAACACCACCGCATGTCTGTCGGGCGTCGAGCACGTCATCAGCCACATGCTCGATCTGCACCATTCCGCCAATCACATGGACATTGGCCTGCATGGCGAGCAGGTTGGCGTGGCAAGCCTCGTTGCCGCCAAGCTGTGGCGGCAGGCCATCGAAAGCGATCTCATCCGGCCAGAGCGCCTGAAGAAACCCGATCTTGCTGTGCTGGAGTCTCGGGTGCGTGGCGCCTTCGGACATCTGGGTGATGCGATTGCCGGCGAGTGCTGGCGGGACTGCCAGGCCAAGCACAAGAAACTCGCCGAGAACTGGACGCGGCTTCAATCCGTGCTGACGGACTGGAAGCGCCACGCGGCGGAATTCGACAAGATGGTGACTCCGCCCGAAACGTTGCGCCCGTCCTTGCAGGCGTCCGGCGCGCCGTCGGATTTCGTAGGCCTGACCACGACGGTCGCTCCCGGCCTTGCCCGCTGGGCCACCGCCAATTGCTTCCTCATGCGCAGCCGCTTCAATCTCGTCGACCTGCTGGACATGCTGGGAATGTGGACCGATGAGCGCATCGACTGGGCGCTCGACGGAGTGCTGGGGGAAACGGCATGAGCAAGGCCGACCTGGTCATTGGTATCGATTGCTCGACCACCGCCAGCAAGGCGGTGGTGTGGGACATGACAGGCCGCGCCGTCGCTACCGGCCGCCGCAGCTACGGCCAGACCCATGTCCGCTCTGGCTGGGTCGAGCAGAATGCACCCGACTGGTGGGCCGCGACGTCGGCGGCGATTGCCGAGGCCGTGGCGCTGGTGGGATCGCAGCGCATTGCCGCCATCGCCATCACCCATCAGCGCGAAACATTCGTGTGCCTCGACAAGGCGGGCGAGCCGATCCGCCCCGCCATCACATGGATGGATGTGCGCGCCACCGCAGAGGTCGAGGCCTTTGGAACACCTGACGTCCACCGCATCACCGGCAAGCCACCGAACCCGACGCCTGCCTGGTACAAGCTTTTGTGGCTCAAGCGCCATGAGCCCGAGACCATCGCACGCACCGCCCATGTCGTCGACGTCGCGGGATATCTCGTGCAGAAACTCACGGGTGAATGGGCCACCTCCTGGGCCTGTGCCGATCCGCTCGGCCTCGTCGATCTCCAGCGCTTCGATTACGACGACGGCCTGCTCGCAGCCGCGGGCCTGTCGCGCCATCAGGTGAGCCGGCTGTTGCCGCCGGGCGCGGTGGCGGGCCAGATCACGGCCAGTGCCGGTGCCTTGCTTGGCTTGCCTGCGGGCTTGCCGGTGGTCGTCGGCGCCGGCGATGGCCAGTCAGCCGGTCTTGGCTGCAACGTCACAAAGCCGGGACGGGCTTATCTCAATCTCGGCACCGGCGTCGTATCGGGCGTCTATGCCGCGGACTACAGCCACGACACCGCCTACCGCACCATGGGCGGCCCGGTGCCCGGCACCTATATCCTCGAAACCTTCATTGGCGGCGGCACCCAGAACATCGTCTGGTTCATCGAGAATTTCGCGGGTACGGCGCACAATGCCACGGCGGGAAAGTCGCCCGAACAGATCCTCGAGGAGGCCGCCATGGACGTGCCCATCGGTGCCGGCGGCCTGTTGTGCCTGCCTTACTGGACCGGCGCCATGACGCCCTATTGGGACGGCCATGCGCGCGGCGCCTTCGTCGGGCTCTCGGGCGTGCACGGCAAGGCGCACATGTACCGCGCGATCCTCGAAGGCATTGCACTGGAGCAGCGGCTCCTCACCAATGGCGTCGAAGCCGCCAGCGGCAGCGCCATTACCGAGATCCTGATGCTTGGCGGCGGCTCGCGCAGCCCGTTGTGGTGTCAGATCATCGCCGATGCACTCGGCCGCACGGTGAAACTCGTGCGCGAGCAGGAGAGCACGGCGTTGGGTGCCGGCATTCATGCTGCTGCAGCGGCGGGTCTCTATGGCGACATCCGAAGCGCTGCCGATGGCATGACGGGCATCGACACCGTGTTCGAGCCAGACATGGCAGCTCACGCGCGCTATTCCGAAATCTTCGATGCCTATCTCGACATCTATCCCAGTCTGCGTAGCACTTTCCAGTTGCTTGCGGAGAGCACGCGATGAGACGCAGCCCACCCGCGGCCGCGACACGGCGCTTTCCTGGAGTCGACATCGACCAGCTTCGGCTGATGACAAGAGCTGCGCGCATGCATCACATCGAAGGCGAGCGCCAGACCGAGATCGCCGAGAAGATGGGAATCTCGCAGGCCGGTGTTTCGCGCCTGCTGCGCATGGCCGAAGAGCAGGGCATCATCCGCAAGATCGTCGTGCCGCCCGAGGGCCTGTACCCCGACCTCGAGGACGGATTGATCGCCGCGTATGGCCTTGAGGCGGCCTACGTCATCGACACAGGCTCGACCGAGGACGGCATCGGACAGATCCTGGGTGCCGCCGCCGCGCGCTGCCTGACCGAGATCTTCACCGGTGGGCCGGTTCTCGGCTTTACCTCGTGGAGCACCACGCTGCGCGAAATGGCACGGCTGATCGAACCGCATCAGAGCGGCGTGAAGCATGTGGTCGAGACTCTGGGCGATCTCGGCTCACCCATGCTGCAGCACGAGGCCGATGTCGCGACATTGCAGATCGCCCAGGCCTTCGATGCCGAAGCCGTGTTCTTGCGTGCGCCTGGCGTATTGCCGAGCAGCGAGCTTCGCGATGCGGCGATGACCGATACCCATATCCGCAAGGCCCTGCGTCAGCTCGATGACGTTGATACCGTATTGGTCGGCATCGGCCCGGCGGACTTTCACGGGCCGCTCGAGGCGAGCGACAACTTCTTCACAGCGGAGCAGCTCGCGGCGGTGCGCGCCGCTGGTGCCGTGGGCCAGCTCCACCAGCGTTTCATCGACAGCAAGGGCAATCCGGTGAAGACGCCCCTCGACGACCTCGTCATCGGCATCACGCTCGATCAGCTGCGCAATGCCAGGCGGCGGATTGCCGTGGCCGGCGGCGCCAAGAAGCATGAAGCGCTCGCCGCAGCGCTGGCCGGCAAGTGGATCGATGTGCTGGTCACCGACGTCAGCAGCGCCAACTATCTCATGGCCGCCGCCGGCGCGCCGCACAAGGCAAGGAAGGACAACTCATGACACGGCCAAACGACCTCCTGCTTGAAATGCAACGGCGCATGTTGCGCATCCGCCGGTTCGACGAGCGCGCATCCAAGATGGTGAAGCGCGGCGAAATTCCCGGCACTGTTCACACCTCGATTGGCCAGGAAGCCCAGGTCGTCGGCTCCTGCATGGCGCTGGCCGATGGCGACTACATGACAGGCAATCACCGCAGCCACGGCCATCCGATCGGCAAGGGCGCGGCCCTGGGTCCGCTGATGGCGGAACTCGTCGGCAAGGCCAATGGCGTCTGCGGGGGCAAGGGCGGCTCGATGCATCTGGCCGATTTCAAGGTCGGAAGCCTGGGTGAATCCGGCATCGTCGGCTCGTCGATCCCGATTGCGACAGGGGCTGCCTTGTCGGCCAAGGTGCTGCGCAACGGCCGCGTGTCGCTGGCTTTCTTCGGCGATGGTGCGGCCAATCAGGGCTGCCTCTACGAGGCCATGAACATGTCCTCGGTCTGGGGGCTGCCCATCGTGTTCCTGTGCGAGAACAACCAGTATGCGCTTTCGACTCCCGCACATACGGTGACGGCGGGCGTGATCGCCACGCGGGCCGCCGGTTTCAACATGCCGGGCATTCGCGTCGAGGACGGCCAGGATGTGCTCAAGGTCTACGATGCGGTGAAGACCGCCACTGACCGCGCCCGCGCCGGCTTGGGACCAAGCCTTGTCGAAGTCGTCACCTATCGCTTCAACGAGCACTCGGAAGGCCTGCGGATCGCGACCGACTATCGCAATCCGGCTGAGAAGGAGGCATGGCTGAAGCGCGATCCAGTCAAGATGTTCCGCACCTATCTGGAGGAGCAGGGCGTCGCCGACGCAGCAATGCTCGATGCGATGGAAGCCGAGGTCATGGCCGAGGTCGATGCGTCCGTGCAGTTCGCAGAAGACAGCCCGTATCCCGAGCTCTCTGTTGCCTTCAAGGATCTCTACACCGTTCCCTTCGGAGTGACACAATGACTGTCATGAGTTTTCTGGGCGCCATTGGCGCCGCGCAGCGCGAGGCGATGGAAGCGGACCCCCGCGTCATCATCATGGGCGAGGACGTCGAGGCCAATGTCTACGGCACGATGGGCGGCAAGTCGCGCGCCGACAAGGGCGACTTCCTGCAGATGTTCGGATCCGACCGCATTCGCAACACGCCGATCTCGGAAGAGGTGATGGTGGGGGCGGCAGCAGGCGCCGCGATGACGGGCCTGCGGCCGATCGTCGACCTGTCCTATTCAAGTTTTCTCTACATGGCGATGGACCAGTTCGTGAACCAGGTGGCCAAGAACCGCTACATGTTCGGCGGCCAGGCCTCGTTGCCGGTCGTGTTCCGTTCGGCGATGTTCTACGGGCTCAATACCGGCGCGCATCACTCCGACCGCCCCTACCCGATGTTCATGAATGTGCCGGGGCTCAAGATCATGGTGCCGGCCACGCCGACGGATGCCAAGGGCCTGTTGCGCACCGCCATCGACATGGATGACCCCGTGCTGTCCTTCGAGGCCTGCCTGTTGTGGGGTCTCAAGGAAGACGTCGACGAGGGTGAGTTCCGCATTCCCTTCGGCGTCGCCCGCACGGTGCGCGCCGGAACCGACGTCACCATCGTGGCGATTTCGACCGGCGTCCATGTTGCACTTCAGGCGGCTGCAAAGCTCGAAGCAGAGGGTATCTCCGTCGAGATCATCGACCCGCGCACCATGGTGCCGCTCGACTCGGAAGCGATCCTCAACGCGGTGGCCCGCACCGGCCGACTGGTGATTGTCGATCCAGCCCACACCACATGCGGAGCCGCTGCAGAAATCTCGGCCATCGTTGCCGAGAAAGCGTTCGATTGCCTGAAAGCGCCGATCATGCGGGTGACGACGCCCGACACGCAGATTCCCTTCAGCCCGGCGATCGAGAAGCAGCTCTATCCCGATGCCGCCAAGACCATCGACGCCGTGCGCAAGGTGATGGCTGGCCGCTCGCGCGGCGCTGCCTGAACAGGTTCACAGAGACAAGGACAGACGAAACATCATGGCACGCATCAAGGTACTGCTTCCGCAATGGGGCATGGGCATGAGCGAAGGCAAGATCCTGAAGTGGCTGAAAGGCGTCGGCGACACAGTGGCGGAAGACGAACCGCTGGCCGAGGTGGAAGCCGAGAAGACGACAGAGACGCTGGAGTCACCCGGCGTCGGAACGATCACCGAGATCCTTGTGAACGAAGGCGACACCGTGGCCGTTCGCACCGTTCTCGCCATCATCGAAAAGGCCTGAGGCCGAAAGGAACATACAGATGCCCTGGACCGATCCAGCCAAGCTGATCGAAGATGCCCGTGCAGGCGGTTACGCCATCGGCGCCTTCAACATGCACAATGTCGAAACCACCGAAGCCCTCGTCTGGGCGGCAGAGCAGGCGGAAGCGCCGGTATTCCTGCAGGTGGGCCGCGCCATCGTTCCTCACATGGGCGTGCGCAAGGCCTTTGAAATGACGAAGCGCGTCGCCGAAGAATCGAATGCACAATTCGTCATCCATCTCGACCATGGGCCGTGGGACGAATGCCTCGAGGCGATAAAGCTCGGCTTCAATTCGATCATGTATGACGGCGCCCATCTGCCTTTCGAGGAGAATATCAAGACGACGCGCCGCATCGTCGAGATCGCCCATGATTTCGGAATTCCCGTCGAGGCCGAACTCGGCAAGATTCCGGATGTCGGCGAGAGCGTGCACTGGCCCGACTACTATACCGATGTCGGCGAGGCCAAGCGCTTCGTCGAGGAAACCGGTGTCGACTACCTGGCGATTTCCGTCGGCATCGTGCATGGCGTCATTCCGGGCCTGAAGCCCGAGCCGCTCGCCATCGAACGCACGCTTGAAATCCGCGACGCCGTCGGCATTCCGCTCGTGTTGCATGGGGCCTCTGGCATTCCGGAAAACGAGGTGCTGGCGGCGTGTGCGGCCGGCGTCCACAAGTTCAATGCCGACACCGACCTCCGCCACGCCTTCCGCGCCGGCATCGAAGCAGTGTGGGCCAAGGGCGACTACCAGCTTGAAGAGGCCATGGCCGAGGGCCGCACCCGCATGGTGGCGGCAACCATCGAGAAGATGAAGCTCTATGGCTGCGCCGGCAAGGCGCCACGCTGACGTGACACGCGCATTCGGCGGCCCGGTTCTGATCCATTCCGCCGTCGAAGGCATTGCATCATCGACGCCGGCGCATGAGGACGTGGACCTCGTGCGCCGCACACTCCTCGGTCTGAATGAGGGTGGCGCCGGCATGCTGCGCATCTATCGGCCCAAGCCGACGGCGGCATTTTCTCCGCGTGACACAACACTCGGAACCTATGCCGCCGCCGCCGAGGCCATGCTTGCGCGCGGCTTTGAACCGGTGGAGCGGCGGGCAGGTGGCCAACTCGCAGTCTACGACGGCGGCGCACTGATCGTCGATCTGGTGGCGCCACATGGCGAGCCCCGCACCGATGTGCATGACCGTTTCAAACTGTTTTCTGACGCGATCGCATCGGCTCTCGCTGGCACGGGCATCGATACACGCGTTGGCGAGATCGATGGCGAATATTGTCCCGGCACTTACAGTGTGAACGCCGAAGGCCGCATCAAGCTGGCAGGCATAGCCCAGCGGGTCGGGCGATGCGGTTATCATCTGGGTGCTGTCATTTCAGTCAGGACCTCTGACCGGGCCAGGACTGCGGTGGCCGAGGCCTATCGCATCATGGACTATCCGTTTTGTCCGGCAACCTTTGGCGCCCTGTCGGATTTCGTTCCCGATCTATCGTTCGCCGCCCTGTATCAAAGATTGCAGGCCGCCATCGCTGGAGAACTGATTGCGATATCCGACTCTTGAGGGATCAGGAACGTTCAGCGCCCCGCCGTTCAGCCGGGCGGCTTCACTGTGGCCAGAAATGCCGTCAGGTGCTGATTGAATGCTTCCGGCGATTCGGCCAGCGCCATATGCCGGAGTTTTTTAAGGATCACGAGCGACGAGCCGGGAATCTCCGCAGCGATTGCACGGCTCATCTCGGGCGAGTTGCCATAGTCCTCGTCTGCCGTCATGACGAGCGTGGGGGTCGTGATCGGTGGCCTGGGGGCCACCAGTTCGGTCACGCCATCAACCAGTACCTGGTAGTTCGGCGCATAGGCCTCCTTGTCATTGGCCATGATCCATGTGCGCACCAGATCCATCGTTTCCGGATTGGCGGCGCGAAACTCATCCGTGAACCAGCGTTGCAATGCCGCTTCGACAGTCGCGCCAGGGCCGTCCTTTCGCGCCTGATGCACGCGAGCCTGGATGGCATCATGTGCCGCAGCGTCGCGTGCATGGGCTGAATGCAGGATTGCCAGTGCCCAGAGGCGATCTTGATGATCCATGGCGAAGCGCCTGGCGATCATGCCGCCGAGCGAGAACCCCGCAACGGCCGCCGTGCTGATGCCCTGCAGATCGAGCAGCTCGAGGATCTGGCCTGAGAACAGGGAGAGCGACGGCGGCGACGGGGCCTTGGCACTGTTGCCGTGCCCATAGAGATCGAAGGTGATGACGCGGTAGGTCTTGGCCAGTTCCGGCACTTGCCAGAGCCATGACTGCAGATTGAGGCCCAGCCCGTGCACCAGCACGACGCAAGGTCCCCCCGTGCCGGTCACGTCGTATGCCGTACCTGTGGGGGTGCGCTTGATCATGTCACTCTGCTTATGGGACGCGGGGAATCACGGGTTTCCACTATACGCCCATTCTGGAGGAGGTTCAGTGGTGATCGCGGACAGCGGCGGCAATATTGGCCATGACATTTCCGGCGGCATCCGGGGAAATTCCTGTATCAATGGGCTTGCGGCAGCAGCTAGATTTCTGCCGTGCGGTGAAGGGTTTTCAGGATGAGCGGCTTGAAGCGTTATCAGATGTTTATCGATGGCCAATGGGTGGATGCCAGCGATGGCAGGTCGTTTGAGAGCCACAATCCGGCGACGGGTGAAGCCTGGGCCGAAATCCCCGAGGCCACTGCCGGGGATGTCGACCGTGCGGTTGCGGCCGCGCACCGCGCCTTCACAGATGGCGAGTGGGCCAACGCGCTGCCAACCGCGCGTGGGCGCTATCTGCGCCGCCTTGCGGATCTCCTGGCAGACAGATCCGAGGAGCTGGGCCGTATCGAAACCGTCGATACCGGCAAGATGCTGAAGGAGACCCGCTGGCAGGCGAAATACATCGCCGAGTTCTTTCAGTTCCATGCCGGAGCGGCAGACAAGGTGGTGGGCCACACCCTGCCAATCGACAAGCCGGACATGTGGGCAATGACCATGCGCGAGCCGCTTGGTGTCATCGCCGCCGTCGTGCCCTGGAATTCGCAGCTCTTTCTTTCGGCCGTGAAGATCGCTCCGGCGCTGGCTGCCGGCAACACGGTGGTCCTCAAGGCCTCGGAGTTCGCGTCGGCCCCCATGCTGGAATTTGCGAAGCTGGTGGAAGAGGCGGGCTTTCCGCCAGGTGTCTTCAATGTGGTGATAGGCCACGGCGAGCCGTGCGGCCGCACACTGACATCGCATCCGCTCGTGGCGCGCATCAGCTTTACCGGCGGCCCCGGCTCGGCGCGCCACATCATCCACAACTCGGCGGAAAACTTCGCCCAGGTTTCGCTGGAGCTCGGTGGCAAGTCGCCCTTCATCGTGTTTGACGACGCCGACCTCGAGAGCGCCGTCAACGGTTCGATCGCCGGAATTTTCGGCGCTTCGGGCCAGAGCTGCGTGGCCGGATCGCGTCTCTACCTGCATGACAAGATCGCCGATCAGTTCCTTGCGATGATGGTGAGCCGCGCCAGGCAGATCCGCATCGGTGATCCGATGCTGGAAGACACCCAGATGGGGCCGCTCGCCACCACTGGTCAATTGACGCGCATTGAGAAGGAGGTGGCATTCGCCCAGGAAGAGGGCGGCAAGCTGCTGACCGGCGGCAGCCGACCGGCCATGCCCGGCCGCGGCTGGTTCTACGAACCGACCATCATCGAATGCCACGACCAGAACATGCGCATCGTCGACACCGAACTCTTTGGTCCGGTGCTCAGCGTTCTGCGATTCAAGCAGGAGGACGAGGTGGTGAAGCTGTCCAACGCCTCGCGGCATGGACTCGCAGCCGGCGTGTTCACGCGCGATGGCGCACGCTCGCTCCGCGTTGCCAAGAAGCTTCGCGCCGGCATTGTCTGGGTCAACACCTATCGCGTTGTCTCGCCGATTGCAGAATTCGGCGGCTTCAAGGACTCAGGCTATGGCCGCGAAGGCGGCATGCAGGCAATCTATGACTATACCCGTCCCAAAACCGTATGGATCAATACGTCCGACCAGCCGCTGAGCAATCCGTTCGTCATGCGCTAGGAGGCCTCTGGTCCAGCAGGCCTTCCTCCTTCAGCACCTTGCGCGCCGCGCGGAAACATTCGAGTGCCTGCGGCACACCGCAGTAGATGCCGACGACATGGATGATCGCGCGGATCTCGCCGACGCTGACACCATTGGTGATGGCGCCTTTGCAATGGATCTCCCATTCATGCATCTTTCCGAGCGCGCCGAGCATGGCGAGGTTCATCATCGAGCGGGTCTTCGCATCGATGGTCTCGTCACCCCAGCCAAAGCCCCAGCACCAGGCCGTCATGTTCTCCTGAAATGGTCGGGTGAAATCATCGGCCTCGGCCAGATTGCGGTCGACATACTCACGGCCAAGCGTCGCGCGCCGCATCTCCAGCCCTTTTTTGAAGAGTGACTCATCCATGACGTGCACCTGTTCAATGTTAACAGCCGGATAGGCGGATTGCGCTTTTGAAAGTGTTGGCATCGGCTCTGAGTCGTCCACAGGAAACTGGGGGCGAGGGAACAAATCCTCTGCCTGAGGCGGGCGGCAGGGCCTAAGAAGCGCTCCAGACGTGACGAGGGGAGTATAGACTTGGACAGCGCCACACAGATTGCCCAGACCATCGCCGATGAAATCGGTGCGCAGTCCCATCAGGTCGCTGCCGCAGTGTCGCTTCTCGATGAAGGCGCGACGGTGCCGTTCATCGCGCGCTACCGCAAAGAGGCAACCGGCGGGCTCGATGATACCCAGCTCCGAAATCTTGCAGAACGCCTGACTTATCTGCGGGACCTCGAGTCGCGCCGCGCGGCCATCATCGAATCGATCCGTTCGCAGAACAAGCTTACTGACGCGCTCGCCCACAGCATTGCCGGCGCCAGGACGAAGTCTGAACTCGAGGATATTTACCTGCCGTACAAGCCGAAGCGGCGCACCAAGGCAATGATCGCCCGCGAGAATGGGCTGGAGCCTCTGCTGGAAGCAATTCTGTCTGATCGAGCCGCTGCTCCGGAAGCTCTGGCGGCCTCCTACATCACCGAGGCCGTGCCATCGATCAAGGATGCGCTCGATGGTGCCCGCGACATTCTCATGGAGCGCCTGGCGGAGAATGCTTCGCTTCTCGGCGATCTGCGCAGCTACATGAAGAAGGAGGCGTTCCTGACGTCGAAGGTCATCGCCGGACAGGAAGAGAAAGGAGCGAAATTCTCCGACTATTTCGATCACCGGGAAGCCTGGGCCACGGTTCCGTCGCACCGGGCGCTGGCCATGTTGCGCGCCTCCAAGGAAGATATCGTGACGCTCGATATCGCGCCTGACCCGGAGACCGGCATTGCGCGTGCGTCGGAGATCATCGTCCGCCACATTGGCATTGCAGGGCAGGGGGCAGGCGACCGCTGGCTGCGGAGTGTCGCCGAATGGACATGGCGCGTGAAGCTGTCGATGACCATGATGATCGACTTGCTGGGCGATCTCAGGTCACGATCGTATGACGAGGCGATCATAGTCTTTGCGCGGAATCTGAAGAGCCTGCTTCTGGCGGCTCCCGCGGGCTCGCGCTGCACGCTGGGTCTCGATCCGGGCATCCGCACCGGTGTCAAGGCAGCGGTCGTGGATGCCACGGGCCGGCTCCTTGCCACCGATACGCTCTATCCGTTTCAACCGAAGAACGATCTTCACGGGGCGCAGGCAGGACTTGTACGGCTCATTCTGCAGCATGGCGTCGAACTGATCGCGATCGGAAATGGCACGGCGAGCCGCGAGACCGAGCGGCTGGTGGCTGACACCCTTCAATTGCTTCCCAAGGAGGCCAAGGCGCCGACAAAGGTCGTGGTGTCGGAAGCCGGCGCTTCGGTCTATTCGGCTTCGGAGCTGGCGGCCCGCGAGTTTCCGGACCTCGATGTATCCCTGCGGGGGGCTGTTTCGATTGCACGGCGGCTGCAGGACCCGCTGGCGGAACTGGTGAAGATCGAGCCCAAGTCGATCGGCGTCGGCCAATATCAGCACGATGTCGACCAGCACAATCTGGCCCGCTCGCTGGAGGGCGTGGTCGAGGATGCGGTGAATGCCGTGGGTGTCGATCTCAACACTGCCTCGGCGCCGCTCCTCGCGCATGTATCGGGCCTTGGTCCGGGCCTTGCGGAGGCGATTGTCCAGCATCGCGACGCCAACGGTGCATTCCGCTCGCGCCAGCAATTGCTGAACGTCCCACGTCTTGGTCCACGCGCCTTCCAGCAGTCAGCCGGCTTCCTGCGGATCAGCAATGGCGACGAGCCGCTCGACTCCTCCGCCGTTCATCCGGAAGCCTATGGTATCGCGCGCAAGATCGTGCAGGCCTGCGGCCGCGACATTCGCAGCCTGATGGGTGATGCAAAGACCATTCGTGGGTTGCGGCCCCAGGATTTCGTCGATGACGCGTTCGGACTCCCGACCGTTCAGGACATCCTCACCGAACTCGAAAAACCCGGCCGCGATCCGCGCCCCAGTTTCAAGACCGCGGCCTTTGCGGATGGCGTCGAGGCGATCAAGGACCTGAAACCCGGCATGGTGCTAGAAGGTACGGTCACCAATGTCGCGGCGTTTGGCGCATTCGTCGATGTTGGCGTGCACCAGGACGGATTGGTGCACGTCAGCCAGATTGCGGACCGTTTCGTCAAAGACCCGCATGAGGTCGTCAAGGCGGGAGACATCGTTCGGGTGCGGGTGGTGGAGGTGGATCTGGCCCGGAAACGCATTGCCCTCACAATGCGCAAGGATGGCGGGGAATCGGCACGCGAGACCCGCTCGGCCTCATTTGGCACACCCCGCAAGGACGCCAAGCCTACGCCGCGCTCGATGCCGGCGGCGCGAGACCAGAAGCCGCAATCAGGCAGCCTCGGAGCAGCCCTGCTGGACGCCATGCGGAAAAGCGGGCCAGGGAAGGCCTGAACCTGCCACCGAACTTCATTGGCATCGGGCGAACCCTTGCAATAGCATGCGCGGGCAACAGGAGGCGGCGCGCATGGACGGCGGAGACTTCATCACACTAAAAAGCGGCTATCGCATCTGGTACAAGATCACCGGAGCACGAACAGGCATTCCCTTGCTGACACTCCATGGTGGTCCCGGTGCCGGCCACGACTATCTCGAGCCGCTGGAAGCGCTGGGTGCCGAACGTCCCGTCATCTTCTACGACCAGTTGGGCTGCGGAAAATCCGACAAGCCAGATTCCCGCGCCTTGTGGACCATCGAGCGCTTTGCCGACGAGATCGACGAGGTGAGGCACGCGCTCGGGCTCGAGCACCTTCACATGCTCGGCCAATCATGGGGCGGGTGGCTCGGCGTGGAATATCTCCTCCGCCATCCCAAAGGGCTGCAGAGCATGGTACTGGCATCGACGTCGGCCAGCATTCCGCAATTCACCGCCGAGTGTAACCGGCTTATCGGAGAGCTGCCGGAGAACATGCAGGATGCTCTGGCTGTTCACGGCCTGCGCAGCGACTACGATCGCCAGGACTACCAGGCGGCGATGATGGAATTCTACCGGCGCCATGTCTGCCGTCTTCCTGAATGGCCCGACTGTCTGATGCGCACTGTCGCAAATCTGGACCGCAATCAGGTCTATGACACCATCAACGGCCCGAACGAATTCACGACCATCGGCAATCTTCGATACTGGGACCGCCTGGCGGAGCTCCACACCATCAAGACCCCGGTCCTGTTGACCTGCGGCAGATATGACGAACTGGGACCGATGTGCTCGCAGTCCATGCTGGAACGGATTCCCGACGCCAGACTGCAGATTTTCGAGCATAGCGCCCATACCGCGCATATCGAGGAAGCCCCCGCCTACATGGACTGCGTCTCGGCGTTTCTGCGCGACATCGAGCAGCGCCAGAAGGTTTCAGCTTGAGGAGCGCGTTCCCTTTGAAGTGAACTTCCGTTACAGATCTTGCATGACAGTGCTTGAGGAATGTGGCGCGAGGAAAAAGTGTCTGTCATGCTTGATTTCTCGGCCAGCCAGGTGAGTCGCGTGCGGGGCGTCCAATATCAACCAGGAGGACTCACGACATGGCAAAGAAGGCCACAAAGAAAGCTGCAAAAAAACCTGCCAAGAAGGCTGCAAAAAAACCTGCCAAGAAGAGTGCGGTGAAGGCGGCCAAGACGTCTGCTGCGAAGAAAGCCAAGCCGGCAGCAAAGAAGGCCGTCCGCCGGGCCGCAAAACCCATCTCGCTTCACCCATTGATCGACAAAGGCGTCTTTCGCAAGGCCGCCCCCAAATTCGCAGGCGGAACCTTGACCTGCCTGTGTGCCTCCGATCCGGTGACAGTGTCCGTCGCTTCGCAGAGCGCCCACAATCATGCCTGTGGCTGCTCCAAGTGCTGGAAGCCCGAGGGCGCGGTCTTCTCGATCGTGGCCGTGGTGCCGCGCGACTCCATCAAGGTCACGGCGAATGAAGACAAGCTGGCGATCGTCGATAGCAGCGCCACCATCCAGCGCCACGCTTGCAAGGGATGCGGTGCGCACCTGTTCGGCCGCATCGAAAACGGAAAGCACGGTTTCTTCGGTCTGGATTTCATCCACACCGAACTGTCGAAAGACAAGGGCTGGTCGCCGCCGGAGTTCGCGGCTTTCGTCTCTTCCATCATTGAGCAGGGCTTCGACCCCGCACAGATGGGCGCTGTCCGCTCGCGTCTGAAGAAGGTCGGCCTGCAGCCGTATGATTGCCTGTCGCCGCCGTTGATGGATTATCTTGCATCGCACGCCGCCAAGCTTTCGGGTGTGCGCACTGCCTGACTTGCGGGATCGCCGGACTTATGGGGACGCTTGACATCAAAGTCCGGCGTCCTCGTGCGGTCAGGACTCGCGTTTCATGCTTTTGGTTCTTGCGAGACTTATGGGAGCCCGAGATGCGTCTGGAACCGGATCTTGATGTAGATCGCATCACGCGGCGGCATTGAGCGCGGCAGATTTTCAGCTGCGACCTTCAGAACATAGAAACGGGGGCCAGCGGCCTTCTCCCACAAGGCCACACACCACCGGTCGACGTCATCGAGATTTCGTAGACATCCTGTTCTGGAAAACCCGCAGGCTTCGGCGACACGCGAAAGGTCGATGCCGCGATGATCGGTATCAACTATCAGAATGCATGATTGAACTTACATCAAGTCTGTCCGCGCCGCGTTCATGCATAGAACGGGAAAGAGCCCACCCCGGGATTTTCCCGGGTGTGTGGCACATCCGTCGCGATCGGACTGGCGCATTGGGCGGGCAAACGGAACCACTTGCGACGCGAAAATGCGCCAGTTTCCACGTGATCGAGCGCCGGTTGCTCTAATAGAATCCGCAGCCGCCGTTCACGTCGAGTGTCGCGCCGGTCATGTAGGAACTGTCGTCGGTGGCGAGGAAATGCAGTGCCGAGGCCATTTCTGCCGGGTCGGCAGGTTTTCCCATCGGAATTTTCGCCCACTCGATGTCTCGCATCTCCTTCTCGCTGATGCCGCGCTTGGTCGCTTCATCGCGCAACGCATTGTAGTGCATCGGTGTGCCGATGTTGCCCGGCGCCAGCGAGTTGACGCGAATCTCGGGCGCCAGTTCGGCCGCGGCCGACTGGGTCAACGAGATGAGGGCCGCCTTCGAGGCGCAATAGGCGCTGAAGTATCCGTGCCCGGCGCGGCCCCAGAAACTCGATACGGTGGCAATCGAGGCTTTGCCGGTCGCTTTCATCGATGGAATGAGCGCGCGCATCATCAGCACATTGGCGCGCAGGTTGATCGACATGATGCGATCCCACACTGCCATGTCGAAGTCCTCAACGGCACTTGCTGATTGATTGACGCCGGCCACGAGGCCGAGGAAGCGCGGTGCAACCCCGGTCGCTTTCACCGCCGCCACGACCTTCTCCACTTCTGCTTCCTGGGTAATGTCGGCGGCAATGCCGACAATCACCTGGCCCGGTGCGGCGGCAATCTGCTTTGCTGTCTCGACGACGCTGGCGTCGATGTCGACCAGAACCAATGACCAGCCCTCGTCGGCAAATTTCTTGGCGCAGGCGCGGCCGACGCCGCCATTGGCGCCAGTGAGAATTGCAAGGCGAGCGCTCATTGCAGGATCATCCCGCCGTCGATGAGCAACACTTGCCCGGTCATGTAGTCGGATGCCGGCGAAGCGAGGAAGCGGACGGTGCCGACCACATCCTGCGGCTGTGCCGCGCGTCCGAGCAGGATCGAACTCGCGAAATTCGTCATCGCTTCACCCGGTGCGGAGCTGACACCCATCGCCATCAGGTCCTTGTCGAGCTGATTCCAGAGCGGTGTTGCGACAACGCCCGGTGCAAAGGCATTGACGGTGATGCCGTGGCTGGCCAGCGCCCGGGCGCCCGCATGCGTGAGGCTCACGACGGCGAACTTGCTGGCGCAATACGGCGCGAAGTCGGGATATCCTGTGCGGCCGGCAATCGACGCGGTGTTGATGATCTTGCCCTTTGTCTTGTCAGCGATCATCGCTTTGGCGGCTTCCTGCGTGCCGATCAGCACACCCAGCGCATTGACGTCCATGATCTTGTGCCAGATGTCCTCACTGGCCTCGAGAAAGGGCTCCGGCTTGTTGAAGCCCGCATTGTTGATCATCACCTTCACCGAACCGAAGGCCTTGCGGCAAGCCTCGACGGCGGCGCGAACCGAGTCGCGCTTGGTCACGTCGACCTTGTGGAAGATCGCCTGTCCGCCTTCTGCCTTGATGTGGTTGACTACCTCCGCGCCCATCGCCTCATTCAGGTCGGCAATCACGATGCCGAAGCCATCCTTGGCGAGTGTCGTTGCAATCTCGCGGCCAATACCGCTGGCCGATCCCGTTACGATCGCGCCGCCGCTCACTGCTGTGCCCATGACGTTCTCCTTTTCATATATGCCTGTTCAAAAAATGCACGATGGCGAAGCTGGCCGAACCAGAGATTGCTGATGACAAGGAACAGATCGGGTTGCACTGCGCGGTTCCTCTGAGATCGACGGTCCTTCCGGGTTCAAAACACTTCGCACCCTGGTAGTCCGCATGAGATGAGCCTGTCGGATGGGAAGTTTGTGATGATCTCGCAAGCGGTTTTGGTGACGACGACTTCTTCCTCGATGCGGGCAGCGCCTGAGCCGTCGTCGGCACCCTTCCAGGTTTCAAGCGCGAAGACCATGCCCTCCTTCAGGGGCGTGTTCTGGCCGCGGAAGCGCTTGGAGAAGATCGGGCGTTCCCACAGCGAGAGGCCGACACCGTGGCCGTATTGCAGCAGGAAGGCTTCCTCCTCGTCGCGGTAGCCGAACTCGTGGGCATCGGGCCAG
>CAUJIO010000014.1 GCA_963205315.1 Pseudomonadota bacterium | reverse complement strand
TTCACGGCTATATTGTTTGACGTGGAGATGATCGAGTTCCTCACTCCTAGCTCAGTGTGTCGCCGTGCGTCGCTCCGGCGCGGGCAGTCCGGAGATAATGTGTGGTGGCAAATCGAAGCCAGCATGTGGGGCCGAAAGACGTCCGATCGATGGGGGCAGTTCGGCCCTTGATCTTCTTGTCGCTGTCCAGTCCCTCGGCCGAGCGGTTTATTAGGGTCACCCTTCCCGCGACTTCCTGACGCCTGACCTCTTTTCGAAACGCCGTCGCTCCCACGAGCATTTCGCTGGCATAGGAGCAAATCGCATGCCGGAATTCAGATATGCTCGGTAACGACTTTCTGCCGTCAAGCGCCCACTGCGCTGTCCGGAGAACCACGCAGCGGGCGAAATCCTGCATTTTTCGACTCGGGAGTTCCTCGGCAGAATCCAGCGCTTGCTCAATTGCCTTCCGCAATCGCCACCGCGATGCATGATTGAGGTGCTTGTGGTATCCTAACTCCGCGTATTTTTCATGGGGACTCGATGAGCGGTGAATGTTGATCGCTTCACTGGCCGTCTCTGCCCATCTGCCCATCTGCCAAGCGCTAGCACCTCTTTTTTTTCCAAGATGGAGGTCTTGGCTTTCGACACAAATTCGGCGAGTTGGCTAATGTCGGTCCCCAAGCTGTGCCTACCCATGGCGCGTGCTTCCACGAGAGTCGTTCCACCTCCGACGTATGGGTCCAGCACCAAATCACCGGGCTGTGTGAAAGCTTCAATGGCGGCCCTAGCGAACTCAGGAGAAAAGCGCGCCGGGTACTTGTAGAAATTGTGCGTTAGGCCGCTCACAGGTACAGTATTCCGGGCTCCTGCAATGAGCTTCGCTTCTGACTCGGGGGAAAGGGTCAACAACAGTTTTCGACTCATCTCGGTCCCAAACGCCTCTTGCATGTAGTATTGCAATTCGCGACTTTTCTAAAGTCTTGAAATGCACCGTTGCTACTCGCGCAGCGCCGAGTTTTCTCAATGTGTCAGTCAGCAGAAGTCATACAAATGCTCATACAAACTCGCCCCAACTCATCGAGGCGACATCTGACTACCTACTTGTAATGATTTGGTTTTGGATGGTGGTGGACGCAGTCCTTCGCGAACTGGTCTCTGCCTGTTAACAGGCAATGAACAGGGAATTTTCCGCATTTCGGGGTTCAGAACAGGGGTTTTGCAGTGTTGGTCGCGTGTGGCGCGAGAGTTTTCGCGCGTGATCTGAGGGGCTTGCGAGAGCCCGCGCGGGCAATTCCCTGTTATTCGCGGAACAGGCGTGGATGGCGCGGGAACAGGCAGTCTTGTCCTGCGGAACAGGCGGCGGGAGGGACCTGAACAGGGTTCTCCGCAGACGACTCAAGTCCATGAGCGAAGATGACCGACGAAGCGGACAGGACGGGGTGGTTCTCGTCGTTGGCGGATGTCGGCGGAACGACCGCCATGTTCTGCACAGGAGATCATGCGTGCTCTTGCAAACAGGCGGCGTTGCTCTAGATTGAGCTCGTCGCGACTCAAGTCGTGATGCAAGCGCCGTGACGGCGCTGGCTGTCCCGTTGCTGGAGTCTATGCCATGACCGCACATTAGATCCCCTCGCATCATGTTTGAACCTGCCGCCTGCCCTGGTGCAGCGGCTTTGCCATGCCGGTCTGCGATTGCACCGGTGTGGTCAACCATCGTGCCATCATGAGGAACCTCACATGGCTGACCTCCATATCGAATATCTGCCGCTTCACATCCTGAAGCCCTACCCGCGCAATGCGCGCACCCACAGCCGGAAGCAGATCCGGCAGATCGCCGACTCCATTGAGATGTTCGGCTTCACCAATCCTCTCATCATCGACAAGGACGCCATGATCCTCGCAGGTCACGGACGGCTGGCGGCAGCCAGGCTCCTGGGCCTTGAGAAGGTGCCCTGTGTCCGCATCGAGACCATGACGGAGGCCCAGAAGCGCGCCTATGTCATCGCCGACAACAAGCTGGCCTTGAATGCCGGCTGGGATGAAGAGATCCTGGGGCTCGAGCTGCAGGCATTGCTTCTGGAAGACCCTGCCTTTGACATCGGCCTCACCGGCTTCGCCATTGCCGAGACGGACGGCCTGATCGAGGGCCTGGCCGTCGAAGAGCCGGTGGCACCGAAGGACGAGATACTGCCACCGTTAGGCGACGGTCCCGCCATTGCCAGGCCGGGTGATGTCTGGCTCCTAGGACGGCACCGGCTGATCTGCGGCGATGCGCTTGATCCGGCCGTGGTCAGGACCCTGATGGCGGGCGAGACGGCGCAGATGGTGTTCACCGATCCGCCCTACAATGTAGCCATCGAAGGTAACGTCTCCGGTCTTGGCAAGGCCCGGCACCGGGAGTTCGCTTTTGCCTCGGGCGAGATGACGGCAGAGCAGTTCACCGGCTTCCTCGAAACCGCCTTCCGCAATCTCTCAGACCACAGCGTGGATGGCTCGATCCACTTCATCTGCATGGACTGGCGCCATATGCCTGAGATGCTCGCGGCTGGCTCTTCCGTCTATGCCGAACTCAAGAACCTCATCGTCTGGGCCAAGGACAATGGCGGCATGGGCAGCTTCTACCGCTCGCGCCATGAGCTGATCTTCGCCTACAAGAAGGGCACAGCTGCTCACATCAACTCTTTCGAGCTGGGCCAGCACGGCCGCTACCGCAGCAATGTCTGGTCCTACAAGGGCATGAACAGCTTCGGGGGAGCGCGGAATGACGAGATCCAGCTGCATCCGACCGTCAAGCCCGTTGCCATGATTGCCGATGCCATCAAGGACGTGTCGCAGCGCAACGGCATCGTGCTCGACCTGTTCGGAGGATCGGGCTCGACGCTCATCGCCGCCCACAAGACCGGCCGGCGCGCCAACCTGTGCGAACTCGATCCGCTTTACTGCGACCGCATCATCCGCCGCTGGCAGGTCTATGCGAAGGACGATGCTGTTCTAGAGGCAACAGGCCAGAGCTTCGATGCGATCG
>CAUJIO010000013.1 GCA_963205315.1 Pseudomonadota bacterium | reverse complement strand
TCGCCGGCCTGGTGGCTTTGGCGGGGTGTCCATACCCGATCCCATCTCGAACTCGGCCGTAAATCGCCCCAGCGCCAATGGTACTACGTCCTAAGGCGTGGAAGAGTAGGTCGCTGCCAGGCCTGCGAAGAACAGAGTTATTCCTTCATCACGATATTCACACAAAACCCGCCGCTGCAGAAATGCTCGGCGGGTTTTGTGTATTGGGCTGCCCGGATGAGCGGCCATACGCCTCTCGGGTTTCCAGGAAGCTAAGTCTCTCTTTTCCGCGCCGCAATCAACGAGATCATCTCGAACATCATCACCATTGCCACTTGCGCGGTGATCTGGTTCGGGCTGTCCTTTGTCGGCATCAGGCAGACGACGTCGCCGCCGATGATGTCGAGTCCTTTCAGTCCCTGCAGCAAGCGGGTCGCCTCGCGGATCGAGAAGCCGCCGAAGCCTGGCTCGAGATTAGAGACCCCGGGCGCCACCGACGGATCGAGCGAATCGAGATCGAAGGTGATGTAGACTGGCATGTCGCCCACCCGCTCACGTATGATCTTGAGTGTCGCCTCGATGCCAAGGTTTTCGAACTCCGGCATGGTGATGACCCTGTAGCCCAGTGCGCGGCTCGATCCACCCACGCCGCCGGCGTGAATGGCACTCGCCGGATGCCCGCGCATGCCGACCTGCACGCTGCGCGACGGATCTACCGCGCCCTCATTCACCGTATAGGCAGCCCAATGCGCCGCCGAGCGTCTCGCCCCCAGCCAGTGAGGCATGTTGTCGTATGAATCCGTGTGCGCGTCGAAATGGATCAGCGCGCAAGGTTTGCCGCCGGAGAGATTGCGTCCGGGCCCGGCGATCGCCTTGAGGATCGGACCGGTGATCGAATGGTCGCCGCCAATGGAAACCGGCCGTGAGCCGGTCGCATCGAGACGCATATAGAAAGCCTCAATGTCGCGCACCGAAGCTTCGTTGTTCATGGCCTCAGGCAATGGCACGTCGCCCAGATCGTTGATCCGCGCCACATCCCAGGGCGAAAAGCCATGCACGCCATGAACGCGGCGATAGAAGCCCGAGACATTGCGCACGGCGCGCGGTCCCAGATGCTGGTCGCGCTCGGTCGAGCCATTGCCGGAACTGTGAGGCACGCCCACGAGTGCGATGTCAGCCGCCGCTGGGTCCTCGTTCCAGGGACACCGGAAGAAAGTCGGAATGCCCCACCAGTACCAGCTCTGCGAACTCTTCCTGTCGGCGTCGAGATCATTGCTCATGTGCTTGGCCCCACCCTGCTGAGAATGAAGAGAAGACCGAGTGCCACGGCCAGTGCCACTGCCACCAGGCCGAAGGCCGCGCCAATGCCGAGGCCGGCGGCGGCCACTCCGAAGAACCATGGCGACAACGTGCGCGGAACGATCGTGAGAAGCGACACGAAGCTGAGAGCGCCCGGCCGGTTTTCCGGAACGAATGCTGCCGCCATGGCGAAGGTACAGGGGATCAACACCGCGGTGCCGAGCCCCACCATGGCGAAAGCCGTGACGCCTGCCGCAAAGCTGGTTGTGAATCCCAGTCCGGTGAAACCGGCAATAGCCACGAGCAGCGACCCAATCATGAGCGGCACATCGCCGAACCGCGCCCGCAACGCATCGCCCGGAAACCGGATGGCAGCATTACAGGCGCCGTAGAAGGCGGCGCCGAGCCCGGCGATGGCCGCCAGCGACGGCGCCAATTCATCGAGCAGTTTCGCTGACCACAACAGTGCTGCCGTTTCGCCGGCGATGATCAGTCCCGCCGCGATGCCGAGCAGGATCAGCGGCAACCTGTTTGGCAACGACCTCATGCGCGCCGTCCGCCCCCCGATCAGCGACCGGGGCTTGATGTTTAAGTACACGAATCCCCACGCAATCGAGAAGAAGACCGCCGCGAGGAGGCCCGTCGCCCAGGTGCCGATCATCGTCGACATGAAACTCGAGACGATGGCGATGCTGGCGACACCCAGAGATACACAACCGTGAAATGCCGTGAACACCGGCCGCTGCATGTCATGCTCGATGGCCGTGGCTTCGGCATTCATGAAAATGTCGGTCAGGCCAAAAACGAGGCCCATGGGAATGATGGCGAGATAGAACCACAGCAGCGATTGCGACGCGAGATAGGCAAACAGCAGCACGGCAAAGCTGGGCAGCAAGCACAGCAGCATCGTCCGGTTTGTCGAGAAGCGGGCCAGTTGGCCGCCCACAGCCATGCCGCCGACCGTCAGCAGCGTCGAGATCATCAACCCGAAGCCCATGGTCTCGCTGTCGATGCCGGAATTTCGCATGATCGACGGCATCGAGCCCGACAGAGCGCCGATCGCCGCACCGAACGACCAGAACACCACCATGATGGCTGTGCGCGGCGAGAAGATGAAGGGATGAGTGGACATCTGGTCGCGACACTAGGGCCGTCTTCCACGCGCCGCAATTGACCCCTGCGGAGCGCTTCGCGAACCGCCATGCAGAATTGTCATGGAAGTTTCAAGAATCGCTGCTTTAGGGGTTCACAAACCGGGTCGGGGTTGCTACATACCCCTCGCGCTTCGACGCGGGATGGAGCAGCCCGGTAGCTCGTCAGGCTCATAACCTGAAGGTCGTCAGTTCAAATCTGGCTCCCGCAACCAAAAAAGGCCCGTGATCTCAAGTGGATCACGGGCCTTTTCCTTTTGGGACATGGAGCGGTTTGCACCAGCGTTGCATGCAACGATCTGCGTCGCGTTCAGAGAAACCGGGCGGCCATTGAGCATTGCTTCACGTTCAGATTTTCAGCCGGCTGACGCATCCCGGCGGCGCGAGAGTGACGCCTGCTGCCGAGAGGCCTGCCATGCAGGCTGCTTAATCCGCTTCGGGAATCGAGCAGACTCAATTTTCCTTCTGTTCGGGTCGCCGATCACTTTTGGGGAGGTGCAGTGGAAACAAAAATTGACTATTTGTCATCAATATGCAATTTGTTTCATGTTTGTCTTAGCAAATTCCACAAGCCCGATCTCCTGTCGGGTCAAGCCTGGAATAGAGAATATGCCATTGGCGATTGAATTTGCTCCGCTGCCGCAACCGATCCATTGGTCGCCGTCGATCGCTCATGCAGGTTTCAATGCCCAGGACTTCCGTGTCTGTCGCAGTCAAGGCCAGCGCACTGCGCCGATTGTCAAAGCAAGTCCCGATCATACGAGACGAAACCGCTGCAAATGAAAAATGAGCCCAACATTCTCCGCAGCCTGCAATATTTCGAGGCTGTCGCGCGCCATGGCTCTCTCAAGCATGCGGCTGCCGACCTCGGCGTCACGCAGAGTGCCGTGAGCCACCAGCTTCGCCGTTTCTCGGAGACAATTGGCCAACAGCTGCTGGTCAAGTCAGGGCGCGGCATTGCCCTCACCCCGGCGGGAGAGAAACTCGGAACGCGTCTCTCTTCCGCCTTTGCTGACCTCGAAGGACTCGTGAAGGAGATTGCGGGACCTGATGAGCAAGCGCTCCGGTTGGCGGTCTGCAGCAGCTTTGGTCCAGGCTGGCTGATCGATCGGATGGACGATTTCTATCGGGCACATCCCGAGGTCAGTCTGGACCTCCGTTTGTACGCCGAGAATCCGCTCTTCAGCAACTTTGCCGCGGATGCATATGTTGTAGCTGACGAGTTGAAGCCCGGCTTTGTGGCTATTCCCCTGAAAGACGAGTTCCTGGTCGCTGTTGAAGCCCCGCGTGCCAAGGGCACGCAGTCTGACGGCGCAAGGCGCCGGCTCATCACGACCGACGTCGAGCCCGAAACTCTGGGACAGGACTGGAGGATGTTCTGCCGGAAGACAGGGTTTAAGCTGCCGGAGATTCAAGAGGGGCCCTTCCATCGCGCGTCTCACTTCATGTTGTCCCTCGAGATGGCGAAGAGAGGACTAGGGGTCGCCCTCGTCCCAGACTTCCTTGCGAGTCGCGATCTCAGGACCGGGCAGATCGTCCGCTTCAGCGAACAGACAGTACCGTCCGGGAGAACCTACCACCTTTGCTTCAAGAGTTCCCGCGCACATGAGGCAAAGCTGATGACGCTGGTCCACTGGTTCAGATCAGTGCTGGCATCTGACGAAAGCCACCATCGGCCGTTTCGCCAACACGAGAAATGAAGATGAATCGACGACAATTCCATCGGTTTGTCACTGGATCGCTTGCGTCGTTGAACCTGGGGGCGATGCACGCTCCGGCCTCCTCGCAGCTCGTGAACAAGCTTGCCGGCCAGCTCAGGAATGGTGAGTTCAACTGGTTTCCTGAGCGGTCGCCCAATCCGGGGCCCATGCTCATCATCGTCTCGATTCCAGATCAACTTGTGCATGTCTATCGCAACGGCATTCGCATCGCTGCGTCCACTTGCTCAACCGGCAAGCCTGGTCATTCGACTCCGACGGGCGTGTTCCAGATTCTGCAGAAGGACAAGCATCACAAGTCGTCGACCTACAGCAACGCGCCGATGCCGAACATGAATCGGCTGACATGGTCCGGCATTGCACTGCACGCGGGTCAACTTCCGGGTTATCCGGCGTCACACGGCTGCGTGCGCCTGCCACTGAAGTTCTCCGAGATGCTGTTCGGCATCACCAAGCTCGGGATGACGGTGGTCCTCGCTGACAACACGTCGCAGCCTGCGTCCGTCGTGCATCCTGGCATGGTGCTTGGCGACTATGCCCGCCATGAGTTTCTGGGCGTCAGTACGGCAATCAAGAAGGCACAGTACAGCGCGGGGCATACCGCCGAAGCCAAGGCCACAAGCATCGTGGTGAGCGGCAAGGATCGAATGATGACAGTATGGGAAGATGACAAGATCGTCGCGACCGGGGGTATTGCGGTCAGTGACAGCCATCGTCCATTGCCAGAGAGCGTGCACAAGCTCTCGGCAGTGGACGATGGCAAGGCTGAACTCAGGTGGTCTTCGATGGACTATGGCAAGTCTGATCGCGAAGATCTGGCGCGCGAACTCCGCCGCATAAAATCGGAGCCTATGGTGCGCGAGGAGGCACGCAAACGCTTGCACCATGGCACGGCCCTTGTCACGACGAACGAAAGTTCGACAGTCGCACATCGCACATCGCGCGACTTTGTGATCATCGATGGAATATATTGAACTTCACGCTGGTCACCAGCCAAAGCGGTCAGACAAGGTCTCACATGATGCAGCATCGCGTTGTCTGCCAATCTGGTCAACGCCGAGATCATGTCCAACGACCCACTGGCTGCCTTGGCAAGAACCTTGATCGTTCAATTCAAGTCCGGAAAATAACCATCCAACATGCTTGATGCCGCCTTCCATGGATAGTGGCGGAACAACCAGCGAAAGGTTCACAATATGAAGTCATTTGCGGCGGCCTTCATCTCCATCTCTCTTCTCGTTGCCGCCCCGTTGGCGATGGCCGATGACATCAAGACGGAGCGTGTGCAATTTGAGCAGGGTACGTCTGGTGCCAAGATCAAGGGCACCATCACAGGTTACGAGACCATGCACTACATGATTGGCGCCAAGGCCGGACAGTTGATGGACGTGAAGCTTGTGACGAAGAGCACCAGCACCTATTTCAACATCTTTGCACCCGGCAAGATTCCTGGCCAGGCTGAAGCGATGTTCATTGGCGACACTGGCGGGGACCATTTCAATGGCAAGCTTCCCGAAAGCGGCGACTACCTGATCCAGGTCTATCTCTATCGCAGTACGGCGCGGAAGGGCAAAAAGGCCAGCTTCGATCTCAACGTCGAGATCGCGGCGGAGAGCGGTGCGAGCCAGGGCAGCAACGAAGATGCGCTCGTGCCGGGTACTGATTTCAACGCGACGGGTCAGGTTCCTTGCGCCCGCAATGCCGGCCAGCCCATGGGACAATGCGACTTCGGCGTGAAACGCGAGGGCAACGGCAAAGGATCGATCACCGTGTTCTGGCCGGATGGCGGCGATCGGGTGATCTTCTTCGAGAACAACACGCCGTCCTCCTATGACCAGGTGGAAGCCGACGGCGGTGCAGAAATGAGCGTCAGGGCAGACAAGGGCATTTTCACCGTGACGATCCGCGATCAACGGTTCGAGCTTGTTGATGCAATCATGACGGGTGGCTGAGTAGTCATGAGGCAGCAAGTCACCATGCTGCGTCTGTATCGGCCACTCTCACAGTCCGGGGCCTGACGTCCACACTAAAGTTGAAGCGAGCGCTATTGCGCCAGAAATCCGCCGTCGACCGGCAACGTATGCCCGGTGATCATCGCAGCACCGCGTCCCGCCAGGAACAGGATGGCGGCGGCGACTTCGTCAGGCTCTGCAAGCCGCCCGAGCGGCGTCATCGCTTCGATCTTCCGGACAAGGTCCGGCTGCGCCAGCAGGGGCGCAATGAATGCTGTGCGCACATAGGTTGGTGCGACCGCGTTGACCCTGATGCCATGCGATGCCCATTCAACGGCGAGGGCGCGTGTCATGTTGACCACTGCCCCCTTTGTGGTCTGGTAGGAAATATTCGGGTAGAGCCCGCCGCCCGATAGTCCCATGATCGATGCGACATTGACGATGCAGCCGCCCTGGCCCGCTGCAATCATGTACCGGGCAGCGGTTCGTGCGCAGAGAAAGACACCCGTCATGTTCACGGCGACGACGCGCTCCCAATCCGCGAGGTCGACCTCGGTGGCGGACCTCCGGATCGCCAGGCCGGCATTGTTTACCAGCAGATCGATCCGGCCCTCACTCCGCATCACGTCTTCAAAGACAGCCGTGACAGATGTTTCATCCGCAACGTCCATCTGCGAGGCACGCGCGGTTCCGCCCTCCGCCACGATTTCGGCTGCCGTGTCGCTGGCGGAGCTGAGGTCGCGATCGGCCACAATGATCCGGGCGCCGGCCTGCGCGAGCAGAACGCAAGCTGACTTGCCGATGCCGCCACCGCCGCCGGTCACAATGGCGGTCTGGCCGTTCAGGTGGAAGAAAATATCAGTCTTGTTGGACATGGAGCGCGCCTTACCTGCAAAATCGCGTTGCTGTGGCCCTGGATGCTGCCGAGCATGTCCAGACGGCGAATCGAACGCCGGACGGACTCTGTCACTGATGATCGGTGCTTGCCAATGCCCATCACCGGTCCTCTGGACTCAGACGCGCGCCGCAGGCTAGACGGTGCCGGGTCGCGGCATTTCAGCAAGGGTTTGGCATGAGGCGTATTCTCATCACCGGCAGCGCCGGTTTCATCGGATTTCATCTTGCCCGGCAATTGCTGGACGAGGGCTTCGTGGTGCATGGCTTTGACGGGATGACCGACTACTACGAGGTCAGCCTCAAGGAGCGCCGCCACGCCATCCTCGGAGAAAACCCGAACTTCACGGCCACAATCGGCATGATGCAGGATGCAGACCGGCTCCGTGAATCGGTGAAAGCTTTCCGTCCGGACGTGATCGTTCACCTCGCGGCGCAGGCGGGCGTACGTTACAGCCTTCAAAATCCCCGCGCTTACGTCGACACCAACATCACCGGCACCTTCAATCTGCTGGAATGCGCCCGCGAACAGAACGTGCAGCATTTTCTCATGGCCTCGACGTCGTCCGTCTATGGCGGCAACACGCAGATGCCCTTCCGCGAAACCGACAAGGCCGACCTGCCGCTGACCATTTACGCCGCCACCAAGAAGGCCAGCGAAGCCATGGGCCACACCTATGCGCATCTGTGGAATCTGCCCGTCACCATGTTTCGCTTCTTCACGGTCTATGGACCCTGGGGACGCCCCGACATGGCCTTCTTCAAGTTCACCCGGGCCATCCTCGAGGGCAGGCCCATCGACATCTACAACAACGGCGTCATGTACCGCGATTTTACCTATGTCGATGACATCGTGCGCGGCATCCGCCTGCTGATCGATGTGCCGCCACGGCGGCCGGCCGAAGGAGAAGCAGTGCCGGAGGGCGACAGCCTCTCGCCAGTTGCACCCTATCGGGTTGTCAACATCGGCAATGCCGACAAGGTGAAGCTGCTCGATTTCGTCGAAGCCATCGAGACATCGCTGGGCAAGAAGGCACTGAAAAACTTCATGCCGATGCAGCCGGGGGATGTCGTTACCACCTGGGCCGACATTTCGCTGCTGCAGAAGCTGACGGGCTTCCGTCCGGTCACCGACTATCACCAGGGCGTCGCAAAATTCGTGCAGTGGTACCGCGACTATTACAAGTGCTGAGGCATGACGAGGCCCGACGTCAGTATTCTGGGCTTTGATCTCCGGGCAAGCGGCGTGGTGCGCAATGCGCTGCGCATTGCGGGTGCCGCCGCCGCCGCAGGCCTGACGACCGAACTCTGGACCGTGACGGGCAATGGGCCGCTGTTGGCCGAGGTGCCATCGGGTGTCGTACTGCGCTCTGCCGATCTTGGAGGCGGCAACCTTGGCCGCACGCTGGATCTCACCCGCGCCATTCCGCAGCTTGCGGCATACCTTAAACAGACGCGCCCGCGCATTGCCTTGTCCTCCGGCAATCACATGCACGTAGCGGCCAGCCTGGCCTATCGCCTGGCAGGAAGGCCTGCTGACGTGAAGCTTTGGGCCAGGGCAAGCAACGCCACGCTGAAGCATCCGATCGGCGCAGCACTTGGCCAAGATCTGCCGGGCCCTGTGGGTTCCGCCATCGATGCAGTCACCCGCCTGCAATATCGGGATTTCGCCCGTGTCATCGCCGTCTGCCATGAACTGGGCGGTCACCTCGTTCAGGAGCTTGGCCTTTCACCACATAATGTCAGCGTCATCCCCAATGGCGTCAGCCTTGCGAAGATCAGGGAGGCCGCGGACCAGCCACTCGATCACGCGTGGATGCAGGAGGGCGCGCACCCCGTCATCCTCGCGGCAGGCCGCTTTTCCCGGCAGAAGAATTTTGCCGATCTCATCCGCACGCTTGCAGTCGTGCGGCGCGATAGTCCGGCCCGGCTTGTCATTCTTGGTGACGGATCGCCGGACAGGCGCGGCGCGTTGGAAAGGCAGGCAGCAAAGCTGGGTCTTGCCGATGCCGTCCTGCTCCCGGGCTTTGACGCCAATCCCTGGCGCTGGATGCGGCATGCGGCACTCTTGGCTGTCTCCTCGCGCTGGGAAGGCTCCAGCAATGTGGTGCTCGAAGCGCTCGCTTGCGGCACGCCCGTGGTCGCCTATCGCTGCCCGACAGGCATTGCCGAAGTGGTCGAGCCTTTGGGCCCCGGCCTCGTCGTCGAGCCAGGCGATGTCGCTGGCCTCGCCGCTGCGATCGTCCGGCGCTTGCGCGAACCACGTGACAGCGCCGCATTGCAATCGCATGTCGAACAGTTCGACTTGACGCGCACGCTGGATGCGTATGTCCGGCTATTCATCCGTACACTGAAGGTCTAGCGCACGGCGCCGCGCTTCAACATGCGCGGCAGGAGCCGCAGGCCGGTGATGATCGGGTGGCGCCGCTGCCAGTCGGTGAGCTCGATGCGGTGGCCGGAATGCCGTTCAATCTTCCACACCATGTAGTCCGCCCCGCCTGCAAAGGTGAAGGACGCCTTGATCAGCCGCACCACCGACCATAGCTTGCCCCGGAAGCGCCGCGCCGGCCAATTGGCCGGAAGTGGCGGCAGATCACCGAGGAGCGCAGCCGCCTCCCGGTAATAGTCCGCCTGTGCTGCGGCGATCATCGAACCACGGCTGGCCGATTCAGGGCGCAACTCGGTCTGGTAAGTCTCGGCAAATCCTGCCGCCCACACGTCCGCAGGGTCGCTGGCAGCCGATACGCCCCTTGCGTTTCGGTACATTGTGGTTATGGCCGTTTCCACAGCAGCGATCACCTGTTGCCGCGCCTCTGCACTGGCCGCATGCAGCAACGCCGAGGGCTGTGAGAACCGCGCCCAGAAATACGGATTGTCCGCAGTCATCCAGCTTGCAAACAGGGACAAGGGCAGCACCGCGAATTTGGCGCGATAGCGCTCTCCCGCAATATCGCACTCGCTGTAATAGACATTGGGCGGCACGGCGCGGCAGGCCAGGCAGCTGACGAGATTGCCGCTGACTCCAGCCAGATCGTCGGTAAGCACATAGAGGTCGATCAACGAGTCCGAGGTGGCAACACCGCGCAAGCATGATCCATAGGCGAGGATCGCCGCCACGCCAGGCCTTCCCGATGCAATATGTGCCGCCACAGCGCGGATCTCGGCCGGAACAGGCTGGTCAAGCGTACGGGAAATGAGCTCTGCGAGGGTCATCTAGGCACGGATATAGGTAAAGTCGGGGCCGGTTTCGATCCGCAATGCTTCATTCTCCGGTGGCGAGAAGAACTCGCCGTCGAGTACGAAATCGATGGGTGTCGAGACCTCAAGGTGTTTTGCCCGCAAGCTGATCGCGCCGCGCGGACCTTTGCGGCCGTCACCGCCGTACATGATCGGTAGCAGCCAGCGCACCAGGTTCGGCACCGGATAGGGGAGAACGGTGGCGCGGATCGCTCCATCGCCATCGCCCCAGAAGGGCCGGGTTCCGAGAATGAGTTTCTCCAGCGTCGTCACCAGCATCAGCAGTTGAAGGCCGGAACTTGCCGGTCTTCCATTTGCCGTCACGGAGATCGGGTAGGGCCGGTCGAAGCGGTTTGGGTCATTCGGATTGGAGGCACTGAACATGGTTCGTCCCACAGCCCCTGCCAGGGTCGCGAACGTCGCCCAGTTGCCCTTCACGCCCCGGGCATTGAATACGCGCTGGCAATAAGAGGTTGCTTCGGTAATGGCGCCGGTGCCGAGGAACATGCCGTGGCGTGGTTGCCCGTCGCGCGGATTGGCGATGCGCAGCGTTGGCCGGCGGCAGCGTTCGGACACGTGCAGTTCTTGCAGCATGCGTGCCTGCGCGTCGATGCTGCGGTGGCGAAAGCCCAGATCGGCCGCCGTCATGTTGGTCGTCCCGTGCGGCAGCAGGCACAAGTTTGGGAGATGGGGAAAAGGGCGGCGCTCGGCCAGCAGCGTTTGTATCGCTTGTATCGTCCCGTCGCCCGAACTGATGAACAGATCGGTGACGGCCTCGCTGGCACATTCCTGCAGCAGCTCCGGCAGTGCCGCGAAGTTCTCGATGATCTTGATGCTGACGGCGCCGCGGCCCTGGAGCCGATTGGCGAGAACCAGCCCCTTGCCGCTGGTCTTGCCCGATCGCGGATTTACGATCAGTCCTGCCCTCATGGTGCGGGCCCGCGCGCCGCGAGGATCGACTCCGCCAGGTCCTTGTCGGCGGGCTTGTCGACATCGATGGCGGCTTCGGCAAACGGCATAATCACCGGACTGGCAATGAGACCCAGCCGGCGCGAAATGATCGCGAAGGCCTTGTCGAGCGTGAGGCTGCCGGTGAGAAAGCCGATCAGCGGCGCGATGCCGAAGGCGGCAACCAGCCGCCAGGGCTTCTTGCGCACTTGTTCCAGGTACTGCCAGCGTTCGAGCAGCTTCAGCCCATTGGCATTGCGGAGTGCAAACAGATTGCAGCCGGATACGCGGTCAGGCCCAAGCGTGAAGAAGGTGCGGATCGATTGCGGATAGGCGGCGAGAATCGTCTCGGCCCGCGCCAGTCCGGCACAGAAATCGGCGCCCGATGTTTCCGCCGCGGCGCAGAAATGCTCGACCATGGAGGGCGTCAGCAGCGCATGGTCTCCGGTCGTGATGAGGACGGGATAGGTGACGGCACCCGAAGCAACAGCGGCGATCACCGAAGCAGGCGCACTGGAGGACGGGGCAATGGCCTGAACGCCGGGCCCGGCAAGCTCAACCAGTGCCGCATCCTCGATCGAGATCACGATGCGCGACACGGAAGGCGCCTGCCGCAGGGCATCGGCCACCCGCCGCAGCATTGGCACGGCGGCAATGGCGATGACACATTTGTTGGTCACCCCATAGGCCTTGGCCATGGGATCGTTGGGCCCTCGTCCGGCAGCGAGGATCAGGGCGGTCCATTGTCCGGCGGTCAAGGACGGTGCTCGCGAGTGTGGCGCATCGGGCTGAGGCATAGGGCGTCACCGCCATCAGTTCAAGCGCACCAAACCCTTGGCTTGATATTGGGGGAACCGGGCTGTATATCGCCCGCCATCAGGATACCGGCTGCCCATCAGGGGCCAGGTCGTCAGTCTCAACCCATCAGCGGTTTCAATCAGGGTATTTCAGGTTCTTGGATCGCGATTTTTCGAATGTGACGCATGACAGAGGCGTTCTGTTCATCGTAACGGGTGCAAAATACACCAGTGCCGCGATCGAAGCCGCGCAGTCGGTTGCCGAAACCAACCCTTGGGCCGGCATCGCGATATTCACCGATCAACAGGTGTCGGGCGCACCCTTTCACTACGTCGCCCAGATGGGCGAAGGCGCCAGCCGCCGCAAGCACGAATTCATCGCGCGCTCGCCGTTCCGCGAAACGCTTTATCTCGACTCCGACACACGCGTGACGACCGATCTCCAGGATCTCTTCCGCCTGCTGGAGAAATTCGACATCGCTGGCGCGCATGTGCGCTTCCGTGAATCGCCCAAGCGGCTGCTGACGCACAGCGCCGATATTCCCAAGGCCTTCCCGCAGATCAATTGCGGCGTAATGCTCTATAAAAAGGGCGTGGCAAGCGATGCCTTGTTCGCGGACTGGTGCCGCATCTATGACCAGGGCGGCTTCAAGCGCGATCAGATTCCCTTCCGGGAGGCGCTGTGGCGCTCAGACGCGCGCTTCTATGTTTTCGGCCCCGAATACAACAAGCGCTATATTCCGCTGTCGCGCTTTGGCGGCGAACCGGCTCCGAAGATCCTGCATCTGAAGGGCTACAATTCGCGCTCGAAGCTGATGAAGGCCGCGCTTGCAATTGCACTGTGGCCGACGTGGCGCCGCATCCGCGCCACCAACAAGGCCGCCCGCGCGTGACCGGCAAACCTTTCCCGCTTGCAGCAGCCCTTGCGATGTGCGCCGCACTGAAGCAGGCCGGCGTACATTTCGTGCACTGGAAGAGCAACGACCACCTCGCTGAGGCACTGGCCGGCCTCACCGATATCGACATCTATGTCGCGCCCGCTGACCGTGCCGCCTTCGAAACAGTGATGGCGGGTCTCAACGCGGCTGAAATCAACAGCCAGGTCTGGGGCACTTATCCGGGCATCGGCGACTGGCTGGTGCTCGATGATGCGTCCGGGCGCTTCCTGCATCTGCATCTTCACTATGCATTGATGACCGGCCTGAAGCGCGTCAAGCATTTGCGACTTCCGTGGGGCGCCACGCTCATGGCAAACCTGCGCGAGGACCCGTCATCCGGCTGGCCAATCCCCAGCGCCGAAATGGAACTGCTGATCCTGCTGGTGCGCATCTGGGCGAAGATGCCTCCCTGGCGCCGCTGGTTTGGCAACAAGATTCCCTCGCATATCATGCGCGAACTGAACTGGCTGCGCGCTGATGCCTCGCCCGGCGAATTGACTCGCCTGCTGGCGGAACTGTTCCCGCGTGTCGATGCCGCGCGGGTCCTGCCGGTGCTGAACGATGAGTCGTTGTCGCCATCCGCTGTCATCCCCGTCGCGAAACTGCTCTACGGCGAACTCCGCCCGAACTTCCGCATGTCGTGGCCCGCAGCCCTGATCATGGCCGCCGGCCGCAACACTCACATGGCGGTGGCAAAGGTCCTGCGCAAGCTGATGCCGGACATCCGCACCGGCAAGACCCTGCCCAAGCCCGGCCTCATGATCGCGCTGGTGGGAAGTGATGGCGCGGGGAAATCCACGCTCGGCCGCGATCTGCACAAGTGGCTTCGGTTCAAGCTCGATGTCCACAGCTACTACATGGGTTCCGGTGACGGTGGAACTCATGCACTCGACTGGCTTCGCCGCGGCATCCGCGGGCTGGTGAGGCTGATCAAGGGCCGCAAGGAAAACAAGTCCCGCAAGAACGGTGAGGTCAAGCCTGAAAAACCGCGTGGAGTTTTCGGCAAGACCGCCGAACTCTATCAGCTGGTCATCATGCGTCACAAGATTCGCCTGCTGCGCGCCGCGCGGAAGCTCACGGCGGGCGGAAGCATGGTCCTGACCGACCGCTACCCCCAGACCCAGGTGATCGGCATCAGCGACGGGCCGAAAATTCAGGGCGGCCGCAGCTTCGAGTGGGCCGCACGCAAGGAAATGACATACTATGATCAGGCCCGTGAGCTCGGACCGGATATAGTCATCAAGCTGAAGATCAGCCCCGAAGCTGCGCATGCGCGCAAGCCCGATCATGACTTTGATAACATCGCGCGCAAATGCCAGATCGTGGACGCGCTCGAATTTCCGCAATGTGCCGTGGCCGTCATCGATGCCGAGCAACCCTACGCGGACGTGCTGCTGGCCGCCAAGCGCGCCATCTGGGCGCATCTGACCCGTCGGCCGGCATGAGGGCGCAGCGTCCAGGAGGCGCCCCCGTGGTGATCGAACTGGCGGGCCTTCCGGGTGCGGGCAAGACCAGCCTGACCACCTCCATGGCGACCCCGCATGTCGGCCGCCGTGACTTCTCCTGGGTCGAGGCGGTCCTGGCGCGCCCCGATTGGCCGGTGACAAGCGCTGCGTTTCGTCTGGCGTCCGCCATCCGGCCCTTCAGGCTCTACAATCTTCTTCGCGCCCTGAAGCTTATCTTTGCCTTGCGAAGCTATCGCCGCGGCAAACGGCGCCTGGTCATCATGGACCAGGGCATGGTGCAGAAGCTGTGGTCGCTGGTCATTGAAACCGAAAGTTATCCGCCACACCGGCTTGAGGCGGTCGTGCGGGCGCTTGCGCCCTACGCGCCGGATCATCTTGTCTGGGTTTCCGTTTCACCGGCCCTTGCCGCCGAGCGCATCGCCAGCCGGAGCAACGGCAACAGCCGCTTCGATGGCAAGGCTCCGGCCCAAGTACAAGCCCGGCTGCAGCAGGCCGAGGAGACTTACCAGCTGGTGATCGGCCTGTTCACCAAACATGCAGGATTGCCAATGCTGACGCTGGATGGTGATGCTGATCTTGCCAGCAATGCCAGGAAAATTGACGATCTTGCGGCTATGTATCTCGCTGGCCCGGAACGCCCTTGAAACGCGGGCACCGGCAGTTGACGAGGGCCGGTCTACAGATTTCCGGCGCCGTCCCAATCGCCTTGAATTCGGTACACGAGGCCTCCAGAGCAACCGGCGCTCGATCGAGCGCCGGCAAGTTGCTCGATCACTTTGAACCTGGCGCATTTTTCGCGTCGCAAGTGATTCCACTTGCTCGCCCAATGCGCTAAGTGTCGGCAGCAATGATGCACGCTCCAGCGCCCCGCCCCCGGTTCGGATGAAAAAAGCACTCCAGATCTTCCTGAGCGCGGAAGGCACAAGCCCCGTTCTGGTCCTGCTAAGCCTGGTCCTTGCGTCGCTGTGTGAAGCGGTGGGCATCAGCACCCTCATTCCGGCCCTTGCCATCATTTCAGGCGATCAGACGGGTGCCACCTCGGGCTTCAGCCAGAGCCTGTCATCGGTCCTGGCCCGTTTCGATCTGACACCGACGCTCGGCACACTGCTGGCCGTCATGATCGTTGCGTATCTTCTGAAATCGCTCATCAGTTTCGGCGCCTTGTCCTATGCCGGCATCTCGGCGGCCAAGGTCTCGGTGCGGTTGCGGCAACGCCTGATCACCGAATTGTTCGATGCCAGCTGGAGCTTCTATTCGGGCCAGCAAAGCGGCACCTTCGCCAATGCCGTGAGCAACGATGCGACCCGTGCCGGCGATGCCTATCTGCTCGCCGCACAATTCTCCGCCATGGTGGTTCAGGCATTGGTCTATGCCATCGTTGCCGTGGTGATCGACTGGCGTCTGGCGCTGCTCGGCATCGTCGTCAGTGCCGCCATGGCGCAGGTTCTGAGCCTCTTCATCCGCATTTCCCGCCGTGCCGGCCGCCGCCAGATGGCCCGCACCGGCGAATTGACAGTCGAAGTTGTCGACATGTTGGCGAATATCAAGCCGCTGAAGACGATGAACCGCTATGCGCCGCTGCTGGCGTCGCTGCAGAAGACCATCCGCAGGCTGCAGAAGAGTCTCAACACGCGCGAAATCGCAAGGCAGGCCCTTGTTCAGGGCGGCGATGCCATGATGATAACGGCCGTCGGAGGCGTAATCTATTTCGCTCACACCTATTGGCACACGCCCATCGCCGACCTCGTTGTCAGCGGAATATTGTTCCTGAAGGTGGTGCTCAATGCCACGAAGCTGCAGCGCTGGTTGCAACAGTCCGTCGAGGTCGAGAGCGCCTATGAGCGCGTCACCACACTGGTGTCTTTGGCGCACGCGAAGAAGGAGGAACTGACCGGCAAGTCCGCTGCCGATCTCGACAGCGATTGCCGCTTCATAGGTGTGAGCTTCGCACATGGTGAGACAGAGATTCTGAAGTCCGTCGATCTCACCATCCCCGCCAAGGGCATCACCGTGCTGAAAGGCCCTTCAGGTGCCGGCAAGACCACGATCATCGACTTGCTGATCGGTCTTCACCGGCCATCCGCGGGCAGCATCATGTTCGGCGACACGCCGCTTGCCGACATCGATCTGCTGAAATTCCGCAGCCGGATAGGCTATGTGCCGCAGGAGCTCAACCTGTTGCATTCGACGATCCGCAACAACATCACGCTGGGTGACGAGACAATCGGCGATGATGCGGTTCTGGCTGCCCTTCAACTCGCTGGCGCCGCGGCTTTCATTGATGGACTGCCGGCGGGTCTCGACACCAATGTCGGAGAAATGGGCGGCAAGCTGTCCGGCGGCCAGCGCCAGAGAATTTCGCTCGCGCGTGCGCTGGTGAAGAAACCCGCTGTGCTGATTCTCGATGAAGTGACCAGCGCACTCGATCCGGCGACGGAAGCGGAGATCATTCGCAACATCGCCAACCTGTCGCGGCAATATACCATTATCGTCATCACCCATCACGAGGCCTGGGCGACGATTGCCGACCGGCTCTATGAAGTGCGCGCCGGTCAGGTGACAGAAGCGCTGGTTCCGCTCGAATCCTAATTGCGGCGGGCGAAACGCCAGTCCGGCCGGGCGTTTTCCACCATCATCATTTCTGCAATGTTTTCGACAGTCAGAATGCCGACGATGCGGCCGCCGCGGTCGCTCACGGCCTCGGCCTTGACGCCCCGGCTGCGCATGTCCGCAAAGGCTTCGGCCAACGCGACATCCTGCGGGACCGGCGACGACTCGCGCATCATCCTGGCAACGTCCGCGTCGGCGCCATGCGTCTTGAGACCGATGAGCATGGCTTCACGGTCGAGGAGCCCGATGGCGGCGCCATGATCGTCAATCACCGGGAAATCACGTTGCGGCGTGGAGAGCAGCAGGTCCACGGCGCGCGACAGCGGATCGCTTCCGCGCAGCAGGGCAGGCGATGGCTCCATGGCATCGCGCACGCGCAACTGGCTGGCGAAGCGGTTGAAGGCAGATGCTTGTTGTTCCGATCCTGCTGCAAAATAGATGAAGATGCCCACCAGCATCAGGATCGGGTTGTAGAACAGGCCCAGCAGGACGAACAGGAAGGCGAAGCCCTGGCCGATGCGTGCGGCGACATCTGTTGCCTTGGCAGGCCCCATGGCCATTGCGAGGAGGGCCCGCAGCACCCGGCCGCCATCCATCGGGAAGGCGGGGACGAGGTTGAACAACACCAGCGTTGCATTCACCACCGCCAGCCGCTGCACCAGTGTGGCGGTCTCGAAATTGAGACTGGTCAGCTCACTGACGCCAAGGCCAAAACCCGCCATCAGCAGAGCCAGGATGACCACGTTCACCACAGGACCGGCAATAGCGACAAGCAGCTCCTGCATCGGCTGCTCCGGCATGCGCTCCATGTTGGCGATGCCGCCGATCGGTGAAAGGATCACTTCCGGCGTGTGAATTCCGAAGCGCCGCGCCGTGAGGATATGGCCAAATTCATGCAGTGTGACGCAGAGAAAAACCAGAATGAGGAAGGCGACGGAGTCCACTGCGGCTGCAGGCCCACCGGCGGCATAATCAGCCAGCCCGACCCAGACCAGGAACAGCAGAAAGGTGAAATGCAACCTGACGGCCGTACCGCCGATGTGTCCGATGGTGAGTGACCAGCCCATAAATACTAGATAAGCCGATTGCTGGCGCAATCAACTGCCATGACGGCGGCAGAACATTTCCATTGACGAAACGTTTAGCTAAACGTTTAATTCGGTGCAGCGACAGCAAGACCGAAGACAATTTCATGGGAGAACGATCATGTATACGAAACAGGCCCTGCACGAACTCGGCGTCGGACCGGCGACCCTGACCGAGGCCCAGAAGCGGCAGTTTGACGACCTGGGCTACGTGATCGTTGAAAACGCCCTGACGCCAGAGGATTGCGCAAGAATGCGGGATGCCTTCGAGCGCATTCATGCGGCGGAAAACGAAAAGGGCGGCCACGAAGTTCATGTCGAACCTGGAGCACGCCGGCTTTCCAACATTTTCAACAAGACCGACGTTTTCGACAAATGCCTGTGGATCCCTGAAGTCCTCGCCATGTCGGCCCACGCACTGGGCGAAATCAAGGTTCATGGCGCCAATCTTCGCGATCCTGTGAAGGGCTACGGCCATCAGGAATTGCACGTCGACGTGCCGAAGAAATTCGCCGACGACTGGTGGGTCGTCAATTCGATGATCATGTTCGACGACATGACGCTCGACAATGGCCCGACGCGCATTGTTCCCGGGTCTCATCACTGGGCGCCGATCAATGTGCCCTACGTGAACATCGGCGACTGGGAGCCGACCCCACTGTCGCCTGAGGATGAAGCCCGGGTTCCAAAGGATCTGCTGGCGCCCTATCCGGGCGAGGTGCTGGTCGAGGCGCCCGCCGGTTCGGCCATCATCTGCAATTCCTCGATGTGGCATGCCGGCACGCTGAAGAAGTCCGACAAGCCGCGCCGCATGTTGCATCTCACTTACACGCGCCGCGACCTGCCGCAGCAGTTGCTGCAGCTCGACTACCTGACGCCCGAACTCTACAACCGCATGAGTCCGGTGAAGCGCTATCTGCTCGAGATCGAGCCGCCGAAGGATGGCGATGGCATTCTCCGCCAGCCGAAGAAGGACCACAAAGGCTGGTGGAACTAGCGCTGACCCAGAGGCAGACGCCCAATGGCAACGATGAAGGACGTGGCGCGGCTGGCAAGCGTGTCGATCGCGACCGTCTCCGCCACGCTCTCGGGCGCGAGTTTCGTCAGTCCCGCGTTGAAGGAGCGTGTGCTCGCGGCGATTGACGAACTGGGCTATGCGCCCAACGCCATCGCCAGCGGCCTGAAGAGCGGCAAGTCATCGCTCATCGGTCTCGTCGTTCCCGACATCACCAATCCGTTCTTCACCGAACTGGTTCATGCCGTGCAGCGCAAGGCGGCGGCGGCTGGCTTCACCGTGCTGCTCGGCGTCAGCGATGACCATGCAGGTGCCGAGGCGGACCTCATCCGCCTCATGCGCTCGCATCAGGCATCTGGCACCATCATCTCGCCGGGTAGCAGCGAGGAGGATTGCGGCAAACTCATTGAGATTGCCGGCAAGATGCCGCTCGTCATGCTGGACAACGCGCCTCCCTCTGCCCGTGCGGATACCGTGGTCATCGACAATCGCAAGGCCGCCCAGCTTGCAACCGACCATATCCTGTCGTTTGGCCACCGCCGGGTGGCCACGGTCTCGGGTCCATCGCATCGCTTCGTCAGCCGCGAGCGGCTTTACGGTTTTGAGGCCTCGCTTGAAAACCACGGAATCGAGCCGCTGCCGGATTATGTCCGGCGTGGTGACTTCCACGTTGCCGAGGCTTGCAAGGCGGGATTGGAGCTGATCAATCTGCCGGACCGGCCGACCGCCATCTTTGTCGCCAACAATCAGATGCTGATCGGTGTGATGCAGGCCGTGGCGCAGGCCGGACTCTCGGTGCCACGCGATATCTCGATTGCCGCTATCGATGATTTTCCCTGGGCCCCGGCATTTTCGCCTGCTCTCACCACCGTCCGTCAGCCCATCGATGCCATGGCCGATGCCGCGCTCTCGTGCCTCATGTCGCGCCTCAACGGCAATAGCGAGCCTGCACAACGCATCTTGCTGCAGCCGGAACTGGTGGTGCGGCGTTCCTGCGGCCCGCCGCCGTAATGGATTGCGCGCTACTCGAGCCCCGGACCCTCGAGAACGGCGACGGTGCTGCGGTAGGCGGCGTCGAGATGCGCCTTCATCGCCGCTGCGGCCTTGGCCGGATCGCGGCTGTTCAGTGCACGGATGATTTCGCGGTGCTGCTCGAGTGTCGCCTCCGCTTGTCCATCGCGCGGCACCATGAGGTAGCGGCAACGGTCGAGCTGCGCCTTGGAGATCTCGATGGCGCTCCATAGCCGCGGCAGATTGCTGATGCCAGTAATGGCGCGATGAAACTCGTCGTCGCATGCAATCGCCTCGACGAATTGCCGCCGCTCCACGGCGCGTGCATGCAGCATCAGGATGTCTGCAAGACGGTCGGCGTGATCCTGGCTCATGTGAGCGGCCGCCTGGGCCGCGCTTTCCATCTCGAGCGCCCGCCGGATGAGATAGGATTCCTCGATGGCCTTGGCGTCGATACGCGCCGCCCGCGTCGCCGATTGCGCGATGACATCCACCAGATGCTCGTCCACTAGGCGCTTCACGGCCTCCCGCACCGGCGTTCGCGACACGTTGAGCTGCGCCGCAATGGCTTTCTCGTCAATCACCTCGCCTGGACGGATTGCGCCGGTCAGAAGCAGCGCCCGGATGATCGGATAGATCTGCTCGCGCAAGGGTCTGGAGCGGTCGAGGCGTGCCGATGAAAGGTCATAGGACATACTGTGATACTAATATAACAGTTCTGGACAGCAAGCCTGATTCCTGTCTAACATCATAAAAAGATTCAGGAACCGCGCGGGAGGACCAGATGCCGTCGAAGAATAATTTTCCCAAGCTCCACAATGCCATGTGGCCCGGCCTCGTTGGCCGCGGCTCGGATGAGATCCCGGCCATCGGCCTCGACACGATGATCGACCTGACCGTCAAGGCCGAGGTCGATGGCGTGAAATTCGACGGCATCGACATTTTTCATGCAGCACCTCACACCAACATCGACTTCACCGACGACGAAGTGAAGAAGCTGGCCGACAAGGCGAAGAAGCACAATCTCAACATTGGCTCGATCGTAGCGCCAGTCTGGCCGCCCGTGGGCGGCGGCTCGGCAATGGGCTCGGCCACCGACCGCAAGAAGTTCGTCGCCAATGTCGAGAAGTCCTGCCGCCTTGCTGCCCGGCTGCGCGATCTCGGTGTCCGCCCCTATGGCGTCATCCGCATTGATTCGGCGTCCAGCACGGCGGAATGGGCAAAAGACCCGGCCGGCAATACCAAGAAGATCGCCAAGACCTTCCGCGAGGCCTGCAGTGTTGCATCCGACTATGGCGAGCGTCTCGCCTGCGAAGGTGAAATCTGCTGGGGCGGGATGAACTCCTGGAAAGACATGCTGAACACCTTCGAGGAGACCGACCGTCCGCAGACCATCGGCTTCCAGGCCGACATGGCTCATACGCTGCTTTACACGATGGGCTACAACGCCCCGAAGTCGCGCCTGCTGCCTGCCAAGTATGACTGGAAGGACAAGGCCGTCCTGGACGAGGCGCTGAAGAAGATGACCGATGCGCTCAGGCCCTGGACCATCGATTTCCACGTTGCCCAGAACGACGGCACGGTGAAGGGGCTGGGCTATCACGACAAGACCGGCCATCACTGCGAAGTCGATGACAGGAACGGCAAGCTCAACATCACCAAGCATGCAGGCTACTGGCTGCGCGACGGTAACGGCGAACTGACCAAGGCCTTCCGCCACATCTGCTGGGATGGCTGCATGTTCCCCAACGACGTGATGATGAATCCCAAGACCTGGACCAATATTCTGGCGGCAATGATCAAGGTTCGTGACAAGCACGGATGGGTGGCGTGATGGCAAAGAAGAAACTCAATATCGGAATGGTGGGTTATGGCTTCATGGGCCGCACCCACTCCAATGCCTTCAAGCAGGTGCCGCAGTTCTTCGACGTCGGATACACGCCGGTGCTCAAGACCGTCTGCGCCCGCAGCGCCGACAAGGCCAAGGCCTTCGCCGAGCAGTGGGGCTATGAATCGAGCGTCACCGACTGGCGCAAGCTGGTAGACGACAAGTCGATCGATCTCATCGATATCGCCAGTCCCAACGACACGCACATGGAAATCGCCATTGCCGCCGCAGAAGCCGGCAAGATGGTGATGTGCGAAAAGCCGCTCGGCCGCTCCGCCGCCGAATCGCAGAAGATGGTCGCCGCCGTGGAGAAGGCGGGTGTTGCCAACATGGTCTGGTATAACTACCGCCGTGTGCCCGCCGTGACACTGGCCAAGCAGCTGATCGACGAGGGCCGCCTCGGCAAGGTCTTTCACTATCGCGCCAAGTTCCTGCAGGACTGGACCATCTCCAAGGATCTGCCGCAGGGCGGCCAGGGCTTGTGGCGTCTTGATGCCGGCGTGGCGGGAAGCGGCGTCACAGGCGATCTTCTCGCCCACTGCATCGATACGGCCATGTGGCTCAATGGCGGCATCAAGACCGTCTCCGGCATGACCGAGACCTTTATCACCGAGCGTCACCACAATGTCACCGGCAAGACCGAAAAGGTTGGCATCGACGATGCCAGCCTCTTCCTCGCGCGCTTTGACAACGGCTCGCTCGCCAGCTTCGAGGCGACGCGCTATGCGCGGGGCCACAAGGCGCTCTATACGTTCGAGATCAACGGCGAGCATGCCTCGATCGCCTGGGACCTCCACGACCTGCATCGCCTGCAGTACTTCGATCACCGCGACGAGAGCCGCACGCGCGGCTGGCGCTCGGTGCATATCACCGATGGCGATCATCCTTACATGGCCAAGTGGTGGGTGCCGGGCTTGCAGATCGGCTACGAGCACACGTTCATCCACCAGGCCGCTGACTTCATCGACGGATTGACCAGCGGTACTCCCGCTGCCCCAAACTTCCGCGATGCGCTGGCGACCGATCTGGTGACGGATGCGGTGCTCAAGTCCGCGCGCACCGGGCAATGGGAAAATGCCAAGGGAACCTAGTTCCTTGCATGAATATTAAGCAGGAGCCGATTGTGCTGTGAAGCGTGAGAGGCGTCTTGCAAAACGTGAGAGACAGGCTAGTCTGAATCCCAGACAAGAGCCTCAAGGCCGCACGACAGGGAGTGGGAATGACGGGTAGCGATAAGCTGGCACTGCGCCTTTCGGGGATCTCAAAATCCTATGGATCGGTGCGTGCGCTGAACAATCTGTCCTTCGAGGTGGCCGAAGGCCGGTTTTTCGTGCTGTTTGGGCCAAGTTCCGTCGGCAAGACCACGACATTGCGGACCATTGCCGGCCTCGTGCCGACCGATTCCGGACGCGTCGAGATTTTCGGCAAGGATGTGACGACGGCGCCCATCGCCGGCCGCGGCGTTTCAATGGTGTTCCAGTCCTTCGCCCTCTACCCGCATCTGACCGTCTACGAGAATTTTGCTTATCCGCTGCGTGAAGAAAAGGTTGGGCGCGAGGACATCGACAAGCGCGTCAAGGAAACCGCGGCGATGCTCAAGCTCACGCATCGTCTCGAGCGCAAGCCCAACACGCTGTCGGGTGGCGAACAGCAGCGCGTGGCGCTCGGCCGCTCGCTGATCCGCCGTCCGAAGATCCTGTTGCTTGACGAGCCGCTGACCAATCTTGACGCCAAGCTCCGCCACGACATGCGCGCCGAACTGAAGCGCCTGCACCGCCAATTCGGCATGACTATCGTTTACGCGACGCCCGACGAGCTCGAGGCCCTGTCGATGGGCGAGGAGATCGCCGTGATGCGCGATGGCGCCGTCGTTCAGCGCGGTACGCCGGATGAACTCTACGAGCAGCCGCTCGATACTTATGTGGCGGGCAAGATCGGCTCGCCTCACATGAACATGATCAAGGCGACCCTGGGCGTCGACATGGCGACCTTCGATACGCCGCTGGGAAAGCTGCAGCCGACGCGCAAGGTCAAGAGCGCAAATTCCGGCGATGCGGCCCTGCTCGGCATCCGTCCTAGCGACCTGCGCGTTGCAGGTCAGGGCGATGCGTTCATCCGCTCGACGATTCATCTCATTGAACCTCTGGGCGACGTAACGGTGATCTCGGTGGAGGCCGGCGGCGAAAGTCTCCGCATGGTGCTGCCTGAGGCGAGTGCCACATCCATGAAACCCGGCGATGCCGTTCCCATCGCCATCGATGCCAGCAAGATCCACATCTTCCGCGCCGCAAGCGGCCAGGCAATGACCTGACGCAGAAGGCCTGAAGCAATCCGGTTAACCATGGGAGGAAACCTGACATGACCGCGATGACGAAACTGAAAGGGCTGGCGACTGTCGCCGGCTTTGCTGCGACGCTCTTCGTCGGGGGCGCAACCGTCGCCTCTGCCGAAGACATTACGCTGACGATGGCGGTGCCGGATTGGCCGCCGACGCGCATCATGAAGAAGATGTTCGACGAGCAGTACAAGCCGGCCTCCGGCAACAAGGTGACGCTCGACGTCGACTTCATTCCGTGGCCCGACTTCTATACCCGCGTCAATGCTTCGCTCACCTCGGGCGAGCAGAAGTATAACTTCGCGGTGTCGGACTCGCAGTGGCTGGGTGCCTTCGTGGAAGGCGGCTACTTCCGCAAGGTGAACGATCTCATCGACGCCGATCCGGAACTCAAGGCGACGATGGAGCAGATGCATCCGGCCGTCGTTGCGGCCTATTCGACCTATCCGCACAAGACCCCGAACTATTACGGCTTCCCGCAGTTCCCGGACGTGATCGTCACCTACGGCCGCAAGGACGTTCTCTGCAATGACGAAGAACAGGCTGCCTTCAAGGCCAAGTTCAACGCCAAGCTGCCTTGCACCGGCGAAGAGATCGACGACATGGATTGGGACATGTTCGAGAAGATCGGACAGTTCTTCATGCGCAAGAAGGGCGACAAGCTCGCCGGACAGGTGCTTGACGACGACTTCTACGGCATCGCTTACCAGGCCGGTAAGGGCTACGACTTCTCGTCGATGCAGATCAACGGCTTCATCTGGCAGTACGGCGGCAACACCTGGGATGAAACCCAGATCCCGACCGGCCAGGCCGAAGGCGTCGTGAACTCGGAAGCCGCCGTCAAGGCGCTCGATCACTACCTGCGCCTCATCCAGTACATGCCGCCGGTGGCCAAGACCGGCACCATGGACATCTTCAAGTCGGACGAACTGTTCCGCGAAGGCAAGGTGGCCATGAACCTCGACTGGATCGGCTTGGGCGAAGCTTCGCTCGATCCGAAGTCCTCGAAGGTCTCCGACAAGCTGGTGTTCGGTCTGATGCCCGGTCTGCGTGGCGCTGATGGCAAGATCATCCGCTGGTCGAACATCGGCGGACAGCCCTTCGTGCTGACCACCTGGACGACTGACGCCCAGATCAAGGAAGCCATGGGCTTCGTGAAGTGGTGGCTGTCGCCCGAGATCCAGCATCAGTTCGCGGCCGGTGGCGGCCAGTCTGCCATCAAGTCCGTGTACGAGGATCCGAAGTACGTGACCTATCGTCCGTGGAACCGCGCCTGGGCCGCTTCGCTCGATTGGCAGAAGGACGTCTGGCACGTTCCGCAGTTCTTCGAACTGCTGACGCAGCAGCAGGACCAGTTCGACCTTGCCATCACCGGCAAGCAGGACGCCAAGACGACGCTGGATAACATCGCCAAGTTCCAGCAGAACCTGCTGAAGGAAGCTGGTCTGATCCAGTAAGCAACGATACGCCGGGAGACGCGCGGTAATTCAGCCCGCGCGTCTCTCCCGTCTCACTCTATGAAGAAGTAATGCGCCGATGACATCGACGACCGTGCCCGCAGCACCTCCGGCCTTTACGGCCTTTTCGCCCGACAACTGGCGCCTGGCACTGATCGCCGGAATCGTCATCTCCGCCGTCGCCATAGCTGCCCTGCCTTCGGGCGTCGCCTTCTGGATTACCGGAATCATGATGGCGCTTGTCGCCATCGCGGCAACGATGAATGCCGTGCGCCGCCGCTACTATGGTGGGCTGCTCGTGGCGCCGGCCATCGCCGTCCTCTTCGTCATGAACATTTTTCCGCTGCTGTGGTCGCTGGGCCTGTCTTTCTTTGCCTATCAGTCGAACCAGCAGACCATCCGCTTCGTTGGCCTCAACAATTACATCAAGGTCCTCACCAACGACCTCGCCGCCAAGGACAACTGGGCCGCTCTCACCAACACCGCGATGTTCGTGGTCTTCACCGTTGCTGCACAGATGGTGATCGGATTCCTTTTGGCGCTCTTGTTCTCGAAGCAGTTTCCGCTGCGCAAATACCTGCTCATTCTCGTGCTGACGCCGATGATGCTCTCGGTCGTCGCTGCCGGTGTGTTCTTCACCTATTACTATGATCCGACCTTCGGCATCCTCAGCTACATCATGCGCGAGATGACCGGCGAACAGTTCATTCTCATGGACAATAAGGCCGGCGCCGTGGCGGGCATCGTTTTCGCCGACGCCTGGATGTGGTCACCCTTTGTCATGCTGCTGGTGCTGGCCGGTCTCGTCTCGGTGCCGAAATATCTCTACGAGGCCGCCGCGATCGATCGCGTTTCCGGCTGGCGGCAATTCCGCACCATCACCTTCCCCTACATCCGCGGGCTGTTGATGCTGGCGCTGCTGTTCCGCACGATCGAGGCCTTCAAGATCGCCGATCTCGTCATTCTGCTGACCAAGGGCGGCAACGACACGATGACGATTTCCTACCATCTCATCCGCATCGCCAATGAGCAGAACAAGACCAGCGAAGGCGCTGCGATCTCTTATCTGATGCTCTTCATGGTGATCGTGCTTACCAACCTCTATCTCTATCTCGCCAACCGGCGCACCCAGGGGAACTGAAACATGGTTGACAAGGTTTCCATCTGGGAGGCGCTGGGCTTCCGCAAGGCCAGCGGTGTGGGCGAGGCGGGCTGGGGCTATACGCTGATCGTCGCCATCGTCTCCTTCATCTACTTCATCCCCGTGCTGATGATCATCTTCATGGCGATCAAGCCGCAGGATGTGGCGCTGTCGGTGCCGCCGACATTGTCGCCCACCTCGCTCTTTGGCCTCATTCCCGACGCCTACGTCTTCTCGCCGACGCTGGAGAATTTCACCTCCGTGTTCTCGCGGTCCATGACGGCGGGTGGCGCTCCCGAAGACACCGGCTTCGACCGTTACTTCTTCAACTCCATCGTCATCGCCACAGTCTCGGTGATGCTGGCGCTGGTCATCGGCACGCTGGCAGCCTTCGGCTTCTCGCGCTATCCGCTGAAGGGCAACGACACCTATCTCTTCATCATCCTGACCACCCGCATGTTGCCGGCCATCGTCGTCATCATCCCGGTGATCCTGATGTTCCGCGTAGCAGGACTGTCGGGCTCCTATATCGGCATCATCCTGCTCTACACCGCCTTCAATCTCGCCTTCACCATCTGGATGATGAAGAGTTTCTTCGACGAGCTGTCCCTCGACGTCGAAGACGCAGCCCGCATCGATGGATCATCCGAGATCAAGGTGTTCTTCAAGATCTGCCTGCCGCAAGTCGTGGCGGGTCTTGCCGCAACATTTGTTTTCGGCCTCATCCTCACCTGGAACGAGTTCCTCTTCGCCCTGCTGCTGTCGGGCACCGATACGCGCACCGTGCCGGTCGCCATGAACCAGGCGGTTTCGTCGGGCGGCCGCGGCACTGACTGGACGCTGCTGGCGGCCATCGAAACCCTGTTCCTCATCCCTGTCTTCCTCGTCACCTTCTTCCTGCAGAATCATCTGCTGCGTGGTGTGACCTTCGGAACCGTGAAGCGCTGATATGTCGACCATCGAAATCAAGAAAGTCACCAAACGCTTCGGCGATTTCACTGCCGTGAAGGATGCCGATCTGTCGGTCGGCCCCGGCGAAGTCGTATGCCTGCTCGGGCCCTCGGGCTGCGGCAAGACGACGACGCTGCGGATGATCGCCGGACTGGAGCGTGCAACCTCGGGCGATGTCATCATCGCCGGACAACGCATGAACGACTTGAGCCCGCAGAAGCGCGACATCGCCATGGTGTTCCAGTTCTATGCGCTCTATCCCGCGCTCAGCGTTGGACAGAACATCGCCATGCCGCTGCATTACGAGAAGCTGTCGAAGGACGAGACCGACAAGCGCGTGATGAATGTCGCCAGGATCATGCATCTCACAGACGTGCTGGACCGCATGCCGGGACAGATCTCGGAGGGCGAGAAGCAGCGCCTGGCGGTGGCCCGCGCCATCGTGCGCGATCCCAATTGTTTCCTCTTCGATGAACCGCTGTCGCGTCTCGATGTCGAGCTGCGCCATTCGATGCGCGGACAGATCAAGGAAGTGCTGACCGGCCTGTCGAAGGCCACGGTGATCGTGACACACGACCAGCTTGAGGCTCTCACCATGGCCAATCGCATCGCCATCATGCGCGATGGCCTGATCGAGCAGGTCGGAACGCCGCATGAGGTCTTTGCCAAGCCGGCCAATGTCTTCGTTGCGAGCTTCATCGGCACGCCGCAGATGAATCTGGTCGAGGCCGACCTCAAGAGCTTCGGCAATGGCAAGGCTGCCGTGCGCCTGGCCGGCAATGACATCGAGATTGCCGCCGATCCCGCCGTCTCCCGGCTGAAGCCGTCCAAGGTCACGGTCGGCATCCGGCCGCGCGCCTTCACCGCCGCATCCGAAAAGTCAGGCGACACCATCGCGGCGCAGGCCGAACTGATCGAACCGATGGGTGCCGAAACCTTGATCCACGCCCGTACGTCGGCAGGTGGAGAAATTCGTGTGGTCATCCCCCGCGAGATGAAGGTGAAGATCGGCGAAGCAATGCATCTCCGCCCCGATCCCAAGCAGACTCATTTCTTCGGTGAAGACGGAAAGGCGGTGCGCGCATGAGCAGTTCCGGCAACCAGGGCATGACGCGCGAGGGCGCCTTGCGGCTCGAGTATTTCATCATCGGGCTCGGCATCTTCGCGCTGATCCTCATCTTCCAGCCCTTCAGTGTGACACTGTTTGCCATTGGCTCGGGCCTCGTGGTGCTGGCCGGCCTGATCAACAATCTCCTGCCGCTGGCCCAGCCCGGCGTGCGGGTGAGATCGGTCATCACCATTGGCATGGTGGTCGCGATGATCTTCTGCATCGTGCTGCTTATTGCCATTGCCGCTGCCCATCTCTACGGCGTCTTCTTCCTCAAGCCGCCAGACCCGAATACTCAGCTTGGCAAGATCCAGCTGGCAACGCCGCCGTTCTGGAAGCAGTCCCTCGTCTGGGGCATCGCCATCGTCGCGGCCGTTCTGGCCGGACTGATCACCGTGATGAACAAGACGAAAGCCTGACATGCGTTACGATGTATCGGTCATCGGGCTCTATATTCTCGATGTGCTGGGCCGTCCCGTCACCCGTATCCCCGAGCGCGGCAATGTCGACTTCATTGAGGACATTCGCCTGACCGTCGCCGGCACGGCCGGCGGCACGGTCATCGATACGGCCAAGCTGGGCCTGAAGAGCCTCGCCGTTGGCGCCGTGGGCGACGACGAGAAGGCCGACTGGGTGTTGATGACCATGCAGAAGCATGGCATCGATACCTCGGCGATGCAGCGCCTCAAGGGTGTTCCCACCTCGGCAACGATCCTCAATATCCGTCCCAATGGCGAGCGTCCGGCGCTGCATGTGCGCGGCGCGTCCGATCATTTCGACGTGCCTGCCTCGCTCTATGATCAGGTCTTTGATGCGCCGATCATTCACCTGGGCGGTACCGGCCTGTTGCGGAAGCTCGACGGCCCGGCTTCCGTCACCCTGCTGAAGGAAGCCAAGGCACGTGATCGCACAGTGACCTTCGATCTGATCGCCGCCAGTGCCGGGACCATCGGCATCGTGTCACCGCTTCTGCCTTATATCGACTATTTCATGCCCTCGATCGAAGAGGCGAAGGACATGTCCGGGCAGAAGACGCCGGATGATTGCGCCAGCTTCTATCTCGACAGGGGCGCCACATGCTGCGTCTTCACGCTCGGTGGCGATGGAGCTTATTACGCGCACGAGGACGGCACGCGCCTGAAATCTCCCGCCTACGATATCAAGGTCGTGGATACGACGGGTTGCGGCGATGCCTTCGATGCCGGCTTCATCACGGCGCTGCATCACAAGATGGACACCGAAACAGCTCTGCGCTTTGCCCAAGCATCCGCCGGCCTCGTTGCCACCGGCCTGGGCTCGGATGCCGGCATCGTGTCATATGAGGAAACGCTGAACACCATGAAGAACTGGAAGATCAAAACATGAGATTTGCAGGACGACGTGCAGTCGTAACGGGCGGCCTTTCCGGCATCGGCGAGGCGGTGGCAAAGCGCATAGCTGCCGAGGGCGGCAAGGTCGTGGTCTGGGATTTGGGCGGCGGCATCAAGACCGATATTTCGAACTGGGATTCGGTGCAGGCAGCGGCGGCTGAAACCGTGAAGCAGCTGGGTGGCATCGACGTGCTGGTCAACAGTGCCGGCATCGCGGGTCCCACAGCCACGGTGGTCGATCTCAAGATGGAAGACTGGCACCGCACCATCGCCATCAATCTCAACGGCACCTTCTACACCAATCGCGCCGTGGTGCCGCACATGGTGGCGCAGAGCTATGGCCGCATCGTCAACATCGCTTCGATTGCCGGCAAGGAAGGCAATCCCAATGCCTCGGCTTATTCCGCATCGAAGGCGGGCGTCATTGGCTTCACAAAGTCATTGGCGAAGGAACTGGCCAAGACCGGCGTGACGGTCAACAGCGTGACGCCTGCCGCCGTCCGCACCCCGATCTTCGACCAGATCCCGCAAAGCCATGTCGATTTCATGCTCTCGAAAATCCCCATGGCGCGCCTGGGCAAGATCGAGGAAGTCGCCAGCCTTGTCTGCTGGCTGGCCTCCGAGGAGTGCTCGTTCTCGACCGGCGCCGTCTTCGACGTCTCAGGCGGCCGCGCGACCTATTGAGGCCGCGCGCCCGGCGGACGTCAGACCGCCGTATATCCACCGTCGATCAGGAGATCATGGCCGCAGATCATGTCGGAGGCTGACGAGGCGAGGAACAGCACGGCGTCGGCGACTTCCATCGGCCTGCCGAAGCGGCCGCCGGGAATCTTCGCTTTCATCGGATCGCCGACCTCGGGCTTGCCCCATACCTGCTCGCCCATTGGCGTGAGAATTACAGTGGGACAAATCGTGTTGATCTGGATGTTGTGCTTCGCCCACTCGACCGTCATCACCTTGGTCAGCATGTTGAGCCCGCCTTTCGACGCGCAATAGGCACCATGCGCATCGAGTGCCACGACGCCGGCTTGCGATGACACGTTGATGATCTTGCCGCGCTTCTGCGCGATCATTGCCGGAGCCAGCGCGCGCGCCAGCAGGAACGGAGCACGGAGGTTCACCGCCATGGTCGCATCCCAGTCTTCGATCGTGGCGTCGGTCAGGTGGCCAAGCAACGCCACGCCGGCATTGTTGACGAGAATGTCGATGGTGTCGAAGGCGGCCAGCGCCTGTTCCGCCGCCTTCACCGGCCCATCGGCGGTGCCCATGTCAGCGGCAATTGTCATGCAGCGGCGGCCTGCGGCCTTGACGGCCGCTTCAACCTCGGCAAGTCCTGCGACATCGCGCCCGACGGCGACGATGTCGGCACCGGCATCCGCCAGTACCTTACAGGTCTCGATGCCGATCCCCTTGGTGGCGCCCGTCACCAACGCCGATTTTCCCGTAAGCGCGAATCTTTCTGTCCAATTGCCCATTGTGTCAGCTTCCTTTTTTGGCGATCTTCGCCATGAACCAGCAATTGGTCAATGGCATTGGGAGGCAGGTACGTCATGCAAAGAATGGGCAGGGTCATCAAGTTGAAGGCGGAGGTGATTCCGGAATATAAGCGCATCCATGCTGCAGTATGGCCGGAGATCCTCAAGGCCATTCATGACTCGAACGTCCGCAACTACACCATCTTCCTGAAAGAACCTGAGAACCTGCTCTTCGCCTATTGGGAATATCACGGCACGGATTTCGCCGCCGACATGAAGCAGTGCGCGGAGGCGCCGCGCATGAAAGAATGGTGGGCCATCACCGATCCGATGCAAATTCCATTCGACACCCGGAAGGATGGCGAATGGTGGGCCGATATGGAAGACGTGTTCCATACCGATTGACACGCCGTGTGACGGCTCCCGGGCAACCGATCATGTCCGCCGCAAGTTCTTCTCCACCGTCGCGAAGGCGCGTTGATAGACATTCTGTTCCGTCCGCGGGATGAGCACGAGATCGTCCTGCGGGCTGGCGTCCCAGTCGCCGGTCCACACGCCGAAGGTTGAGTTGTCGACGGTCACCGGCCACAGCCGCGGGCCGGAGACGTAGTTGATCCACGGGATCTCGCATTTGGTGATGCGGTATGAGAAGCTGCGCGTGATGTCGCAGAGATGCAGCAGTTCCTCGTTGAGGTGGCCCTCGCCGAAATAGAAATCGCGGATGCCGCTCACCTTGTCCGGCCGTGCCTTCTTCAGCATGTGCATCTTGGTGATGTCTTCATGCCAGGCTCCCATGCCGGCGAAATCCCGCATCACGCCCCAGACATCGGCAACGGGCGCCTTCATCACCCGTGATGTCCACACTTTGTTGGGTTGATAGCCCTTCCAGCGCACAGCGCCTTCGGGCTTCTGCGGTTTGGTCTTGGCTATGATGGCCGCAAGGCTCTTGAGATTGCCGGTGAACACGTCCTTCGACACGATCTTCTCATACTTGCCCTCGTCACCCGGCGCCTCGTCGAATGTCGCTTCCCATTCGGCAAAGGTCTGGTCTGTATGGGTAACGGGATAGAGCCTGAGGGTCGCGATGTAGTTTTTCACCGGAAATGCCGGCTTCTCGAAATTATAGGTGAAGCAATAGCGCGCATCGTCGAGCATCAGCAGCCGCTCGCGGATATGCGTACCGTCATGCGTGTGGAACGAACGCACACATCCGACGACGTCGGAATCGAGACCGCCTTCGATCTTCGACTTGGCAATTGCCGGCGCCCACTTGGGCAGGCTGTTGAAATCTCGTACCAGGCTCCACACGGTTTCGACGGGGGCCTTGAGAATGATGCTGGCATAGGCGCGGGCCATGATGTCTCCTTACGAAATGTCACGAAACGCCTGAACGGCGGCTTCGGCGAAAACGCTGTCATTGATGTGGGCATCGACGTCGATGAGCTTGCGATTCGGAGCGGCCACAAAACTGCAGCGAATGGCATCAAACAGCGCCGCATCGGCTTCCGGATCGTAAAACACCTGTCCCGCGGCATCGATGGCCGAGACGCCGCGCAACGGCAGCAGGAAGCGCACCGGTCCCTGCATGCGATTCAGCCGTTCGGCAATCCAGCGGCCGATGGCGGCATTCTCTCCCGGCGTCGTTCGCATCAGCGTCACCTGGGCATTGTGCACATGCAGCTTGCGGTCGCGGAACTGCGGCGGCACGCTCTCCAGCCCGCCGAAGTTCACCATGTCGCAGGCTCCGACCGATCCGACATAGGGGATGCCTGTGCGGATGATGGACCCGAAGCGATCCTCCGTACACGGCAGAACTCCGCCCACGAGATAGTCCGCCACCTCCGTCGTGGTGATATCCAGTGCTGCGGTGAGGAAGCCGGAATCGATCAGCTTTTCGAAACACTGCCCGCCCGTTCCCGTGGCATGAAACACGAAGCACTCAGTGGTAGCCTCGATCTTCTGGCGGATCTGTGTGACGCAGGCCGTGGTGACACCAAACATGGTGAGGCCCACGGCACGCTTGCTCTCGCCCAGATCCGGCACGGCGTTCAGGGCCATGCCGGCCACGGCATGGGCCGCATTGCCGATGACCTTGCGGGTAATGGCATTGAGCCCCGCCACATCCGCCACCGCGTGCATCATCGCAATGTCGGTGGGGCCGACATAGGGCGCCACATTGCCGGACGCCATCGTCGACACCATCAGCTTTGGCACGCCCACCGGCAGTGCCCGCATCGCAACCGTCACGATTGCCGTGTTTCCGCCGCCGCCCAGGCCCAGCACGCCGCCGATATCGGTCCGCGACAACAGGTAGGCGGTGAGTGCCTCGCCCATCGCGGTCACGGCGCGGCCCCGGTCGGAATGTCCCAGAACTGCATCTGTCCCATGCGGGTGATGCTTCGCCACCATCTCCGGGGTGACGTCGGCCACAGCCGTGCTCTGCGTCGTCGAGATGTCCACCAGGGCGCAATCGGCACCCGCGGCTCGCACCCGGTCCACGGCGTAGCGCAGTTCCGCTTCCTTGGTGTCACAGGTACCGATGACGTAGACGCGCTTCACTTGGCTTTGGCCCAGCCCTGCTTCATGCTCTTGTAGCCGAACTTATAGACCTCTTCGGTGTTCGGATAGAATTGCCGCCAAACGCGCGTTGCCGCGGCCAGCGCCGGAAGTGATTTGCCGAAGGCTTCGATCGTCAGCCAGCCGTCATACTTGGCCTTGCGCAGCGCCTTGTAGGTTTCGTCCCATGGCACATGACCTTTGCCCGGCGTGCCCCGGTCATTCTCCGAGACGTGGAAATGGATCATGTGCGGCCTGATCGTCTTGATCGCCCCGACCGGATCCTTCTCCTCGATATTGGCATGGAACGTGTCGTACATGCCTTGAATGGCCGGATGATCGACCTCGTCGAGATAGTCGTTCAGCTGCTGCATGGTGTTGAGGAAATAAACTTCGAAGCGGTTGAGCGCCTCAATCGCGAAACGCACGTTTTTCCTGGCTGCATAGTCGCCGGCCTTGCGATGAAACGATAGGCCGCGCTTGCGCTCCGCAACCGTTGGGGCAGCACCCGACAGATAGCCGTGTTCGGAGTGCATCGGCCCGCCGATGATCTCTGCGCCAAGTGCGGCGGAACAGTCGATCACCCATTTGGCGCGATCGAGCGCCGCCTTCTGCTGTGCCTTGTCGGGCGACAGGGGATTGCAGCCAGCCCCCAGCACGCTCACCACCGTACGCTCAAGGCCGATGCGGTCCAGCATCTCGCCCAATCTGGCATAATGCGCCGGATCGCCTTCGAACATTGGAATCTCGACACCGTCGTACCCCGTCTTCTTCAGGTCTTTCAGGATACCCTCGTGCTCTGCCGTGACATGCGGCGTCCACAGCAGAAGATTGAATCCGAGTTTCATTGAGTCTTGCCTCCCTGCATCGGACGCAGGACAAACCGTCTCGCGCCTCTTGTCAATTCCTGATATACGCCTTTCAAACCAGAAACACGGAGGACCCCTATGAACAAGCCGCATGAACCCGCATCCGCCACCAATGCCGCACTGCTCAGAGCCCAGGCCTTCATGACGCCCTCGCCGGTGCCGTCGATCTCGACCGAGCTTCTGGTCAGTGCCGATGGCGAGTTGAACCGCGAGCTTCACCATTTCCTCTTCGATCCGCCCACCAACACGGAACTTCTCAAGGGCAAGAAGATCGCCATCTGCTGCACCAATGGCGTGGAGGAAGTCGAGATCACCGGCGCCATGAAATGGCTGACCGAGCATGGCGCCACCGTGCATGTCGTCGCCCCGCGCATCGGCGACTTCCACCCGACGCTGGGCCTGCGCTTCCCGCCGCTGACCAAGACTCACGTGCTGGCCATCCGGCTCATGGAGAATGCCGGCTGGCTGAAGATCGATTGCTACATGGACGAGGCCAAGGTGGCGGATTACGACGCCTGCATCTATCCCGGCGGCTGCTGGAACCCGGACGCGCTTCGCGCCGACAAGCATGCCCGCGATTTCGTCCGCGACATGCATGCCTCGGGAAAGCCCACCTGCGCCATTTGCCACGGCCAGTGGGTGATGGTCAGCGCCGATATCCTGCGCGGCAAGAAAGCCACCGCCGTGTGGAACATCCAGGTCGATCTCGCCAACGCGGGTGCTACCGTGCTGGATGAGCCCTGCGTCGTCGATGGCAACCTCATCACCGCCCGGTTTCCCTACGACTTGCCGCGCATGGTCAGCGCCCTGGTGAAGCAGCTGGTTGCATAAGCGGTAACACGTCTGTCATCGCTGGACTTGATCTGGCGATGACAGCGGTCCTGCAGAGCTTACATGCCAGTGGCCAGCGCCGCCGCCTTCTCCACCATGATGGACAGGCCGAAGAATAACGCGAAGAGGCCGGCAGCAGTCTGAAGCCCGCGATTGGCCCAGGTCATGGTCTTTGCGGTCAGCGCCAGCGGCACGGCGATGACGGTGGAAAACGCCGCCATGCCGATGATTGAACCAATCCCGAAGACCACCATGAAGACAAACCCGCTTGCGGCGCTGGGCGCCGTCGAGGCGGTCAACGCCACCAGCGCTGCCGACCCTGCCAGCCCGTGCATCATGCCGACACTCAGCGAGCGTTTCCAGCTGCGGTCCGGGTGAAAGTGGTAATGCGCACTTTGTGCGTGGGGCTTCTTGTCGCCCGCATGGCTGTGTGCATGGAAATGTGCCGGCCCGCCGCGATGCTGGTGAACATGGAAATGGATGCGGTCACGGATGACGCGATAGATCACGTGCCCGCCCAACCCTACCAGCATGGCGCCGACGATGAACTCAAGCCCATTTGCGAGCTGCCCGGTGAGTGAGAGCTTCAGCGCATAGACGGCACCGCCGAAAGCGCCCAGCGTCAGCGCATGGCCGAGGCCCCAGATGGCGCCATGCCGGGCAATCGGCCGAAAACCTGTCTTGCCCGATGCCAGCGAGGCCACAGCGGCGATGTGATCGGCTTCGAGCGCATGCTGCAACCCGATCAGAAAGCCCAGCGTCATGAACGTAAACATGGAGCAAGCCATAGCAGCGGCATGCGTGCCCGGCGAGCGTTGTTTGCGGCAGAGGACGGCGGAAAGCGGCCTCTGCCCAATTTCAGGTCAGATGGCAGCCGGGTTTGCGGTGCCCGGCGAGATAGTCCCGGATCAATTGTCTAAAGCGCACCTGTCCGAAGCTCGGGAAATGACCTCCATGGACCACCGACACCGGCAGTCTCTCAAGCCGTTCCAGTGTTGCAATGTAATCGCTGACGTCGGAGTGATAGGCGTCGTCGATCAGCGGGCCGTCATAGATGATGTCGCCCGACAGGAAGACGCCGGTCTTGGCCTCGAACAGGCCGATGCCGCCCGGCGAATGTCCGGGCGTATGCACCACTTCAAAGGCGCGGTCGCCGAGATCGATCACGTCGCCGTCCTCAAGACTCCGTCCCGCCTGCGCTGGCTTCACCTGATATTGCGACTGGTCCCAACCCGCGGGCAACGCGTCGAACATCGCGTCGGTGGCATAGCGATCGGCACAGGTCCACTCGTTGCGCGGGTTCGCCAGGATCTCCGCCTCGGCGTGATGCACGCAGCAACCCGGAAACTCATGATGGCAGCCGATGTGGTCGAAATGCGTGTGGCTGGCGACGCAGGTCAGCGCCCGCTCCGTCACCAGCGGCACGTGGGCCCTGAGCGAGAAGTGCCCGAGGCCCGTATCAAACAGCAGATCGCGGTCGCGCCCGCGCACATGCCACATGTTGCAGCGGTAGAAGGGCTTGATCCATGGCTCATGAATGAGTGTGACGCCGTCGCCCATGCGGAGGGTCTCGTACCATTCGGTGGCAGCAATGCGCATGGGATCAGTCTCTCAATACGATGACGTGGCGCGGGTCGACTCCAAGCGTCACATCATCGCCGGCTGAAACCTGTGTGTCGGCGGGCAGGCGCGCCAGCATGCGCACATCGGGCGAGGCTTTAAGCGTTGCCGACACCCGCCTGAAACTGCCCTGATAGACGACGTCGGTCACCTTTGCCGCGAGATCGCCGCCAAGTCTCACGTGCTCGGGCCGGATGGCCACGTGGGAGGCACCATCGGGTGCTGCGAATCGGCCGATGGCCGTATTGATCGCGCCATTGGCGCTGGATCCGGGCACCACCGTGCTCTCGCCCATGAAGGTCGCGGCAAAGCGTGTCGAGGGCCGCCCGTAAACTCGCTCTGGCGATCCCTCGTCCTCGATGTGGCCGTGATTCATCACCACTACATGATCGGCCAGTGCCATGGCTTCTTCCTGATCATGCGTCACATGCACGAAAGCGGTGCCGACACGCTTCTGGATCGCTTTCAATTCGTCCTGCATCTGGCGGCGCAGCTTGAGATCAAGCGCACCCAGCGGTTCATCCAGCAGCAGCACGGCGGGTTCGACGACGAGTGCGCGGGCCAGCGCCACGCGCTGCCTTTGTCCGCCCGAGAGTTGATGCGGCTTCTTGTCGAAAGCCTGACCCAGGCCGACGAGTGTCAGCATGTCACGGGCCTTCGACTCGCGTTCATGCCTCGCCACGCCCTGCATGCGAAGGCCGAAGCCGACATTGGCGCCGATGCTCATGTGCGGGAACAGCGCATAGTCCTGAAACACCGTCGCCGTTGGCCGTTTCGCCGGTGCCATGCGCGTGCAATCCTCACCCCGGATTGTCACGCGTCCCTGATCCGGCTCCAGAAAGCCGCCGAGGATCGACAGCAGCGTCGTCTTGCCGGACCCTGATGGACCCAGCAGCACCGTGTAGCTGCCTGCGCCGATGGCCAGCGATACACGGTCCAAAACCTTCGTGGGGCCGAAACTGTGCGAAATGTTTTCGACGGCGGCTAGATCGGTCATGGGGAACGCTTTCGGAAGGCAACCAGCTCGAAGATGATGGCAAGCACGATGGAAACGCCGAACACCAGCGCTCCCACCGCATTGGTCTTGGGGTTGAGACCAGCCCGTAGCAGGTTCCAGATCTCGACAGGCAGCGTTGTCTCGAAGCGTGTCAGCAGGAAGGAGATCACGAACTCGTCCCACGAAAACGTCATGGAGAGGAAGAATGCGGCAAACAGCGCTGGCCACAGCATCGGTGCGGTGATGAGTGTCAGTACCTGCCATTCGGCGGCACCGAGGTCGCGCGCCGCGCGCTCGATATTCGCCTGATGATCGCCCATCTGCGCATAGATGATGGCAAAGCACAGCGGCAGATTGATCACCACGTGGCCGATCCCCGCAGTGATCAGTGATTTCGGCAGGCCGATCCAGTTGAAGAAAATCAGCAGCCCCATGCCGATGATGAGATAGCTCACCATCAGCGGCAATGTAATCAGTCCACGGAGCAATCCGGAGGCAGGAAGCGGAAACCGCGCAAAGCCCCAGGCCGAGAGGAAGCCGAGGAGCGTCGCGATGGCGGAGGTGATGACGGCAACGGCAATCGAATTGACCAGTCCGGCCGTCAGCCGCGCATCGCTCAGCACCGCCGCGTACCAGCGCAGGCTCGGCCCGTTGAATGGCGGAATGGGAAATAGCGTTCCCTGGAATGAGAAAAGCACCAGCACGGCGACGGGCAGGAAGATGAAGCCATAGAGCAGCGTCGCGTATAGAATGGAAAGTGAGCGAACCATCACGCCCGCTCGATCTTCAGCCAGCGGGCGCAGGCGAAATAGGCGATGCTCACCACCGCCATCAGGATGATCGACAGCGCTGAAGCGGAAGCGAAATCGCCACGCCGTCCGATTTGGATCATGATCAGCTGCGGCAGAAGCAACTCGTTGTTGCCGCCGAGGATCTGCGGCGTGATGTAGTCGCCGATCGCCAGCACGAAGGTGAGGAAGGCGCCGACCATGACGCCCGGCAGCGTCAGCGGCAGGATGACATGCACAAAGCTCTGCAGCGGCGAGGCGCCGAGATCGGCCGCCGCCTTGCGGTAATTGGGCGAGAGCTGCTTCAGGTTAGCGAAGATCGTCAGCGTCAGAAGCATGACGAAGAAATGCACGAAGCCGATCACCGTCGCTGCCCGCGTATTGGCCAATTGAATGGGTTCTGACAAGATACCGATATTCACCAGCGTCGAATTGATGACGCCCTTTTCCGCCAGCACCAGCAGCCAGGAATAGGAGCGCACCACATAGGACGTCCAGAACGGCAGCACCGCCAGCATCAGCGCCAGCCGTTGCCATCGCTCGGGCACGATGAAGGCGAGAATCCAGGCGAAGGGATAGGCCAGCAGCACCGAGATGACGGTGACCATCGCCGTCACCTCGAGCGAATTGGTCAGTGCCCGCCAATAGCTCGGGTTGTAGAAGAACTGCAGGTAGTTGGCGAGGCTCAATCCATCGCCGCCCTTGGTATAGAGGCTCGCCGCCGCCATCGCTACAAAGGGCACCACGAAGAAGACCAGCGTCCACGCCAAGGCAGGCGTGACGCTGGCCCATCCGATTCGGTTGTTCGTGGAAGCGCTCACTGCGCCTGGATCATTTCAGTCCAGACATCCTGCATCTTTTTGTCGAGATCCTCCGAGGGTGCCGGATAGCCCTGCGCCCGCTTCAGGAAGTCCGGTTGCTCGGCAAAGCGCAGGATCTTCTTCTGCTCGTCGTTGAGCGCCGCCTTGCTATTGGCCGGCATGCCCCAGTAGCAGGACGATGTAGCAAGCCGCGCCTGGCCTTCCGGACTCATGATGTACTGGATGAATTTCAGCGCCATGTCCTTGTTCTTCGAATCCTTGAACATGGCGAGCGACTGCGACCACAGCACGGCACCTTCCTTCGGGATCGAGAAGTCGAGATCTGGGTTTTCCTTGGCGATGCCCGCCGTCACCCATTCGCCGCCGCCGACCAGAATGTCGGCTTCGCCGGTGGCAAGCGCCGTCTGGCTGGCGACCACATCGGTCACCGCCTTGGCGTTGGCCTTCATCTTCATCAACTGTTCCTTGATGGCCGGAAGATCGGCCTCAGTCAGCTCCGCCGTCTTCTTGCCGATGGCCATGGCGGCCATGCCAATGACCGGCAGGTAATAGTCATAGATGGCGACGCGGCCCTTGTATTTCGGGTCGGTGAGGGCGGCGAGGGAGTCCATGTCCTTCACGTCCACCTTCGCCTTGTTGAAGCCGATGGTATTGTATCCGAACTTCTCGGTGATGCCGTAGCGCTTGCCGTCGATCTTGGTGTGCTGGTCCATCACCACTTCCGGGAACAGGTCGGCAATGGGAAGCTGGTCGTCGGCCAGCACCTCGAACAGTCCGCGCTCGACGCCACGGCGCACGTCAATCGAATCGATCACCATCACGTCCCAGTCGCCCGGTTGCGATTGCTCGACGATGGCGATGCCGGCTCCGGTGCCCTCGAATTCCTTGACGTTCACCTTGATGCCATTGGCATCCTCGAACGGCTTCAGGAGGTTCGGATCGGAGTGATCGCACCACACCAGCGCGTTGAGATCCGCGGCATTAGCGGAGCCGTAGGAAAGACCAAGCACAGCGAAGGCGGCGAGCGAGGCACCGGCGAGGCGGCGCGTGAATTTGCGGACGGTCATGACGTGTTTCTCCCTGTCGAGATCAAAAATTGAACCAATTCCAAAGTTGAGTCAATTCTAAAACTCTGGCAGACTGCCGCAATGTCAGGCCTCAGGCAGAAGCAGAAAGCCCATCGTCACGACCGTATCCTGGAGGCGGCCGCCGAACTGTTCCGCGAGTTCGGTTATGAGGCGGTCAAGATGGAGGCGATCGCTGCCGCCGCCGAAGTCTCGATCGGCACAATCTACAATTACTACCAGAACAAGGGCGACCTCTTGGTCGCCATCGTCTCGCTCGAGGTGCACGAGGTGCTGAAAGCGGGTGAGGACATCATCTCGAAGCCGCCACGCAGCGCCGAGCGCGCGGTGGATGCCCTGATCGGCGGCTACGTCGAACACTCCCTGCATTATCTCAGCAAGGAAATGTGGCGTCAGGCGCTGGCGATCTCCACCCAACAGCCCGACAGTCCCTTCGGCGAAACCTTCATGGGCCTCGACGCGGCGCTCGCCCGCCAGACCTGCAGCCTGATCGCGAAGCTGCAATCCCTGAATTTACTTGATCCGGACGCCGACGCACGCAGCCACGGCGAGATCATCTTCAACAACACCAACATGAATTTCATCAACTTCGTGAAAACCGAGTCGATGACCATCCCCGAACTTCGCGCTACGCTCCGGCGCCAGCACCACGTGCTGATTCAAGGGGTGAAACCATAGCGTTGTGCTTCAGCGCTTCGTGACCTTGAGCTTGATGCCATTGGTCGAGCGCACCGTCAGGCGCCCCGTCGGTTTTGGCTCGAACCCTGGGACCTGGTCAAATCGATAGCGGCGCACCAGTCCCGACAGGATGATCACCGCTTCCTGCTGCGCGAAAGCCGCACCCAGGCACACGCGCTGGCCCTTGCTGAACGGCAAGTAGCAATTGCGCTGTGCCTCCGTCGTGGCCGGATCGTCGAAGCGGTCGGGATCGAATTCATCGGGCCGCGCCCAATAGCGGCGGTGGCGGTGGATGACCCACGGCGAAATCGAGACAATGGTGCCGGCTTCCACCGTCTTATCACGCATCGTGCACTGATGCTCGGCGACGCGCGGCATGAAGGCGACGGGCGGATAAAGCCGCAACGTCTCGTCGAAGGCGTTGCGTGACACCTTGAGCTTGCGGATATCCGAAAATTGCGGTTCGCGCGCGCCCAGGACTTCTTCCGCCTCCGTGAACATCCGTTCCTGGATGTCCTGATCCATCGAGATCAGGTAGAGCGTCCACGACAGCGACGCGGCGGACGTCTCATGCCCGGCGAGGAACAGCATCGCCACCTGCTCGCACAATTCGCGCAGGTCGAAATGCGTGCCCGTTACCTCGTCCTTTACCGAAACCAGGGACTGCAGAATGTCATTGTGCGTCTGCGGTTCCCCCGCGTGGAAACTGTCGTAGCGCGCCTTGACGATGGGATCGAGCACGGCGCGGATCTCCTTCGCCGTCCGCCGCGAGGTGCGGTACTGGAAATACGAGACCCAGTTCGGCAGTCCGGCGGTGCGCGCCAGCCCATGCGCATAGGCCGCTTCCTGGAATTCGTTGAAAGCGCGGTAGATCAGCATCGCCTCTTCGGCCTCGAAACTGCGCGAGAAGATCGTGCGGAAAATGATGTCAGCGGTGACGTGCGTCATCTCGGCATCGATCGCCGCTTCCGGTTGCCCGGCCAGCTTGTCCATGCGTTCGAACAGCGCGTTGGCGGCATCGAGCATCAGGTCGAACACCACCTTGATGCGCGCCTGCTCGAAGGCCGGGTTCATCATCCGCCGCTGCCGCTTCCATACGTCGCCATTCGACACGAAGATCGAGTCGCCGAGCAGCATTTCCAGCATGTCGGCCATCATCCGGCTCTTGGGAAATTTCTCAGCCTCGTCCACCAGCACGCGCTTGACGATGTCGGGTTGGGTGGGAATGACGATGGTCGTCAGCGGCAGTCGGATTTCGCCCAGATGCATGTCATACGCGCGGTTCGACAGCGAGCGGATGGAGCATGTCCGCCATTGCAGGAACTTCCATGGCCGCAGCAGCATCTGGAAGACCCAGGACCGCTTGGTCATCGGCTTGGGGTAGGGCGGTACGAAATGGCTCATGTTTGTCCCATGCGAAAGCGGTTGAAGCCCGTCACGCTGTCGAGATGGGCGAACCGCTGTGCCAATGTGGTGTCTCCGGCGGTGATCAGGAAGTAATCGTAGTCACCGGGAAGTTCCGATGCCATCAGATACTGGAAATGCGTCCGCAGGAAATCCCGCCGTATCGTCGCATAGGTCTGAGGCGAAAACAGCTTGTTGAAGCGTGCCGATACCAGCTTCGGCTGCGCCCTCGAACCATCTGCGCGGCTGACGCCGCTGAGTGCCAGCGGATCGCTCAGCGCGATGCAGGCGCCATCGACAGCCGACGTGACATCGATCCAGTCAACCTGCTCCGAGCCTGAGAGCGTCGCCAGGTCGGCGCGAAATTGCCGGGCCACGTCGCTGTCGGGTGTCATCGCCATCGCCTGGCCTAGGGTCATGAGGCTGAAGCGGTGGCTGGCACCAATCTTGTCGAGCGTCCGGGCCGCCACCGTCACGGCCAGGTGCGTCCCGACGCTATGCCCCACCAGCAGGACCTCGTCACTCTCGCCGCTGATCACAGCCTTGGCGACGAGGTCGGCAAAGGCGGCGCAACGGTCCTCGATGCCCGGCACATTGCCCAGGGCGCGATCAACCAGAAATGTGCAGCTTCGCGCCAGCCAGAAGGCATTGAGGCCGATCTCTAGCAAACGATAGATCGCAAACGGCAGCGCGAGAACTGCCGCAATCGCCAGATAGGCAAAGCTGCCGATCCACGGCGTCACGAGTGCTGCGGCCCCCAGGCCGAGCAGCAGCGCCGCGAGGAACATCGCCAGCAGCAGCACCGGCGGATAGATCACCGCCAGAAAGCCCGGCCAGCTGTTGCGCCAGATGCGGGCGAACACCCCCATGCGCAGGAATTGCCAGGAATAGCGCACGATGCCGCGATACATGTCCGCGGCATTCTTCGGCCATTGCTTCCGCACGATGTCCTCGTAGCGGAGGAAGCGGATCTGCGTGGTGGTTGTGCCAGTCTCCACGGTCCACAATGATTGCAGGGATCCCTCGTTGCGGCGTTTTGAAACCGTCATCGCCTGTCCGTTCACCGCGGACTGCTTTGCCGCCTCGGCCGAATAAAGCCGGTGATAGTGCAGCGGTCCCCGGGGATCGAATCCGGAAATATAAAAGACAGTGCGGCGCAGGACCTGACGCGGTTTCAATCGATTAACGCACACGGCAATGAAGGTTGATCCGTCTTACCATGCACTCCGCCACGCGCAATCACGGTTGATCGGCTGCAAGCCAGATCAGAATTGCCCGCCCAACTGGAACGTCGCATTGCAGTCGGCATTTGGGGCCCCCTGATAGGGCTTGTTGGTGCAGGACGCCGACAAGCCGACGACGGCGAATTCAAAGAACGTCGCCTGTGCCGTCACGCCCGCCTCGGCGATGAACGCCTCCTGGTCATTGCCGTAAAGCGTTTCCAGTGCCACAGCCCGCGCCCCTGCGAACACGCCGATGCCGTCGCCGCCGAATGTTGGCGCATAGGCGCCGTTCTTCGGCAGCAGCAGTGCCAGAGGTCTGGAGTCGTCGGCCGGCTGCAGCGCCAACATCAGGCCACCGCCGGCCTCGATCGTGTCGTTACCCAGCGCCGCGTGGCCATAGGGCACCAGCGCCGTCCTCCAGCTTTCGCTTTCGGACAGCAGATAGTCCTTGCGCGCCCAGCCGGATACACCGGCGATGAGCTTTGTGTCGTGCGTGCTGCGGTTCTTCTGGTTGTTCTCGCCGATCAGGCTGTGGATAATTTCCTGAAGTTCGCGGCCGATGTCATCGGCGACGCCGCCCTCGATTCCGGCCCGGGCGCCGAGAAAATAATCCATCTCCGGCGTATCGAAGGCCCGCCCGTACCAGGCATTGATCCGCGACAGGCTTTCCAGCGGATCGCGGGACCTGCCTTTGCCAAGCTGCTCCGGCTCGACACCGAAGATGCCGATGCCGATGACGTCTTCGTCCCACCGCAGCGCATATTCGATGCAGCCGGTCAGCCCCCCGCCATCCGAGCCGAAATACGTATCGTTGCAATGGCCGCCACGGGTTTCGATGTCCTGGCCCGAAGCCGTCACGGCGCTGGCCGCAACAAGCAGCAAGGCCGCCACAGATGCTTTCAGTCCGGTTATCATGGAATCCCCGCCGCTTCGTTCGATCGCCCGCGGCGGAGACTAGAAGATGCGATCCACAATGACAATCCGCAAACCGCCGAATCCACAAGGGCGGAGATGCCGGTGCAACTGGCTCCCGGCAACGCCGCAAGCTGGTGCATTTCCTGGCAGTGGCCCTGTCTGCTATCAGGGATCATCGCTTCCGAGGAGTTACACTGATGAACAAGCCGACGAATCTGGCAGGCGCCACAGCCTGGGAGCCTTCGCCCAACAATCTTGAGCCGTTCTGGATGGGCTTCACCCCCAACCGGGCGTTCAAGAAGCGCCCGCGCATGATCGCCCGCGCCAAGGACATGCATTACTACGATATGACGGGCCGTCCCATTCTCGATGGCTCTGCCGGCCTCTGGTGCTCCAACGCTGGCCACTGCCGCGAGCCGATCGTTCAGGCGATCCAGAAATCCGCCGCCGAACTGGACTTCGCGCCCACCTTCCAGTTCGGCCATCCCAAGGTGTTCGAACTGGCCTCGCGCCTCGCCACCATGGCGCCGGGCGACCTCAACTATGCGTTCTTCTGCAACTCCGGCTCGGAGGCCGCCGACACCGCGCTGAAGATCGCGCTCGCCTATCACCGCGCCCGCGGCGAGGCCAGCCGCACCCGTCTGATCGGCCGCGAGCGTGGCTATCACGGCGTGAACTTCGGCGGCATCTCGGTCGGCGGCATGGTCGCCAATCGCAAGTGGTTCGGCGCCATGCTGGCCGGTGTCGATCACCTGCCGCATACCTATAATCGCAAGGAACAGGCCTTCACCCGTGGCGAACCGGAATGGGGCGCACATCTGGCGGATGACCTCGAGCGTCTCGTCGCGCTGCACGATGCCTCGACCATCGCCGCCGTCATCGTCGAGCCGATGGCCGGCTCCACTGGCGTGCTGCCGCCGCCCAAGGGTTACCTGAAGCGCCTGCGCGAGATCTGCACCAAGCATGGCATCCTGCTGATTTTCGACGAAGTCATCACCGGCTTCGGCCGCTTGGGCCATGCCTTCGCCGCCGAGCGTTTCGGCGTCACGCCCGATATCCTGACCTTTGCCAAGGGCGTCACCTCCGGCACCGTGCCGATGGGCGGCTGCATGGTGCGCCAGGGCATCTACGACCAGTTCATGAATGGCCCCGACCACGTCATCGAGCTGTTCCACGGCTACACCTACACCGGCCACCCGATGGCGGCCGCCGCCGGTGTCGCGACCATGGATCTCTATCGTGACGAGAAGCTCTTCGAAAACGCCAAGAAGCTCGAAAACGTTTGGGCCGACGCCGCCTTCACGCTCAAGGGCCATCCGCTGGTCGAGGACATCCGCACCATCGGCCTGGTGGCTGCCATCGACCTGAAGCCGGTTGAGGGCTCGCCCGGCCTTCGCGCCTACAAGGCCATGGAGAACGGGTTCCATGATGCCGGCATGATGATTCGCATTACCGCCGACACCATTGCCCTGTCGCCGCCCTTGATGATCACCGAGAACCAGATCGACGAGATCTTCTCCGACAAGATGCCCAAGATCCTGGCATCCGTAACGTAAACTCGTAACCCACGCAGCAAACAGTAAGAAGCCGAGGTGCCGACTTGCACCTCGGCTCTTATTTGCCGCCGCGAGCGACCGGCTCCGTCTGCCTGCTGCGTTGACTCTCTGTTAACCCTGTGTTTCATTGCATTTTTTGATCAAGTGAAGGATGCCATCATGTGGAAATTAGCCGGGCCTTGCCTTGGCAGTGAATATGCTGGCGGTGCCAGCGATGGCTTCGACCTTCAGCCTCCAGCAAACGTCGCCCAGTGCGATCAATTATGTATTCGGCGCCGATTTTGGTGCATTTAGTGCCACCGACAATTCGCAGGTTGATGGCAGCGCCACGGGAAGTCTCTCCGCTGTGCCGTCGTTCGGTTGCTCAGTGGCGGATTTCGCCGGATTCTCGGCTGGCAGCATCGCGCTGATTTCGCGCGGTACTTGTACCTTCCAGATAAAAGCCCAGAACGCACTTATTGCTGGTGCGATCGGTTTGATCCTCTACAATAGCACTGGCGGCCTGATCGCCGGCACCGTGGGCACCTTCAAAGGGCCAATGCCGGTTCTCAACGTGACTCTGGCCCTGGGCACTTCGCTACTACAGCAAACGAGGCAAGGGCCTGTTGTCATCAGCATGGTGTCGGACCATTCGCCCGCCCCTGTTCCGCTTCCGGCAACCTTGCCGCTCTTGGCCGCCGGACTTGCGGGTCTTGGCCTCGCCGGGCGGCGGCGCAAGAAGCAGGCCCAGCGCGCCATCGCCTGACCACGGCAAGAAGGCATTCCGACAATTTGCGGCCATCTCCGCGTCGAGGTGGCCGTTTTTGTTCGGGGGCTGCGATGGCCGGGCTCGGGAACGCGCCCAGTGGGCAGCGGTGAGGATTGGCGCAAGCTTTGTTTGTTCGGGCGCGATGTCACGGGAGTTCAAAGTGCGTTACTCTCCGGCCTGATTTTTTGCTCAGCCAACTTAGATCGGGTCCGTCAGTGGACATGGTTAACGTGTAATCTTAACGCTAATGTTGCTTGAGGTTGTAAAATTGATTGACGTAGAGGCAGCAGCTCTTTAGTGTTTCCATCGGGGCCTCCACGACGTCGCATGACATGAGAGGAACTCCTTACCCTTCATGCTTTGCGTCTTCCTACTCAAACCCGAGCTGACAGGAGATGGAAATGCGTGCATCAAAGTTCGCCTTTGTATCGGCGCTGGCCTTGTGGGCTTCTGCCGGGACCGCTTCCGCAGTCACCGTTGACCAGGAAATCGTCTTCATGAATGACGTTTCCGGCAGTGTCGACGCCACTGATTTCAATTTCATGCTGACGGGCTTCGCAGAGGCATTTCGCGATGCGTCGGTCATCGCCAAGATCCAGTCCGGATCGATTGGCCAGATCGCCGTCACGCTGGGGTTCTTTGCCAGTACGCCGGTGCAGGCGACGCCCTGGACGATCATTTCGGACGCGGTATCGGGCAATGCCTTTGCCGACGCCGTGGAAGCTCTGATCCGGCCGGACCCGGGCATCGTGGGTTTCGAGGATGGAACCTCTGCGGCCTACGATGCGGCAGTCAGCTGGCTGTTCGGCAACGATATTGATAGCCTGAGGCAATCCATCGACATCGTGACGGAGGGCGCCCAATCCATCGATGGTTGTGGCTCGTCTGATGCCGTGTGCACGACTCTTCAGGCGGCCCGCGACAATGCGCTGATCGCAGGCGTCGACCAGATCAACGCGCTGGTCCTCGATGATCGTGACTTCTTTGGCAACGACCCCGCAGATGTGATCGACGCAGTCTTGTATGCGCAGACCAACATGATTGGCGGCAGCGGCAGCTTCGTGAAATTCACCGAGGATTTCGGCGGTTTCTCAGGGGCGATCAAGGACAAGATCGTGGCTGAGATCAATCCGGTTCCCGCCCCCGCAGCACTGCCATTGCTGGCGTCAGGCCTTGGTGCATTTGGCTTCATGGGCTGGCGGCGCAAGCAGAAGGCGGCGGCATCCGCCTAGGTCTTTCCGGCGTCATCCGAAATGATGCGGCCACCCCGGGACCGGGGTGGCCATTTCAGTTTGGCCGATTGTCAAGCCATCACCGCAGAGGCGGATCAAACTATTGATTTGACTAAGTAGGATGCCAGCAGCCCGAAAGTGCGTTACTCTCCGGCCTGTTGATTCGTGGGCAGGACGAAGGGGGCGGTTGCGGCAATGTCACGGCAGAGTGTTACGGCGCTGATTGGCCTTGCCGTGTTTCCGCTGCTGGCGATAGGTGTCGCCACTTATCTGCTCGCCAACGGCACCTTGCCCGTGGAGATCGTGGCCGGCGCCATTTTGATTTTGGGAATCGGTATCTTTTCTGTCGCCGCCGCCCTCCTGTATCGGGTCTCGCAGCAAGAGGACCGGCTCCGCCGTCAGTATGACCGGTTGCGCGACCTCGGCCGCAAGGTCGATGCGGCGATGACCAAACTCGATGACGTTGCAGTACAGGCCAAGCTGCCAGTTGGCAGGCTCGATCAGATCATGGCCGATGTGCGCGCCATGGGCGAAAATCTTCGCCAGTTGATTCAGAAGAACGAAGCGCCCGTCAGTCGGCCTGCTGAAGGCGTTGCAGCGCCTTCGTCCCAGAGTGCTGCGGCCCAGGGCCTGCCACGCATCGGCGGCGAGCATCTCGAACTGTTGCTCGAGCCGGTCATCGAATTGGCAAGCGGTGTCACCGCGCACTACCGTGCCCTTCTCGACCTCACCGATGACCAGGGCCATGTCGTCCGCCACACCGAACTGATGCAGAAGGCCGATCAGGGCGGCATGCGGCCGGCGCTCGATGCGCATATGGTAAAGCTCGTGGCCCCCGTGTTGCGCCGCCTGCGCGCCAGGAATCCCAGCATGCGTGCCATCGTGCCGATCGGCATTTCGACGCTGGGCTCGCGCGACGACACCACCCGGGTCGTCGCCAATCTTGAGCGTGATGTCGATGTCGCCGGTGGCATCGTTTTCGAGTTCGATCATCGCGGGCTTGGCCAGCTCAGCAATACCGGCATAGAGAATCTGGCGCGGCTCGGCCGGCTCGGCGCTACGCTGGCGCTCTCCAACGTGCAGGTGGCGGGCCTCGATCTCGCCTCCCTCCGCCAACTCGGCGTGCGCTTCCTCTCGTTTCCGCCGCATGCAGCCGACGCGGGCTTCGGTCCGGCCCCTTCCTGGCGCGAGTTCGTGCAATATGCCCGCGCCATGCAGTTTCATGTGATCGTGTCTGGCATTGAAACGCCGCAGCAGGCCAGTGCCGCCAATCAGGTCGGACGCTACGGCTATGGGCCGTTCTTTGCGCCGCCGCGCAAGGTGCGGGCTGATGCCGGGGTTCGCGGTGTCGACCGCAACGCCAGTGCAGCCTGAGCGATCATATCCGCATGCAAGCTCTGTCCGCTGCCTACCGGGTCTGGTTCTGCGACATCTGGGGCGTCATTCACGATGGCGTAAGGCCCTTCACCATCAACACGGCGGCCCTTGCGCAGCATCGCCAGTCGGGCGGCATCGTCATCCTTGTCACTAATTCTCCACGCAGCAATCTCGGTGTCGAAAAGCAGCTGCGTGAAATCGGTGTTGATCCTGAAAGCCATGACACGATCGTCACCTCTGGTGACGTGACTCAGGACCTGATGCGTGCGCATGGCGGTGGCAAGGTGTTTCATCTGGGCCCCAGCCGTGACCATTCGATCTATGACGGCACCGGCGTTACCCGCGTGCCCGTAGACGAAGCCCGCGCCATACTCTGCACCGGGCTGTTCGACGATGTGAATGATGTTCTCGCCGATTACGACAAACTGCTCGGCGATCTGAAGCGCCGTAACCTGGTAATGATCTGCGCCAACCCGGACAAGATCGTCAGGAAAGGCGACCGCATCCTCTACTGCGCCGGAAAGCTCGCCGAGCTCTATGCGGCGCTGGGAGGCCAAGTGCTGATGGCCGGCAAGCCCTATGCCCCGATCTATGATCTCGCCATGGCCGAAGCCAGCCGGGTTGCGGGACGCCCGGTAAAGCGGGCCGAGGTCCTGGCCATTGGCGATGGACCTGAAACCGACATCCGAGGTGCCGCGGACTATGGCCTTCCGGCCCTTCTTGTTGCAGAAGGGGTGACCGATGCGAGTGCGGGGCTGCATGTGGCGGAAGACGCCGTCCAGCGTGCCGTCCCCCATGCCCGCATCGTGGCAACCGTCCATGATCTGTCCTGGACGTGAGTTGCGGGGTTGAGAAGGGAAGGCAATGAATCTGATTGAAGGAGCCGTGGGGGTTCCGGAATCCTGCCGTGGCGCTGTCGTCGCGATCGGCAATTTCGATGGTGTCCATCGTGGCCACCAGACTTTGCTCGACATCGCGCGGGCCGAGGCCGAAAGGCTCGGCAAACCTTGGGGCGTCGTCAGCTTCGAACCCCATCCGCGCAGTTTCTTCAGGCCGGATGAGCCGGTGTTCCGGCTGACGCCTGGCCCTCTGAAAGCGCGGCTGATCGCCAGTCTCGGCGCCTCCTTCATGGCCGTCCTGCCCTTCGATGCGGAACTGTCCAGCCTCGATCCGGAAGGCTTTGTCGAGCAGCATCTCGTCCAGAATCTCGCCGTGTCGCATGTGGTGACGGGCTACGACTTCCATTTCGGCAAGGGCCGCAAGGGCAGTCCCGCCACCATGACGGTGCTGGGAACCGAAAAAGGCTTCGGCGTCACCATCGTCGATCAGGTGACCGACGAGGGCGACCTGCATTCGCCGTTTTCCTCGAGCGCTATTCGCCAGTCCCTGAGGCATGGCCACGTCACGGCGGCCGCCCGCGACCTTGGCTATCACTGGACGGTGCTTGGCGAAGTGGTGCGCGGCGACCAGCGCGGCCGCACCATCGGCTTTCCCACCATCAACATCATTCTCGAAAAGGGTGCCGATCCCTTCCGAGGCATCTATGCCGTGAAGGTGCGCGATGCGGCACTCAAAGGTAACATTTCCTGGCCTGGCGCCGGCTATTTTGGCGACCGCCCGACGTTTGACACCGGCCGGACCTTTCTCGAAGTCTATCTCATCGGCTTCGACGGCGATCTCTATGGCCGCAACATGCTAGTGGAATTTATCGACCTGATCCGTCCCGACCGGCGCTTCGGCTCTATCGCCGAACTTGTCGATCAGATGCGCACCGATTGCGGCAACACCCTCACAAGGCTCGATGCGTTGAAAGCCGAAAATCCCGTGGCCGGCTTCCCGCTCGGAAAATTGCAGGCCGAGGGACTGTTGTAGGGCAGCGTCTTCGCTGGACGTGAGCGTCTTACGCTTTCTTCTTCACCGCAGGCTTCTTCTTGGTCACATCCGTCGAGGGATCGAGCAGGCGGTGCATATGGACGATGAAATAGCGCATCTGCGCATTGTCGATCGTCTCGCGCGCCTTGCCCAGCCAGGCTTTGTGCGCCTCGGCATAGTTGGGATAGAAGCCGACCACGTCGAGCTTGGCGAGATCCTTGAACGTCACCGCCTGGATGTCCGCAAGCTCACCGCCGAAAACCATATGGAGAAGTTGCTCGTCGGATGTCTTGGCCGGGGCTTTGGTCATGCTGTCCTCAACTGCTGGATGATCGCCGCATGGCGTTTCGCACCTGCAGCAATAAGTCCCTGCTGCCACGGCTGCGGGCGATTGTAAATATAGCCTTCGCCTTGTGTGTTGCTGACGATCCCGCCTGCCTCATTGACGAGCAGTTCGCCCGCCGCCAGATCCCAGTCATTGCGGTTGCCGACCGATACCGCGCCATCCAGGCGCCCCGCCGCCACATAGGCCAGCCGCAACTGCAGCGGCAATGCGCCGCTCGGATCGCCGCTCACACCCGCCGCAGAGAGCTGGCCGAGCGCCTTGCGGTTGCCGGCAATCCGCGCGTCCTGAAGCGTGTCTGCGTCTGCGGCACGCATCGTGGCGCCATTGAGATGCGCGCCTTCGCCCGCAATCGCTGTATAGAATTCATCACGCATTGGCCTGAAGACGGCGCCAGCCACCGGCCGGCCATTGTCGATCAGCGCCGCCGCCACGCACCATTCGTGCCGGTGCTCGATGAAGGCCCGCGTCCCGTCAATCGGATCGATGATCCAGATGCGGCCGTGCGACAACCTGATGGCATCGTCGGGCGTTTCTTCCGACAGCCAGCCATAATCCGGCCGCGCCGGGCGCAGGATCTTTTCGATCCGCGCATTGATGGCGAGATCGGCGGCGGTGACCTGCGAGCCGTCCGGCTTCTTCCAGCGCTCGACATCCTGACCGGCCATTGACCGGCCCAGCTCGCCGGCCTCTCTCACCGTGGCGAACAACAGCCGCGCATCTTGCGTCAGCGTCTCAGAGGCCGGCAATGGTCAGGCCTTCCACTAGGCAGTTTGGCGCATTCACCGATGAGCGGAATTCCAGGTTGCTGGCCGGTACGATGGTCTTGAACATGTCCTTGAGGTTCCCGGCGATGGTGATCTCGCTCACCGGGAAGGTGAGTTCCCCATTCTCGATCCAGAAGCCCGACGCGCCGCGGCTGTAGTCACCCGTCACCATGTTGACCGACGAGCCGATGAGCTCCGTCACATAAAGTCCCTGCGAGATGCTGCGGATCTGGCCTTCCGGGGAAATCGCACCCGCCGGCAGATAGACATTCGACGTCGACGGTCCGCCGCGCGAGCCCTGTCCCGTGGGCTTCAGCCCCAGTTGCCGGGCCGAGCGCAGGTCGAGAATCCAGTTCGTCAGCACGCCCGCGTCGATGAGGTTGGTCTTGTGACAGGCCAGGCCTTCGCCATCGAAGGGCCTCGACCCGAAGCCGCGGCGGATGAACGGGTCTTCGACGATGCTGATGTGGCTGCCGAAGATCTGCTGGCCCAGCGCATCCTTGAGGAAGCTCGTGCCGCGCGCGATGGCAGCACCATTGATGGCGCCCAGCAGATGGCCGATCAATCCCGAGGCGACGCGCCGGTCATAAATCACCGGCACCGATTGCGACTTCACCTTGCGCGGATCGAGCCGCTTGACGGCGCGCTCCCCCGCCTCGCGGCCAACGTCTCCGGCTGAGCGCAGATCGGCGAAATGAATGGCCGAGGCGTAGTCATAGTCACGCTGCATGCCCGTGCCCTCACCGGCAATCGCCGACATGCTCACCCCGCATCCGGTGCGGCGGTAGCCCTGGGCAAAGCCGTTGGACATGACAATGGCGACGATGCGGTCGGAGGCCGAAGCGCCCGCACCCGAAGACTTGCTGACGCCCGGCACCGCCAGGGCCGCCGCCTCGGCCTCACGGGCCAATCGCTCGAGACCTTCGGCATTCGGCATGTCGTCGGCTGCAAGATCGAGATCGGGAATGTCCTTGGCCAGCTGATCGGCATCGGCGATCCCGGCATAGGGATCAGGCGGCGCCAGCCTGGCCATCGCCAGTGCCTTTTCGGCCAGCCGGTGAATGGCGTCCGTGGTCAAAACGCTTCCCGAGATCGTCGCCGAGGATTTGCCGGCGTAAACCTTGAGGCTGATGTCGAGGGCTTCCGCCTGTTCCACCTTCTCGATCTGTCCGTCGAGAATTTGCAGTTCGGTGGAACGGCCATCGGCCGCCACGGCATGCACCGCATCGGCGCCGAGCTTGCGGGCGTGTGACACCGCCTCGCTGGCAAGCGAAAGAAGATCGTCGATCATGTGAGACTGGAATCCAATACGAGTGCGAGAGTGATGAGAAGTCCGAATATGCGGTTGGATCGGAAAAGTTCAAGGCAGCGTGTGCCATTGCCGGCATCGAAGCGCGCCAGTTGCCAAGCCGCATGCAGTGCGGCTGCGGCCACACCCAGGTGCGCGATGACGCTGCCGCCCGCCAGCCAGATCGCCGCATCGATCAGAGCCAGGCTGGCGAAGTAGAAAAGGCCAAGCCAGTAGATCGATGTGTCGCCGAATTTCAGCGCCGTGGACTTGACGCCGATGACGGCGTCGTCCTCCTTGTCCTGATGCGCATAGATCGTGTCATAGCCGAGCGTCCAGGCGATGCCGCCGGCATAGAGCAGCACCGGAGCCCAGGAGAGCGATCCATGCAGCGAAGTCCAGCCAACCAGCGCACCCCAGTTGAAAGCCAGCCCCAGCACCGCCTGCGGCCAGTAGGTGATGCGCTTCATGAAGGGATAGATGGCAACGATCAGCAGCGAGGCGGCGCCAGTCCCCACCGTGAACCAGTTGAACTGCAGCAGCACCAGCAGCCCGGCGAGGCAGAGAACGGCGAGGAAGACAAAAGCCTGCCGGACGCTCACCTGTCCCGCCGGAATGGGCCTGAGCCGCGTCCGCTCCACTTTGCCGTCGAAATTGCGGTCGGCGATGTCGTTCAGCGTGCAGCCCGCCCCACGCATGATGATGGCGCCAATGAGAAACAGCAGGGCAAACCAGAGATTGGGAATGCCGCCGCCAAGAGCGATTTGGCCCAGCGCCAGCCCCCACCAGCAGGGCAGCAGCAGCAGCCACCAGCCGATCGGCCGCTCCAGCCGCATCAGCCGCGCATAAGGCCGGAAGGCCAGCGGCAGGATATTGTCTGCCCAATGGCCGGGCAGGGCGTCGGCTACGCGCTTGTGCTGGCTGCTGGCATCGCTCATGCGCGCGGTGTACATCAGACATCCCATGAAAACCACCCCTCGCCTCCACCTCGATGCACCCTTGTCCGCAAGCAGCGACATCGAACTGCCGCGTGAACAGGCACATTACCTCACAGGTGTCTTGCGGCTCGCCAGCGGTGATCCGGTCAACGTGTTCAACGCCAGTGACGGCGAATGGTTGGCCTATCTCCGCACCGTGTCCAAGAAAACCACCACGCTCCGCTGCGAGCGCCGGCTGGCCGATGTGTCGCCACCGCCGGATGTCGACTACATCTTCGCGCCGCTGAAACATGCCCGCCTTGACTATGTGGTGCAGAAGGCGACCGAACTGGGCGCCAGGCGCCTGCGCCCGGTCATCACCCAGCGCACCATCGCCGAGCGGGTCAATCTCGACCGAATGCGCTCCAACGCCATCGAGGCCGCCGAGCAATGCAATCTCGTCTTCGTGCCGGAGGTGCATGAACCGGTGAAACTGACGAGACTGCTGGATGAGTGGGAACCGGGCAGGGCGCTGGTCTATTGCGACGAGACAGCGGCCATTGCCGATCCGTTGCTGGCCCTCAAGCCGCTGAAGACGCCCGCGGCCGTTCTGATCGGCCCGGAGGGTGGCTTCACCAGCGAAGAGAAGGCGCTGCTGAAGTCGCTATCCTTTGTCACAGCGATCTCGCTGGGCCCCCGCATCATGCGGGCCGACACGGCCGCCGTTGCCGCCCTGACGCTCGTTCAGGCCATGCTCGGCGACTGGCATCAAAAATCCTGATGGATCGTCACTAAATCTTTGTCTTGCCGGATGAAACGCACCCGCCTACATCCTCCCTCGGCATCCAGACAGGAAGACACTCGTGAGCGGACCCACCCCCGACACGCCGAAAGCGCGGCGACCCATTGAATCCAAGGCCCAGCTCATCGAGGAGCTGTCATCGGGCTCCAAGCCCAAGGATCAATGGCGCATCGGCACCGAGCATGAGAAGTTCCCTTTTCTCACCGATACGCTGGAGCCCGTGCCCTATCATGGCCCGCGCTCCATCAAGGCGCTGCTTGAAGGCCTGCGCGACCGCTTCGGCTGGGAAGGCGTCTATGAGGGTGACAACATCATCGCCCTTTCCGATCCCAACGGCCTCGGCAACATCTCGCTCGAACCCGGCGGTCAGTTCGAACTTTCGGGCGCCCCCCTCAGCACCGTGCACGATACCTGTGAGGAAGTGCACGAGCACCTGACGCAGGTGCGCGAGATCGGCGACCGGCTCGGCATCGGTTTCCTCGGATTGGGTGCATCGCCGGTGTGGACGAGGGCCGAAACCCCGGTCATGCCCAAGGGCCGCTATGGCATCATGGCGCCTTACATGGACAAGGTCGGCAAATACGGCCGCGACATGATGTTCCGCACCTGCACCGTGCAGGTCAATCTCGACTTCGGCTCTGAGGCCGACATGGTGAAGAAGCTTCGCGTCTCGCTGGCCTTGCAGCCGGTGGCGACAGCGCTCTTCGCCAATTCGCCATTCCTCGAAGGCAAGCCAAACGGCTTCCTGTCCTTCCGTTCGGAAGTCTGGCGCGACACCGACAACGCACGCGCCGGCATGCTGCCCTTCGCCTTCGAGCCCGGCATGGGTTTCGAACGCTATGTCGATTACGCCCTCGACGTGCCGATGTATTTCGTCATGCGTGACGGCAAGTACATCAACACGGCGGGTGAAAGCTTCCGCGCCTTCATGGATGGCAAGCTGCCGCAACTGCCGGGAGAAATACCGGTGGCCAAGGACTGGGCCGATCACCTGACGACCATCTTCCCCGAAGTGCGCATGAAGAAATATCTCGAGATGCGCGGCACCGATTCAGGCCCGTGGCGCAGATTGTGTGCGCTCCCCGCCTTCTGGGTGGGTCTCTTCTACGATCAGGCCGCACTCGACGCCGCCTGGGACATCGTCAAGGACTGGACGGCCGAAGAACGCCAGAAACTCCGCGACGACGTTCCGGTGCAGGCCCTCAATGCAATGATCCGTGGGCGGAGCGTTCGCGACATTGCGAAGGATGTCCTGAAACTGTCTCGCGCCGGCCTTGAGGCGCGCGGCCGTCACGGCTGCAAAGGCAAGTCGGAAGCCGCCTTCCTCGACGTGCTCGATGAGACGGTGTCGACCGGCAAGACCGCCGCCGAAAATCTGCTGGCGCTCTACAATACCAGCTGGAACGGCGACATCACCCGCGTGTTCAGGGACTTTGCTTACTAGGAAACGAATGCCCAAGCCTCTCCTTCATTGCGAGAGAGGCTTCGTCGGAAACCGGAAATGTGAGCGCCAAACGGGTCCGCGATCTAGTAACTGTAGAGCACCGAACTAAACGAAACCGTGCACGACCCATTTCCGCCAAAGCCGATGATCTTCCCGGCGAGCGAAACCTTTTGCGTTGCATTGGTGATGATTGCCGGCGTCTGTTCGGTGATCATCACTTTGGCGTCGGTCTGAAACCCTTCAATTCCGCCGACGACAGTGAGTTGCACAACGACCGGACTGGATCCGACAAGTGTGCCGCTCGCCAGATAGTAATTCTGCATCGGGCCCTGAAGATTCCAGTCACGCAGAACAATGCCCGTCGCATCGCCATTGCCGCCGACACCCGCGGGAAAATAACGCATGAGCTGTCGGTCGAACTGGGGATTGGGGTAGCCGTTGCAACCTGCCGACGCCGACCTCTCGTTGAAGAAACCACTGAACTCGCCAAGGGGAGTTGCGTTCGCGGCTGATGCGGCAAGGCACAGTCCGACAAAGCCGGCAAAAATTGCGTTCTTCACCACGCCTCCCAATTCTCTAGGGTTTGAAACCCGTTGCAACGAAACTGATCGTACAACTCGGTTCGAATTCGAAATTGGTCCAGTCACCAGCGATTGTGATCGTCTTTGTTGTATCGTCTGGAACGGCGGGCACTTGCTTCGTAAATCGCGCAGTCGTGCTTTCGCTGCCGGCACCGCCGCCGATTGAAGTTGCAGTGACGGTCTTGAATGTCTTGCCGACAAGCGTTCCGTTCTTCAGCAGGATATTGTTTGTGTTGTTACCGCTCAGGATGGTCAAGCGCGTCGAAGGGCCATTCGTGCCGAGGTTGGGTGGGCGAAATCGCATCAAGTAAACGGCACCATTCTTGTAGCCGAGATCGAGGCACGCTTGGGGGAGGTTGGCAAAGTGGAAAGTCCCCGCAAACTCTACCGTTGCGGCCATGGCGCTCGACATTGCGGCACCCAGACAGACACCTATCAGAACGAAAAACTTCATGCCCGCTCCTCGAGTCGAATCGACTAACTACCGCTCTCTGGTATTGCGTCAGGTTTATATCCAACAGAACACGTTATTGTTGTCATGGCAAGAACGACTTGCTCGCGGAATCGCGGGTAAGTTCAATCGCACCGTCAGTTCCCAAATTGTTGGATCCTGCCTCGCCTGCGACTTCGGTGGCTTCGCTACCGGGGATCAATAACCCGGCGGCACGCAGACAACCCGCTTGCGGGTATAGTCGAGACGATAGACCGTGCTGCCCGCGCCATATTTCTTGCGGCAAACCTGGCGGGCGATTTCCATCAGCTTGGCGCGATCTGCCGATGTGCCGCTGGATTTCTTCTTCTTGGTCGACGACGCGGCATAGGCGCTGTCGGCGCCAGTCATGGCTGCCGGCATAACGAGCGCGCTACTCAGGAAGGCGACGAGTGCGAGGCGGGCGATCATGTCAGTGTTCCCTTTCCTGGGAGACGTATTGTGACCAATGGCCGTAGTTGGACCAAACGTCATTTAAATTACTGACTCGACCGTACCCCGCCTTGCGATGAATCAAAAGCCGTCGGCAGTGGTGCTGAAATGTTCCGGCTGTGTGATGAGACGTTCCGCCTCGCGAACAATTCCCCGCACAATGTCGCCGGCCGGCATGATGGACGTGACAAGGTCCAGCCCTTCACCAGCAAAAACCACGGCCTGCGACATGTCTTGCGCCCGCTGTGCCTCCCACCAGCGCGCGCTCACGTCGGCGGGTGCCCGCAAGAGGTCCTCCTCGCGGCCATGCCACTGCCGCGTGAAATCATTGACGATGGCGCGGCCCGAATAGGCCTGCTCCCAGTCGATATCGCGGACAGCGTCGAAGACCCGGGTGCGGATCGTATCGTCACCCTTGGCTCGCACCAGACTTGACTTCGCCGCCTCCGAGCCGAGGGCTTCCGGCGTTGCCCAGAAACGCGTGCCGATCAGTACGCCCGAGGCGCCCAGCATCAATGCTGCCGCAAGGCCCCGTCCGTCACTCACGCCACCGGCCGCCAGCACCGGGATCGAACCCGCGACATCGACGACGGCAGGCACCAGCGTGAAGGTCGCGCGGCGCTGCTTGCCATGGCCTCCGGCCTCAGTTCCCTGTGGCACGAGGATATCTGCGCCAGCATCGGCGGCACGTCGCGCGCCTTCGACGTCGTGGATCTGGCAGATCAACGGAATGCCAGCCGCTTTGATCCGCGGCGCAAACTGGCTCTCGTCGCCGAAGGAGAGGAAGAATGCCGCCGGTTTCCTTGCAAGGGCCTGATCGAAGAGTTCCGGAAACTTCGCCAACGACCAGGTGATGTAGCCAACGCCGATGCGGCTGTTGCCCGCCGCCCGGAACTCGCGGTCCATAAACTCCGGGCCGCCATAGCCGAGTTTTGGATTGCCATATCCGCCGCCAATAATCCCCAGACCGCCGGCTTCGGACACCGCCGACGCCAGTTTGCCGCCTGCGACACCGCCCATGGGTGCGAGGACAACCGGATGCGTGATTCCGAGCAGTCGCGTAAAGGTAGTGGATATGGTCATGGGTGTTACTCCGCCGCGATCATTGCCGAGTTGAGATTCGCCATGCTTTCGGTGACATGCCGGGCCAGTGCCTCGACGGCGGAACTGCCACGGCCGGGCTTCCGCACCAAACCGATATCGAATGTGCCGAGCGCCGGGAAGCCGTCCTTCTCGCTCAGGATGCGCATGCCGGGGCGCACGCAGAGTTCCGGCACGGCGCCCACCGCCAGGCCCGATTGCACGGCGGCATTGACGGCATTGGAGTTGGGGCTCGAATAGGCGACGCGATATTTGCGGCCTGACGTTTCAAGCGATTTCAGCACCATTGACCGCCACTCGCAGCCGGCATGCGACACGGCGACGGGCACAATGTCGAGCAGGTGCGTGTTGTGCCGTCCTGACGCCACCCACACCAAGGGCTCCCGCCGTACCGGCTCATTCGTCATGATGTCACAGCCGAATGTCACCAGCGCCAGATCCATCTCGCCGCGCTTGGTGCGTTCGAACAACGTCGATGTTGAAACGCAGTCAACATCGACTGTCACCAGCGGATGCGTTCTTGCAAAGCGCGCCAGGATTTCTGGCAGGAAGCGGTCGGCATAATCGTCAGGCGTTCCGAAGCGCACCGTGCCGGTGAGGTCTGGCCGGGTAAAGGTCGATACCGCCTCGTCATTGATGCTCACCAAGCGCCGCGCATATTCGATCAGCCGCTCGCCGTCGGGCGTGAAGCGGCTGGACCGGCCATCGCGCGCAAAAAGTGGACGGCCGAGAAGCTCTTCCAGCCGCTTCATCTGCATCGACACTGCCGACTGTGTCTTGTTCACCTCTTCCGCCGCCCGGGTGAAACTCCCGGTGTCGGAGATGGCGAGGAAAGTCTTCATGAGATCGATGTCGAGATTGGGGATCATGATATCTGTCCATCACGGAATGTGATGAGAACTATAAAATACATTCGTTGGATAAATCAATCGGAATCCCGCACATTCATCTCATCGCAACAGAGCAAACCACCTGACGGGTGGCGCGGCGCGAAAGGGGAATGGTCCACTTTCGCGAGCGAGGAGGACTTGTCATGAGAGACTACGCATTGAGCCATGCCCGCTCATTTGAAACTGCCGGCGCTGCATCGCTGTTTGGGCGGTTTATCCGCAACTGGAGGGCCCGCCGCGCCGTGACCCGGCTTGACAGCTTCGACGACTACATCCTGCGCGACATCGGCGTCACGCGTGGCGACGTGCGCTGGGCGTCAGGACTGCCGCTCTCCGTCAATGCCGCGGTGGCGCTGGAAGAGCGAGCCCTCCAGCGCCAGCGGCGGATGATCTTCGACTAACGCATTGGGCAAGCAAGTGGACACACTTGCGACGCGAAAAATGCGCCAGTTTCAAAGTGATCGTGCAACTTGCCGGCGCTCGATTGAGCGCCGGTTGCCCTAGCGCCTGCGCAGCGCGTCCTGCACCGATCTGAGCAGATCGTCTCCGGCATTGCTGTTGCCGCCACCGGGGCCGCCCAGGACGTCCCTCAGGATGTCATCGAGGCCACCGGGCGCGGCGCCGCGGCCAGCCGGAGCGGACTGCTGCTCCTGGCCACCGCCCAGCATGCCGCCCAGAATGTCGCCAAGTCCGCCGCCGGATCCCTGACCCTGTGCACCACCGCCCAGAATGCCGCCGAGAATGTCGCCGAGGCCGCCGCTGCCGCCCTGGCTTTGTGGAGAAGAACTGCGGCCGCTGGCGCCGCCGCCCAGAATGCTGCCGAGAATGTCGCCCAGGCCGCCATTCGTCGCCTTGCTGGCGATCTGCGACATGACATAGGCCGCAACGATGGGCAGCAGTTTCTTGAGGATCGACTCGCCGATCCCGGTCGAGGACGAAACCTGCTGCGCAACACCGCGGCTGACGTCCTTTGATCCAAAGATCTGGCCGAGGATGGCATTGCCATCATCCTGGGCGCCGGGAGCCGAGAAATTCGATGCATCCTCGGCGTAGCGCGCCGGATTGCCGCCAGCGAAGCCGCCCAGAATGTCACCGAGGCCGCCACCGTTCTGGCGCATGCCTGCGGCCACCACCGGGCCTAGCGCCTCGAAAGCCGCCCGGGTCTGCTGTTCGTCCAATCCGAATTGCCTGCCGATTGCTGCGAAATCCATGGGTCACCTCCTATTTGCCAATCTTGCCGAGGATATCCCGGAATATGTCCTCAATGGAAGCAGAGGTTGTACGGCGTTTCGATGACGCGGATCTGGTTGTCCGCGACTTTGTTGTTTTCTTGCGGCTGGCGCTGCTGGTTTTCCGCTTTGCCCGGCTTTTGGTATAGCCCGTCGCACTCCGCCATCCCTTTGACGACTTCAGTTCGCGCACAACCCCCTGGACGACACCGTTGAGCACGCCGCCGATGATCGTGCCGAGAATGCCCTGGTCGCCCACTGGCTGCACGCCCGTCAGCGCCATCGGTGCATTTGATTGGGCAAGGGCCGCCACCACAACCGTGGCCGAGATCGGCGCAAGCTTTGCCAGCTCGCGCTCGGGCACGTCTGTGGCTGCGGCGCGCAAGGCCACCAGGGCGTCGTTGCGCGAGCCGTAGATGTCTTCGAGGATGGCGTTGCCATCGCTCACCGCTTCTTCGCCGGTGACGGCATCGGTCTCTTCGAGCGGCAGGGCCCCGGCACCGTCTTCGATCAGATCGAGGAGGGACTGCAGGAGATCGTCATCCGCCGCCGCCGCATCCTTCAGACGGCCTGCGATGGCCGGGCACAGCAGGCCCATTGCCTTGCGGGTCTCGGCCTCGTCGAGATCGAGGCTCTCTGCCACATGGGAAAACAGCTTGCCCCCTTGTGCCGCCTGCAACATCGTCATCACGCTCATCGGCCTGCTCCGCTTGCAGCCTCGCCGCGGCCGCTTTGGCCGGCGATTCTATAGGCTGCGACAACCGACGCAATGCCGAAGATGACCGAGCCAAGTCCAGTCCCTGCCAAAATCCCTTCGGGGCCAGCAAAATGCGCTCCGGCCATCGCAAAGGGGATCGTGCCGAGCGTCGCCTTCGCCCAATTGAACAACGTCGAGAGATTGGGACGACCGAGATTGTTGAAGGCGGCATTGGACACGAACTGGCCGCCGGCAAAGGCCCAGCTGATGGCGATGAACGTGCAGAAGAACACCACGAGATCGACAGTCCGGCCGGAGGCATTGAAGGCCTCGGCGATCTGGTGGCGGAACACGAACAGGATGATCGAGGTGATGATGGTGTAGACGGCCGAGAACAGCAACCCGTCGGTGAGAGTCTGCTTGACGCGGTCGAATTTTCGCGCCCCGAAATTCTGGCCGATGATCGGCCCCACCGATCCTGACAGCGAGAAGATCATGCCGAACGCCACCGGGATGACGCGCCCGATGATGGCGGACGCTGCGACGGCTTCATCGCCAAACGGCGCCACTTCATAGGTGACATAGGCATTGGCGAAGGGTGTGGCGAGCTGCGTGAGGATAGCCGGGAACGCGATGGCCCAGATGGCCGGCAAATCGCGCCTCAGCCCGCCGAGCCGCATCGGATTGATGAAGCCATGGACCTTCGAAACGCCGTGAATGCCGATGCCGAATGACACGAGATAACCCATCACATTGGCGGCGGCCGCGCCCTGGATGCCCCAGCCGAATCCAAAGATGAAGATCGGATCGAAGATCGCGGTGATGATTGCCGAGGACAGAGTGATGTACATTGCCCGCTTGGCATCGCCGAGGCCACGCAGGATGAAGGAGCAGCACACCGCGCCGCTGATCAGGATATAGCCGGGTGTCAGCGTCCAGATGAACAGCTGTGCCAGCCGCTTCGCCTCGCCATGTGCTCCCAGTAGATCGAGAATAGATCCCGAACCGATCGCGATGGCGATGGTGATCGCCCCCGAAAGCAACATGGAAAACATCAGTGCGCTGGTGGCAAACTCGCGGGCCCTGTCGGGCTGGCCAGAGCCGAGATTGCGCGCCACCAGAGCTGCCGCCGCAATTCCCGTGCCCAGGCTCACGGACAGGTTCGAGAACACGATGGTCCCGGCATAGCCGATGGCCGCCGTGACCTCGGTGACCTGCAACATCGACAGGAAGAACAGGTCGGCAAGATTGACCAGGAACATCGACATCAGGCCGAGCGCGCCGGTGAGCGTCATGATGGTCACGTGGCGCAGCGTCGAGCCAGTGACGAACCGCGCTTGCGTGGTCGATGCCGGGCGGCTCATGTCTCAAATCCCAATTCTTGGATGTCCGGCAGCAGTTTCTCACGGCTGCGGAAGTGATGGGCGCCGAGACCTGCAAGCCTCGCGCCCGTAACATTCGACCGCTTGTCGTCGATGAACCAGCAGTGCGCGGGATCCGTTCCCATCTTTTGCATCAGCTTGCGAAAGCTTTCGGGGTCCGGCTTCTTGGTGCCGAATTCGAATGAATAGTAATGCTCGCTGAATATGCCCGCCAATTCGGGGAACAGCGCGCCGATGCTGGATTTGGTCAGCGGCCCGTTGTTCGTATAGATTGCCGTGCGGGCCTGCTCGCCAATACGCCGTGCCAGCGCCAGCATGTCGGGCCATGGTGTCATCGCCTCGCGCCGCGCCGTCACCCAGTCTTCACGCGTCAGCGCATGACCGATCCGGCGGCCGAATTCTTCGAGATAGTGATCCGGGTCTTCATAGCCGCCGGCATCGGCCGCATCCTCGAAACCTGAGTCCCAGATCGCCGCGCGGATATCCCGGGGCATCTTGCCGGTGATGCGCGACAGAACCCGCAGACGCTTGCCGAGATCGTAGCGGCACAGGACATCGTCCATGTCGAAGATGACGACTGCGGGTTTCATGACGTTCAGGCGGCAGTGCCGCCCACCGTCAGGCGATCGATCCGCAGCGTCGGCTGGCCAACGCCGACTGGCACACCCTGTCCTTGCTTGCCGCACGTGCCGATTCCCGGATCGAGCGCCATGTCATTGCCCACCATCGAGATGCGGGTCAGCGCATCGGCGCCCGCGCCGATGAGCGTTGCGCCCTTTACCGGCCTGGTGATCTTGCCGTCCTCGATCAGATAGGCCTCGGTGCAGGAGAACACGAACTTGCCGGATGTGATGTCCACCTGGCCGCCGCCGAATGACTTGGCATAGAGCCCGCGCTTGATCGATGCGCGGATTTCGTCCGGATGCTTGTCGCCCGCCAACATGTAGGTATTGGTCATGCGCGGCATCGGCGCATGCGCATAGGATTGCCGCCGTCCATTGCCGGTGGGAGCCACGCCCATCAGCCGCGCATTCATCCGGTCCTGCATCAGCCCGACGAGAATGCCGTCCTCGATCAAGGTCGTCGAGCGCGACGGGGTTCCTTCATCGTCGATGCTGATCGAGCCGCGCCGGTTGGGAATGGTGCCGTCGTCGACCACAGTAACGCCCCTGGCTGCCACACGGCTTCCCAGCATGCCGGTGAACACCGACGTTTTCTTGCGATGGAAGTCGCCCTCGAGCCCATGTCCCACCGCTTCATGCAGCAGGATGCCTGGCCAGCCGGGGCCCAGCAGCACGTCCATTTCACCGGCCGGCGCGGGCTTCGCTTCAAGCGACACGAGGCTCTGGCGCAGCGCCTCGCGTGCCGCATCCTGCCAGACGTCCTCCGTGAAGTAGGAGAGGGGTTCGCCGCGGCCGCCGAGTCCATGGCTTCCCTGGCCTTGTTCCTTGCCATCCGCGGAGACGACGGCGACGCTGAAGCGCACCAGCGGCCTCACGTCGCGGTAGCTCGATCCGTCGGCGCGCAGGATCTCGATTGCCTGCCAGTCGGCGGCCAGCGACACTGAAACCTGTCTGACCTTCGGATCGAGCGCGCGCGTGAAGGCATCGACCCTCTGCAGCAGCGCCACCTTCTCGGAGAACCCCATGGCCTCCGCCGGATTGCTGTCGGAATAGAGTCTCCGGTTTGTACGTTCGGGTGCCAGCGCATGGGCAACGCTCTCGCCTCTGGCTACCGTGCGGCAGACCTCTGAGGCGCGTTTGAGCGCGCTGATCGAAAGATCGGTCGCATGCGCATAGGCCGCTGTCTCGCCGCGCACGGCGCGCAAGCCGAACCCTTGCGATTCGTCGAAGCTCGCGGATTTCAGCTTGCCGTCATCATAGACCAGGCTCTCGCTCTGCCGTTTCTCGACATAGAGTTCGCCGTCCTCTGCCGCATGCAGCGTGTCGGCGACGATTGACTGAGCCTGTGCGCGGCTGAATTCTGCGGAATCGAAAAGCTGGATATCGGAGGATTGCGGCACGGATCACCTGTTCCTGAAACTGTCTGCTCCAAGATAGGCGACACGGGCAGCTTCTGCCAGTGCCGATGCCCGAAACTGCCTAGTTCTTGTCGAGTTCGCCCAGCGCCGCCGAGAAACCTTCCAGCGACAGTTTCATCGGCAGGCCGATGCCGGGGGCTTCATAGATGATGAAATTGGCCTGGTTGCCCTTTTTCATCTTAGCCAGCGTCTCGGGAGAGGCCTCCGCGAACGCCATGCACACTTGTGGCGTGCAGCGCGTGAAGGGGACGCGGCCGACGGCATTGCCATCAATCTCGAGCGCCACACCGGTCGGCAGGAACACCCCGATCGGCGCGATAACCCGCATGTTGATCTGGGTTTTCTCGGCCGCCTTGGTCTTGACCAGCACCAGCATCAGCGTGGCTTTCGGATTCTTTTCGTTCTGCGTCGCCTGCACCATGCCGCAGCTGCGCTGCCCGGTTGGCTGGCCATCCTGCCCGGCGGCGTTCTCGCACTGGATCTTCCATTGGCCGTGCGTCGCGACAACCTCAACCTTGAGAGCACCGGCCTGTTGGCCTGGCTTGCCGGCGCGCGGTCCGAATTGCGGCTGGTCGGTCTGTGCGGCAGCGATGCCGGCGGTCGCGATGCTCAGCGCGAGACCAAGGCAGAAAGAGGCGGACAGGCGGCCAGGCTTCGAATTGATTCGCACGGATTTGCACCTTTGGTTTCTTCTGTCTGGCGGGTCATAGCGCCGGGATCGGGGTTATTCAATGAGGTTTTGCCCGGCTCCGACAAGGCTCGATGTCTTTTCAGAGCAGTCGTTTGCTGGCCAATTAGGGCAGAATTCCGGTTGCGGCCATAGGCTTGCCCGCAATGACGTTTTGCCGCGCCTGCTCAAGTTGCGGCAGGCTGCTGAATGTGGTTCACAATCGCGCTGGAGAAGGGGCTATCAGGGACAGCTGTGGCCACTGTTGCCTTGCGCGGTTTTTGCAAGGTCCTGTATGGAGAGGGCGACGATGACGTTTTGGAACAGAATGATGGCTGGTGTGACGGTCGCTGCCGGTGTGGCGGGCGGTTCTCAGGCTTACGCCGCTGAAAATCACGCAGTGCCGTGGCAGATGGGCCTGCAGGAGGCTGCCTCGCCTTCCATGGAAGGCATTCACAGCTTCCACAATGGCTTGCTTCTGCCACTGATCACGGTGATCACGCTGTTCGTCCTGGCGTTGCTCGT
>CAUJIO010000012.1 GCA_963205315.1 Pseudomonadota bacterium | reverse complement strand
TCACGAACGTCCGGCAATCAGAATGAGGCGTCAGTTTCAACTGCCCGCCACAAACCATCCGCATGCACTTATGCACACACGTCGCGTCGATGTATGCGCACAAATGAACATAGGCAGGAGATCGCAGATGCGGGACGAGTGGAAGACGAACAATCTGCTGAATGTGCTGCGACCGGACGACCTGGCGCTCCTGTCCCCGCATTTGAGGCTGCTCCAGAGCTCGGCCAACAGTATCCTCTACGACCATGGTCAGAACGTAGAAACCGTCTATTTTCCGTGCCGCACGACGTTGGTCTCCTTCATGATCTCCACCGAGGATGGAATGATCGTCGAAACGATGATGGTCGGTCGTGAAGGTGCTGTGGGCGGCATCGTAAGCCAAGGCCGGCTGCCCGCCTATTCGCGCATCATGGTCCAATACAACGGCGAGTTCGTCACGATACCCGTCGCGGTGCTTGATGCCGCGAAGCAAAAGTCGCGCACGCTCGACAATCTCTTTGCCCGATACGCCGACTGCATGCTGTCGCAAATATTTCAGAGTACTGCATGCAATGCCGTTCATAACATCGAGCAGAGGGCAGCCAAGTGGATACTCGCCGCGATCGAGAGGACGGGAGCTGATGAAGTACCGCTTACGCAGGATCGACTTTCATCCATGCTGGGCGTGGGGCGGAGTTATGTCAGCCGGGTGATCGGCCGCTTCAAGGAAGATCGGATCCTGAACGTTCGGCGCGGTCACATTGTGATACACGACAAGCAGCAGTTGGAAGCCAGGTCGTGTACATGCAATGACACGGTGAAGAGTCATTTTAACATGGTTCTGAAGGGCGTCTATCCAGAGAGCGAACGAGATGCGGTCGCCGAAGAAGTGTAGAGCTTCAGCTAGTCTGTCGAATGTGCTCCCTGGTCTAAAAGATGAGCAACAGCCGCCGAACCGGCCGAACACCTGGATTGTTCTGATGAAAGGTACCCATCAAAATGGAAACGCGTTGTGAACATCAAAGGGAACCAAGTTTAGTCGCGAGCGTTCAATGACTGTAAACATTCAATACGGGAGTCACAGTCATGAAAAGTTTCCTCTGCGCAATGGTCTTGTCAGTTCCACTCGCACTGTCTTTGGCTCCGGCGCCGGCACAGGCCGATACCGACGTGAAGTTCAAGATCTACTTTGGTGAACCGCATTATACTTACAAGGTCGGCCCTGACTATGTCTATCGCAAGGGCTACGGCTGGCACAAGCGGCACGCGGTCGTAAGGAACAAGCTGTCCTGCAGTGAAGCACGCAGCATCGTTCGCAATCACGGCTATCGCGTCATTGCCACGCGCGACTGCAACGGCACCACTTATGTGTTCCGCGCTAGCAGCAGAGGCAAGTCGCACGTGGTATACGTCAACGCCCGGACGGGTGGATTGTGGCGCGGCTGAGTCCCATCTCGTGACCAGTGACTGGCCCTGACGCTTCATTGGCGTCAGGTTCCGGAACTGCTCTGATTTATCATAATCCATTGAATCCGGGAGAGCGTCATGCGCGGAATTCTTCTTTGGCTCGTCGGGCTTCCTATTCCGATCATCATCCTGCTTTATCTGTTCAACGTGCTTTGAAGCTCGCGCGCCTCTGCGGCGGAAAGCGGTACGATGGTCCGTATGTCAACCGGACGTGACAGCATGGGGAATGGCACCGTTTTTCCGGTTTCCGGTGTCAGCCAACGCAATGGCAGCCGAGCCTCTGTCCTGTCTGCGAGCATCGTACTCGCTTCTCTGTTCTCTGATCAGACCGCCGAAGGCGGAAGCATTTCGATATTCGCATGATTGGCCTCACGCTGGAACAATTGACGGCCCTGTCAATCTTTACAGTTATGATCATCGCGATGGTCTGGGGCAGATACCGCTTCGACCTCGTAGCTGCGGTCGCACTGTTGTCGGGGGTGGTTACGGGTCTTGTGCCCTTCGAAAGAGCTTTCAGCGGCTTCTCCGATGATGTTGTCATCATCATTGCGGGAGCCTTGATCGTCAGCAAGGCGATAAGCCGTTCAGGCATAATCGACCGCTTGGTGCGGCTTAGCTTGAATTGGCTTGCGACATCACAGCGTCAGGTTGCCGTGCTATCCTCAATCGTTCTGGTGCTGTCTGCCTTTGTCAAGAACATCGGCGCACTCTCGATGGTCATGCCGGCCGCCTACCAGTTTGCCCGTCGAACGGGTACGCCCACGTCCCATTTGCTGATGCCCTTGTCTTTCGCGTCTCTCTTGGGGGGCGTTATTACCCTCGTGGGAACTTCACCCAATCTCATCGTTTCTAAAGTCCGCGAGGAGATTCTGGGTGAAGGTTATCGTATGTTTGACTTTGCAGCAGTGGGACTTCCTCTTGCTTTGATGGGATGGGTCTTCCTGGGGTTCGGATTTCGATTGCTGCCCGTACGAACAACAACTGACTCGCGCAGCCTGCTGGCAGAGCAGATCTATCGGGTAGAGGCCACTGTTCCGCTCGGTGCGCGTGTAACCGGAAAGCCAGCTCGTCTCCTGTCCGATCTCTCGGCAGGACAAGTGTCCATTGTCAGTCTGATTCGCCGTGAACATACACGCATGAGCAATCCAACCGACCAGCTCCTGAGACCGGATGATCATGTTATCCTCCAAGGCGCTACGGATGATATAGAGGCTCTTATTGCAGAAGCCGGCCTGACGTTGCCGAAGGACGGCACGCGACTGGACGATGTCATAGACGATGAAGATGAAATCGATGTGGTTGAAGCTGTGGTCACTCCCGATTCGCTGCTCGTGGGCTGGTCGCCGTCTCAATTGCGGCTGTCTGATCGCTTTGCGGTGGAGATCGTCGGCGTGCAGCGCCAGGGCTCTTCGGCTGCCACACGGTTGAAGTCATTCCGCTTCGCCCCAGGCGATGTGGTTGTCTTGCGAACGGGGCGCTTGCGGCTGGCCGAAGCGATGGCGTCGCTCAACCTCATGCCTCTCGCGACCCGCGATATCGCACTGGGCAAGACCCAAAACTGGGTCCTGCCAGTCGCCGTTTTGGCAATCGCCATGCTATTGATGACACTGAAACTTGTAAGCGTTCTAGTGGCATTCTTTGGTGCGGCTGTGGTCATCGTCGCGGCTGGGGCACTTCCGCTTCGCGATGCCTATGATGCACTTGATCCTCCCGTGCTGGTGACGCTCGCCTGTCTCATCCCGCTTTCTGACAGCCTGCGTTCAACTGGACTCACGGATTTGGCATCAACGGCATTGTCTGCCGGTGCCGTCTCGATACACCCCATGTTGGCCCTAGCGCTGATCATGGTGGCCGCAATGGCCGTAACGCCATTTCTCAACAATGCTGCAACTGTCCTGGTCGCAGCACCGATTGCTGCGTCGTTCGCTCAGAAACTTGGCTACAATCCGGATCCCTTCCTGATGGCGGTTGCTTTGGGAGCGGCGTCCGATTTTCTGACGCCGATTGGACATCAGTGCAATATGCTCGTCTACGGTCCTGGAGGTTATCGTTTCTCGGATTATCAGCGATTAGGACTGCCATTGTCGATCCTGATTGTTGTTGCAGGCGTACCACTGATCGCTTGGGTCTGGCCCATCACATGAACGTGGATCGAAAATATCGCCGAGGGGAAACAGTCTCATCTCGCATCAGTGTTCCGGTCGGATACGGTGCGATTGCAGAAGGACGAGGGTTCGTCCGGGATTGAAGGGTGAAGCTGATCAACATGTTGTGATGGAACAGTCGCGCGTCCGCTGCGTTCACATGTGATAATTGTGACTTGTGAGGACCGGTTTAAATGGTGACGTCGATTCTTGGTTTCCTCGCGTCACGCAAGGCCAGCTCTGAGCAGCCCGCATGGTCGGATGATGTACCGATACGGCATGAGGTCTTCGCTGAAGACAGGCTGCGAGAGCATGCTGAGAGTCTGGCCCGTAGCCATCGGATCGTGAAACATGGCATCTCGCATCGTGCGGTGCTTGGACGTGTACGCAGCAACTACCGATTGCTGAAAGAGGTCTATGCAGATCTCATGGGCGTGGCCGCGGCGGGTGGGTCGATAACGCCGGCCGCCGAATGGCTGATTGATAATTTCCATACTGCAGAACAGCACATCCAGCAGATCATTGAGGATTTGCCATCCGGCTATTACAGCCAGCTGCCGAAACTGGCCGACGGACATCTTCAATCGAATCCGCGCGTCATGGCCATTGCCTGGGCCTATATCGCTCACACGGACTCGCATTTTGACAAGTCCACTCTGGCTGAATTCGTCAATGCATATCAGGATGTCTCTCAGCTCACGATCGGCGAATTATGGGCGCTGGCCATTCACCTTCGCATACTGCTGATTGAAAATGCCAGCCGGGTCGCAAGCCGCACCGCTGTATCACGTCAGGCGCGTGACATGGCCGATGCCGCAGCCGAGAGATTCAAGACACTCTCCATCGCAGACCTGACAGCCTTGATGACGGATTTGCCTGAACATGCGAAGCTCTCCTTTGCAGTTCAACTGATCAAGCGGGTGCGCGCGCAGCGTCATGTTGGCGCCGAAGCGCTTGCAGCTCTCCAGGACATCATGCGCCTTACGGGGCACGACCCTGAGAACGCCGCACATGACGAACACGCGCGGCAGGTCTCCAACAACCTCACGATGCAAAACATCTTCACCAGTCTCAAGCGTATTGCCGAACAGAATTGGGAGGAATGGTTTGAGAGCGTCAGTTCCGTTGACCGCACGCTGGCTGAATCCGGGATTTATCGGAACCTGGACAGCGCAAGTCGCACCAGCTACCGCAACGCGATCGAGGATTTGGCGCGACACTCCAATCGAACCGAACTGCAAGTTGCCAGCCTTGCCGTGGCCGGTGGCTTGCAAGGCGACCCTGGTGACTTTCTGATTGGCGGTAAGCGGCAGTCCCTGCAACAGCAGATCGGCTATCGCATGCCGCTCGTTCGCAGCATTCGAAACTTCGTGCGAGGGCAGGGCGCCGCCGGCTATCTCGCGGCCATTGGGACAGTGGCGGCTATCATCGTATTGATCGGTCACTGGGCTCTTGCCGAGGGGACGGTGACGATGTCCGCGGCGATCATTCTCTTGCTGCTGCTTTTCGGACCTGCGTTTGAGGCCGCGATGGCGATGGTGAACTACGCCGTGACGCAGTTGATGCGGCCCATGGTGCTGCCGAGTCTGTGGTTCGATCACGGCATCCCACCGGAACACCGCACAATGATCGCAGTGCCGACCATGATTACCAGCCATCACGGGATTGAGGAGATGCTGGAGCGGATTGAGAGACACTTTCTCTCCAATGATGATCCGCAACTCTCATATGCCCTGCTAAGCGACTGGAAGGATTCTGGTCAGGAAAAGTCCCCGGAGGATGACGCGCTGCTGGATGCGGCGAGGACCGGTATTGCAAAGTTGAATGCCCGGCACGGCCACAACCGATTCATGATATTGCATCGCGCCCGGCGGTGGAACGGATCGCAAGGCGTGTGGATGGGGTGGGAGCGCAAGCGTGGCAAGTTGCATGAGTTGAACCGTCTGTTGCGCGGGGCCACTGACACCTCCTTCATCCACCTGCCTGAAGCCATTCCGCAACATGTGAAATATGTGATCGTTCTCGATGCGGATACACTTCTGCCGCGCGGCGCCGGACGGCGGCTGGTCGGCAAGATGGCCCATCCGCTCAACCGTCCGCATATCGATACCAAGTTGGGCCGTGTTGCGAGCGGCTATGGCATCATGCAGCCGCGTGTGACCATTGCGCTGCCGGAACGCGGGCGCGGAACGCGCTTTCAGCAGATCTTTTCCGGACGTCCAGGCCTCGATCCCTATGTTTTCGCGACGTCCGATGTCTATCAGGATCTTTTTGGGGAAGGATCGTTCACGGGCAAGGGAATCTACGACATCGATGCGTTCGAGGCTGCGGTGGCAGGCCGCATCGCAGAAAACACAGTGCTGAGCCACGACCTCTTCGAAGGGAATTTCGCGCGTGCGGGGCTCGTGAGTGACATACAGGTCGTAGAGGATTTCCCCGAACGCTATGTGGTCGACGTGGCGCGGCACCACCGCTGGGCCCGCGGCGACTGGCAGTTGTTGCCATGGATGTTGCCGCCTGCACGTGGATTGTCCGGTCTCGGCTTCTGGAAAATGAGCGACAACTTGCGGCGAACGCTCACACCCGCCCTGACGCTCGCGGGTCTCATCACCGGATGGGCCATCCTCCCGGCGGGGAATGCGTTCGCCTGGACACTCTTCATCATAGCGCTGCTGTTTGTGCCGGCCTTGTTACCGATCTTTGCAGGCAGCAGCCTGAGGCGGGAACCGACAACGCTTGAGAGCCAGATCCTGACCATAGGTGATGACATCGTCAGCGCTTTGACATTGACAGGTGCACGACTTGTATTCCTCGCCCATCAGTCCTGGGTCATGCTCGACGCCGTGGTGCGTACACTGCACAGAGTCTATGTAAGCCGCCGCAATCTGCTCGAATGGGCGACGGCCGCGCAGCTTCAGTCAAGCCTGAAACCATCGCTTGCCGGAACGTACCGCCTGATGTTTCCGAGCGTGGCGATTGGCGTTGCAGTTTTCCTGGCATTCTTCGGACTTCCGTCTGGATTGAGCGCTGCCTCGCTGCCGTTGGCCCTGGCGTGGTGCCTTGCGCCCGCCTTCGCATATTGGATCAGCATGCCGGCGCTTGACCGGTCTTCGGCTGAGCTCGAACAGGACGTGCACCGTGACCTTCGGAAGATCGCACTCCGGACGTGGCGCTATTTTGACGCCCATGTTGCCTCCGGCGATAACATGTTGCCGCCTGACAATTTTCAGGAAGACCCTCTGCCGCAGATTGCGCATCGGACTTCGCCGACGAATATCGGCCTTTACCTGTTGTCGACAGTGAGTGCCTGCGAGATGGGGTGGATCGGCCGGGATGAAGCGTTTGCACGACTCTCGGCGACGCTCTCCACAACGGCTCGGCTGGAGACCTATCGTGGCCATCTCTTCAATTGGTACGATACGCAAACATTGCAGCCGCTTGAGCCCCGCTATGTCTCTACCGTTGATAGCGGCAACCTGGCTGGTCATCTGGTTTCAGTCGCCAACGCCTGCGAGGCCTGGCGGCAAATGCCCGCGACCGACGCAACGAGACTGGATGGCATCGTCGACGCCGCACTGATCCTGTCTGACGTGGTTGTGATCGCCGGCCGTTTGAATAGACCGGCCGCTGCATTGGCCAGTCAGGCAGGTGAGTTGCTCCAGGCCCTGGTGCGAACCATTGAAGACTTGAAGATGAAGCCGGATGCAATTCCGCTCCGCGCCATGTCGATTGGCGTTCAAGTCAATGTCATCGAGCAGTTGCTGCAGCGTCTTCACGTAGCGGTCCCTGTCGCGGAGTCCGAAGCGGGGCTCTACTGGGTGGGAAGACTTCGAAATGCCGTCGAAGCCCTGATACGCGAGACGACGCGGGACAGGCTGCAACAGATGAGCCTCGACTCGCAGCTTGCCAGCGTGGCGAAGCAATGCCGCGATATGGCATACGGCATGAACTTCGAATTCCTGCTGGACCGGCAGCGGCAGCTTCTTTCAATCGGCTACCGCATGGAGGACGAGACCCTCGATCAGAGCTGCTACGATCTTCTGGCCTCGGAGGCCGCGCTGACCAGTTTCCTCGCGATCGCCAAGGGAGACGTCGAGGAGAAGCATTGGATTCGACTGGGACGTCCGGTGACGGCAGTGAACAAGACGGCCTGTCTCGTCTCCTGGTCGGGTTCGATGTTCGAGTATCTGATGCCGCTGCTGGTCATGCGGGACATAGAGGGCACACTCGGCAGCCAGACTCATCGACTCGTCGTGCAGAGGCAAATGGACTATGCGAAGGCCCGTGCCACCCCTTGGGGCATTTCGGAATCAGCTTTCGCCGTGCGCGATCGCGGCTTCACCTACCAGTATTCGAACTTCGGTGTGCCGGGTCTTGGTCTGAAGCGCGGCCTCGGCGATAATCATGTGATTGCGCCTTACGCGACTGGGCTGGCAGCGATGGTCGCTCCGCGCGAAGCGGTCGAGAACTATCGTCGGCTCGAGAGCATTGGTGGTTCGGGCCGCTTTGGCTTTTACGAGGCAATAGACTTTACGCCCGCCCGTCTGCGAGCGGGCCATTCGCACGAGGTGATCCGCGCCTACTTCGCCCATCATCAGGGCATGACGATCACCGCCATACACAATGCGGTGTCAGGCGGTGCGTTGAGGGAGCATTTCCATCGCGAAAACACTGTTCGTGCGACAGAACTTTTGTTGCAGGAGCGCGCGCCCAATCACTTGCCAAGCAAGATCATCGGAACAGGACGGCCAGAGGCGACGAAGATACCAAAGCTCGATGCGGTCGAACATTCCCGCCATGTTCAACCAGAACATGAACTCGAACCCGTCACCCACCTTCTGTCAAATGGCCGCTATTCCGTCATGCTCACGGATCGCGGCACGGGATACAGCCGCTGGAACGGGATTGCGATCAATCGGTGGCGACGCGATGCGATCGAGGATGAGAGTGGACAGTCCATCTTCCTGCGTGACCTTGCGACCTCGGCCACCTGGCCAGCTGTTCCGGCGCGAAGCGAGAGCGGGCCATTTCATGGCCACGCGATCTTCAGTCAGGAAAAGGCCGAATATTTCCGAACCGATGCCGGCATCACAACGCATCTTGAATGCATGGTTTCCACCGAGGATGACGCGGAAGCGCGCTGCATTCACCTCGTCAACACATCCGATGAAGCTCGCAGTGTCGAGTATACGACGTTCCTTGAGTTGGCACTCGCCGATCCGCTGGCGGACGATGCGCACCCCGCGTTCTCGAAGCTCTTCGTTGAGACGGAGTTCGTGCCGGACCTGCAGGCCCTTGTCGCGACGCGGCGCAAACGCCAGGACAGCGATCCTGTGATATGGGTGGCGCAGTTCATCGTCAGCGACAATGAGACTGCAACTCCTGTTCAATATGAGACAGCGCGGGAAAAGTTCTTGGGACGTGGCCGCCCGCTGAGCGAGGCCCGCGCCCTGAGTGCCGATGGACAACTTCTCTTGACCACTGGCAGTGTGCTGGATGCGGTTTTCGCGCTGCGCCAGACCGTTACGTTGCTGCCACATCGAAAATCCCGCACCGTCATCTGGACGATGGTGGCCGAAAGCCGTGACGCGCTGCTGGAAAAGGTCAGCCGGCATCGGGCCATGGCCGTGTTCGAGCGGGTACAGGTGCTTGCCTGGACTCAGTCCCGAATCCTGCTGCGGCATCTTTCGATCGACACCGCTGAAGCCAACCTGTTTCAGCAGCTTGCAGCCTCCATCGTCTATTCGTCGCCCCGCTACCGGCCTGATGCTGCTGCTATTGCCGGCGGCATGAAATCTCAAGCCACGCTTTGGCCGCAGTCGATTTCCGGAAACCGGCCGATCGTCATGGTGAAGATCAGTGATGTCGACGACATAGGCCTCGTTGAGCAGGTGTTGCGGGCGCAGGACTACTGGCAGGAGAAGGGCCTTTCTGCCGACATCGTGATCGTCAACGAACGCCGGACGTCCTATATGCAGGACCTCCAGAACTTGCTCGATGCTCTTGTGGCGAAGGAGCGGGTCAGCCGGTCGCTGCAATCTGGCGGCGACGGTGGAGAAATCTTCCTGTTGCGCTCAGACTTGATTTCACCAGGAACCCAGGATGCTCTGGCGGCAGCGGCACACGTTGTTCTCGATGCGGCCTATGGCACGCTCGACCAGCAATTGAAGCAGACGGTTCCGGCAATGCGGACGCCAACGACTTTGGCGATGCGGCAACAATCTTCTGTCACGAATGTGCATGATATGCCGAACGGTGAGGGGCTGCAGTTTTTCAATGGCTTCGGTGGTTTCGACGCTGAAGCTCGGGAATACGTCATTCTTCATAGAGAACGTGAGACACTTCCGGCGCCGTGGATCAATGTCATCGCCAATCCGGAATTCGGCACGCATTGCTCCGCTGAGGGCGGGGGCTATAGTTGGTACGGGAACAGCCGCGAGCGCCAGATAACGGCGTGGTCCAACGATGCCGTCAGAGACCGGCCGTCGGAGATGTTTTACATCCATGACCGAGATACGGGCTTACTCTCATCGCCCACCGTGCAGCCTCTTGGACCAAGGTCAGGCATCTTCAAGACCCGACACGGTTTCGGCTACACCATTCACGAGGCCAGTGAACACGAACTTGATTTCGTGCTGACACAGACCGTCGACACGCGTGACCCCGTAAAACGGACATGCCTGCGCATTTCCAACCCGGGAAAGATCAGCCGCACTCTCGCAGTGACATTTTATGGCGAGGCGGTGATGGGACAACGCCGCGCGGCAACCTCGCATGTGGTCACAAGTGACTATGACGCGGCATCCAATGCCCTGTTCCTCCGCAATCGCTGGAGTATGGATTTCGCTGACACTGTTGTCTTCGCTGACCTGCAGGGCCGGCAGGCGAGCTGGACCGCAAATCGCAGTGCCGTATTCGGAGCCCGTGGCGATAGTCGCTTGCCGCGAGGTCTCGCTAACGCGCAGCCGCTTTCGAAGGAGACGGGAGGCGGTTACGATCCTTGCATCGCGCTGCAGGCCGAGATCATGCTCCAGCCGCAAGAGAGCGTTGAGATCGTGCTGACACTCGGCGCCGCGAAGTCTGAAGATCACGCTCGGCAGTTGGTGGATCGCTATCGTACCCGTAATTTTGGCGAGACTCTTGCCGCGCAACAGGAACTTTGGCGCGGACTGGTCGACAGAGTACAGGTCAAAACCCCTGATCCTGCCTTCGACCTCATGATGAATGGCTGGCTGCTCTATCAGACGATCTCATGCCGCATGTGGGCACGTTCGGGGTTTTATCAGGCCAGTGGTGCGTATGGCTTCCGCGACCAGTTGCAGGACAGCATGACAATGGCACACGTGCTGCCGGATCTGGCACGGCAGCACATTCTGCTCGCTGCGTCGCGCCAGTTCGAGGAGGGGGATGTCCAACACTGGTGGTTGCCGGAATCCGGTGCGGGAGTGCGGACGCAGATCAGTGATGACACTGCCTGGCTGGCTTATTGTACGGCCTACTATGTGAAACTCACCGGCGACACTTCAATCCTCGATGAACGGGTTTCGTTTCTGAAGGGGCGGCAGCTTGAGCAGGGCGAACACGACGCGTTCTATGTCCCCGAGGAGTCTTCTCACCTTGCGACACTTTATGACCATTGCGTTCTCGGTCTCTCGCGCAATGCAAAGTCTGGCGTGCACGGACTTCCGCTGATGGGGACAGGTGACTGGAATGACGGCATGAACCGCGTCGGAGAACATGGGAAGGGCGAGAGCATCTGGCTCGGCTGGTTCCTGTGCAGTACGCTGACAGTGTTCGAGGAGATCGCAACAGCCCGGCGCGATCTGGCGCGGGCAGGACAGTTCGCAGCCCGACGCGCTGAGTTGGCCGGGGCTATCGACCGGAAAGGTTGGGATGGAGCCTGGTTCCGCCGTGCCTATTTTGACGATGGCACCCCGCTTGGAACTGTCGCGGCGGAGGAATGCCGGATCGATACCATTGCCCAGTCCTGGGCCATTCTGTCCGGCGTCGCCGCACCCGACAAGGCACTGACGGCAATGGCGAACGTCGAAGCGCATCTGATTGACTGGACGGACAGGATTGCGCAGCTGTTTGATCCGCCATTCCGTCATCATATGCCTGATCCGGGATATATTCAGGGTTACCCTCCGGGCATTCGGGAGAATGGCGGGCAATATACGCATGGGGCGATCTGGGCGATCTTTGCCTATGCGAAGCTGGGCGATACTGAGAAAGCCGGCCGACTGTTCTCACTCATCAATCCGATCAATCACGCGCTGACGAAGGGAGATGCTGAACTTTACAAGGTTGAGCCATACGCGATCGCGGCGGACATTTATTCCGTGGAACCGCATCGCGGCCGCGGCGGATGGACCTGGTACACCGGGGCGGCAGGTTGGAGCTATCGCGCCGGGCTCGAGGCGGTGCTGGGCATTCGGCGGACAGGATCGCAGCTGAAGATCCAGCCATGCGTACCGCGGGAGTGGCCACACGTTGAGGTCGCGTACAAATATGGAAATCGTTCAATCACACTGAATTTCGTCCGTCAGCGGAGCAATTCCTCTGCGATCGTAGCTCTCGAGTCGCAGAATGGCATCTGTCATTTGGATCTCGACGGGGTAGCGGAGAACGCAAGCTTCGAAGTCTTGCTGACCTGAGCGTAACAACAAAAAAGGCGCCCGATTGGGGCGCCTCGTTTCTAGTCCGCAGTCTTACTGGGGTCTAATCCGCAGTCTTACTGGGGCGTCAATTCATGACGCGGCGAATCTCGCTTAGGAATGTAACAACAATCGCGAAGAGGCCGACGAGAGCCGCCAGCAACACCACGCCGAGAAATCCGCTGCTACCCATAAGTGACGCCAGAACAACGGCGTTTCCTGCGAACAGCAACAAAGCCATAAACCTGATCATGCCACACCTCTTTGACTATTCTTGAGCGAACAACGCATGACGCGAAAGAATGTTCCATTTTGGGTACAGCGGCCGTTGAGTGTGCCGGAAAACGTCTTCACCCGGGAACCAGGTGCTGAACTCCGCGTTTGCTGAATACGTGCCGTGTGCGGCACTTGTTTCAACGCAAATTCAGCACGGAGAGCAATACAATGAAGACTTACTCAAGCATCGCTCTGGCAGCCCTTGCCTTTACTGCACTTGCAACGCCCACGTTCGCGCAGACCAGCGCAGCGGATCCTGCCTGCATGATCAAGAACGCCGACGGCTCCGAGTCGATTGACAAGACCAAGTGCCCGGATGGGCTGAAGCCTGTGGCGCCGGGGGCGGCGAGCGATGCCGCTCCGGCAGTTGATTCAACAGCATCGAAGTCGACGACAGCCGCACCTGATGCTTCAACCCAGGATCCGGCCGCTGCTCCAGACAGCACCGCCAGTACGACGCCTGCGCCTGTTGAAAGTAATGACATTATCGTCCCCGCAGAAAGGCTGGCAAACGCCAAGATAATGACGGCCAGCGACTTCATCGGCAAGCGCGTCTACACTAAGGCCGGTGAGGACATCGGTGAGGTCAATGATTTGATCGTCAGCGACAATGGCTCGGTGCAGGCTGTGATCCTCGGCGTTGGTGGCTTCCTGGGTCTCGGCGAGAAGGATGTTGCTGTCACGATGCAATCCATCGAAATGCAAGCGGACGGTTCGACCGCCAAGCTCGTAGTCGATGCGTCGAAGGACCAGTTGACCAATGCGCCGGGGTACGATCGCGTCAAGCGGACGTACCTCAACTAACCGGGCTTACTCGTCTTATAAGATGCCCCGGGACGGTATTCCGTCCCGGGGATGCTCTCTGGCGATCAGCCTACCGCAAATCCGTGAACTTCGGTCTGCGCTTCGCCCTTGAATGAACGGGAAAGTGCGGCGAGGATTGATAATCGCTAAAAGCCTTCCAGAACGATTTTTCCGCGGGCCGTTCCGCTTTCGATCTTGGCGTGGGCACGCAGCAGGTTGGCGGCGTTGATTGTGCCGAAGTGTTCCGCCATCGTTGGCTTGATTTTTCCGCCGTCGGCCAGTTTCGCTATCTCATTGAGGAGTTCGTGCTGTCTGATGATGTCGGCCGTCTCATAGAGCGGCCGCGTGAACATCAACTCCCAGTGAAGCGACAGACTCTTGCGCTTCAGCTTGCGCACGTCGATGAGACCCGGGTCGTCAATCATGCAGAGACGGCCCTGCGGGCACAGCAAATCTGCAACTGCGTCGAAGTGCTTGTCGCTTTGGGTGGTCGAGAACACGAAGCCCGGCATGCCTGTCCCCAGCGCGGCCACCTCTTCAGCAAGATTCTTGCTGTGATCGACCACATGATGGGCGCCCATGTTCAGAACCCAGTCGCGCGTCTCCTCGCGGGAGGCCGACGCGATGATGGTAAGTCCGGTGAGAACCTTGAGGATCTGGATCGCGATCGATCCGACCCCACCAGCCCCGCCGACGATCAGGATAGCATCGCTGGCCCCGGCGACGGGCTTGCGCACGTCCAATCGGTCAAACAATGCTTCCCACGCCGTGATCGAGGTGAGCGGCAGAGACGCTGCCTCTGCAAATCCGAGAGAGGCGGGCTTATGGCCAACGATGCGCTCATCCACCAGATGATATTCGCTGTTGGTGCCGGCCCGTGCGAGGGAACCGGCGTAGAACACCGCATCGCCGCGCTTGAACAGGCTTGCATCAGGTCCGACGTCTTCCACGACTCCGGCGGCATCCCATCCGAGGACCTTGAAGGTGCCGCCTTCCGGCTCCACGCCGCGGCGCACCTTTGTGTCAACCGGATTGACCGACACAGCCCTGACCGCAACAAGGATGTCGCGTCCTCGCGGTTTTTCAACCTGAAGTGTGACATCTTCCAGTGCACCGGGCGCCGTAACCGGTCCAGCTTTTCTGTATCCGACGGCTTTCATGGGCGTATGTCCCTTCGGTAGACTCAGTTTCAGCAGGCGGATTGTCCATCTAGCCGCATCGTTTGCCTAAGGCTGCGAAATCCCGAGTTGCTTCTCGAGATCGAGACGCACCGCCACGGTGGCCATTGCAATTACCGAGGCACCGCCGCGTTCCTTGTCGATGACGTCCAGACCACCCTTGACGACCTTCACGGTCACCTGGCCATGCGGCAGGCTGGCGCCCACCTTCGCAGCATCCACCATGTCCGGCTTCTGCACGCCGATCGTCACCTCGATCTGCATGGTCTTGGGGTCGACGTCGAGGCTTCTCAGGAACGGCAGGGAACTGTGGTGGATGCAGTCCTGCACGGCCCGCAGCGCGGCCTTGGTATAGTCGCCACCATGCATGTCGTTGCCATGGCCCATTTCAAGGATGACGCGTTTCAGGGCCATTATGTCTTCTCCGGAATATCGAGGTACACCACCGCGGCGGCATTGGCCATCAAGGTGAGGTTGGTTCCCTCGTCGTTCATGATCTCCAGGCCACCCTCGACGACCTCGACGGTCGACTTTCCATAAGGTAGGACTGCCGCGACTGCCCCCTTGTCGACCTTGTCTGGCTTCGGCACGCCGACCGTCACTTCGACATGCATGTCATGGGGGGATTGGCCCAACGCATGGGCGATGGTCAGCGAATTGTGCCACAGCGCGTCTTTCAGGGCGCGAACGGCGGCCTTGGTGTAGTCGGCTCCGGTGAGGTCCGTCCCCATGCCGATCTCGACGATCATGCGTTTCAGTGCCATGCGGTCTCCATTCAGCGATCCAGATATGCCGCCCTTCGGGGCCACTATACCCGCCACAGGACGCGGCCGGAATTAGAAGGCGAGACAGGCCAGACCTGCTATATTCTATCATCATCAACGGCGACAAGTGGCGTGCCTTCTATGGTAACAGAAAGCGATCCACGACGATACAGCAGGGAGTGCATGCGATGACGACTGCCAAGGAAAAGCTCGAAGGGGTGAATGCCCGTCTCATGGGCCTGTTCAAGGCTGAAAAACAGACAATGATGGCTTTCAACGGCTTGACGGTTGCAGCAACCCGCGCCGGAAAAATCTCTCCCGCGATGAAGGAATTGACGGCGGTGGCGATTGCTGTGGCCACTGGTTGTGAAGATTGCATCATCTATCATCTGGCAGCAGCGAAGAAGCACGGAGCGTCCCGCGAAGAGCTGGCCGAAATGCTGGCAGTCTCGGTGGAGATGGCGGGCGGTCCAGGAGCCGTTTACGCCGCAAAGGCCATCGCCTATTTTGACGAACTGGCCTGACCGCCTGCCCATCCCTTCCTGCTGGATTAAGGGCGTGCGCTGACAGTCGCGCCTCCACAATGAGCGTGGGCGGCATGTGGCGGCTGATTGTCTGGTACGCCAAGGGAGGGTATGGCCAGTGCAGCCAAGATTTTGCTGCAATCAACTGGTCTGTCGGGCCATTCACCTCAGGAGAAATTTCGATATGCCCCCCGAATCTGCCCAGCAGCGGCGCGCGTGGCGCGATCTCATCATCCAGATGACGGCCAGCATCATGATCCCGCTGACCATCGCCGGCACCGGCCTGTACTATACGCGTTGGCAGCAGAACGTGAACGATCTCAAGACAATGATCGATCTCGTCAGCGATGATAAACCCGAGCGGCAGAAGTACGGGATCGCGATGTTCGAATACCTGCTCAAGAACGACAAGGTGCCTGTCGAATTCGTCGCCGCCCAGCTCGAATATGCAAACAATTCCTCAGACCCGCAGCTTCTGAGTTCGATGGAGCGGGCTCTCACCAAAGCTGCCCAGGTGAACGGTCGCGTCGAAGAGGTCTTTTCCGAGGCCGTCGGGCGTTTGCCATCGCGCGTCTTTGTCAGTGTGCTGAATGAGAAGCAGCGAAGCTGCTTTTCGCAACTGCTCTCATCGCTGAAAGACAATGACGAAGCCTTGATCACCGTTCCGGCAATAGCGCTTGCCAAATGGGATGGCAAAGTGAATGAAATCCGGGCCATGCGCGAAGCCGACATTCCGAAAGCCAACGCTATTGCCGGCTGGATGAGATCGCTGGGCTTCGCCGTCGAGGTCGTCAATCTCGAGGGCCGCTGGTCCGGGGCCAAGCGGGTGAGGCCCAACACCTACGAACTGTGGTTCGGCGATGCGCCTCTGCCACCGGTATGCAGCGGAAAGCAAGCTTCGCTTCCCGCCGCAAACTAGGAGGAATCATCCCTTGGCGTATCGACGCGTTCCGCTTCAGGCGCCGAAGCGCGGTTCGGGTATGCCCTTGATGCCGAGGCCAGTGATGGCGAAGAGGCTGCCGCGCAGCACGCCGTCGCCGGGGAAACGCGGCAAGGGGGGCTTGGCCATCGAGGTTACGTAGAGCACGTCCATGTTCGGGCCGCCAAAGTTCACGCTCGTCACTTTCTTGACGGGCATCTCGATGACACGCTCGACTTTTCCGTCGGGCGTATAGCGGTAGAGCTTGCTGTCATAGACATTGGCATTCCACAGGCATCCCTCGGCATCGACCGTCGAACCATCGGCGGCGCCGCCATTGGCCGTGTTCACCTTGGTGAAAGTGCGGCGATTGGCGAGCGAACCTGTCGCGATGTCGTAGTCATAGGCCCAAATCTCGCCGGACCACGAGTCCGCGAAGTAGAAGACCTTGTCATCGGGACTCCAGCAGGGCCCGTTCGAAACGATAATTCCGCTCTCGACCTTGGTCACCTTGAAATCCGGATCGAGACGGTAGAGCGCGCCATTGGGGCCGGACTCCTGGCTGTCCATGGTGCCGGCAAAGAAGCGTCCCTTACGGTCGACCTTGCCGTCATTGATCCAGTTGGTAGGCCGTTCAGGTTCGATCTCGGCGATCAGCGTCGAGTCGCCCGTGGCGAAGTCGAGCGCATAGAAACCCTTGGCCAGCGAACAGATGGCGCCTTTGCCATCCTTGCGGATGGCGATCGAGCCGACGCGCGAGGGCACGTCCCAGGCACGAACTTCGCCGCCCTGCGCTGTTGCCCGGAAGATCCGCATGCCGGCCGCATCGATCCAGTACAGGCGCTGCTGTTCGACGTCCCACAACGGGCCTTCGCCGAGCGTTGTCTTCACATCGACCAGAACTTCGATCTTCATGCTGTTCTCCTGTCTCAACCTTTGAATCTTGGTTCGGGTACGCCGCGCACACCGAGCCCGTGAATGGCGAACACGCAACCGGCTTCGCGCTCGCGATGATAAGTGCCGTTATGGGGGCGGGCCATCGACGTGACGTAGGCAATGTCAAGGTTGGGTCCGCCGAAGATCAAGCTCGTTGTCGATTGCACGGGCAGGCCGACGATGCGGTCGACAACACCATTGGGATCGAAACGGATGAGGCGCCCGGAATAGACCTCGCAACTCCACACGTAACCTTCCGCATCGACGGTGGCGCCATCAGGCAGTCCGCGCTGGTTCTCGAAGCTGGCGAAGACACGGCGTGATCTCACGTTACCGCTCGCCGTATCATAGTCATAGGCGTAGATCACCTTCTTGCCGGTGTCGGCAAAATACAGCGTTTTGCCATCGAGGCTGAAGCACGGGCCGTTGGAGCAGATGATGCCGTGGTCCAGCTGATGCACGGAAAGGTCGGCATCGAGCCGGAACAGTTTGCCCACCGGATTGCGCTCTTCGAAATCCATCGACCCGGCAATGAAGCGGCCCTGGCGATCGACCTTGCCGTCGTTCATGCGCGGGGTGAGTTCGCCAGGCTGGGTTGCTGCGATGAGCGCGACTTCGCCGGTCTTGAAATCCAGTGCGTGGAAGCCGCTGCGCAGTGACAGGATGGCGCCGCCCTTCTCGCGCAATGCCAGCGCGCCTATGGGCTCTGGCAATGCCCAGCTCTTGCGGTCCTTGCCATTGGCGTCGCAGGAGTAGACGGCCGGTCCATAGGAATCGATCCAGTAAAGCCGCTGCTCCGCGACATCCCACAGCGGGCCTTCGCCCAGGGCATTGCGATCCTCGCTGAAGATTTCGATGCGCAGCATGTGACTGCTCCTCAGAATGAAACCTTGTCGGCGCCCTTGAGCTCGAGAATGGCGCGCGCCTCATCGGGAGTTGCCACTTCCATGCCGAGGCCCTCGATGATCTTGCGGGCCAATGCCACCTGTTCGGCGTTGGATGTCGCAAGCTTGCCGCGGCCCGCCCACAGACTGTCTTCCAGCCCGACGCGGATGTTACCGCCAAGCGCCGCGGCCTGCGCCGCGATGCGCAACTGTGCCGCGCCTGCACCCAGAACCGACCAACGGAACTTGTCGCCGAACAGGCGGTCCGCCGTGCGTTTCATGTGTGCGACGTCTTCCGGATGGCTGCCGATGCCGCCCAGCAGCCCGAACACCGACTGCACGAAGAATGGCGGCTTCACCAGTCCACGATCGGCGAAATGCGCAAGATTGTACAGGTGCGCGATGTCGTAGCATTCGAACTCGAAACGCGTGCCATTGTCGTAACAGGTCTTCAGGATGAACTCGATGTCCTTGAAGCTGTTGCGGAACACCAGATCGCGCGTCGCCTCGAGATGCGGCTTCTCCCAGTCGAACTTGAACGTCTTGTACTTGTCGACAAGATGATAGAGGCCGAAATTAATCGAGCCCATGTTGAGCGAGGCGACTTCCGGCTTGAAGGTGGCGGCGGGAAGCACGCGCTCTTCCACCTTCATGTAGGGACTGCCGCCGGTGGTGATGTTGATGGCGGCTTTCGTCGCTTGCTTGATGCGCGGCAGGAAGCGCGCGAAGGCTTCGGGCGTCTGGTCCGGCTTGCCGTTCTCGGGATTGCGGGCGTGCAGATGCAGGATGGCCGCACCGGCTTCTGCCGCGGCGATTGCCTCCCTGGCGATCTCGTCCGGCGTGATCGGCAGATAGGGCGACATGGTTGGCGTGTGGATGGCCCCGGTGACGGCGCAGGTGATGATCACCTTGCCTTTGAGTGCAGTCATTTTCCGATCTCCTTTGCGGCGCGGCGCTTGTGGGCGGCCAGGGCCATCAGTCTCTTGTCGCGCCAAACCTGGCGATCCTGAAGCTTGTCAGCCGGCAGGAGTTTGCGGCGGTCCGGTTCGATGGTGTCCATCACCTCACCCGCCCAGTCGACGCGGCGCTGCATCTGCGGGAAGATGTTGGAATAGATTCCCTGATAGCGCTCGCAATAGTCGCGAATGCCACCCGGTGCATTGAGGTCGATGGTTTCGAACGGTCCCATGAATGACCAGCGTAGCGCCAACCCGTCGCGGATGCCGGTGTCGACGTCCTCGACGCTGGCATAGCCATCGGCCACGAGGCGGAAGGCTTCCTCGAGCAGTGCGCCCTGCATGCGGTTCATGATGAAGCCGTCGAGTTCCTTCTTCATCACCAGCGGCGCGTGCCCGGCCGAGATCAGGAACTTGCGTGTACGCTCCACCGTCTCCGGCGTCGTCCAGGGGGCGGGCACGACTTCTGCCGCCGGAATGAGATAGGGCGGGTTGATCGGATGCACGACGATGCAGCGGCCCCGGCCCTTGAGGCCTTCGGTGAAGCGCGACGGCAGCAGCGCCGATGTCGAACTCGACAGCACGGCATCGGGCCGCGCCGCGGCGTCGAGCATCTGGAAAACCTTGATCTTGACGTCGAGGACCTCGGGCGTGTTCTCCTGCACATGGGTGGCCTCGGCCAGCGCCTCATCCAGCGTATTCGCCGCCGAGATGCGGGCGAGAACGGTGGCCGGCGTCTGGCCGTTCAGCAGGTCGTTCTGCGCCAGATCTTCGAGCACGCCAGAAATATAGTCGATGGCCTTGTGCGCAGCACCATCCGCCTGATCCCACAGCCGGACATTGGCGCCGGCACGGGCGAACGAGATGGCCCAGGCGCGGCCGATGAAACCGGAACCGACGATTGCGGTATGCATCTGACTCTCAGAGGGTTTCGACATTGCCATCCACTCCCAGAGATTGTCCAGAGACATTGGCGCCCGCATCCGACAGCAGGAAGGCCACCATGCTGGCGACGTCGTAGGGGCTCACCATGCGGCGCAGCGAGACCTTTTCGAGATAGCGCTCCTCCATCGCCTGATGGCTGATGCCGACCTGTTTGGCGCGGTCGCTGATGACCTTGTCCATGCGCGGGCCTTCGACGATGCCCGGCAGGATGGCATTGACGCGGATCGCCGAAGGGCCAAGCTCCTTTGCAAGGCTCTGTGTGAATCCGACGACCGCGAACTTGGCGGACGAGTAGGGCGTGCGGAACGCATAACCATGACGGCCAGCGGCGGATGACATGTTGACGATCGAGCCGCCGCCCGCCGCTTTCAGCATCGGCACGGCAAGACGGGCACAGAGGAATTGCCCGGTGAGGCAGATGTCGATGCAGCGCCGCCAGTCGGCCGGCGTGATCTCATCGACGCCGCCTGTTGGCCCGGCGATACCGGCATTGTTGATCAGCGCGTCGAGCCCACCCAGCTCTCTTGCCACCAGTGCGAACATTGCATCGACGTCGCTGTCGGACGAGACGTCGGCATTGCAGGTGACGAGCCCGGGGAGCGCTTTCTTCGCCTGCGCGATGGCGTCATCGGAGACATCGCAAACGGCGACGCGTGCACCAAGGGCACTCAGTGTGCTGGCGATTGCAAAGCCGATGCCGGACGCGCCAGCCGTCACCAGTACGCGTTGGCCAGCCACGCCCCTTATGAAATCAGCCGCTGATGTAGGGGCCGCATTGCTCATGGTCTCAATCTCCTCAAGTCCGTTTGTCGCGCAGCGCAATCACCGCACCCAGAACGACAAGGCCGAAGAGAATGGCGCGTGTCGCATAGGGCAGGGTCGTGCCCGCCAGTAAGGTTTGAAGGCTGGTCAGCAGCAACACACCGCCGAGCATGCCCAGATAGTGACCGCGGCCACCGGTGATCAGGGCGCCGCCGACGACCACCACGGCAATCGACGGCAACAGATAGTCGTCGCCCATGCCGAGGCTCGCCTGGCCGGAAAATCCGGTGAGAAGTACGCCCACGAAGCCGGCGCAGAGGGCGGAGAGCATATAGACGAGCACCAGCGTGCGGCCAACGGCAATGCCCGAAAGCTCCGCTGCCCTCACTCCGTTGCCAATGCCATAGACGCGGCGGCCGAAGGGTGTGCGGCCAAGCAATGTCACGGCGGCGAAAACGAACGCCACCATGAATATGGTGACTGGCGCGAACACCCAGATCTTGCCGGTCATGAACCAGCGCAGCATGGGCGAGGAAAATCCATCCGGCGTGCCGTTTGAATAGAGCAGCGCCGCACCTTGCAGCAAGCCGTTGGTGGCCAGCGTCATGACGATCGGCGAGAGGCCGAGAAACACGATGCCGAGGCCATTGATCAGTCCGATAGCGCAGGCCAGCAGCAGCACGGTTGGCAGCGCATAGATCAGTGCCACGTCCGAACCCTTGACCATGCCGGCGAGGATGATGCCGCACAGGCCGATGGTCCAAGGCACTGACAGGTCAAGTCCGCCAGTGAGGATCACCGTGCCCTGTCCCAGCGCCAGGATTGCGAGGAAGCAGGAAAGGACGATGAGCGAGTTCCAGTAGCCGGGGTTGAGAATGGCGCCGCCGAGCCAGATTTGCGTTACCACCACAACGATGATGAAGCAGATGTAGGCGGGCAGCGCATAGCGCAGGATCTCTGCGTTGCGGACGAAGAACGAGGGTAGCGAAGCAGAGCCGAGCGGCTTGGCCTGACGGACGAGCGACAGGCGCATGTCATTCTGCCGCAACTGCGACACCAGCGTGCCGGCGCGCCTGGCGCTCATCCTTGTTCCGAGCATGCGCAACTGCTTTGCGAGTGTCGAGTGGCGCGACAGCGATCCGGCCAGCACCGCGAGAATGAGAATGGTGCCTTCCGCGATGGTCGAATAGTAGGCCGAGACATTCAGTACAAGGAGGATATTGACGACGATCATCAGGATATAGGCGCCGATGGCACTGCCCAGCGGCCCGCCGCGCCCGCCGCCCAGCCGGGTTCCGCCAACCACGACGGCGGCGAACATCGACAGCAGAAGCGGATTGCCGACGAGCGGGTCGCCGCTGCCGGTCTGGGCGCTGATGAAGACGCCGGCAAGGCCATAGCAGCCGCCTGCAATGACATAGACCAGGAAACGCACAAGCGCCACGCGCACGCCGACCGCCGCCGCCGCATCCGGATCGCTGCCAACCGCATAGATGGCGGTGCCAAGGCGAGTGTTCTTCAGCCACAGCCAGGCCAGCAATACCACGCCGATCACCACCAAAGGCATCGGCAGCCAGCCGGTGATGGCGTCGCCCATATAGAAGGTGCCGAGCGACGGCGAGACGGAACCGCCCGGCTTGTCCATCACCAGCAGGGTGACGCCCTGGATGATGAACATCGTGGACAGCGTCACGACGATCGGCTGCAGGCGCAGGAAAGCGATGAAGAAGCCGTTGAATGCGCCGGTCAACATGCCGATGCCGATGCCAACCGCCGTCCAGAGCAGCACATTGGCTTCCATGTCCATCGGATCCATGGATCGCGCCAGCACCACGTTCACCAACGAGATGACGGCACCGGCCGAAAGATCGAAGCCGCCCGACAAGATGACGAGCGTCTGCCCGATCGCGGCAAGTGCCGAGGTGGCGCCGCCGCTCGACAGGAAGGTGATATCGAAATAGGTCAGCGGTCCGGCACTGATGAAATCGACTGTTCCCAGCAGGATGATGAACACGATGGCGGCAATCAGCACACCACGGTGTGTCGCAAGGAAACGGCGCGGCGCCGACGTGGACAAGGGGGCGGTGCTCATGCCGCGGCTCCCTGTTCAGGCGCGTCATGGCCGAGGGCCGGCCGCATGATGGCACCTTCGCTCAGTTTGTTGCCGGCAATTTCCGCCACCATTCGGCCAGCATAAAGGACCAGGACGCGGTCGCAGAGATGCACCAGTTCCGGCACTTCGGTTGAATGGAAGAGAATGGATCCACCGGCATTGGTGAAATCACGCATCATCACATAAAGCTCATGCTTGGTGCCGACGTCGATGCCGCGCGTCGGGTCGAACAGCAAGAGGATGCGGCTCTGCGCCACCAGCCACTTCGAAATCGAAATCTTCTGCTGGTTGCCGCCCGAGAAGGATCCGGCGCGTGTCCACAATGCTCGCTCGTTGACTTCCACCGTTTCAAACGCTTGACGGACAGCCGCTACTTCAAGGTCGGAGCGGATCATGCCATGCGGTGCAAAACGTTCGATAACCGGGATGGAGGCATTTGTCTTGCCGTTGAGCTTGAGGAACAGGCCTTCGGTCTTCCGGTCCTCCGGCACGAGACCAATCGAGATGTTCGGCCGCATCGCATCGACAGGCGACGTGATGCTGGCTCTCTGGCCATCGACGAGAAGATGGCCGGACTTGATCTCCGACATGCCGAAGCAGGCCAGGAACAGGTCGAGTTGTCCCATGCCCTGCAATCCGGCGATGCCGAGGATCTCGCCCTTGCGGAGATCGAAGTTGGCGCTCTCGAGCTTGTTACCGGCCTTCAGATCGCGGACCGACAGAACCGGTTCGCCAAATGCCGATGGATCGCTGGGGCGCGGCGGGAAAGTTTGCGCAATCGAGCGGCCGACGATCTTTTCGATCACGTCGCCGTCTGAAATTTCGCTCACCGAGCCTGTCATGATGTGCTGGCCATTGCGCAGAATGGTCAGCGAATCGCAGAAGGCGCGGACCTCGCGCATGCGGTGCGAGATGAATACGATGGTCTTGCCTTCGGCCTTGAGGCTCGCAATGAGGCGGCCCAGCCAGTCGACGTCACCGCCGGACAATGTCGACGTCGGCTCGTCGAGCAGGAGGATCTGCGGGTTGCGATAAATGGCGCGGGCGATTTCGATTTTTTGCTGCAGGGCGAGATCGAGGCGGCCGACTTCGGCATCGAGATCAACGGCAAAGCCCAGTTTCCCAAGGTGCTTCTCGATTGCGGCCCGTGCATGCGAGCGGCGGATCATGCCGGTCAGGCCCTGCGGCGCATAGGGCAGCATCATGTTGTCGAGCACGCTCAGATCGCGCACCAGCGTCATTTCCTGAAACGCCGTCTGGATGCCTTGCGCGTGGGACGCGCGCGGCGAGGTCAGGCTGACCGGCTTTCCGTGAATGGAGATGCTGCCAGTGTCGGGTTGCAGGAGCCCGGACATCAGCTTGACGAGGGTCGATTTGCCCGCGCCGTTTTCGCCCAGAAGGGC
>CAUJIO010000011.1 GCA_963205315.1 Pseudomonadota bacterium | reverse complement strand
GGCGTTGTCAAAAGCCCCGTGCGCGTCGTGGCGCCGACCAGCGTGAACTTGGCGAGATCGATGCGAACCGAACGCGCCGCCGGACCTTCGCCGATGATCAGATCAAGCTGGAAATCCTCCATCGCCGGATAAAGTATTTCTTCAACGGCGGGGTTTAACCTATGGATTTCATCGATAAAAAGCACATCGCGGTCTTCGAGGTTGGTGAGCAGTGCCGCAAGGTCGCCCGCCTTGGCGATGACCGGCCCGGACGTCGCCTTGAAGTTCACACCGAGCTCGCGCGACATGATCTGCGCCAGCGTCGTCTTGCCAAGTCCCGGAGGCCCGGCAAACAGCACATGGTCCAGCGCCTCGCCGCGCGATTTCGCCGCCTCGATGAAGATGCGCAGATTCTGCTTTGCTTTCGACTGCCCGACGAATTCGTCGAGCTTCTGCGGCCGCAGGTGCGTGTCGATCGCATCTTCGGGTTTCTTTTCGCGGTCGGTGAGGCGCGTTGTCACTTGCCCTGTCTCCAGATGCTGCGCGCCATAACCCAGCTGCTGGCCGCGAGAAAGAAATGGCAGGCCGCAAAAATGGCGGGATTGAGGAACATTGCCCCGGCGGCGTTGGGATGATTTTGGTTGATCAATCCCCGCCAGAAAATGACGATGCCCAACGACAGTCCGGCAAGAATGGCGATTGCCAAAGCGGTGACGCCGATGCCCCGCCCCAATATTCCAAAAGTCGAAAGCACGGTACCGATTGCCAAAGACTGCCACAGGCCGTAGGGGATACCAAAGACATACGCACCTAAAACCGTGTAGCCAAACACCCTTGCTACCTCCAGAATATTGGGGTTTCCGATTGCCGAAAGGTGGTCCAGACTGGCAGCGGCGACGAGTGGCAACGCTCCGAATAACGGAGCAACAATCACCCCAAGAACAAGAGTGAAGCCTGACTTCAGGAACGTCATGGCTGACGCTGAAATCTTCATGTCAGCGCCAGTTCTTTGAGCGCCAGCCGGATCAGTTTCTCCGTCGGCTGATCATCTCCGGCCTTCTTCATCGCGGCTGAAACGGCGGCACCTGCCTGTGCCTGGCCGTAGCCGAGATTGACGAGTGCCGACACCGCATCGGCAGCAGCCGTTGGCTTGGGCGCGTCGAGTTCGGCAGCGAATTTCGACAGCGACACATCGGCGCCCGCGAAGGCTGGCACCTTGTCCTTCAGTTCAAGCACGATGCGCTCAGCGAGTTTCTTGCCAACGCCATTGGCGCGCCCGATCATCGCCTTGTCCTGCAGCGCGATGGCGTTGCCGACTTCAGCGACTGACAGCACCGACAGGATCGACAGCGCCACCTTGGTGCCTACCCCCTGCACCGATTGCAGCAGGCGGAACCACTCGCGCTCCATGACCGACGCAAATCCGACCAGCCGGATCATGTCCTGACTCACCAGCATTTCGGTGTGGACCTCGGCGAATTCGCCCTGACCCGGAAGGGCCGACAATGTTTTCGATGAGCAAGAGACATGATAGCCGACGCCATTGACGTCAATCACCAGCCAGTCGGCTCCAGCGGCATCGATCCGGCCTTTGAGCTTTGCGATCATGTGTCAGTCCTCACACACTCCCTGCTACTGACAGCTAGAGAACAAGTCAAGAACGCGCCAGCAGTTTTGCCAGCGTCTGGCTGCCGCGGTGATGCGCGTGGCAGATGGCGATCGCCAGCGCGTCGGTCGAATCCGCTGTCTTCATCTGCGCCCGTGGCAACAACAGCCGCACCATGTGCTTGACTTGATCCTTCTCGGCATGTCCGGCCCCCACCACAGTCTTCTTCACCGTGTTGGGCGCATACTCCGCGACAGGGATCTGCAGCATTGCCGGCGCCAGCATGATGACGCCGCGCGCCTGGCCGAGCTTCAGCGTGGCGCGCGCATCCGTGTTGACGAAAGTCTCTTCGATTGCTGCCTCATCCGGTTCATGCGCGCGAATGATGTCCATGAGTTGCACGTGAATCTGCAGCAGCCGTTCGGCCAGCGGCTTGTCCGCATCGGAATGGACCGCGCCATCGGCCACATATGAGAGCTTCGAGCCGTCTTGCGCGATGATGCCCCAGCCGGTGTTGCGCAGACCCGGGTCAATGCCGATGATTCGAACCATGGCATCAAGTCTAGCAGATCACTCCGCGTTGAGCGCCGCCATGATCTCGTCCGAGATGTCGGCATTTGAGAAGACCACTTGCACGTCGTCATCCTCGTCCAGCGCGTCGACGAGCTTCATCAGCGACTCGGCTTTTTCCTGGTCGACAGGCGCCGTGGTCTGTGGCTTCCACACCACCTTCACCGTCTCGGCATCACCGAACTTCGCGGCCAGCGCCGATGATACTTCACCGATGCTCTCGAACGCACAGGTCACCGTGTGGGCCGTCTCGTCGGATGTCACGTCATCGGCACCTGCATCGATCGACGCCTCCAGCATGGCATCGGCCGACGCCTTGGCGGCGGGATAGACGATCTCGCCGACGCGCGCGAACATGAAGGCCACCGAGCCGGTTTCACCGAGGTTGCCGCCATATTTCGCGAACAGCGAGCGCACATTCGAGGCGGTGCGGTTGCGGTTGTCGGTCAGCGCCTCGACGATGACTGCGACACCACCCGGACCATAGCCCTCGTAGCGCACGGCGTCATAGGTTTCGGCATCGCCGCCGGACGCCTTCTTGATGGCGCGCTCGATATTGTCCTTCGGCAGGTTTTCCGCCCGGGCGTTCTGGATGGCGAGGCGGAGCCTGGAATTGGCGGCAGGATCAGGTAGGCCCGCCTTGGCGGCGACGGTGATTTCACGCGACAGCTTGGAGAAGTTCTTGGCGCGGATTTTGTCCTGCTTGCCCTTGCGGTGCATGATGTTCTTGAATTGTGAATGTCCGGCCATGGCAATCCTCTGCAGCGCGCGTCATCTGTTATTGCGCCGCCTTATAAACAGGGGACACCCCCGGAAACAAGCCGCTTAACCCGCCATTAAGCCTCATTGCGCCAAGCTTCGGTTTATATTGGTGAGTGTGGAGTTGCGGGAATGACGGTGCGTGGCGGATTGCTGAACGAGCTTTGTTTTGCGGCCGAAGGCCTGTCTGGAACGGCCGCCGCGAGCTCTCTCCGCCGCCTCGGCAGCCTCATGGATGCAGCCCCCTCGGGCCGTTTGTTCGGCGCCATCGCCACCTTGTCGGACATGTCGGCCAAGGCCACCCGCGCGCTTGAGGATGGCGGCCTCGCCATGCAGGCGGGCGACGATCACAAAGCCTCGCTGCAACTTGCCCGTGCTCTCGTACAGATGGACGACATGGCCGCCACGGCAACGGGTGCAGCCGCCGCCGAAGCGCCGCCAGCCTTCCTGCGCAAGGCCCGCTGAAACCTTACTGTTAGCTGGCGATCCCGCGCAGCTTCTCGGAGCGGCGGCGAAGCATTTCGACGGTGACCAGCATGGCCGTCGAGATCAGCACCAGCACGGTTGCCGCCGCGGTGATCGTCGGCGAGATCATCTCGCGGATGCCGGAGAACATCTGCAGCGGCAACGTGCGGTCTTCCGGGCTTGCCAGGAACAGCACGACCACCACCTCGTCGAAGGATGTGACGAAGGCGAAAAGTGCGCCAGAAATCATGCCAGGCAGGATGAGCGGCATCACGACCTTGAAGAACACGGTGTGGGGTGCAGCCCCACAGGAAGCACCGGCGCGCATCAGCGTCTTGTCGAAGCTCGACAAAGTGGCCGTCACCGTGATGACCACAAAGGGGGTTGCCAATGCCGTATGCGCCAAGACGATCCCAAGCCGCGTACCCGCCAGATCGAGTTGCGCATAGAATTTGAACATGCCGACCGCCGAAATGATCACCGGCACGATCATTGGTGAAATCAGCACCGCCATGATGGTAGCTTTGGCCGGAAAATTGGCGCGTGACAGTCCGAGTGCGGCAAGCGTGCCCAGCGCCGTTGCCAGCACGGTTGTCGCCAGCGCCACGAGGAAGCTCATCTTCACCGCGTCCGACCAGCGCGGATTGAAGAAGAAGTCCTCGTACCATTTCAGCGAATAGCCCGGCATCGGATAGGTGAAGAAACTCTCGGAATTGAACGACAGCGGCATCACCGCGATGATCGGCGAGATCAGGAACAGCAGCACGAATCCGACGAAGACGCGGAGTGCATAGTAGGCGATGGTTTCGCCGGTGGTGAAATAGGACGGAACGGCCATGGCAATTACCCCAGCTTCATGCGGTCGATGCCGATGAGCTTGTTGTAGACGTAGTAGAGGATCATCGTCGCGGTGAGCAGGATGACGCCGAGGGCCGACGCCTTTCCCCAGTTGTTTTCGCTGTTGATGGCGCGCTCGATGAAGCCCGAGATCATCTGGTCAGTTGGCCCACCCACCAGCGCCGGGGTGATGTAATAGCCAAGGCAGAGGATGAAGGTCAGCAGGCAGCCGGCGGCGACGCCCGGCAGGGTCTGCGGCATGTAGACCCTGAGGAAGCAATAGAAGGGCGTACCTCCAAGCGACTTGGCAGCGCGCATGTAATTGGGCGAGATCGTCTTCATGACCGAATAGATCGGCAGCAGCGTGAACGGCAACTGGATATGGGTCATCGCGACGATCGTCGCGAACCGCGTCTTGAACAGTTGCGGCTCGCCCTCCATCAATCCGGCGGTATTGAGCAGCCAGGTGATGCCTGTGTAGTTGAGCACCTGTGCGAAGACGCCACCGTCCGTCATCAGGATCATCCACGCGGTGGTGCGAACCAGCAGTGACGTCCAGAACGGTAGCAGCACGAAGATCATCAGGATGCTCGCCGTTTTCTGTGGCGACGTCGCCAGCAGATAGGCCACCGGGTAGCCGAAGATCAGCGTCATCAGCGTGACAAGAAAGGAGATGCCCAGTGTGCGGGCCAGAATGTCCTTGTAGATGGATCGGTCAGCCGGTACGCGTTCAATCGAGCCGTTCGCGTCCTGTCGCAAATCCAGCATCGAGAGAATGTAGAAGGGCGTATAGACCGACGACGAGCGCTTGATGGTGGCCCAGGTTTCCGCCTCGCCCCACACCTTGTCGATGGCGATCACCGCGTCCTTGAAAGGTGCGGCATCGAGTGCCGCCACCTTGCGGCCCGTGGCGACGACCTTGGAGCGGATACCGGAAATCTCATAGTTGAGGCGCTTGCCGACCAGTGCCACCTGCTTGTTCTTTTGCGCCGCCTTCATGTCGGCCACAAAGGCGGCGAACACCTCTTCCGAAGGCAGCTCCTTGCCGTCCCATTGCTTCAGCGCGACGACGGTCTGCGGCAGGTTCTCGGCCACGTCCGGATCGTACACCGAATTGTAGAGCATGATCAGGATCGGAACGACGAAGGACAGGATGATGAAGGCGAAGAGCGGCAGTACCAGCCCCACCGCCTTGACCTTCTCGCGGCGTTCGGCTCGCGCCAGCGCCACCTTGAGCGGCGTGCCATCGGCGGCGCGCATCACGCCGTCGTTTGCCGCTGCCTGAGCCATGGCCATGTCGTCTGCTCCCGGAATGCTGGAATTGGAAAGCGGAGGAGGCAATGCCCCCTCCACCCATATTGCTTGGATTTACTGGGCCAGCCAGGCGTTGAAGCGCTCGCGCAGTTCGTCACCCTTGTCGCCCCAGAACTGCGGGTCGGGATAAAACACAGTCTTGAGATTGTCCGGAGCCGAAGGCAGGTCGACGAGGATTGTCGGGTCGACCAGCGGAGCGGCGTCCTTGTTGGCCGGGCCGTAGGAAATCCACTTGGTCTGGTCGGCCATGCGCTGCGGATCGGAAGCGAAGGAGATGAAGCGGTAGGCCCCATCAAGCTTCGGCGTCCCCTTGGGAATTGCCCACCAGTCCCAGTCCGGAGCCTGATAGTCCCAGATGATCTGGAAGGGCTTCTTGTCGATCTTCATGGCGCTGAAGAAGCGTCCGTTCCAGGATGTCGCGAACACCACCTGGCCATCAGCCAGAAGCTGCGGACCCTGGGCGCCCGATTCCCACCAGATGACGTCCTTCTTGATGGTGTCGAGCTTCTTGAGGGCGCGCTCGACGCCTTCCTCGGTGCCCAGCACCTTGTAGACGTCTCCCGCTGCCACGCCATCGGCCATCAGGGCCCATTCGAGATTGACGAAGGGGCTCTTCTGCAGGGCGCGCTTGCCGGGATACTTGGTTTGGTCGAAGAGAGCTTCGAACAGGTTGGCCGGTGCCTTGGTCTTGGTCGTGTCGTAGGCAGCGACCGTCGAATAGAGAATGTTCGGGACGGCGCAGTCGGTCACGTCGCCGCCGATAAACTTCGAGCGGTCGAGGCCGAGCTTCGCCCAGTCGATCGTTTCGAACGTGCCTTCGGCGCAACCGGCAAGAGCCGTCTGCGTGTCGACGTCGACGACGTCCCAGGTCACGGCCTTTGCTTCGACCATGGCGCGGACCTTTGCAATCTCGCCATTGTATTCGGCTTCGGTGATCTTGTTGCCGGCGGCGATGAAGGGCTCGTAGAACGCCTTGCGCTGGCTTTCGGAATAGGATCCACCCCACGAGGTGATGGTGAGTTCGTCGGCGGCATGCGCCGGCGCAACAGCCAGAATGGCCGAGCTCGACAGCAGGGCTGCACCCAACAATGTAACGATTTTCTTCATACGACTTGCTTCCTCCATGATGCCGGAATCCGGCTTGAATGCTGTCCAGGAGGATGCACGAGTCCGCTCGCGCCGGTTAAGGCGTGGCTTGATGACTGCGATGATTCCTCCCCGTATTCACACGCTTTTCCGGATTTGCCAGTGCTTCTCGCAACCCTGTGCGGAACACCAGCCTCACCGCTGTTTTTTATAAGCGCTGCACAAGATACTAGCCGCTTTTTCGCGCCCGTCACTAGAGTTTTTTTAAGAGGTAACGGGAATTCCCGTCATACATCCGGCAAACTACCAGAAGGACAACTCAGCCTGCGACAGGCGGCCGCCGACGCGAATGGGCGCAATTCTGCGGGCCAGTCCGGTCGTGTCGTCAGTCTCGACGGCAATGCCGCAGACGGTCGCCGGGCCCTCAGCCGGTTTCATCCGCTCCACCGGCAGCTTGCGCAGGAATCGCTGGACCGGTTCGGCTTTCTCCATGCCGATCACCGAATCGAAATCGCCGCACATGCCGGCATCCGACATGAACCCGGTTCCACCCGGCAAGATCTGATGATCGGCGGTTGGGACGTGGGTGTGCGTTCCGACGACGAGACTGGCCCTGCCATCGCAGAAATGCCCGAAGGCCATTTTCTCGGACGTCGCCTCGGCATGGAAATCGATCAGCACTGCATCGCAGGCAATGCCCAGCGGGCAAGCCTCAAGTTCGCGCTCGACCGCGGGGAACGGATCATCGAGCATGGGTTCGATCATCACCCGGCCCATCGCCTGCATCACCAGCACGCGCTTGCCCGACGCCGTGTCGACCAGGGCGGCCCCCCGCCCCGGACAGCCTTTCGGCCAGTTCACAGGCCGCAGCAGGTTGGGATAGCGCTCAATGAAAACCAGTGCCTCGCGCTGGTCGAAGGAGTGATTGCCGAGTGTCACCACATCAGCGCCGGCGGCAAGAAAACCGAGGAAGATGTCTTCCGTGATGCCGAAGCCGTGTGCGGCATTCTCGCCGTTCAGCACGACAAGATCAGGCGCATAGCGCTCACGCAGGACCGGCAGTTCACGGGCAATCGCATCGCGGCCGCTGCGGCCGACCACATCGCCAAGAAATATCAGCCGCACTTGAGGGTCTCTTCTTCCGTCATCACATAATCAAGCGGTGCGTCATGCGGTCCGCGCGGCACCTCATCCACCATCTGCGCGCCATAGGCAACCCCGATCGCCGTCACGGTCTTCAGTGCACGGAGCTTTTCGAGGGTACGGTCATAGAATCCGCCACCGTAGCCCAGCCTGTAGCCCTTGGCATCGAACGCCAGCATCGGCACCAGCAGGACGTCCGGCAGCACCTCTTCGGCGCTGTCGTCTGGAATGGGGATATCCCACATTCCCGGCACCAGCTTTTGCCCGGGGCTCCAGGCACGGAACACCAGCGGCTGCTCCGCCGCAATCACCACTGGCAGGCATGTTCGCCAGCCTTGGTGCTGCAGTTCACCCAGGAGCGGCAGGGTGCTGATTTCGCTCTTGTAGGGGATGAAGCCGGAGACGATGCCCTTCGCCGCACCAAGCTCCGCAGGCAGGCCACGCGCCGCCAGCGCCTCGCCCGCACTGTCCTTGAGCTGCTCGTGCGCCACGGAACGCAGCTTCGAGGCGGCACTGCGTGCCTTCCGCTTGATCTCCGCGATGTCCATTGAGTCCCCGGGCGCCAGAAATGTGAGTGGCGAGCCACCATGGGCCGTGTGAAGACTAACGATCCCGGGTCCCTACAGTTGTAGGTGGGCGCCGTTTAGACAAGGCCACGGCCAAGTCCAGGGACAGCTCCCATTCAGAATCGCATAGGCCCCAGGGAAAAAATGTCTCACACGCACCGGGCAGCCCGCCACTGGCCAATGTAGGGAGGCCAGTGCCAAATGTCCATCAGCGCGTCAGTAGCCTGCTGCCGAACCGGCGGGCCGGCGGTCATCATGGCCACCATAAAGCCGGCCCGGGACCAGAACCGTCCCTGCCATTGCGTCATTGCCGGTACTTTCCGCTGCGCTTTCTGCACCCGCCTCGGGGCCGATCAGGATGGCCTCTGCTGCCCCCCAGACCGTTTGACTGACGATCTTGTGTCCCATGGCCTCGAGATTGACTTGCGTATCTGCGGACAATGCCAGCGGTTCCACCGTGATCTGGTCCGGCAGCCATTGGTGATGGATGCGCGGCGCGTTCACCGCCTCCTGAATCGTCATGCCATGCTCGACAACGTTGAGAAACACCTGCACGCCGATGCTGATGATGCGCGATCCGCCGGGACTGCCGAAGACCATGAAGGTCTTGCCGTCCTTCACAGCGATGGTGGGGCTCATCGAACTCAACGGCCGCTTGCCCGGCGCGATGGCGTTGGTCTTGCCCTGCACGAGTCCGAAAAGGTTGGGCACGCCGGGCTTCACGGTGAAGTCATCCATCTCGTCATTGAGAAAGAACCCCGTATCTCCGGCGATGACTTTGGCGCCGAAAAGCGCGTTGATCGTGTAGGTCACCGACACCGCGTTGCCCCGGCTGTCGACGATCGAATAATGCGTCGTCTCAGTCCCCTCATGCGGCGCGATGCCGGGCTGCACATCCTTCGATGCCGCCGCCTTCCCCGGATCGATCTTGGCGCGAATTTCTGCCGCATAGGATTCAGATAATAGCCGGTCGAGCGGATTGGTGACGAAGGCCGGATCGCCAAGCAGGAAATTCCGGTCGACAAATGCATGGCGCATGGCCTCCGCCATCACATGCACGGTGCGGCTTGAATTGAAGCCGAATTCGGCCAGCGGATAACCTTCGAGGATATTAAGAATCATGCAGATCGCCGTGCCGCCCGAACTGGGCGGCGGCGCCGAGATGAGTTCATAGCCGCGATAATTGCAGCGCACCGGCTTGTCCTCGGTGACGCCGTATGACGCCAGGTCCTGCTTGCTGAGGATGCCGCCATTGGCAGCACTCGCCGCGGTAATCTGATCGGCAATCGGCCCCTTGTAGAATGCATCAGGTCCACTTGCAGAGATGGCCTTCAGCGTCGCCGCGAGATTTTTCTGAATAAGGCGGTCGCCAGCAGCGAAAGGCTTTCCGTCCTTGAGGAAGATGCTTGCGACGTTCGGCTGTTCGGCGAGTACCTTCGCAGAGGCGGCCAGAATGTCGGCATCGCCCTGCGTGAGGACAAAACCGTCCTCCGCCAGCCGGATCGCCGGCGCCATGACCTTGTCCCGCGGCAGCGTTCCATATTTCTGCAGCAGCGTATCGAGTCCCATCACCGTGCCGGGAACAGCGACGGCCAAATAGCCCTTGAGGCTAAGGTCCTTCACCACCTCGCCCTGGGCGTCGAGAAACATCTTCTCCGTCGACGCGCCTGGTGCCTTCTCGCGGAAATTCAGGAACACATCACGGCCATCCGCCAGATGCAGCGTCGCGAAGCCACCACCACCAATGTTCCCACAACACGGATTGGTGACTGCGAGCGCGTATCCCACCGCTACCGCAGCATCAACGGCATTGCCGCCCTGTCGAAGAATGTCGACGCCGACATCGGAAGCCAGATGCTGCGAGCTCACCACCATGCCGTTGTCGGCGGTCACCGGCGCTCGCGTAAAAGCGGACACCGTTGCAGGACAGGCAATCAACGTCACGAAGATGATGGGCAATGTCAGGCGGAAGGATTTCATGTCACAGCCTCCGTGCGGCGTGAGACCACACCACGTTTCAGCACACGGAACAAATCAAATTGCCATTGCGCGGTGAGGACAGGACAACAGTGCCCCGAAGCAGACGTTACTTGCCGATGGATCTTGCAAGTGCGGCGAGCCGCGCCGTCGCCGCCTCGAGGCGCACTGTGAATTCATCTTCGAGTGCGGCCGACTCAGCCTGCGCCGCGTTGCGCGCCTCGCGCAGGCCAGCGATCTGCTCTTCAAGTGTCTCGATCTTGCGGATCGCTTCCGACAAGCGGTCGGCCACCATCAGGCCCGCCATCACCAGCATGCGGATATCGCCGACATTGCCGACGCTCTGCTTGACGCGCTGAACCTCGCTGTCGAGCAGATCGGCGAGTTCACGCAGATGCGGCTCCTCGCCCTCGGGACACTGCATCGTGTAAGGCCGGCCGTTCACCTGAACGATAACATGCGCCATAGGACTCTAGTCCCCGCTGTTCGAATGCAGCACGGCGCGGATGCGCGACATCGCCGCGTCGATCTTGCCGGCTGCGTTCTTGCTGGTGTCGACGAGTTCGGTCGCCTTGCTGCGCACGAGATCGAGCTCATGCGCCAGCCGGGTGCGATCACGGCGGAGTGTCTCGGTTTCGCTTTCGAGCACTTCGACGCGCCGCTGACCATCAGCCTTCACGCCGATCGCGTCTTCGAATGAGCGCATAGCCGCTTCGAACCGCTGGAATGCCTCATCCAGTTTGTGAGTATTCGCCATGAAAGCCCCTGGTATGACTACACAATTTGCAGCCCGTGCCCGCGAAGAATCATAGAGCCTCCAGGCGTGCGGCGCAATGATTCAAAACGGCTGGCCCGGTCCGCCTCCCCACGTTGCAACCCGGCCACCGTCCGCAATTGACTCTCGGCCCCAAGGCGCTATCAGGTGCCAGCATCTTCAGCGCTTGCAGGGACCCCCCAGCCGATGACACTCATTTCCCCCGAACAGACCCGCTCCATGGCCAACGCGATCCGCGCCCTGTCGATGGACGCGGTGCAGAAAGCCAATTCAGGACACCCCGGGCTGCCCATGGGAGCAGCAGATGTGGCCACCGTTCTGTTCACTCAATTCCTGAAGTTCGATGCGGCCGATCCGCACTGGCCCGATCGCGACCGCTTCATCCTGTCGGCCGGCCATGGCTCGATGCTGATGTATTCCCTGCTCTATCTCACCGGCTACAAGGACATGACGCTGGACGAGGTCAAGAACTTCCGCCAGCTCGGCGCCAAGACGGCGGGCCACCCGGAATTTGGCCACGCCACCGGCATTGAAACCACCACCGGTCCACTGGGCCAGGGCATCGCCAACGCCGTCGGTTTTGCCATGGCCGAGCGCCACTTGAATGCCGCCTTCGGCGACGATCTCGTCAATCACAAGACCTATGTTCTGGCCGGCGATGGCTGCCTCATGGAAGGCATCAGCCAGGAAGCGATCACGCTGGCCGGCCACCTCAAGCTCAAGAACCTCATCGTGCTGTGGGACGACAACGGCATCTCGATCGATGGCAAGCTGTCGATGTCGGATTCGACCGACCAGCTCGCCCGCTTCGCATCCGCCAACTGGAACGTGTCACGCGTCGATGGCCACAACGCCACGGAGATCGCCGCGGCGCTCGCCGCCGCCCAGACCTCCGACAAGCCGGTTCTCATCGCCTGCAAGACGGTGATCGGCTTTGGTGCGCCGACCAAGTCCGGCACCTCCGGCGCCCACGGTTCGCCATTGGGCGCGGAAGAAATCGCCGGCGCCCGCAAGCAGCTCGGCTGGACCTACGAGCCCTTCGTTGTACCGAACGACCTGATGGATGCCTGGCGCAAGGCCGGTTCCCGCGGTGCCGAAGCCCGCAAGGACTGGAATAAGCGCCTCGACGCATCGGTGCACAAGGCCGAATTCAACCGCCGCGTTTCCGGCAAGCTGCCCGCGGGCTTTGACGCTGCGATGACCGCCTATAAGCAGGAGCTGGCCAAAAATCCGCCGTGGATCGCCACCCGCAATTCCTCGCAGAACGCGCTCGATGTAATCAACGCCGCCCTGCCCGACACCATGGGTGGTTCGGCTGACCTGACCGGGTCCAACAACACCAAGTCGAAGGACATGAAGCCCTTCAGCGCCACTGACTATGCCGGCCGCTATGTCTATTACGGCATCCGCGAGCATGGCATGGCCGCGGCCATGAACGGTCTGGCATTGCACGGCGGCGTCATTCCCTATGGCGGCACCTTCCTCGTCTTCACCGATTATTGCCGCCCCTCGATCCGCCTCTCGGCCCTGATGGGCCAGCGCGTCATCTATGTGATGACGCACGACTCGATCGGCCTCGGCGAAGACGGTCCGACGCACCAGCCGGTTGAACACATGGCGGCGATGCGGGTGATCCCAAATCTTGCTGTCTACCGCCCGTGCGATGCCGTCGAGGCGGCCGAATGCTGGCAGTTGGCGCTGGCTGACGAAAGCCGTCCCAGCGTTCTGGCACTGACCCGCCAGAAGCTGAAGCCTGCCCGCCTCACCTATTCCGAGGAAAATCGCTGCGCCCGCGGCGCCTATGAAATCGCCTCCTCAGACAAGCCGGCCCAGGTCGTCATCTTCGCCTCGGGTTCCGAAGTTGAAATTGCCATCGCCGCCAAGGCCGAACTCGACAAGGCCGGGAAGCCGGCGCGCGTCGTCTCGGTCCCGTCCATGGAGAACTTCGAGCGCCAGGATACCGCATACAAAGCGAAGGTGCTGGGTTCGGAAAAGACCCGCATTGCCATCGAGGCCGGTGTCCGCACCTGCTGGGACCGCTTCATCGGCACGGACGGCACCTTCATCGGCATGACCGGATTCGGTGCATCAGGCCCGGCCGAACAGCTCTACAAACACTTCGGCATCACTGCCGAAGCTGTGGTAAAGGCCGCGTCGAAGTAAGGAGAGCCAGCGATGCCCGCATTCCGCACGCTCGATGACGCCAACCTCAAGGGCAAGCGCGTCCTCTGCCGCGTCGACCTCAATGTGCCGGTCGCCGATGGCAAGGTGACCGATGCGACCCGCATCGAGCGGGTCGTGCCGACGCTGCGTGAGATCATGGACAAGGGCGGCGCGCTGATCGTGTTGGCGCATTTCGACCGGCCCAAGGGCAAGGTCGTTCCGGAGATGTCGTTGAAGCCGGTCGCAGCGGCTCTCGAAGACAAGCTCGGCCGTCCCGTCCGCTTCGTCTCCACCGACTGGCGCGAGGCGCCAGTGGTCAATGCCAAGCCGGGCGAATGCGTGCTGATGGAGAATACCCGCTATCACCCTGGTGAAGAGAAGAACGACGAAGCCTTCTCCAAGATGCTGGCGAGCCTCGGCGACCTGTTCGTCAACGACGCCTTCTCTGCGGCCCACCGCGCCCACTGCTCCACCGAGGGATTGGCGCATTTCATTCCTGCCTATGCCGGACGCGCCATGGAAGCCGAACTCAAAGCCCTCCAGGCGGCACTGGAAACGCCCAAGCGTCCGGTGATTGCCATCGTCGGCGGCGCCAAGGTGTCAACCAAGCTCGATCTGCTCGGCAACCTCATGAAGAAGGTGGACGCGCTGGTCATCGGCGGCGCCATGGCCAACACGTTCCTGCTGGCCCAGGGCTACAGCGTCGGCAAGTCCTTGGCGGAACGCGACCTCGTCGACACTGCCGCCAAGATTCTGGAAAGCGCGAAAACATCGCAGTGCGCCATCATCCTGCCTGTCGATGGCATCGTGGCGAAGGAATTCAAGGCCGGTGCCGAATGGCATGACTATGGCATTGATGCCATTCCGGCCGACGGCATGATCCTCGATGTCGGCCCGCTGTCGATCGACCGCGTCCGCTCGGCCATCGACGATGCGCACACGCTCGTCTGGAACGGCCCGCTCGGCGCCTTCGAAATTCCACCTTTCGACGCGGCCACCGTTGCTGCGGCAAAACACGCGGCCGCCCGCACCAAGGCTGGCAAGCTCGTCTCGGTGGCAGGTGGCGGCGATACGGTGGCGGCTCTCAATCATGCGGGTGCAGCCGATGGCTTCACCTATATTTCAACTGCAGGCGGCGCATTCCTCGAATGGCTCGAGGGAAAACCCCTGCCCGGCGTCAAGGCCCTGGAGGTAGCGAAATGAATCTCGACAAACTCAACGACATTGCCAACCGCATGGTTGCTTCCGGCAAGGGCATCCTTGCCGCCGATGAATCGACAGGGTCGATCACCAAGCGTTTCGAGTCGATCAAGCTCGAGTCGACCGAGACCAACCGCCGCGACTATCGAGAGATGCTGTTCGGCGCCACCGACGCCATGAAGGCCTATATCTCGGGCGTCATCCTGTTCGACGAAACCATCCGCCAGAAGTCCGCTTCCGGCCAGACGCTGGTCGACATGATCAAGGCGACGGGTGCAGTTCCCGGCATCAAGCTCGACAAGGGCCCAAAGCCGCTGCCGTTCTGCCCCGGTGAAACCGTCACCGAAGGCCTTGACGGATTGGCCGACCGCGTCGCCGAATATGCCAAGCTGGGTGCCGAATTCGCCAAGTGGCGCGCTGTCATCGACATCGTCAATGGCCGTGCCTCCTACAACGCGCTGAACGCCAACGCCCACGCCCTCGCACGTTATGCTGCAATCTGCCAGCAAGGCGGCATCGTGCCGATGGTCGAGCCGGAGGTGCTGATGGACGGCGCCCACGACATCGACACCTGCGCCGAAGTCACCGAATGGGCGCTGAAGGAACAATTCCAGCAGCTTTATTATGCCGGCGTGAAGCTCGAGGGCATCATCCTCAAGCCGAACATGGTCATCTCCGGCAAGAAGTGCGCCACCCAGGCGTCGCGCCAGGAAGTGGCTGAGAAGACCTTGAAGGTCCTCAAGCGCTGCGTGCCCGCCGCCGTCCCCGGCATCGCCTTCCTGTCGGGCGGACAGTCGAGCGAGGATGCCACAGCGCACCTGCATTACATGAACGCCGCCGGCCCGCTGCCGTGGAAGCTCACCTACTCCTACGGCCGCGCCCTGCAGGCCGACGCGCTCAAGGCCTGGAGCGGCAAGGCGGACAACGTCGCCGCGGCCCGCAAAGCATTTGCCCACCGCGCCAAGATGAATGCGCTCGCCGCATCCGGCAAGTGGACGCAGGACGGGGAGAAGGCCGCCTGAGCCCGCGCCTCTTTCTCGTCGCACCCGGCGATATCACCGTTGACCGCCTTGTAGACTGCCTCACCGCAGCCTGCCGGGCGGGCGACGTGGCCAGCCTCCTGGTGCCCGCCAGCCTCGCCAAGGACGTGACGGCGCCAGCCCAGGCCCTGGGTGTCGCCGTCATAGTGAGCGGTGAAGCGCGCGATGCCTTGCGTCATGGCGCCGATGGCGTGCAGATCGACGCCACAACGGACTCCGTTGCAGATGCGCGCGCTGCCGTCGGCAAGGACCGCTTTGTCGGTGCGTATGCCGGAGCCTCGCGCCACTTTGCCATGGAAGCCGCCGAGGCCGGAGCCGACTATGTGGCGCTGGATCAGAACGGCGCCTCGATCGGCGGCGAGCCCATCGTGAAATGGTGGTCTGCGATGATGGAAATCCCTTGCGTCGCCTTCGAACCGGTCGAGCCCGAAGGCCTCGACATATTGCTGCCGCAGAAACCGGACTTTATCCGCCCTGCCGAAACCATGTGGCAGGATGCCGAGACCGCCTCCCGCATCGTGACGGCCATAAGGCAACGTCTCGAGGCAAAATGAAACCGGCCGCCGCACTCCTGCTCCTCCTCCTCGCCGCCGCACCCACGCAGGCAGCTACCATCGAGGAGGCGCAGACAGCGATCGATTCCGGTGACTATGCGACGGCGCTCGCGGCGGCAGGTGAACTGGCGAAGGCCGGGGACCCGCGTGCGATGACACTGCTCGGCCTCATGTATCGGCGGGGCCAGGGCGTGGCTGCCAATCTCGACACCGCCATGGACTGGCTTGGCCGTGCCGCCGAACAGAAACAGCCACGCGCCGAACTGGCGCTCGGTCTCATCTATCTCGATCCGCAAGCCGGGCGCGTCGATTACGCAAAGGGCGAGAGCTGGCTGCGGCGTGCCGCCGAGGCCGGTCTTGCCGATGCCCAGTTCAACATGGGCCTGTTGTCCGCCGGGGCCTTCGGCAACCCGCCGCAATTGCCGCTCGCAGCGCAATGGTTCCGCAAGGCCGCCGACCAGGGTCACACCGGCGCCATCTATAATCTCGGCGTGCTCTATCTCGAGGGCAAGGGCGTGGAGAAGAATGCCGTCGAAGCCGCCACGCTGATCGGCAAGGCCGCACAGGCCGGCAATGTCGACGCGATGATGGACTACGGCGTGCTCGTGTTCCGCGGCGATGGCGTGCAGCAGTCAGACAAGGTTGGCGCGCAATGGCTTCTGGTTTCGGCCAAGCGCGGCAACATCATCGCCCAGAACCGCGTCGCCAGACTTTATGCCTTCGGCAAGGGCGTGCCGCAGGACGGCATCGAGGCGATGAAGTGGAATATCCTGGCCACCAACGCCGGGCGCGGTGATTCCGAACTCGATTCCATGCTGTCGAAACTCAGCGAACACCAGAAGGCGGAGGCGCGCGCGCGGGCTGCGGCTTTCAAAGCGGTGACGGGAGAATAGAACCTCATCCCCCTGCCGGGACCTTCTCCCATTCTGCGAACGGGAGAAGGCAGGCAACCCACGAGCCTTCTCCCGCCGCGAGGTGGGAGAAGGTGGCCGAAGGCCGGATGAGGGCTCTTCCTATCTCGCCTCGATCAGATCCCAGCCATTGCCATAGAGATCCTCGAACACTGCGACCGTGCCATAGGACTCGTGGCGCGGCAGCTCGCGGAAGGTGACACCCTTCGCCAGCATCGCGGCGTGGTCACGGGCAAAATCATCAGTGTGCAGAAAGAAGGCGACGCGTCCGCCAGCCGCCTTGCCGATGGCGGCTTCCTGCCGATCGCCATCGGCCCTGGCCAGCAGCAGGCGCGAGCCACCGTCCGGCGCCGCCACCAGCACCCAGCGTTTGGCTTCGCCGAGCGCAATATCCTCTATCAGCATGAAGCCAAGCACGTCGACGAACCATGCGATGGCTTCATCATAGTCACGCACCAGATAGGTGACAGCCGACAGTCGCCGCGTCATCTCGGGCGATCCGGCCTTCCATCATGCGGACCCATCTTCTGCGCCGGCTTGTCCTTCCAGAAGCGTGTGCCGATCTGCTCGTTGCGCTGGGGATGCAATGGATAGTCGATGCGGCTGCGCTGGCGGTTTGCCTCGCCGACCACGAGGAGCCGCACATCGCTCCCGGTATTGTTGATCAGCGTATGGGCGATTCCGGTGCCAGCCGGAAAGCCGACGCCATCACCGGGCTTCAATCGCCGGACGTGACCGTCGAGCCACAGATCGGGCTCACCCTCGAGCACATAGATGAACTCTTCTTCATCGGCTTCCGCATGCGGCCACGAGGTCCGGCGCCCCGGCTCCAGGCGTTCGTGATTGATGCCAAGTCGCATCAGGTTGAAGTGCGGCGAGAAGGCCGCGCGATGCGAGAAGGCTTCATCGGACCCCGGATAGTACCGCCGCGGCTCTTGTTCGATCGCCGAGTAATGTACGACCGCGCTTTCGAATTTTCCGTCTTCGGCCATTGCATGCTCCCAATGAGGCCATGACGATGGCGCGCCAATCACGCTCCGTCAATGGAGCGGCGCCAAGCGTGCCTGCCCGTGCTATAATTGAACTTGGACTTCAAAAAGGAGCACACTGATGCGCGCCCTTCTCTTCGGCTTGTTGATCCTGTGCCTGGCAACGCCGGCCCATGCGGAGCGCTGGGTACCGGAACCCGGAACGACCTTTGAATGGATACTTCAGGGCTATGACGGAACAATCCCGTCCGCCGATGCCATCGACATCGATCTCTTCGACAACAAGGCCGCACAGGTTGCCGCCCTCAAGGCCGCCGGAAAGGTGCCGATCTGCTATGTCAGCGTCGGCAGCTGGGAGAACTGGCGGCCGGACAAGAGCGATTACCCCGCTGCACTTCTCGGCAAGCCGCTCGATGGCTGGCCGGGCGAGCGCTACGTCGACATCAGCAACATTACGTTGCTCGGCCCCATCCTGCTGAAGCGCCTCGATCTCTGTGTCGCCAAGGGCTTCCTTGCGGTCGAGCCGGATAACCTCGACGTCTGGCAGAACAACAGCGGCTTCAAAATCTCCCGCGCCGACACCGCGCGCTTCCTCAAGTGGCTCGCCACCATGGCGCACAGCAAGGGCCTGTCCATCGGCCTGAAGAACGTGCCAGAACTCCAGGCGGCGGTGATCGACCGTTATGACTGGGCCCTGACCGAGGACTGCTTCGCCCAGCATTGGTGCGCCGACTCGAAACCCTTTATCGATGCCGGCAAGGCGGTCTTCGCGGTCGAATACACCGACAACCGCATCAACTTCACCAAGTTCTGCGCGCAGGCGAAAAGCCTCGGCCTCACGGCGCTGCTCAAGAAGCGCAGCCTGCGCGACTGGTCGCAGAGCTGTCCTTAAAGCACCACGTAGTCGATCTCCATGAAGGCCGCGACTTCCGGAATCCAGCGGCCGCGCACGAAGGCAACGTGGTCGGGGTGCGTGTTGTACGCGTCATAGGCGGCCTGATCCGCGAACTCCATGGAGAAGCCGAAGGCATAGTCGTTCTTGGGACTCACCTGCCGCAAGCGCTCGAAGGCCTGCACACCCGGAATCGTCTTGAGGATCATGGCCGAGGCCAGGAAGTCCGCCTCCGCCGCCGAGCCCTGCTCATGCTTCAGGCGGAACACCACGGTATGACGGATCATGTCGGAACTCCATTGCCAGTTGAATGCCGTCTTACGCCATCCGCTCATCGAAATGAAACGCGATGCTTTCGACCACGCTCACCTCGTGCATGCGTGGGTGGGCCGGATTGAACATGATGTTGTTTTCCTGCGGCACGACGACGGACGGCGCCTTGAGAATGAGAGCCGCGCCATCGCTGAGCCAGCGGTCGCCGGTCTCCCGGCATTTCGCAGCCCGCGCCGTTTCCGGCAAGGCCCGCAACACCAGCGCTTCGGCATCGTCCGGGTATTCGATCCGCAAGGCCAGTCGCGGCGGCAAATGCGTCCGCAAGGCGCCGGGCAGGTGCACCAGCGTTTCCAGCACGCAGAGCGACAGGTTCTCGGACGTATACAGCACGCCCCGCCCCGGCGAATTCCAGCGCGCGCCGTGGATGCGGTTGCCGCTGCCCTCGAGATCGGACGCAAAGCGCGGATCGGCCAGCCGCCACACCAGTCCCATCGTTCAGGAATAGTCCCCGGCCACGAAGCGGTGCAGCACGGCCTCGACCTCGCGCGCGCCTGCGTCGGTGGCCGCCATCTGCCGCGGCACCCGGCCACCCAATTGCGGATTGGGGGAATCGAGGAACAAAGTCGCGTCCTCATCGTCTCCGAAGGCCCAGCGCGCCAGCTCGTTCACCCGCATGGTGCGGGCGATGGCATCGGCCTCCTCGGTCTTGAGATTGCCCTTCTCGGCCAGCCGCCGCTTGAAGGTCCGCTCCGGCACTGCCCGGTAGACATCTTCCCGCGAAATCAGCCCCCTGCCGATGAACTCCTGCACCAGCGCAGCGGAAACCCCCTGCTCGATCCGGGCATAGTCAAGCGGCACGGCAATGGCATCGTGCATGGTCATGCGGGGAATATAGGCCGCAATGCCAAATGCCGCAAGAGACGGCGGCATTTGGCATAAGGCGCGATGACCAATTCTATCTCAAATAAAGCTTACTAAAGGTCATTCTTTAGATAAATCTGGGATTCCCCGAAATGTTCTTTCAGATAGTCAATGAAATGGACATGAACGTTTGGATCTAACAGCTGCCGCGACAACAAGTGCGCAAAAGGAAACAGGTCGTCGAAACAGAGTTTCGGCTGGATTGTTCCCGAAAGCAAACTGTTGATTCGAACATAGGCTTCGGTCGCGCTTGCGAGAATTATCGCCAGATCCTTCTTGGGATTCGGTTCCACACGACTCTCTACAAACAACTTTTCATTCCAAGCCCATACGCCATAGTGTGTACGGTTAAATGCATTTAGGAGACCGGTCAGTATTTCATTCCTATCCTCATCTTCCCATTCAATACTTTCCTTCAGTACCGCCAAGATGTATCCATCTGCAGGCACCTCAGAGATTGGAGGCCACACATCTCTTTGAAGCTCATTCCTCTCCATCAAATTGTACCGAGGCCAAACTTCGTCGCTTATCGACTTCATCATGCTACGTAGCGCAATACTTGACGTACTAAGCATCGCTCTGCTCGCGCGGCGCCTCGCAAGAGTCGTTCTGAGAACTTCCTGCCCTTGCCTCTGCATTTGCTGGCGAACCTGCCAAATTGTGGCAAAGGCCAATGTAGCAGCTAGGAGTGCTGCAATGAGGGACTGGTAATCATAAATAAACCCCTTTGGAAAAAGCCAATATTCTATAGCCGCGCCAGCTATCAGCCCGAAGACAAGCCCAAGAAGTGTGCCCATTAGCACACCAAAACCAAAGTCATCGGAGCTAACTCTCATATCGAGCTATTCCTCCTTCGCCAGATCCCTGAGCTTGAACTTCTGGATCTTGCCGGTGGAAGTCTTCGGCAGTTCCACGAAGCGCACGTGGCGCGGCACCTTGTAGCCCGCCATGCCCTGCCGGCACCAGGCAATGATGTCCTCTGCCGTCGCCT